>DATJNW010000108.1:0-56316 GCA_035507655.1 Bryobacteraceae bacterium | reverse complement strand
GCCCGCGCAAACGGCGCCGCCACCACCGGCTTCGCCGCATATTTCAATGCCATATTGACCTGCTGGAAACGCTGGATCGCGAGATTCAGATCGTCCCATTCGCCCTCCTGCGCGGCCAGCAGCACCAGCATCAGGTTCGCGCCGGCGCTGAAATTTTCGCCCTGATTGGCGACAATCATCGCCTCGAAATTTTTCTGTGTTTCTTCGATGCCGGCGTAAAGCATCCCCATCTGATCTTCGCCGAGCGCATTCATCTTGCTGTGAAACTCGACGCACAGAACGCCGTCGCCCAAATCGACCAGCGAAGCTCCCGCGTTTCGTTTCACCACGCCCCGCGCGCGTTTCACCTCACTCAGCGAAACGATCCCCGGCCGCTCCTCCAGCCGCGCATAACGCGTGCAGGGCAGATCAAAATATTCCGTTCCCGGATTGCCCGCCGAATCCGCCGCGCGATACAGCGACGCCCCACCCGCGCGCCGCATCTTCTGAATATTTTCCGGCAGCTCGCGTTTTTCCGATTCGATCCGCCGGCAAACATCTTCCAATCCGAGCGCGTCCCACAACTCGAACGGGCCCAGCTTATGCGCGTAGCCCCAACGCATCGCCCGATCGATCTCCACAATCCGATCCGAAATTTCCGGCACCATCTCCGCCGAATACAAAAACAGGTCCCGATAAAGCGGCCACAGAAACGACCCCACGCGATCTTCGCCCTTCACCAGCACTCGCAACCGCTCGCCCAGATCCTCGATATTCCGCGCCGCATCCGCCGACGGAAACCGAACCTTCGCCGCCGGATGATATTCGAGCGTGTTCAAGTCGATCGCGTGAATCTCTTTTTCTTTGCCGACGCGCCGATAAAACCCCTGCCCCGACTTTTCCCCCAGCCATCCGCGCTCGATCATTTTTTTCTGCGCGTCGGTCATCAGATAGCGATCGCGCCATCGATCCCCGGGAACCGCGTGATAAAGATTCGTCCCGACAAAGGCCCACACATCGAGACCGACAATATCGAGCAGACGGAAACTCGCGCTATTCGGCAACCCGATTAGCGGCCCGGTGATCGCGTCCACTTCTTCCACCGTGTAGCCGCCTTCCGCGGTGATTTTCGCGATGGTTCCGCCGAAAAAGCTGCCGATGCGATTGGCGATAAAATTCGGCGTATCCTTGCACGGCACCACGCCCTTGCCCAGCCGTTTGTCTGCGAAATTCGCGACGAACGCGACAATTTCCGGGTCGGTATCCGCGCCCGGAATCAATTCGAGCAGGTGCAAATAGCGCGGCGGATTGAAAAAATGCGTCCCCAGAAAATGCCGTCGAAAATCGTGCGAAAACCCTTCGGAAATCTCGCGCAGCGGGATTCCGCTGGTGTTCGTCGAAACGATCGAATCCGCCTTGCGCAGCGCTTCGACCTTCTTCCACAACGAGCGCTTGATTTCCAGATTCTCGACCACCGCCTCGATGATCCAATCGCAATCGCCAATTTTGTTTAAATCATTTTCGAGATTCCCCGTGGCAATCAGCGATGCCGCGGAATCGAGAAAAAATCCGCCGGGCCGCTGCCTGGCCGCGTTTTCGACGCCCTTCGCGGCCAGCGTGGTCGAAACATCCAGCAGCGTCGAAGGAATGCCGGCATTGGCGAAATGCGCGGCGATACGGGACCCCATTGTGCCGGCTCCGAGGACGGCAACACGCTTCATGATTCGCATCAGACTACCAACGTAACACCGTTCACCGGCGGAGCCACGGTCTCTGAACGCGGTACTCCGGCGTGCTGGTCACGGTATTTTTTTCGAAAGAATCAACCGCCGTCGCAGCAGAATCCGCACGCCCGATTGCACGGCGCTTTTTGAAAGCCCGGTAGAATCGGCCATCTGCTGATGGCTCAGCGCCGCGGATTCGGCTCCGCGCCCCAGGGTCGCGCCCCATAGATGCAGATAAACCAGAAACGCCGACGGCGATTTATCGTGCCCCACCAAATCCCGCATTAAAACGTCGAGTATGTAATCGTCCAGAACGATCCCGGCCACCAAGGCCAGTTTACCTGCTCGATAACACGAACTGATTCCCGTCCGGGTCTTTGAAAATCGCCGACGTGCCCCAGGATTCTTTCTTGGGCGGCGCGGCAAATTCAACGCCTTTGACCGCAAGATCCTGGTAGGTTTTCTCGACGTCGTCGCATTCGAAGGAAATGCCGGTGAAGGTGCCGATCCGATCCTCGTATCCGGGCGGCGTAAATAGCGTGATTCCGGTTTTCGCGCCGGGAATGCTCAGCTCGATCCAGCGCTGTTGGCCGTTGAACGGCTGATCGGTGACGATCTGGAATCCCATCTTTTTCGTGTAAAACTCGAGCGCCCGATCCTGGTCGCGCACCGGAATCGAGGCAAATTTAATCGCTTTGATCATGTCGGCAGAATACGCGAACTGCCTCGCGCCAGGCAATGTCTTCCTAATCGCTATGTGGATTAAAGATACAGCCCCGCCAGTTATGGCGGGGGTCGCTTACTTGGGTCCACGCCGCCGCGCCCGGATGGTTATCGCCAGATCCCCCGGATGCGTATTGGTAAACCGCAGCGTCACCCGGCCCTGCGGGTCCAGCGTAACCACCGCCGGAGTATTCACGCTTGACAGCATCCATCCCTCCGGCAGCGAAACGAAATTCAGCGGACGCCCCAGCGTGCGCGTCCACACCAGCTCGTTGCCGTCCATTTTGTATCCCACCGGATCGACGTAGGTTTCTTCCACGCGCACCCGCACCGATTGCCCCTCGGCCACCGCCTTCGGCAAATCGCCCTGCACCACCACCATATCGTCCGGATATTTTTCGCGATAATAGCCCAGTTCGTTCACCTGTTTTCCCGTCACCAGGTGCGTAGGCAGCGGCTCACCCGTGTCGAGCAGCGTGATTTTCGAATCCGGCGAAACCTCGCTGCCTTTGCGCACGAAGCTGTGCACCGACGCCTGGCCCACGCGGTCCACCGTAAAATCGTGCGAGATACGAAAAGAATTCGTCGCCGGATCGAGCAGCCAGTAGCGGATCTCCCGGTCCTGCTCGGCCCGATGAAACTGCGCCAGCGCGAGCGCCGGAATCAAGCACAGGATCGCGCGATTCATGGCATCCTCCGTCCGATGATCTTCACCGGCAGCTGGTCGTCGCGATCATTCAAAAAACTCACCCGAACGCGCCCGTCCGCGTCGGTCGAAACAATCGCCGGCGACGCGCAGCCGGTCAGTTCATAACCGCGCGGCAGGATCACCACGTTGCGTTTGATACCCAGCGGACGATCAAACACCAGCGTATTGTCTTTTTCGAAATACGACGGCGGATCGGTGTAGGTTTTGATAATGCGGATGCGCACTTCGCCGTTTTTCGGCACCGGGTGCAGAAAGGTCACGCGAATATATCGCTGATCGTCATCGATCTTGCCGCGCACCAGTCCCGACGCTCGCGCCACGCTGGCGTCCACCTCGGAGAATTCCAGGGGCTTTCCGGTGTACCGGTCGGTCACCGATTCCTTGCTCGAAACCGATCCTTTGCGGATCGGATTGAAGAAATAGCGGGCCCCCGCGCGGTCGCTCGAAACGTCATAAATAATGTCGAACGAATGCGTGGACGGCGGCTGAAGATCGTAGATGGTATACGCCTGTTCGCCGCGCGCCAGGCCCGTTAAAACCAGCAGGCTCACAGAAAAAAAGATCCTTGGCATTGGTTATCCAGCATATCATCGCGGTATCCTGACCATATGAAATGCATTCTCCCGCTGCTCGCCGCCGGACTCGCGTTCGGACAGGCCCCGCAGTCCGCTCCGTCCAACGCTGCCGATCCCGTGGTCATGACGGTCGGCGATCAAAAGATCACCAAGTCGCAGTTTGAGCAACTGCTGTCCACGCTCAGCGATCAGCAGCGCGCGCAGTTACAAACCCCCGCGGCCAAGAAAAAGCTGGCGGAGAACTATGCCGAATTGACCATGCTGGTCCAGGAAGCGCGCGCGCGGAGGCTCGATCAGAGCGAGGTGGTGAAAACCCGCATCGCCATTCAGACCGACCAGGTGCTGGCGCAAAGCGTGATGGAGGAGCTGGCCAAACCGACCGACGGCGACGAGCTGGCCTACTACAATTCGCACAAGAGCGAATTTGACGAGGTCAAGGCGCGCCATATTCTGATCCGCTTCAAGGGATCGTCGGTGCCGCTCAAGAAAGACGAAAAGGACCTGACCGAGGAAGAAGCGCTGGCCAAGGCGCAGGAGATTCGGACCAAGATTCTGGGCGGAGCGGATTTCGCCGAAATGGCCAAGGAAAATTCCGACGATGCCGGCAACGCCACTCACGGCGGCGAGCTGGGCGCGTTCACCCGCGGCCGCATGGTTCCCGAGTTTGAGAAAGCGGCCTTCGATGCCGAAGTCGGCAAGATCACCGAACCGGTGAAAACCAAGTTCGGCTATCATTTGATTCTGGTCGACTCGCACGAAGCCAAGCCGTTCGGCGAAGTACGGACCCAGATCGAGCAGCGGCTGCGCCAGCAACTATCGCAGAAAGCCTTGGCCGACCTCAAGAGCAAATCGGCGGTGACCTTCAACGACGCCTATTTCGGCACAACTCCGCCGAAGCCGACCCTGCTGCCGCCCGCCCCGCCGCCCAAGGAGAACAAGTAGACTAACCCGTCAATCGTTTCGAAAGCCCCGGCAGTGCCGGGGTTGACTGGCTGGGGCTATAACGGGTACCACAGCCCCGCCAGTCATGGCGGGGGTTCTCCATGCTTCAGGATCAACGCAGATTTCAGGCGCTACCTGCTTTTGCGAATGCGCTCCGGCCTGTAGTATCCTGAAATTTCTGATCTTCGGTCGCCGCAGCGCGACCAGTCGAAGAAATCCAAATCTCGAAGGGTTTTGAGTTATGTACGCAGTGATCGAAACGGGCGGAAAACAGTATCGCGTCGCGCCGGGCGAATCGGTGGAAGTGGAAACGCTGGCGGGCGAGGTCGGCAGCGAAATCGAGCTCGGCCGCGTGCTCGCCGTGGTCGACGGCGATTCGGTGCGCGTCGGCGCGGATGCCGGAGGCGTTCGCGTGAAGGGCACCATCGTCGCGCACGGCCGCGGCGAAAAGACGCTGGTGTTCAAATTCAAGCGCAAAAAACAGTACAAGCGGACCATCGGTCATCGCCAGAATTTCACGCGCGTCACGGTCAGCGATATCGTCGCCTAGGAGTCATCGACAATGGCACATAAAAAAGGATTAGGCAGCTCCAAAAACGGCCGCGATTCCAATTCGCAGCGGCTCGGCGTGAAGGCCTTCGGCGGGCAACTCGTTCCCGGAGGATCGATCATCGTGCGCCAGCGCGGCACGCGCATCAAGCCCGGCGACAACGTCGGCCTCGGCAAGGACGATACGCTGTTTGCCAAGGTGAGCGGCGTCATCGAATTTCGCGATCGCGGACGCTTCGGAAAATTCGTCAGCATCAAGCCCGCCGAGTAAGCCCTGCCTCCACCGCTGTAGCGACGCGAACCGCGGCCACAGGGAGCGGCCAACCGTCGGTTGTCCGGTCGGCCTGCCCTACCCATGTTCATAGACGAAGTCCGAATTTACGTGAAAGCCGGCAACGGCGGCAACGGCTGTCTTGCCTTCCGCCGTGAAAAATACGTCCCCCGCGGCGGACCGAGCGGCGGCGACGGCGGACGCGGCGGCGATGTCGCACTGGTCGCCAGCGAGCATTACAACACTCTTCTTCATTTCCGTTTTAATCCCGAACACAAAGCCCAGCGCGGCCGTCACGGCGAAGGCAGCAACCGAACCGGGCGCGACGGGGAATCGATCGACGTGCCCACTCCCGTCGGAACCGTCGTCTACGATGCCGACACCGGCGAATTGCTGCACGATTTTACCACCGCCGGCGATCGTTTCATCGTCGCCCACGGCGGTCGCGGCGGACGCGGCAACGCCCGTTTCGCGACCGCCACTCATCAGGCGCCGACCGAGCATGAAGAGGGTAAGCCCGGCGAAGAACGCCGCCTGCGCCTCGAGCTAAAACTTCTCGCCGACGTCGGCCTGGTCGGGTTTCCCAACGCCGGAAAATCGACGCTGATTTCGCGCATCTCCGCCGCGCGGCCGAAGATCGCCGATTATCCCTTCACCACGCTGGAGCCGAACCTCGGCGTGGTCCGCACCGATGACGATCGCAGCTATGTGGTCGCCGATATTCCCGGGCTGATCGAAGGCGCGCATCTCGGCCACGGGCTCGGCACGCAGTTTCTGAAGCACATCGAGCGCACGCGTCTGCTGGCCCACCTGATCGACGTTTCCGAAGCCAGCGGCCGCGATCCGTTGGAGGATTTCGACGTCGTCATGCGCGAGCTCGCCAGTTTCTCCGCGGCGCTGGTCGAAAAACCGATGATCGTGGTCGCCACGAAACTCGATATCGCGCAGGATCCCGCGCGCATCGCTTCGCTTGAACGCCTGGCGCAGGAGCGCCATCTGCCCTTTTATAAAATTTCGAGCGTTACCGGTGAAGGCATCGAGGCGTTGCGGCGGGCGATGGGGGAACAGGTGTTGCTGAAGGAGTCAGACGCCGGCAGTCCGGAGTCCGGGTAACGCCTTTCTTCTGACGCCGCGCCCGTCAGGGACGCAGCTCAGCGTTCTTCATCCCTGCACGATCGCCGTCGCGGCCGCGCGGCCCATCCGGATGCAATCGGGAATGCCGATGCCGGTATAGCCGTTCCCGGCAAGATGCAATCCCGGGATTTTGGCGGCCCGCTCCCGGATCTCTTTCTCTCGCGTCTGATGACCGACGGTGTACTGCGCCATCGACCGCGGCCAGCGCGAAATCGAATGATGAATCGGCGCGGCCGTCAGTCCCAGAATGCGTTTCAGCTCATCCCGCGCGATTTTCAACAGCGTTTCGTCCGGTTCCGAAAGAATCGCTTCATCCCCCGAGCCGCCGAAGAAGCACCGCAAAATGATTCGATTCTCCGGCGCGCGGAACGGAAATTTTGTGCCGACGAAAGTGCACGCAGCCATCCGCTGCCGCTCGCGTTGGGGGACCAGGAACCCGAATCCGGCGCGTTGGCCGTCGAACTCGGAATCGCGATAAATCAGCGAGAGCGTGAGCGAGGAGCTGTACGGAATCTCGTTCAAGCGCCGCGCCAGTTCGCCATCCATCCCTTCAATGACCTTCGCGGTCGACCACGCCGGGCACGCCAGAATCACGCGATCGGCGTCGATCCAATCCCCGCCCGCGCGCACCCGGAAACCTTTTTCGATCGTCTCCACCTCTTCGTGGCGGACGGTCAATCCTTTCGACAACGCGTCCACCACCGTGCTCATGCCATTCTTCAAACTGCGGAACAGCGACCCTCCCGACGGCGGCCGCTTTGCGCTCATAACGGCGCGGCCCAGGCTGCCGAATTTCGCCTCCATTTCAAGAAATCGCGGCAGCACGCTGGCGATGCTCAACTCGGCCGGATCGCCGCCGTAGACGCCGGAGAGCAGCGGCTCGGCCAGATAATCGAGCGTCTCCTGCCCAAAATGATCGACCACAAACTCGGCCACGCTGCGGTCCCTCGAAATGCCCGGCCGGCGCAGCAATTCGAAACCCATGCGAAATTTCGTCGCCCAGCTCAGCAGCGGCGATTTCACCATCGGCATGATTTTCGACGGCACGATCATCATCACGCCTTCGGGCAGCGCGATCAACCGGCCTTTTTTCAAAATGTAGGTGGTGCGCTGATGATCGTTCGATCCGATCACTTCCTCGCCGAGCCCCAATTCTTTGATCAGCGCCAGCGCTTCCGGCTTGGCCGAAATAAAACTGTCGGGCCCGTTATCGATGGTGCAGTTTTCGACGCGGCAGGTCTCGATGACGCCGCCCAATCGCAGACGTTTTTCATAAATGGTGGTTTCAATGCCGGCCCGCGTCAGATCGTAGGCTGCCGAAAGGCCGGCAATACCGCCTCCGACAATGACAACCCGTTTAGGCTCCATTTTTCACATTCCGGCCTTGACGTAGAGGGCGCGTGACAAATAGGAAAGTGGTGTTATCTTCAGCTCGACCACGGATGAAGTAGTCATCTCACTCAACCCCAGCGTAGAGAGTCCAACCCGTGCGCGTGGTCTTGTGGGGCAGGCCCCCGGCCTGCGCGGGGCTCTCAGCCCCGCTGTTAAAGCGTCTGAGCGGCCGCCGCAGGCCTACCCCACAAAAAAATCCTAGTGACGGGATGACGCTACGGTTTAAATTCGCGGACAAAATCGACACACGCCTTCACGTTCTCCACCGGCGTTTCCGGCAGGATTCCGTGGCCCAGATTAAAAATGTGCCCGGGCCGCGAGCCGGTGCGCTTCAGCAATTCGTGAACCCGCATCCGCAACTCCGGCAATGACGAGAAGAGCACGGCGGGGTCCAAATTTCCCTGCACCGCGCTGCGATAGCTGATGTCCATCCACGCCTGATCGATGTTGACCCGCCAATCCACGCCCATCACGTCGCCGCCGGCCGCGTGCAGTTCGCGGAAAAACCCCGCCGCGCCGGTTCCGAAGTGGATCACCGGCACGCCCGCTGCGCGTACTCGCTCAATCAGCGCCCGGCTATAAGGCGCAACGAAGCGCACATAATCGTCCGGACCAAGCGCGCCCACCCAGCTATCGAACACCTGAATAATCCGCGCGCCCGCCGACACCTGCAACACGCCGAAGGAGCCCAGCACGTCTACCAGCTTGCCCATCAGCCGCCGCCACAGCGTCTCATCGCGATACATCATCTGCTTGGTGCGAATGAAATTGCGCGACGGCCCGCCTTCGATCATATAGCTGGCCATGGTGAACGGCGCGCCGACAAATCCGATCACCGGCACGCGCCCGGCCAGCGCCTTCACCACCAGCTGAATCGCCTCGCCGACGTAGCCCAGATCGTCGGTGTTCGAGATCGACAGGCTGTCGATATCGCTCGAATTGCGCACCGGATTCCCGATCACCGGACCTTCCCCGGTGACGAATTTCAGCTTCAATCCCATGGGCTCGACCGGAAGCAGCAGATCGGCGAAAATAATCGCCGCGTCCACGTCCAGAATTTCCACCGGTTGCAGCGTGACCTGCGCCGCCAGATCCGGGCGCTTGCAGATTTCGAGAATCGTGTGTTTGGCGCGAATCTCCCGGTACTGCTTCATATAGCGCCCGGCCTGCCGCATGAACCAGACCGGGCGAACATCGGTCGGCCGGCGTCGGCAGGCGTCGAGAAAGCGGCTGTTCATTGTCGCCACGCGCATCAAGTTACTCCCGAGTGTTAAAAGTCTTCCCGTGGAAGACGCGAGAATCGGGGCAGACGGTGCTCAAAACGGCCAAGGCCAGTTGCGCCCCAAGAACAAACTTAGCACATCACGTTTCACGAAATTGATTTTTTTTCATCGCGTTGCTCATCGCGCCGTTCCTCTCTCGGTCGACCCCGCCGGATTCGCTTCAGAATCTCCGGAACTTTGCCCCCGAGCGACGCCGGAAGCGCCGCCTCAAAGTGCAGATCGGGCGTGCGGAATAGCTGTAATCGTTCCGCTAACTGATGACGCAGGAATTGTTTGGCGTGATTGATCGCATCGAGCGTGGCGCTCTGCTCCTCGGCCGTCCCGTGCAGCAGAAGGGAGACGTGCGCATGGCGAAAATCCGGCGAAAGGTGCACCTCGCTCACCGTCGCCGATCCGACGCGCGGATCCGACATTTCATAGCCAATCAGTTCTTCGAGTTCTTCGCGAATGCTTTCCGAGACGCGCTCGGCGCGGTGCGGGTCCAAGTTTCAGCATAACGCAATGAACCTCGCCTGAACATCGCCTGGCGCCGTGTCGTATAAAGGGTTTTATGAGACTCACCGCCATTCCTCTTGTCTTTTTCCTGGCCGCGGCGGCTCAGGCCCAATCCCCGGCCAGGCTCGAGTTTGAAGTGGCCTCCGTGAAACCCTCGAAAGGAGCGGTCGATCAAGTCACGGTCGGCGTTCACGTGGACGGAGCGCAGGTCCACATCGCCGATCTTTCCCTGCGCGATTATGTTCGCATCGCTTATCGCGTGAAGCTTTATCAGGTGACCGGTCCGGACGCGCTTTCCGGGCGTTTTAACATCGACGCCAAGCTGCCCGAAGGCGCCTCGCGCGAACAGGTGCCCGCCATGCTGCAATCGCTGCTGGCCAGCCGCTTCGAAATGAAAGTTCACCGCGAAACCAAGGATTTTCCCGTCTACGCGCTGACCGCGTCGCCGAGCGGCGTCAACCTGAAGGAATCCGCGCCGGATCCCGACGCCGCGCCCGGCGCCACCAACGTATCGGCCGCCGGAAGCAGCGGCGGTGTGTCGCTCAATTTCGGCCACGGCTCGACTTTCAGTTTCGCCGCCGGCAAACTGACGGCGACAAAAGTCACCATGGCGAATTTCGCCGATACTCTTTCGCGATTCGTGGATCGTCCGGTGGTGGACCGCACCAGTCTGACCGGCTCCTACGACCTTTCGCTCGAAGTAACCCCGGAGGATTACCGCACCATGCTGATTCAATCCGCGGTGAGCGCCGGCGTGCAATTGCCGCCGCCAGCGCTGCGCCTGCTCGACGGTGCGAGCGACGATTCACTCTACGGCGGCTTACGCAAACTGGGATTACTGCTGAGCCCCGGCAAAGCTCCGCTGGAGGTTCTGGTGGTCGATCATATTTTGAAATCGCCCGTGGAAAATTAGCATTCAGGGTGGGGCAGGCTCCCAGCCTGCGGCGGCCTCTCAGGCCGCCTCTTCCATGCATGTGAATCGCCGCGAGTTCCTGGGCGCCCCTGGCCCGCTTTTTCGGTCGACCCGCTTGTTTGGTCCAGAAGAGGCGCGCGATGCGCACGCCGCAGGCCGGGGGCCTGCCCCACTCACTTCCTCTTCTTCGGACCCATCGCCATCTGGATTACCGATTCCCGGTCGCCGCGCGTCCACGCCGCCTGCACCTCCGCGTCCGGCATCCCGGCGATCTTGCCGAGCATCAGGTACGCCGGCAGCGCGTGCGCCAGCGTTTTCCACCGCGCCATCTCCACCAGCGCCTCGAGGCCGCGATCGCGAATCTCCTGAAGCGTATCCGGATCCGCCTTCGCCGCCAGAATGCTCAGCACGTCCAGCGCCTCCGTGCGATCCTGCCACGACAGCGAATTGAGCATCTCGATCAGCCATGTCGGCTCAATTTTCACGCCCGCTTCCGGATGCAGTTGCGCATAAACCGCCAGCGCCTTCAGCGCGTGCACCGCGTTCAGCCGCACGCCCGGATCGTCGTCCTTCAGCGCGTATTGCAAATCGTTGATGATATCGAGCTTTTGCCGCGCATACGCGAGCACATACACCGCAATCGCGCGCTGTTCTTCATCGCTCGAATCGTGCAGCGTGTGGCGCAGATCGCCGATGTAGCGCGTGACGATCGCCGGAAATTCCTGCTGCACCTCGCGCTCTTCCGGATTCTGCGAAAGCGCGTGACCCTGCGTCAAGTCTTCCTTGTTTTGCCCATAGCGCGAAGCCAGCTCCGACGCCGCCAGGAACCGTTTGTAGGCGTTGGTCACCTCCACGGGAAGATCGGCGTCGGTGTCCGGTGGGTCGCGAGTCTCAAAGTGGTGTGCCCCGCGTTCCTCGATGCCGACGTACAGAATCATCTTGCCGTCGTCGCAGCACACCGCTTCGAGGTGCGATTCAACCACCCCCGGAATCTGATCCAGGCGTCCTTCGGTGTCGCCTTTGGAGCGCGGCAGCGGATCGCCTTCGCGCACCCCCAGCTCGGCGCGAACCTGCGCCTCGGTAACGTGCTGCAATCCGTAAAAATCGATCACGCCGACGCGCGGCTGCGCGGACAATCCGCACGCGCCTAATAGAAACAAGACGCCCGCCGACGTGCGGGCACACGAAACCGGTGATACTTGCACTTATCCAGTTTGACGCGCCGGGCCCCGATTCGGCTACGCCTGCTTTTCCGCCAGCGGACCGATCAACGGCAGCACCCATTTCTCGTTGTTGTAGGCTTTGTACATCAACGCGGCCCACATCACGAAGAACACCAGCAGCAGCAGCAGGTGCAGCGCGCTGAACAGGAAGAACAGGCCGACAAAAGCCATGGCCGTGCTGAAGATGCTGATGACGATCCACAGCGCGATCCAGGCGACCCCGAAAAAGATCGACTGAAACGCGTGAAAACGGATGGTCTTATTGGTGTTATACGGCGGAATCACCAGGAACAAGATCCCCGTCAGCCAGGTGAGCAGGTAGCACAACGCCGCCGCGACGTTTTCCGTCATCCCGGCCGATTGCACCGGAGCCGCCGCCGCCGGCGGCACGTTGACTCCGCCCGCCTCGGCCGCCACCACCGCTCCGCATTTGCCGCAGAATCGTCCCTCGACTTGCGATCCACAGTTTGCGCAGAATGCCATTTCCTTTTCCCTCCGTATCCGAACACTGTACTCCTAAATTGAGAAACGCACAATCGGGGGCCGAACTGGCGCACCTGGCTTACGCCGCTCCGCGAGATTGTGGCACCATAGCGAGATGATTCGCGTTCTTCTCGCGTGCATCCTGGCCGTGACCCTTCGCGCGGCCGATTATCACCTGACCTCCACGCCCGACCATATCGCCTGGGGATATTACTGGTCGGAGGCGAAACCGGTGCTGACCGTCAAATCCGGCGACACCGTAACGGTCGATTGCGTTTCGGTCGCCAATCCGCAGACGCTCGAACGCGCGGGCATGAAAGAAGAGCAGATCGAGCCGGATATTCTGCGCAATTACAAGGAAATTCCACGCGAAATGCGCGGTCCCGGCGGCCATCCGCTCACCGGGCCCATCGCCATCGAAGGCGCCGAGCCTGGAGACGTGCTCGAAGTGCGTATCAAACAGATTCACCTGCGCGCCGACTACGCCTTCAACAGCACCGCCGGATTCCTTTCCGATCTTTTTCCGCACCGCGTCACGCGCATCATTCCGCTCGACCGCAAAAAGATGATCGCCCATTTTGCGCCCGGCATCGACATTCCGCTGCATCCGTTTTTCGGCAGCATGGGCGTCGCGCCGCCGGCGTCGATGGGAAAAATCAGCAGCGCGCCTCCGGGCATTCACGCCGGCAATCTCGATAACAAGGAACTGGTCGCCGGAACCACGCTGTACATTCCGGTGCACGCTCCGGGCGCGTTGTTCGAGGTCGGCGACGGCCACGCCGGTATGGGCAATGGCGAAATCGACATCACCGCGATGGAAACCTCGGCCACCGGAGTTTTTCAGTTTGTGCTGCGCAAGGACATGCATCTCAAATGGCCGCGCGCGGAAACGCCGGCCTACTGGATCACCATGGGAATCGACCAGGATCTGACCCAGGCCGCGCGGATCTGCGGCATCGAGACGATCGATTTTCTGGTCGAGGAAAAACACCTGACCCGCGAAGAAGCCTACGCGCTGGCGAGCGTCGCCGTCGATTTCGACATTACCCAGTTGGTGGATGGCACCAAAGGCGTCCACGCCATGATCCCGAAGAGCATTTTCCACGATTCGCGGTGAGGCGCATTTTTCAAGCGTCTGGTTCGAGCCGCGGGTCGCGTTAACGTACTACCGGAAACGCGGCGCCAGCCGCGCCGCGGCGAACAGCAGCAGCAAACCGCCGCCGGCCAGCAACAACGACGACGGTTCCGGCGCCCCCGCCGCAAAGTCCGCGGCGATCTGGTTCGCGCTCAGCACCGTGTTGTAAAACGAGACGTCTTCGATATCCCCGTTGAAATAACGCCCGCCATCGAACCCATTGGCGAACTCGACACCGATGTTCGCGCCCAGGCTCGAGCTCAGAACCAGCGAATTCGTAAAAGTATTGGTGTCCTGGTTCGCCACTAAAACGCCGTCGATGTAAAGCTGTGGAGCGCCGCCGTCCACCGTATTGCTCCAGGTGACCGCGACCTCAGCCCATTCGCCGAAGGGCACATCCCCGGCTGAGAACTCCGTATAATTTGTGCCGGAACTGTTCAGCTCCAACAGCAGCTTGTCGTCATCCACGGATAACGAAAGGCCGGTGCCGTCCGTCGCCCGGTTGATGGCGAAAATCGAACCCAGATTCATCGCATTTGCGGCGGTGACATCGATCCAGGCTTCGATGCTGAACGCCGTGGTCACGTCCAGCGCGGAGTAAAACGGGATACCGATAAAGCTGTTCGTCCCGTCGAAGCCGGCGCCGCTCCCGTCGGGTCCGCCGGCGATGCCGAGCGTTACGTTGTTGTAAGTCCCGTTCACATTATCGGGAGGGCCGGCGAGATTGTTGGCCGTGGTTCCCGAGGTTTCATTCAGCGGAAAAAAGGCAATCGGATGCTGGGCGAGCACCGTCGGATCGTAAATCGAGCCGGCGCGGACGGCGCTCGCCGCCAGCAAACAAACCACAACGGAAAAGGCGTATTTCATCCGGTAAGCTCCTTCACGGCTGTTACGCGGGATTTTTGCGTCAAAACCCTCACGCGGTCCGCTGTTTTTTTTACAAATTTTTCGAGCAGAACCCGATCCCCTTCGGAGTTGCCGTCCAAGCAGCGCGATCCTCGCGGATTTTGCGTTTCAAAGGCCGAAACAAGCCGCCGCCGTCAGGGTCTTTTAATCGCCATATATGAACGGCCGCGGATCGGTTCCCGAAGTGGTCGATCCGGGTTTAACCGGATTCGTCGTCGGGCCCCGCGCCGTCCGTTTAACGTCTCCACGACCGCGGCGCCCAAAGTGGATTTCAGCGTCGCCAGTCAAAAAATCGTTTTTTTTAGGCTCCTAAAATCAGCTTTTTTCGTGTCAGGCGCCCGTCTGCGGCTGCGAAAGAAGTTCGCGATACAGTTTCTTCTGCTCCTCCGCGATAACGTTCCAGTCATACCAACGCTCCGCGGTCTGCCGCGCGCGGCGTTCCAGATCGAGCCGCTGTTGCGGAGCATCCAGCAGGCGCGCGATTTCGTTGGCGATTTCCTGCGGCGTCCGCGCCACCACCACATCTTCGGCGACCTCCAGGCCGTGCACGCCGGCCGGAGTCGCGACGATCGCTTTGCCCATCGCCATCGCTTCCATGATCTTGATATTGGTTCCCGCCGAGGCCACCAGCGGCGCGATCACCACCGCCGCCTGGCGATACGCGGCGCGAACGTCGGCCACGAATCCTTCGACTTCGACGCGCGGATGGCGCAAGTCCCAGAAGCGCTCGTGATTCAGCCCGGCGATCACGTGCAGCTTTACGTCTTTCAACAAAGGCCAGACTTCCTTCAGAAAAAATTCCACGGCGAGCACGTTTGGCCGATGCGCAAAAGATCCGATGAACAGCAAGCGCCGCGGCTCCGGCGGATCGGTGGAGGGTTGAAACCGCTCGAGGTCCACTCCGTTGGCGATGGTGACCGAATCCGGCGCCACCGCCCGGTCTTTTTCCGACATCACCACCACGCGATCCACTTCGCGCCAGGCGCGTTGTTCGAAATTCACCCAGCGCTCATATTGCCGCTCGGTTTCCCAATCGGCCTGCCGCGCGAGCATCTGCGCGTACAGATCGTAGGTGATATCGTGCTCCACCAGAATCGTTCGCGCCGGCGCGCAATCGTCTGCGTACTGCGCCATCTGCGTAAATTCGAGCTGCGCGATGCGTGGCCGCCATTTCGCTACGGCCTGTTTCAGGGCCGCGTGAAACGGACGGGAATCGAACTCCTCCACCGTGTCCGGCCGCGCCGTCGACGGCAGCGCGTGCGTCCCGGGCCGGCGCACGGTGATCACCTCGACGCAGATTTCGCGCAGTTCCTGCGGAACCGGCCGCGGCGATTCGACGAAAGAAATCAGCACTTGGTCGAAATCGGTGGCGCTGCGGCGCATCAGGTTGTAAATGCGCACCGCGGCGCCGTGCGCCAGCGGAAACGGCAAATACGGGCTGACCACCAACACCACCGGTTTCCCCGACGCGGCTTTGCCGGGAAATGCGGCGATGTCGCCGGTGACCAGATCGAAAAATTTTCGGTTATCGTGAACCACCACGGGCTGGCGCGCGGCGAACGCCAGCGCGTCGGCTTTTTTTTCCAGATTCAGGCGAACCACGTTTTCGCGCCACAGCGCCGCGTCGCCGGCGGTTCGCGCCAGATAGCGGATGAAATTAAATTCCAGCGCGCGGTCGAGCTGCGCCGGACTCAGATAGCGCGACGTGGTGGCGCGATGCAGATGCAGCACGCGCGCGTTGGCCGCGTAGACCGTCGGCCAGCCTTGCTGCCACGCGCGCACGCCGGCGTCGAGATCCTCGACGTAAGCGGGATCGTACGCTTCATCGAATCCGCCGAGCGCGGCGAGTTTGGCGGCGTCATACAAGGTGCATCCGCCGCTGCCATAGAGCACGTAGCTCAAGTCTTCGCCTTCGAGCGGCTCCTCGCAGCGAATCGGAAAATCGGTGATCCCTCGTGCGGCGGGCATCGCGGTCTTCCCGGTTTCCTCGCGGCGCCGGCCTTCCGGAAAAAAAATCTGCGCGGTCGACGCGAAAATGCCCGGAACGCGGGCGAACGCGTCGCCCAGCGCGCGCAGAAAGCCCGGCTCGGCGATCATATCGTTATTCAACAGGCAGACGTGCGAGAACCGCGCCCGGCGAATCCCGCGATTCACGCCGCGCGCGAAAGACAACGGCTCGGCGTTGTGCTCCACCACCACGGAGGGAAACTCCGCGCGCAGAAAATCGGCGGTGCCGTCATCGGAGCCGTTATCGACCACGATGATTTCATCGGCGTCATAGATCCGCGGCAGACAACGGTCCAGCAGCTTTAAGCCGTTGCGCGACGGGATCACGACGGAGATCCCCGGCGGTTTCGATTCGGTCACGCGCACCGCCAGCGGCGCCCGCCGGCGCACCAGCTTGCCGCGCAGCATCGCCAGCCGGTAGAAAATCGGCAGGCGGAATTTTCGCGGATCGCGGACGCGTTCGTATTGCTTATGAATCCAGCCGCCCGGGTTCACCTGCCAGCGCACGAAATTTTTCGCGCGCCACGCCAGGTGCCGCGCGATGGTGGCGGCGCTGCGCGGGCGCAGCATGAAATGCTCGCCATTTTCGGTGAAGGCCATGAAGTACAGCGGCGCGAGGGAGAATCCGATCAGGCGCAGCGGCCAGTGCGGCGTCCGCGGCTCCAGAATCACCGCGCCGATGCGCACTTTGCGGCCGGCGAGCGCGGAGCGAATCAGCGCGCGATTCTCCGTGGAACGGCGTTTGACGTGGTAGGGAATCCATTCGCAATCGGGCTGTTGAAATTCGGAGACCACCACCAGCGGCAGCTCCGGAAAGATTTTCCGCATGACGCGGAGCGCGCGCGCGACCGCGGCTTCCGAGCCGGACGCAAACAGAACTTTTACCGCGGGTTTCAAATCAGTTGGTCGAGCGTGAAATTCCAGGAGCCGGCTGAATGCTGCTCCCACAGCGCCAGCGCCTGCGCGGCAAACGCGGTCGAAACCGGATTCATGAACGGCAGCAGCGCGCCGCGTTTTTTTCCGAACCAGAAGCCGCCGCGCAGGCGCGGGTCGCCCTCGTGGCTCTGATAAGACGCGGTGCGTTGCGCTTCTTCACGCGCCGCGGCTTCATCGAGCGGCATGCCCTGCTGGTGATGCGCGATCAGGCGCACGCGAAGAAGCTGCGCGCACACGTCGCTGCGCTCGAACTCCG
This sequence comes from Bryobacteraceae bacterium, assembly GCA_035507655.1. Classification (GTDB taxonomy): domain Bacteria; phylum Acidobacteriota; class Terriglobia; order Bryobacterales; family Bryobacteraceae; genus Palsa-187. The sequence goes on along the minus strand of DATJNW010000108.1, from coordinate 38,681 downwards.
GCGAAATTTCGCGCAGCAGCGCGGCCACGCGATCGATGCCCTGCTGAAGCGCCGGGCGCGCCTCGCTGCGATCCGCGGCGCCGAGCAATCCTTCCAGAAAATAACAGTAGGCGTGCAGCCGGTCCATTAATTTTTCCCGATCCGGCTCGTCGAGAAAATTTTGGTGCGTGGCGAGCGCTTGCCCCAGCGCCGATTCGAATAAACGATTCGCGTCCGCGTCGCCGATCTCGCGCCAGGCGAGCGCCGCCTTCAATTGATAGCATCCCGGCGAGCGCGACCAGCGCGGCTCATACCCAAGGGGCTGTTTTTCGGGCAGCGAAATGATCGGGTGAAACGCGTTTTCGCCCAGAAAATCGAACGCGAGCGACAGCGCGGCGTCGCGGGCCGCATCGCGGAAAGAATCGTCGCCGGTGGCGCGCGCCACCGACAGCAGACCGCGCGCGATGATCCCGGCATCGAAAAAATAGGCCAGCGGCGAATCCGGCTCGAACGGAAACGTCTGCGATTCGGCGTTCCAGGCCCGGTCGCGCAGGTAGCACGCCGCGCGCCGGGCGCCGTCGAGGTCGCCGAAATAGACCAGCGCGCTGGCGGCGTAGCCGGTAATTTCGTTGGAAACCGGCGCGTTGCGATTTTCGGCGGAGCGGTAATAGCGCGCCACGCCGCCGGCCGCATCCTGAATGCCGGAGCGGACAAACCAGCAGCGCGCGTGTTCGAGACAGGTCAATTATTGATTGTAACTTGTGGGCAGGCTTTCAGCCCGAGAGCCGGTAGTGCCTGAAATCTGCGTTGATTCGGGATGCGCCCCCCGCCATGACTGACGCGGCTATAACGGGTACTACAGCCCCGCCAGTCATGGCGGGGGCTCTCCATGTTTCAGGATCAACGCAGATTTCAGGCACTACCCGAGAGCCTGCCCCACACTCGATCAATCGTCCAGCCGCTTGCCCGACGCGTCGAAGCGGTGAATTTTCCCGGTCCGGAAGCGATACCACACCTCCGCGTCGAAGTCGAGCCTGATCCCCGCGGGCGCCCGCGCCGTGATCTGCGTCGCGCCATCCGAAATCACCACGATCGTCTCGTTGCCCATCTCTTCGCTGACGTACACCCGCGCCGGCGAAAAATCCGGCCGCGCGGCGGGCGACAGCTCCACGTCTTCCGGACGCACCCCCCGCGTCTCGCCTCCTTTCGCGATCAGGTTCATCGACGGACTGCCCACAAACTGCGCCACGAACGTATTCACCGGCTTGTGATACACGTTCGCCGGCGTATCGTACTGCTGGATTTTTCCCTCGCGCATCACCGCAATGCGATGCGCCAGCGTCATCGCCTCGGCCTGATCGTGCGTGACGTAAATGGTCACGATGCGCAATTCGTGCTGCAAATGTTTCAGCTCCGCGCGCATCTCCACGCGCAGCCGGGCATCCAGATTCGACAGCGGCTCATCCATCAGAAACGCCTTCGGCCGGCGGATAATCGCCCGAGCCAGCGCCACCCGCTGCCGCTCGCCTCCGGAAAGCTGCCGCGGAAAATTTCCCAGCAGCGGCGTCAACCCCAGCCGCGCCGCGACGTGTTTCACCTCCGCCTCGATCTCGCGCTGCGCCCGTTTGCGCACCCGCAGCGGATACCCGATATTCTGCGCGATGGTCATGTGCGGATAGAGCGCGTAGCTTTGAAACACCATGGCGATATCGCGGTCCCGCGGATCGCGCCCGGTGATTTCCTCGCCGCCCAGCCGGATCGATCCTTCATCGGGCGATTCCAGCCCTGCGATCATCCGCATCAGCGTCGTTTTTCCGCATCCCGACGGCCCCAGCAGCACCACAAACTCGCCGTCGCCGATCGCCAGCGACACGCCGCTCACCGCCGCGCGCGAGCCGAACTTTTTGGTGACGCCGGAAAGTTCGAGCATTTGAGGCCTTTTATTCTGGCTCCTGACTCCTTTTCCTCACCCCTTCACCGCCCCCAGCGACAATCCCCGCACCAGATACTTCTGCGCCGCCGCGGCGAAAATCAGCACCGGGATCATCGCCACCACCCCCGCAGCGCTCATCACCCCCCATTGGATCTCATACTGCGTCACGTGCGACGCGATGCCCACCGGCAGCGTCATCGCCGCGTCCGTTTCGGTCAGAATCAGCGCGAATAAAAATTCATTCCACGCGACCACCAGGCAAAACACCGCCGTCGCCGCCAGCCCCGGTTTCACCAGCGGCAGCACGATCCGCAGCAGCGCGCCCATCCGCGATTCTCCGTCGAGCATCGCCGCTTCTTCAATCTCCCGCGGCACTTCCTCGAAAAATCCGCGCATCATCCACACCACGAACGGCAGATTGAATCCGGTATAAACGATCGCCAGCCCGCTGAGCGAATTCAGCAGCCGGGCTTCGCGCAGCATCAGAAACAACGGCACAATGGTCACAATCGGCGGCAGCATGCGCGTCGAAAGAATCCAGTCCCCGATGCGCTCGTCCCATTTCCGCGGCCATTCAAAGCGAGCCAGCCCATACGCCGCCGGCACGCCGGCCAGCAGCGCCGCGACGGTCGAAATCGCCGCCAGGAAAACCGAATTCTCGAAATATGCCGCAAACGATCCGCCCGCGAACGCCTCCCGGTAATGCGCCAACGTCGTCGTGAACCCGATCCACTGCGGCGGATACGCGAACTGATCCACTTCGCGCTTCAGCGAAATGGTGACCAGCCAATACACCGGCGCCAGCGCAATCACCACCGCGATCACCGCCGCGCCATACCGAAAAATCTTCATCGCGCCCTCATCGCTTTCAGCAACCCGCGCGAAAACAGAAGCGTCGCCGCCAGCAGCACAAACGACATCGCCGCCGCGTATCCGAAATTCGAAAAGCGAAACGCGGTGCGGTAGATGTACAAACTCACCGTCTCCGTCGCCGTCCCCGGACCCCCCTGCGTCAAAATAAAAATCTGGTCGAAAATCCGCACCAGGTCCATCCCCCGCAGCAGCAGCGCCAGCACGATGGTCGGTTTCAGCAGCGGCAGCGTCACGTCGCAGAAAATCCGCCACGCCCCCGCGCCATCCACGCGAGCCGCTTCCAGAGGTTCCGTCGGAATCGCCTGCAACCCCGCCGACAGCAGCAGAAATAAAAATGGCGTCCACTCCCACACGTCCACCAGAATCACCGAAGCGAGCGCCGACCCTTCGCCGCTGGTCCACGTGAGATGCGACGTGTCGAAACCCAGCCGCCGCAAGCTTCCGTTCAACACGCCGAACTGCGGATTATAGATCAACCTCCACGCTACCGCCGCCACCACGGGCGGCAGCAGCATCGGCACCAGCAGCGCCGTACGAAAAAACGTCCGCCCGCGCGCCAGAGAATCGATCAGCACCGCCAAAGCCAGTCCCAGCGCGAACTCGATGGCCAGCGCGGCAAGGGTCAGCACAATTGTTTGAACGCCGGCGGTGAAAAAAAGCCGGTCGCTCAGCAATCGCGTGAAATTCCGGCGATCCGCCAGGCTCAGCTTCACCGCATACAGCAACGGATAAATGGACAACGCCAGCAGCACCAGGATCGACGGAAAAACCCACCAGAACCCCTCCGGGACGCGCCGCCCGCGCGCTGGCGCCGCGATAACGCTCAATGGCGCTCCAGAATTGTGCCGATCGCTTCCGCCGCCGCCAGCATCGCCTGAAGCGGATCCATGGCCCCCGCGTTGGCCTTCGATAAATAAATGCCGAAACTGTTCTCGATCTCGTTCCACTGCGCCGTTCGGGGCCGCGGCCGCGCCGCTTCAAGCGACGCCAGCTGCGCCGGGAACGCGCGAAATTTCGCGATCAAATCCGGCGCTTCAAAAACGCTGCGCCGCGTCGGCGGATTCCCGCGCAGCGCCGCTTCTTTCATCTGCGCCGGCTCGGTCGCCCAGTAAATAAAGTCGAACGCGTCGGAGCCATGCTTCGATCCCTTCGGCACCGCCACCAGCCACGCGCCCAATTCGCCCACCCCCGGCTTGCGTTCCGACGGCATCGGCGAAAATTCGATCTTTCCCACCACTTTCGATTTCGCCGGATCGTCCATCGCCGCAATCCACGCCGGCCAGTTGATGCTCATCGCCGCATCGCCTTCGAGCAGGTGAGCGGATACCTCGTCGGCGTTGAATCCCGCGTATCCCGGCGGCGAATATTTTCCCAACTCCAGCATGAACCGCAGCGCCGCCACCGCCGCCGGCGAATTGCACACCACTTTTCCGGTGGCGTCGATCACGTCGCCGCCGAAGGCCCACAGCAGCGGCATAAAATCGGCCACCACCGCGTTTCCCGGCGCCGCCCTCATCACATAGCCGTACATTTTTTCGCCCGCGCCGATTTTTTTCGCCGCCGCCAGAACCTCGTCCCAGGTTTGCGGCGGACCCAGCTTATATTTCTCGAACAAATCCTTGCGATAGAAAAAAAGCTGCGCGTTTCCCACATACGGCAGCGCAAGATACTCGCCCGTCTGATACGGATTCCGGCAGACATTCAAACACGACGTGACAAAATCGGAATCCGGCGGGCGCGGCAGCTTGGCCAGATCCCCCGCCATGCTCGGAAACCACGGATCGTCGAGCATGATCACGTCATAAGCGCCCGTCTGGCTGCTCAAATCGAGCTGTTCTTTCTCGAACAGATTGGCGTACGGCAGCTCCACCACTTCGATGTGCACGCCATGCGCCGCGCCCCATTCCTGCGCCGCCGCCTTGAGCGCCGTTCCCTCCACGCCCGCGTTCACCGCAACCGTCAACGATCGCTGCGGCGTCCGGGAACAGGAAAAAAGGAAACAGCAGACCAGTAGCAGAGCCGCCGCATTCTGGCTCCTGACTCCTGACTCCGGTCTTCTTTTCCGATCCACCCCGTGAGTTTAGCGCAAGCGATACAGGATCGAAAACTCTGTCCGGGCGGCCTCTTTATACTGCGCGAACCACGTTTCCAGATACGGCGTCCGCGTCAGCGCCAGCCGCGGATTCAAAACGCCCAGCCCGTCCACCACCCAGGCCGGCCGCGATCGCGCCAACTCCTCGCGATTCGGCGCCGTAAAATCGGGCGCGATCTCTTCGTCCGAAAACAAATGCCGGTCCGCCAACACGCCCGAAATCGCCTGGCTCTCTAAAAATCGCGTCCCCGCCGGCAGTCCCGAATATATAAATATGTCCGGCCGGAATCCCCAGACAAACAGCGTTTCGCCCGGACGCGCCAGCTCGCGTAATCGCAGCCCCGCCGAGCGGCTGTCGCGGTCGATCGCCAGATCGCGTGACGTACTCAACGCAAAATAGGAAGGCGCGAACCGCACCGCCGGAATCGCCAGCAGCGCGATCATCAGGATCCACGCGCGCTCCGCCGTCGACCACCCTCGCGCCGCCAAAATAATCAACGGCGGCAGCAGTAAAAAATAGTAGCGCGGAAAAAATCGCAGCCCCAAAAGCACCCCCGCGAAAGCCAACGCGATCCACGCCGCCATCCGCCATTCCATTTTTCGCCACAGCGCCACAATCGCCCCAACCGCCAGCGCCGCATCGAACCCTAAAAAATCCGCCGTGCGCTTGAATCCCTCTAAAACAGGATGCGCGATAAATGTATTGGCCGCATAAATCGATCCCCACTCCCAGGCCTCGCGATAATAATCGCCAGCCGACCCATGCCATCCCATCCACGCCAACACCAGCAGGTTCGGCGCCGCGAATCCGGCCAATAAAAGCGGCGCGGCGCGCCATTGCCACAACAAACACGCCGCCACAACGAACACCGCCTTGGAGCTGCACAGCAATCCCACGCCGCACGCGATCCCGCTCCACCACGCCCGCCCGCGCCATGCAAAATAAATCGCCGCCAGGTGCGGAAGAATGAGCAGCATGTCCGACGCCAGCGGAATCACCGCGCTGCCCAGCCCGAAGGTCAGGAAAAACGCCGCGAAAATCGCAGCCAGCAAACCCTCCCGCCGCGACCATCGGGCCGCGGCCGCCAAATAAGCCATCGCCGCGGCCGCCATCACGTAGACCGCGCCCGCCAGGCGCAGCCACACCCCCGCGCGTGCGCCCCACAACAGATCGATCCACGCCGCCAGCGGAGGTTTATCGAACCACACATCGCGATACAGCGTCTTGCCGCGGGCCACTTGCATCGCCGCCGCCAGCGGTAAATTATCGTCGGCCCACAGCGCGTGCGAATGCATCAGCCGCGTCGCCATCACCAGCGCCGCCATGCCGCAAAACACATACGCCGCGCGCATCCCCCGACTATAGCGCGCGATACAATAGGTCTGCCTTCATGCCCAACCGCCTCGCCCGCGAAAAGAGTCCCTACCTGTTGCAGCACGCCGAAAATCCGGTCGACTGGTATCCCTGGGGCGAGGAAGCCTTCGCCAAAGCCGAGCGCGAAAACAAGCCGATCTTTCTTTCCATCGGCTATTCCACCTGTCACTGGTGCCACGTGATGGAGCGCGAATCCTTCGAAAATCCCTCCATCGCCGAAGTGCTCAACGCGAGTTTCGTGCCGGTGAAAGTCGATCGCGAAGAGCGTCCCGACGTCGATCGCGTGTACATGCTCTTCGTGCAAGCCTCCACCGGCAGCGGCGGCTGGCCCATGTCCGTATTCTTGACGCCGCGGCGTAAACCTTTTTTCGGAGGAACCTATTTCCCGCCCGATAACCGTTACGGCCGCCCCGGATTCCGCGCCATTTTAGAAAATCTCGCCGCCGCCTGGCATCAGGATCCGCGCGGCATGGAGCAATCCGGCGCGCAGATTCTTTCCCGCCTCACGCAATACGCCACTCAATCCGATGCCGGCCCGCAGCCAGGCCCCGACGCGCTCGAAGCCGGTTACTACGCTTTCCGCCGCATGTTCGATCCGCGCCATGGCGGATTTGGCGGCGCGCCGAAATTCCCGCGCCCCAGCGTCCACAATTTTCTTCTTCGTTATCACGCCGCCGCCGGCAATCAGGAAGCTCTCGACATGGTGCTCGCCACGCTGCGCGAGATGGCCAAAGGAGGCATGCACGATCATTTGGGCGGCGGTTTTCATCGCTACTCCGTCGACGATCGCTGGTTCGTTCCGCATTTCGAAAAAATGCTGTACGATCAGGCCCAGCTCGCGATTTCCTGTCTCGAAGCGTTCCAGATCACCCGCGAGGGCCGCTACGCTGCGGTCGCGCGCGATATTTTTTCCTACGTCCAGCGCGACCTGGCCCATCCCGCCGGCGCGTTTTTTTCCGCCGAAGACGCCGATAGCGCCGCGGACGCCGCCCATCCTCACGAACAGCGCGAAGGCGCGTTCTACGTCTGGACTCGCGCCGAAATCGACGCCGCGCTCGCCGGGCCGGATTCCGAAATGTTCTGCTTCCGCTTCGGCGTCGAAGAGAACGGCAACGTTGAAGAGGATCCGCACGGTGAATTTCCCGGCCGCAACATTCTTTTCGAAGCTCATTCGATCGAAGAAACCGCGCAGCGCTTTGCTCTGGCGCCGGACCAGGTTCGGGAACGCCTGCAACAATCGTCAGCCAAATTGTTTGATGTGCGCGGCGCCCGTCCGCGCCCCCACCTCGACGATAAGATCCTCACCGCCTGGAACGCGCTGATGATTTCGGCCTTCGCCAAAGGCGCGCAGATCCTCGAGGAGCCGCGCTATCTCGACGCCGCCCAATCGGCCGCCGCGTTCCTCCGCCAGAATCTGTGGGACCCCTCGCGCTCCACGCTGCTGCGCCGCTTCCGCGACGGCGAATCCGCCATCGACGGCTTCCTCGACGATTACGCGTTCCTCTCGAACGCCCTGCTCGATCTGTACGAAACTTCCTTTGACGCCGCCGATCTTCATTTCGCCGTGCTCCTGGCCGAACGCGCCATCGAGCTTTTCGAGGATCGCGAAAACGGCGCTTTTTTCAGCACGCCCGCCTCCGGCGTCCTGATTCTCCGCCTCAAGGACGATTACGACGGAGCCGAACCCTCCGGCAATTCGATCCTCGCGCTGGTTTTGCTGCGCCTGGCGCGCATCACCGGACGCGACGATTTCCGCCGCGCCGCCGGCCGTACTCTCGAAGCCTTCGCCTCGCGCCTCAACTCCGCCGGCGCCGGCGTTCCGCAGATGCTGGTGGCCCTGGCCTTCGCTCTCGACCGTCCCAGGGAAATTGTCCTCACCGCGCCCGATCCGGAAATGCTTCGCGCCCTCCGCCGTCATTTCCTTCCCTCGGCCGTGATTCTTCTCTCCCGCGAAGCCCCCCAGCCGATGCCCCCGCTCGATGGCCAGCCGACTGCCTACGTCTGCGAAAACTACGCCTGCCGCCTTCCCGTCACCCAATCCGCCACGCTCGAATCCCAGCTTTGAGCGCGTTGATTCGGGCTGCGCCCCCCCGCCATGACTGGCGGGGCCATAACGGGTACTACAGCCCCGCCAGTCATGGCGGGGGCTCTCCACGCTTCAGGATCAACGCAGAAGGCACTACCCCATCTTCTCTTCGCCGCGCCGATCATCGATACAATGGACCTTATATGGAAAGACCAGGAGCAACCACTCTCAGGGGAAACCCCCTCACGGCGATTGGCCCGGAGCTGAAATCCGGCGACCACGCGCCCGATTTTCAAACCGTCGATGATTCGTTGAAACCCGTCAACCTCGAAGCGACCGGCCACGGCGTGCGCATTTTCAGCGTCGTACCCTCGCTCGATACCCCGGTTTGCGACGCCCAGACCAAGCGCTTCAATGAGGAAGCCGGAAAACTCCCCGGCGTCAGCATTTATACCGTCAGCATGGATCTGCCCTTTGCGCAAAAACGCTGGTGCGGCGCCTTCGGCGTCGATCACGTCAAAATGCTCTCCGACCACCGCAGCGGCTCCTTCGGCGAGCACTACGGCACCCTCATCAAGGAACTGCGCATCCTCAGCCGCGCCATTTTCGTGCTCGACCAGGAAAATAACATCCGTCACGTCGAGTACGTTAAGGAAGTGGCCGACCACCCCAATTACGAATCGGCCCTGGCTGTGGCGAGAAAGCTCTCCGGCGGCGCCGCAACGGCTTAAATCAACCCGGAAAACAGTTTCGGCCACCGGTTTAATCCCGGTGGCCGATTTCTGTCTTGCCGGAATTATGACCGGTGCAAACGACGCCGCTTGATTCCCAGTAGGACCAGTCCCAGGCCCGCAATCCCCAGCGAAGCCGGCTCCGGCGTCTGGAAAGAGGGATCGGCAAATTCGACCACGACGTCGTTGAAATCGCCCAGGCCTTCGGTGGTCAGCGGGCCATCCTTAAAGGCGACCACGAAGTCATTGTTCGGGCTGGAAGTTAATCCAAACAACGAAAAATGGTTGTACGCCCCGCCGTCGTAATAGGACGATTCGTTATTGACGATGAAGCCCGTATTCAGCAGTGAATTGCTGTAGTAGGTTGTTGCGCCGCACTGCGCGGGGGTGGTAGTCCCCTCGGGCGTCGTCCCTACCGTTGCGGTCGCGTCATAGTTGCACACGGTCGCGTAAAATCCGATCACCGATGCTCCGCTGTCCTGGATGCTGGCGATATCGATCGGTACCGTGTCGCTGTACGAATTTGCCCCCGGACCGTAAAGTTCCTCATACATCATCACGCCGCCGACGACGTAGTAAATCCCGAACTGCGTGCCCCACGCCAGTGAATTGCTGTTGCCGCTGAACGCTCCGAGCAACGTCACGTCATAAGTTTGGGCGGGATTGTCGCTGAACGTGAACGACGACGGGTCAGACCCGTTGGCGTTCAGGTAGGCTGTCGCGACCGAGTCCATCCCTCCGAACACATTGTCCCCCGCAAATCCACCCGTGCCGCTCAGCATGTAACCGATATTCATATCATGGCTGCTACAGTTCGACGTACACAGGCCCGTCTCCGCGGCCGTATCCGTCGAATAGTTATCCCAGAACGGGTCTCCCGACAGCAGCTGCGTTGTACTCGTATATGCCGCCGGACTCGATTGTGTAGTGCCGTTAAAAACCGAAGAGAACGCATACGCGCCCGCACCGCTCGACAAGGTCACCGCGTCTGCCGACGCGATGGTGGCCGTCAATACTCCGACCAAAATGCAAATTGCCGACTTCATTTCTCCCCCGACTTTCTCCGCAAATTAAGGTTTTCGCTGCACGCCGATTAAGTGTTTCTTTCTAACGTTTCTCCGATGACAGACTACCACAAAAGCAAACCCAAAAAAAGCCCGTTTCGTACTGCCCCGGAAGATCTAGGTCGTTGGTTTAATTGGACTTATCATGATGCTGGAGGAGTACCATAACCACCGGACTCCTCTCGCCTACGACATATTGTGTCGATTCCAGATTGACCACAATATTCTGTGTATGTACTTTACTTTTTCAGGCGATCGTTTTAGGATGGTTACACTCCCCCGGCGCTACGTCTTTTATTGGGAGGGCTGTACTTTGTTAAAGCTCAAACGGGTCGATATCCAGGGTTTTAAATCGTTTTACGAGCGCACCGAAATGCGTTTCTACGGCTCCGGCATCGCGGCCATCGTCGGACCCAACGGATGCGGCAAATCCAACCTTAGCGACGCGATCAGTTGGGTCCTGGGCGAACAAAGCGTGAAGAACCTCCGCGGCGCACGCATGGAGGACGTGATTTTCGCCGGTACCCGTGAGAGGAAACCCTTAGGAATGGCTCAGGTTACGCTCACCATGGCGGACCCGGCCGCGCACACCCCCATCAATGGAAATGGCCACGGAAATGGCAACGGCAACGGGCACCCCCAGCGCGAAGATGTCACCATCACCCGCCGTCTCTATCGCTCCGGCGAAAGCGAATACCTGATCGACGGCCGCCACGCGCGTCTGCGCGATATTCAGGATCTGTTCAGCGGCACCGGTCTCGGTCCGGAAAGTTACGCCATCATCGAGCAGGGCCGCATCGGCCAGATTCTTTCGAACAAGCCGGCCGATCGCCGCGCCATCATCGAAGAAGCCGCCGGAATCGGCAAATACAAAACGCGCAAGCGCCTGGCCGAGGCCAAACTTGAAAGCGCGCGCCAGAATCTTTCCCGCGTCTTCGACATTCTCGAAGAGGTCGGACGCCAGGTGAATTCGCTGAAGCGCCAGGCCTCGAAAGCGCGGCGCTATGAAGAACTGCGCGGCGAAATGCTGGCCCATTTGAAGCGCGCCGTTTCCGGCCGGTTCCAGATGCTGGAGCGCGAAGCCGCCAGGCTGGCCCTCGATTTGGGCCAGGCGCAGGCCGCGCATCAGAATCTTTCCGCGCACGTCCACCAGCAGGAGCAGGAGCACACCCAATCGCAGGAAGCCTGTTACCGCACTGAAGCCGAGCTGACCGCCGCGCGCTCCCGCGTCGCCGAATTGAATCTCGAATCCGAGCGCACCCGCGGGCGGCTGGAATTGCAGGCCCGCCAGATCGGCGCCATCGACGATCGCCTCGCCGCCGGGGAAAGCGAAACCCAGCAGCTCGAATCACGGCATGAGCGCGAAGCGGCGGAACTGGCCGTCCACACCGAAGCCGTGGCGTCGATCGACAGCGAAAGCGCCGCGCTGCGTACCCGGCTTGACGAAAAAACGCGCGAACGCGACTCCTTGCAGGACGGCCTGCGCGGACGCGAGCGCGCCATCGAACAATCCCGCCAGCAGGTGCTGCGCCTGCTCGGCGAAGCTTCCACGCTGCGCAACCAGCTTGCCCAGATCGACGAATATCTCGCCGCCATCGAGCGCGATTCCACCCGCGCCCGCAAGGAAGAAGAGAGCGCCGCTGGCGACTTGGCGCGCCTCGACCACGTCAAAGCGGAATTGTCGGAAAAACTCAGCCGCCGCCAGCTTGCGCTCGAATCGCTGGCCGACCAGCGCCGCCGCCTCGAAGAAGAAATCAAGGATCGCCAGACGCGCGCCGTCGCCGTCCGCCAGCGCCTGGAACAAACCCGCGCCGCGCTCTCGCGCCAGAAAGCGCGCAAGGATTCGCTCGAAGAAATTCTTTCGCACCGCGCCTACACCACCGAATCGGTGAAGCGTCTTTTTCTGGGCCTGGAACATGGCCAGATCGAAGGCTTCAAACCCTCCGGCGTGCTGGCGGATTTCGTCGAGGTCGCCGATCCGGCGTGGGAAAAAGCGTGCGAGGAATTTTTGCACGAAGAGCTCGAATATGTCGTCGTGCACGGCTGGAATGAAGCCGACCGCGGCGTGGAATTGATGCGCGCCCAATCCGACGGCCGCGCCACGTTCCTGGTCCATCCCGAAGCGAGCGCCGCGTCTCCGCTGGCGCCGGATCTTTCCGCGCATCCCGGAATCGTCGGCCGCTTGCGCGACACGCTGCGCCTGACCAACGGGTTCGCGCAGGCTCCGCAGGGTTTGCTGCCGCGCCTGGCGCGCTGTTTTCTGGTTTCCGACCGCGGCGCGGCGCAGGCGCTTTCGACCGCCAATCCCGACTGCTATTTTCTATTGCAGGACGGCGTCAGCTATCACGGCCACGCGGTCAGCGGCGGCAGAAAATCGGTCGGCGGACCGCTGGCGCTCAAGCGCGAGCTGCGCGAATTAAGTTCCCAGGTGGAAGCGCGGCAGCGCGAAGCCGATGAAGCCGCTTCGGAGCTTGAAGCGCTGGAGCGGGCCGCCGCCGGGCTCGTTGAAAATCTGGAATCGCTCCGCTCGGAACAGCAGGCGCAGGAAAAGGACGCGCTGGCGCTCGATCATGAGCAGCGCAAGCTGGCCGAAGAAACCGCGCGCGCCGGCTCGCGGCTTTCGGTCGCGCGGCTGGAGCTGGAGCGCCTGGCGCGCGAGGATCAGCGCAGCCGCGCGCAGCGCGAACAGAACCAGGCGCTGGTCGCCGAAAAAGAGCAGGCGCGTTTCGATCAGGAAAAATCGCTCGAAATCGCGCGCGGCGAATTCGAGCAGCTGCAAACCCACGCTCATCGCGTTCTCGAAGAGCATTCCGCGATTCGCGCGGAGCTGGCTGCATTGGAAGAGCGCGCGCGCTCGGAAAAAAGCTCCGTCGCGCGGCTGGAATCGCAGCTTCGTCAATTAACCGCGCGCCGCGAAGAACTGGCCCGCGAAATGGAGCGCATGGGCGTCGATCGCGCGCGCCTTCTTTCCGACAATATCGAGCTCGATAAACGCGCCGGCGAGTTGGCCGGGCTATCCGCCGAAGCCGGGGCAGCCGTGGAGCGTCTGGCGGCCGAAGAAACCGGGCGCCGCGCCGCGCTCGCCGCGCTCGACGATTCGCTGAAAGCGCTGCGCATCGACTTGCAGGCCGCGCACGAAAAACGCAGCGAAATCGAGCTGGAGCTGGTCAAGAAGCAAGCCGAATTAAAATATCTGGACGAAACCAGCCGTAAGGAATTGAATCTCGCCGCGGGCGAAGTGGCCGGCGGCGAAGAATCGCTCGACGAATCCGCGGTCGCCGAAGCGGAGCAGCGGTATCAGGAGGTGCGCGCGAAAATCGAAGCGCTGGGCCCGGTGAATGCGCAGGCGCTCGAAGAATTCCAGGAAGCGCAGCAGCGCTACGAGTTTTTAAACACGCAGCGCCAGGATCTGCTCGACTCCATTCGCGACACCGAAAAAGCGATTCAGGAGCTCGACCAGGAATCGCGCCGCCGCTTTAAAGAAGCCTTCGACGGCATCAACGATCATTTCCGCAAAATGTTCCAGACGCTGTTCGGCGGCGGCTCCGGCGAAATGCGGCTGACCGACGAATCGAATCTCGCCGAAAGCGGCATCGACATTGTCGCCTCTCCGCCGGGCAAGCGGCTGCAAAATGTTCTGCTTTTGTCGGGCGGCGAAAAATCGCTGACGGCGATGGCGCTGCTGATGGCGATTTTCCGCTACACGCCGAGCCCCTTCTGCATTCTCGATGAAGTGGACGCGCCGCTCGACGAGCCGAACATTCAGCGCCTCACCCGGCTGATCCGGGAAATGTCGGAGGAGACCCAGTTCATCGTGATCACCCATGCCAAGCGAACCATGGAAGCCGCCGCGGCCCTCTACGGCGTCACCATGCAGGAGCCGGGCGTGTCCAAACTGGTCAGCGTAAAATTCGATCCGCCGCCGCAGCCGGTAACCGCGGCCGTCGCGGCCGCGCTGGTCTGACCGGCGCCGCGTCAAGTGGCGTAAGCCGTCAGGCTTGCGTTGTGCGCGTCTCCAAAGCGGGCTACCAACAGCGCAAGCCTGACGGCTTACGCTAGGGGCGCGCGGCTTACTACACGTGGCCGCCGGCCGGCTGTGAATGCAGCGGGGCGGGCTCCGGCAGACGCAGCGGATCGTTGGGCATCACGATCCAGGCGACAATGTAACCGATCAGGCCGATGCCGATCGGCCAGAAAATCATGATCAGCGCGATCAGCCGCACCAGCGTTACGTCCACCCCCATGTAGCGAGCCAATCCCGCGCAGACGCCGGCGATTTTGCGATCCTCGCGCGGCCGGCTGAGCTTCGGATATGGCGCCGGCGCCGAATAGGCATTCGCCGCCGACGGCGCGCCGCATTGCGAACAGAATTTCGCCTTGTCATCAAGAGAAACGCCGCATCGCGTGCAGAACATAAAAAAACCTCTCTTCCAACATTGTTACGCTTTCCGTCGGTGGCAAGTTCCGTTGCCGGGCTATTCTGGTAACGTGAGGTTCGGACGGGGCGCCGGGTTGTGGTTGGCATTGTGGGCGACGGCCTTCTCCGCTTCGCCGCCGGCGACCCTGACCCCGCAAACCGTCATCGCCCATCTGGAGCAGGCGATCGCCTGGTATCGCGACCTCAGTTCGGTTTCGCCGCCCACCATCGACGTTCTGATCAGCGACAATCTGCATGCGACGTCGCTCCAGGCGCTGCAACTGGCGTTTACCTTCGCGCGCGCCGAAGCGGGGCTGCTGGGGGAGGGCAAGCGATCGCCCAGCGCGGCGGCTTCCGGGAGTTTGCAGCAGGCCTCGGCCGGCGCGGCGGATCGCGTGGCCGGCGTCCAGGCGCAAATCGCCAAGATCAATGCGGAAATTCCCAAATCCTTCGGCAAGCAGCGGACCGTTCTTGAGGCCCAAAGAAATGAGCTGAACGCCGCGCTGGAACTGGCCCGGGAAATTCAAACGACCGTCCAAAACCTGGTGAATTTCACCGGCGCGATGGGTTCCGACGGAGGAACGCTTCTGGCGCAGATCGACGAGCTGGAGCGCAGTATTCCGGAAGTGCAGGGCAAAGCGGCGCCGGCCGCGGCGAACCCAAAAAACGAGGCCTCGGCGGAGGCCTTTTCTCCCGAATCGGCGGGAGTGATGTCGCTGGCGAGCGAGCTGTTCAATAATCACAGCAACCGCGCCCATCTGGGCGATCTGCTGAACAGCACGCAGGCGCTGGCGACGAACATCGAGAAATTGAAAGCTCCGCTGGCGGCGCAGGCGCGCGAATCGATCCAGAGCAGCGACCAGATCACCAACAAGCTGAACGCCCAGGACCCGGCGCAGCTGGCCGCGGCGCAGCAGCAGTTGAGCGGTCTGGCGGCGCGCTTCAAACAGCTTTCGACGGCGATCGTGCCGCTGCGCGAAGAAGGCATCGCGGTGGGCACGGCCCAAAGCTACCTGCAGGAATCGATCGCCACGCTCGACCAGGCCTCCTCGCGCGCCGCGCGTTATTTGCTGATCCAGGCGGTGACGCTGGCGATCGTGATTTTCCTGGTGCTGTTCGTCGGGGAATTGTGGCGCCGCGCGACCTTCCGCTACGTTCGCGATGCGCGGCGGCGGCGGCAATTTCTGCTGCTGCGGCGGGTGGTGATCGCGGCCGCGGTGGTGCTGGCGATTGTGTTCTGGTTCGTGAGCGAGCTGGGATCGCTGGCGACCTATGCCGGGTTCGTGACGGCGGGCGTCGCGGTGGCGCTGCAAAGCCCGATTCTTTCCGTGGTCGCGTACTTTTTCCTGATCGGACGCTACGGGATTCGGGTGGGCGACCGGGTGACGATCTCGGGCGTGACCGGCGAAGTGATCGAGATCGGCCTGGTGCGGATTTATTTATCGGAGCTGGCCGGCGCGGGCCCGGATCTGCACGCCACCGGACGGGTGGTGGTGTTTTCCAATTCGGTGATTTTCCAGCCGTCGGCGTTCTACAAGCAGATGCCGGGAATCGATTACGTGTGGCACACGGCGGTGCTGACGTTGACCTCGGACAGCGATTTTCAGCTGGTCGAGAACACGCTGAACGCGGCGGTAGAGGCGTTCTTCGCCGAATATCGGACCGACCTGCAACAGCAGTTCCGCAGCCTGGAGCAATCCGTGGACATGCACATCCAGCCCCCGGAACCGGAAACCCGGCTGCGCTTCGTCGACGGCGGTCTGCAATACATCGTGCGTTATCCGGCGGAGCTTTCGCGCGCGGCGGAAATGGACAACGAGATTCTGCGCGCGCTGCATGACGCGGTGGGGAAGCAGGTCAAGCTGAAGTTCGCCGAGGGCGGTACGCCGAAGGTGCAAACCGGATGATCAGTTGAAAAGCTCCAGGCCTTTCGCGGTCCAGATGGGTTTCGATTGGGGGCGCAGCAGGTATTGGATAAAGGCGCGCGCGGCTTCCGGATGCGCGGAACGGGCGTTCACGGCGATGGCCATGTCGATCCACGCGCCGAGCTCGTCCGGCAGCGGGCCGACCAGCTCGATTTCCTGGTGCGGAAGAATTTCGCAGATGGCTTGAATCGCCATGTCGCCTTCGCCGCGCGCCAGCGCCTGGCCGCCTTCGCCATGCAGGCTGATCACGCTGTGAACGCCCGCGAATTCGGGGCGCTGGATGACTTTATCCTCGATCACTTTGGCCACCATGCTGCCGTGCGCGGGATTGGAGCGCATCACCTGTTTTGCGCCGCGCAGCACGGCGGCCAGTTTTTCGACCGTCGAAATGTCGGGATGCGGCGCGCCGGCGCGAACGGCCAGGCCCATTTCCGAACGGCCCAGCGGGAAAAACGTTCCCGGGAGAATGCCGCCCTGAAGCGATAGAGTGCCCATCTGATCGAGCGGGAGCATGACCACGTCCGCGGGCGGATTGGCGGTTTTGATGGTGTTCATCGCCGCGCCCATGATGCCCATCTGGATCTCGATTTTTTTGCCGGTCTGGGTGCTGTAGGCGTGGGCGAGATCGACCAGGCCGGCGTTATAAATAATGCCGACGGCTTGGACCCGAATGTCCGCGGCGGCATAGCGGGCGGCGGCCTGCGGATCGGGCGGAGATTGCGCCAGCGCGGCGACGGCGAGGGCGGCGAGAAACAGGCGGTGCATGATGGTTGATCATATCATCGACACTACGGGTGAGGCGTTGCGGGCGGCCGGGGCTTCTGGACTTGTCGCCAGGCGTGTCGATCGCTGCCGATCTTCCGGCCGCCGGTGGATTGAGAAGTTATCTAGCGCGAGGATCTCGGTTTCCGCTGGATGGCGGGCCTCCATTTTCTCCGCTTTCGAAACACTTCTTTCTGATTTCCCGCACGATCGCCTTGCGTACGACCGCCGGAAGTTTGCCGAATCGATTCGACGCCGGAGGGGATGCTGAAAAAACGGACGAAAGGCAGGCTGGGAGCCTGCCCCACCTGGGATCACCAGGATGGATCTGGTCTTCCGGTTTTTCAGCAACCCCTCCCATCTCGCGTCGATGCCATGCGTATAGCTGACACCGCGAGGCGTTGACGGCCGCCGCGAGTTCAGTACCACTGCAATACAACTTCAGAACCCGGTTCTCAAGCGAAGGATAGGCGACTGGCGAAAAGGCGTGGCTGGGACGAACTGGGATCTGATTGCAAGGGCCCGAGATCGGGGGCCTGGGGACCGTGTTATTGGAAGGCCAGAATGGCGTCGAGCGGCGCGCCGGTGAGTCGGCCTTCGATGTTCTGGAATCCGGCCTCGCGAAGCAGCGCGGAATATTCGGCGAGGGTGCGCTCCCTGCCTTCGGTGCAGACCAGCATGTTGAGGGATTGCATGTGGGTTGCGAGCGGACCGGTGCGGTCCTCGCGCAGAATGCGTTCGGCGATCAACAGCGCGCCGCCGGGGGCCAGCGCGGCATGGATGCGGGCCAGCAGACGGCGGATTTTTTCTTCGCTCCAGTCGTGCAGAATGCGGCCGGCGGCGTATAAATCGGCGGGCGGAAGCTGGTCCACGAAAAAATCGCCGGCGATCAGTTGCACCTGGTCTAGCGTGTATTCGCGCGCGACTTCGATGGTTTCGGGCAGATCGAAAAGCGTGACGCTCAGGTCCGGATAACGGTTTTTCGCGGCCAGGGCGAGATGTCCCGTGCCGCCGCCGAGATCGACCAGGCGGTGAAAACGGGACAGGTCGAAGGCGCCGACGACCGCCGGCGAGCTGAGCACGCCGAAGCCGTGCATTCCGCTTAAGAAATCGCGCCGGGCGCGGTCGGTTTTGAAGAAATGCGAAAACAGGCTGCCCGACGTGCCGAAGGTTTGCTCCCAGCGATTGCCGCCTTCGACGACCGCTTCTTCGAGATGCGCCCATAAGGGATACAGCGCGGAATTGGAGTAGCGAATATAGCCGGCGAGCGAGCGCGGGCTGGAGCTGCGCAGATACTCGTCGGCGACGGGGGTGTTGACGAATTCGGCGCCGCGTTTTTCCAGCAGCCCGAGGGCGGTGCAGGCTTCGAGCAGACGATCGAGCGCGGCGGCGGAGGGGCGCGCTCCGTCGAAAATGCCGAGGGCGACGGCGGCGAACATGGTTTTGGAGCGGCGAAAGGCTTCGATCAGATCGAGGACGGGCGCGGGATCGGTCATTTGAAAATTATCTCGCGCCAATGATCTCGCGGATGACGCGAACGACGATTTCGGGACGATCGAGCTGGATCCAGTGATTTGCGCCTTCGACGATTTCGACGTGGCCGCGCGGCGAGAGATGGGCGAGGCGCTGATGATCGGCGCGCTGGGCGGGGCTCGAGTTGGCGGCGGATAAAACGATCAGCGGCGCGCCGATGGAGGTGGTTTCGCGCAGAACGGCCGCGGCGCCGGCGGGCAGCGATTGCAGATAACGGGCCATGGCGCGGAAACATTTGGGATCGCTCCAGTGGGCCTGCACCAGCGGCCACAGCTCGCGCGGCAGTTTTTGAATCTCGCCGACCATTCGTTCGGTGAAGGCCCGGCCGGAGCGCCCGCTGGTGGCGCGGGCCATCAGTTTCGGCAGGCGGCGCGCGCCGGAGGAAAGACGATTCAGGGTGAAGCGGACGACGCCGATTCGCGCCAGCGCTTCGCCGCAGCGCGCGAGAAAAATTCCGCGGCGCAGCATGGCGCGGTGAGAGGGTGAAGGATCGGCCCATTCGGTGGCGCCGACCGGATCGATCAGCACCAGACCGGCGATTTCCGCGGGAAAGCGCGCGGCGTAATCGAGCGCGATCAATCCGCCGAAGGAGTGGGCGGCGATGATGCGCGGAGCGGGGACGCGCCGGGTGGTCAGAAGCGCGCGCAGCTCGTCGACGAGTTGCGGGACTACGCGGGGGACGGCGCGAGGCTGCGGCGAAGGATCGCTCCAGCCGAGGCCGGCGCGATCGTAGCTGAGGACGGGCGCGAATTTCGCGATCTGGTTTTCGACCAGCGCCCAGCTCAGCGAGGTCGCCCCGATGCCGGCTTCGAGAATCACCGGCGGGGTGGAATGATCGGTTCCGCTGAGATGCGCGTGCAGGCGGATGCCGCCGATATCGATGAGCTCGCCGGGAGCGGGGAAGCGGCGCGCGTCGCGCGATTTGCCGTGGTGTTGATAGATGAAAGCGGCGGCGAAAATGAGCGCGAGAAAAGCCGCGGCCGCGATCAATCGGAGACCGCCCACTCGCCGTCGACGATTTCGCGGGTGCGCGGGAGCTTTCCCAGATGCGCGATCCAGCCGACGAGGGCGAGGATGGCGAGGAAGACGGTGAGATCGAGGAGATCGGTCTGATGCGATCGGGGCAAGGTTTTCCAGAGCAGGCCGAGGATGGGTTCGGCGGCGCAGACGGCCCACACGGCGCCGTAGAAATAGCGGCGCTCCGTGCCTTCGCCTTTAGTGGAGGGTCGAACGCGCGGAAGAATGCCGGCGGCGCCGCAGATCCAGAGTAGGATGGCGAGCGGGAAATAGGCGTAATCGTAGATCTGGCGCAGCCGCCAGGCGCCGGTGGCGACGGCGTAGGCCAGGCCGGAAAGATTGAGGACGGCGAAGATGACCAGATCGCTCCAGGCGACGGTGTAGCAGACGCGGCGATAGAGCGGGTTCGGTTTATCTTCGGTGAAGCGAAGAATGTAGGGGCGCGGCTCGACGCCGGGGAGACGGCCGCGGAGACCGGCGATTCCGGTGCCTAAAAGCACCGCGCCGAGCCACGCGGCCATGCGCGAATCGAAGCCGCGATTGAACAGATCGAAGGTGAGCGGCCCGGGAGCGATGAAGAAAACAAAGATCCAGATGGGCCAGTGAGCAAAACGGTAGACCAGCGTGTTACGCTCACGGAAGCGGGGCTTTTCTGGCGCAGGAGCCACTGAACTCGTTTATAACATTGAATCCTGGATCATATCGATCGCGTCAGATCAGTAGCAACTCAAAGTGAGAGAGGTTCGAAGAAGAAGTGTTTTGACCAACGCCGCCGGAATCGCGGGGTTGGCGACGTTTGCCTATCGCGGTGCGCCGGCGTTCTGGCGCAGGATGAGCGAAGACAGGAAACGTCCGGTGGAACCGTCGCCGCGCAAACCGCAGGTGCGCGCGTGGCCGCAGACGGGGCTGCACACGACCTGGATCGGACACACCACGGTGCTCGTGAGCATCGACGGGTTCACGATCCTGACCGATCCGGTGCTGTCGACGCGGATTGGCGTGAATCTGGGAGTGATGACGGTGGGATTGAAGCGGCTGGTGGCGCCGGCGATTCCGATCGAAGAGCTGCCGCGGCCCGATTTGATTCTCCTTTCGCACGCGCACATGGATCATTTTGATCTGCCCACGCTGCGGGCCCTCGAAGATAGCGGGACGCACGTGATTACGGCGGCGAATACCAGCGATCTGCTGCGCGTGCATCGTTATGCTTCGGTGCGGGAGCTGGCCTGGAATGAGCCGGCGCAGGTGGGTCCGGCGCGGGTGCGGGCGATCGAGGTGAGCCATTGGGGCGCGCGGATGCGCAGCGATACGTACCGGTCGTATAACGGTTACCTGATCGAGGCGGGCCGGTATCGGGTGCTGTTCGCGGGCGACACCGCATACACCGATTCATTTCGCGCGGTGCGATCGAGTAAACCGGTGGATCTGGCGATTATGCCGATCGGGGCGTACGATCCCTGGATTCGGGTGCACTGCAATCCGGAACAGGCGATGGCGATGGCGAATCAGGCGGGCGCGGAATTGGTTCTGCCGGTGCATCATCGCACGTTTGAGTTGAGCCGCGAGCCCCGCTACGAGCCGATGGAACGATTGCTGGAGGCTGCGGGGAAGGCGACGGATCGGGTGTGTATCCGCGATTTCGGGCAGGAGTTTCACGGGTAAGCGGCGCCGATTTAGCCCAGCCTGGCGGCTCGAGCCGGCCGGCTAAGAACCGGCTCCGGCGGCGCGCGCGGCGACGGTTCGATGCAGCACCATTTCGATGCGATTTTCGCCGGGAATCAACGGGCAGGCGCGCGGCAGGAATCCGGTGCACCAGAAAAACAGGGCCATTTCCGGACACGGCAGACGGAAACAGCCGTCGGCGCCGGTCTCGGAATAATTCAGATCCGCGCCCATCACCAGCACGCCTTCAATCGGCGTGCCTTCGTCGGAGCGGACGGTTCCGGTGACCATCGCTTCAGAACGCCTGCGAACCGGCGGAGACGATAATCAGCGAAACAATATTCCAGGCCACCACCAGCGCGAAGAGAATGTTGATGCGAACCAGCAGCTTCTCGCGTCCGCGGCGCCAGGCGTAGATGCCCAGCGCGATGGCCGCGACCTTCACCAGCAGCAGCCCGCCCAGGGGATAGGGAATGTAGCGCAACGCGAGATTCACCAAGGGGTTGCCCTCGCGAACTCCATGCAGCAGGAAGGCAATCGTGGTGATGAAATCCAGAAACTGCAAATAGGAGTATTGAATGAGAAGTTGGTTCACGGCTACCCTACTCAATCTAGAACAAATGCCTTAGAAAGGTAAATAGGAAAAACACCCCGTACTTCACCCTACTTCGTTTTAGTACTTTTACCTTAGGACGGGAGCACGGCCGCGGCGCGTTCAGTTTCCGGTCACCTGGCGGATTACGCGCAGGGTGTTTCCGCCGAGAATTTTCTTGATATCGGCTTCGCTGTAGCCGTGGCGCAGCAATGCGGCGACCAGGGACGGCATTTTCGAAATATCTTCCAGCCCCTGCGGCGGGCCGGTGATGCCGTCGAAATCGCTGCCGATGCCGACATGGTCGATGCCGGCGATTTTCACGGCGTGATCGATGTGCGCGACGACGTCTTCAATGGTCGCGGCGGAGTGGAATGGCGTCAGCTCCCGCCGGTATTCGGCGGCGGCGTATTGGTCGAGCGCTGGGCCGGTCAGATCCGGGGCGTCGGAGTTGCTGGAGATGGCCCGGCTGAGCGCGGCCGCGTCCTTGGGGCTGATGAAACCTTCGCCGAAATTGATTCCGATGACGCCGCCGTTCCTGGCGATGGCGCGCAGCATGTCATCGGTGACGTTGCGGGGAATATCGGAAATGGCGCGGCAGGAGGAGTGGGAGAGAAGCACCGGTTTGGTGCTGACGGCGATGGCGTCGTAAAAAGTTTTATCGGAGACGTGCGAAACGTCGACGATCATGCCCAGGCGGTTCATTTCGCGAACCACCTGTTTGCCGAAAGGGGTGAGGCCGTTGTGCGCGGGTTTGTCGGTGGAGGAATCGGCCCAGCCATTGTTGCGGAAATGAGTCAGCGTCATGGCGCGGATGCCGAGGCGGTAATACATGCGCAGAACGCCCAGGTCGTCGTCGATCTGGTGGCCGCCTTCGATGCTCAAAAACGCGGCGATTTTATGGGCTTTGACGATGCGCTCGATGTCGGAGGCGTTCAGAGCCAGCTCGATCTGGTCGGGATGGGCGTCGAGCACGCGCTGCATGGCGTCGCGCAGGTCCAGCGTGCGGCGGACGGCTTCGGCGCCGTGATAATAGACGGGAACCCACAGCGCGAAAAAAGGCGCCTTCATTCCACCTTCGCGCAGGCGGGGAAAATCGACGTGGCCGTAGTTGAGGCGGGTGGCGAGGTCGGCGTTGCTGAATACCACGCGCTGGATGGTATCGATGTGGCTGTCGATGCCGATCGCTTCGGCGGAAATGCGCCGCGCGCGGGCCATTTCGTCCTGGGCGGCCAGGGGAAGCAGCAGCGCGAGGGCGGCGATAAGGGTCCTCATAGAGGGCTATTGTGGCACAGTGGCGCGGCGTCGACATGAAGTAGGCCGCTCTCGCGAGGTTGTGCGGAAGCCCGCGGTTTGCCGATTTATCGCCGCGGCTGACACGGAGACGCCGGGCCAGGCCGCGGCTATTGAGGATCGCGTAATTGAGGGACACGGGCGCCGCACGAAAGGGCGCTAATATACTTGATCCAACCGGCTGCTTCGGTCCGTTGGTGGCGCGCGCACTCCTGCGTGCCGCGTCGGCCCTCTTGCCGACGCTGGTTCCGCCCGATCAGCCATGCGTCGAGAAGAGTCTCGACGCGGCACGCAGGAGTGCGTGCGCCACGCACCCATACTGGTCAGGGTTGATCTCAATGGCGCGATTTTGTTGTTGTCACTGTATTACGCGATCCTCAAATAAGTGCGTGAGATCTGCGTTGATTCGCGATGAACCCCCGCCATGACTGGCGGGGCTGTAACGTGCACCTGACCACGCGTTGCCGTGAAGTGAGAAACTGGAGCAAGATGGCCGCGGACGCCATCTGGGCCGCCGATGCTCCGGACCTTGCTTGCCACGTTCGGGATCGCCATTTTCGGCACGCCGCTCTGTTGCGCGGGCGCGACCAATGAAGAACTGCATCAGGCGGCGCGATCGGGCAATCTGAAGCAGGTGGAGCAGTTGCTCGCCCAGGGCGTTCCGGTGGACGCCAAGGATTCCGTGGGAGGCACGGCGCTCGATTATGCGGCCTGGGCCGGGGAAACCGAGGTTGCCGGGTATCTGATCCGCATGGGCGCCGACGTGAACGCGCGGCACGCCGATGGAGCGACTCCGCTGCATTACGCGGTGACCGGCAATCGCGTGGACGTGGTCGAACTGCTGCTCGATCATGGGGCGGATGCGCGCGCGGTTTACGATCAAGGTCAGACGGCGCTGCATGAAGCGGCGGCGGCCGGCGACAGCCGGATTGCGGCGATGCTGATGGCGCACGGGGCGAAAATCGAGGCGCGGAATGGCGCGGGCGAAACTCCGCTGGAGGACGCGGCGCGCAGTGGGCAGACGGCGGTGATCCGGCTGCTGATCGCCAAGGGCGCCGACGTGAACGGCGTGAATCCGCATAGCGGCGAGACGGCGCTGCATGCGGCGGCGTTGCAGAATCGGGCGGAGGCGTTGCAAGCGCTGCTGGACGCGGGGGCGCGGACGGAGGTGCGCGATCAATCGGGAGCGACGGCGCTCGACGATGCGCTGCGCTTCGGGCAGGTGCAGGCGGCGCGGGTTCTCGCCGTACGGTCGCCGCTCGATACCAAGGCGGTTCTGCGCGACGCGGTGATGCGCGGTCAGACGAACGTAGTGAAGATGCTGATTGCGGGGGCGGGTCCGCTGGGCGAGACGACGCTGCTTCAGGACGCGGCGCTCAAGGGGCAGGTGGAGATGATCAATCTGCTGCTGGCGCACCAGGCCGACGTCAATTCGCGCAACGCGCAGGGAGCGACGGCGCTGCATGATGCGGCGCTGGCGGGCGAGCGCGCGGCGGCGGAAACGCTGCTCGATCATGGGGCGGATGTGAATGCGCGCGATTCGGAATCGGGCGAGACGCCGCTGCACCGGGCGGCGTCGTGGGGCCGGGTGGAGGTGGTCGAGCTGCTGCTGGCGCGCGGCGCGGATCCTTCGATCAAAGATAAGAAGGGGCGAACGGCGCTGGACCTGGCGGTCGAAAACGGGCAGCAGGATGTGGCCGCGGTATTAAAGAGAAAGCCTTAGCCTGCCGATCACTGTGTTTGATGTGGGGTGCGCTCTTACCCGCGGCGGATTCGCAATCCGTGCCGGAGCCGCCTCATCACCTCGAGCTAGACGTGCAGACTCCGCAAATTTCCCCGGAACTCGCCGACGCGGCAGACGTGCTGAGCGATCAGCTTCGCGAGCATTTGCACCGGCTGGCCACGCTGCTCGAGCCGCATAGCGAAAAAATCGAGCGGCGATTTTTGCGCCGGCTGCGCGAGCTGCAATTTCAGCCGAAACAGCGGACGGCGCTGGCGGCGATCACGCCGGGCGCGGCGGCGCTGATTCTGGCGAGCGGGCAGACCCCGCTCAAGTTTATTGAACAAGTGGAATACAACGGGCGGCGGCTGGCGAAATTGAATCTGCCTCCGAGCGCGATTTTAGAGGCGCTCGAAGAGTATGACGGGATGCTCGGTCCGATGATCGCGTCGCTGATTCCGGACGAGCATTCCAATTTTCAGTGGGTGCGCGAACAGCTTCATTTCTGCGTGATCTTGACGCTGAACAATGCGTATTACCAGGTTCGCGAGGCGGAAACGCAGGCCTTTTACGAACTGTTTCGGGTCGAGCTGGAATCGCGGAACCTGGAAGAACTGCTGCGGCGGTTTCTGGAATCGCTGGTGCACGTGTGCCACGCCGACGCCGGGCGGCTGTACATGCTGAACGAAGATTCCTCCTGCTGGGAGTTGCGCGCGGGGACGCCGAAAGCGGCGCTGCTGTCGGTTCCGAACCGGCCGGGGCTGATCAAAAAATTATCCAAGCCGCGGCATTTAAACGGCGACGCGAGCACGCCGGGCGTGCTGCTCGATGAGAGCTGGCAGCGGCGCTTCAAATCGTGCTGGTCGATTCCGCTGGCGGCCGATGGGCGCACCGCCGGGGTGATGCAGTTCGGATTTGCCAAGGCCTACGAATGGCTGCCGCGGGAGCAGGATCTGCTGGCGGCGGCGGCGGAACGATGCCTGATGGCCGCGGAAAAAGCGCGGCTGATGGAAGATCTGGCGCGGCGCGAAGAACAGGTGCGGCGCCTGGCCGAGCACATGCTGCACGTCGAGGAAATCGAACGGCGGCGCATCAGCCGCGAGTTGCACGATGAAGCGGGGCAGAGCCTTTTGTGCATCCGGCTGCAAATGGAACTGATCGAGCAGGCGCTGCCGGAATCGGAAGGAGAATGGCGGTCGAAATTGCGCGAAGCGCGCGATCTGACGGAGCGAACCATTTTGGAAATGCGCCGGCTGATCGCGGCGCTGAGCCCGGCGGTGCTGGAGCAGCTGGGGTTGGGCGCGGCGCTGCGGCAGTTGATCAATCGTTTCCAGCGGTTGCATCCGTGCCGGGTGCGCCTGCAACTGTCGAAGATGGGGGCGCTGCCGCAGCAGATCGAAATTATTGCCTATCGCCTTGTGCAGGAATGCTTTAACAACGTCGGGAAACACTCGTCCGCGACCACCGTAAACATTTCCTTAGCCTCCGCCGATCAAAAGCTTAAGCTCACCGTGGAGGACAACGGCGTCGGCTTCAACGTGACGGAGGCTCTGGCGAAGCGCGAATCCTTCGGATTGTCGGGGATGCGCGAGCGTGTGGCGTTGCTCGGCGGGGAGTTCGAAGTGGAAAGCCGTACGGAAGGTAATAAGAGGGGTACAAAGATTTCCATAGAACTGCCGATCAGTAAGTAGGTGAAGTCGCCTAAGGCAGAAAGCCGGGCTTAAAAAACTTATGGCCAAGATTCGAATCATGCTCGCGGACGATCATACATTGTTCCGCCAGGGAATCCGAACATTAATTTCCGCGGAGCCGGACATGGAAGTGATCGGCGAAGCATCCAACGGCGGCGATGCCGTCGACAAAGCGAACGAAGTCCGCCCAGACGTGGTGCTGATGGACATCGGCATGCCTGGCCTTTCGAGTTTCGAAGCCACGCGGCAGATCAAAAAGAACCGTCCGGAGACGAAGGTTCTGTTCCTGACCATGTACGACGACGAAGATTATCTGGTGGAAGGGATGGAGGTCGGCGCCAGCGGCTATGTGTTGAAAGACAGCCCGAGCCAGCAGCTTGTCGCGGCGGTGCGCGATGTGTGCCGCGGCGGCAGCTATCTTTCGCCGCGCATGCTGAGCCAGCTGGTGGACGATTTCCGCAGCCGGATCAAGTCGGCGAACCGGCTGCCGCGGTTTGCCACGCTGACCACCCGGGAACGGGAGGTTTTGAAGATGCTCGCCGAGGGCAATTCGGTGAAAGAGATCGCCTGCGATCTGAACCTGAGCGTGAAGACGGTGGAAGCGCACAAGTTCAATCTGATGCGCAAGCTGGATATTCACAATAAGGCTCAGCTGGTGCAGTACGCGATTCAGAAGAAGATCATCAAGATTCCGAATCTGGTGTAGGTCTGTCGCAGGTTGGTTCGGAGGCTCCTGTAGATGTGAACCCCGTCTTCAGCGGCGGGTTTGATCGACTCTCCATACAAGCACGTTCATCGCAAGCCCTGCCAGTGATGGTGGGGCTTTTTTTTCTGGCAGGGTGCGGAAAAAGGGGACAGACCGCTCGGTCCACGGCCTTGGTCGCACCCGGCATGAATAACTTACAGGCGGGGACCGAGTAGTCTGTCCCCTTTTTCCGTTTTTTCCAGCGGGGTGCGGTCCATTTCGGCGCTTTGATAAGCTGGCAGTTGGCGGCCACTTCACTCGATAAAAGCAGAATCAAAATCCTTCTGGTCGAGGGGATTCATCAAAGCGCGCTCGACGCTTTCGCGCGCGACGGTTACACGCACCTCGAATTTCATCCCAAATCGCTGGGCGAGCCGGATCTGATCGCGGCGCTTCAGGACGCTTATTTTATCGGCATCCGCAGCGCGACACATCTTACGGCGCGGGTGATCGAGCAGGCCCCGCGGCTCACCGGCATCGGCTGCTTTTGCATCGGAACCAACCAGGTGGACCTTGCTGCGGCGCAGGATCGCGGCATTCCGGTTTTCAACGCCCCGTTTTCCAATACGCGCAGCGTGGCCGAACTGGTGCTGGCCGAAGTGATCCTGCTGCTGCGCGGCATTCCGCAGCGCAACGCGGCGGCGCATCGCGGAGGATGGCTGAAAACGGCGGCCGGATCGCGCGAAGTGCGCGGAAAAATTCTGGGCATCGTCGGCTACGGGCATATCGGGACGCAGGTGGGCGTGCTGGCGGAAGCGGTCGGGATGCAGGTGGTTTATCACGATATCGAAACCAAGCTGGCGCTGGGAAATGCGCGTCCGCTGGCCAGCTTGGAGGCGCTGCTGGAGACGGCCGACGTGGTGACGCTGCATGTGCCGGAGACGCCGCAGACGCGGAATATGATCGGCGCGGAGCAGCTGGCTCGAATGAGGCCGGGCGCGTTTCTGATCAATGCCTCGCGCGGGACGGTGGTGGTGATTGAGGCGCTGGTGGAGGCGCTTGAAGCGAAGCACGTGGCGGGTGCGGCGATTGACGTTTTTCCCACCGAGCCGAAAGGCGCGGGCGATGAATTTTTGTCGCCGCTGCGCGGATTCGATAACGTTGTGCTGACGCCGCACGTCGGCGGAAGCACGGAAGAAGCGCAGCAGAATATCGGGATTGAGGTGGCCGAGAAGCTGATCCGATACAGCGATAATGGATCGACGCTGACCGCGGTGAATTTCCCCGAGGTTTCGCTGCCGGAGCACCCGGGCAAACACCGGCTGCTGCACATTCATCGCAATCAGCCGGGCGTACTGTCGGCGATCAACCGGATTTTTTCCGAGGATGAGGTCAACATTGCGGGGCAGTATCTGCAAACCAATCCGCGGATCGGGTATGTGGTGATCGATATTGAGACGCCGGAGGCGGAGCATACGCTGTCGCTGAAGCGGCGGCTGGATGGGGTGGCGGGGACGATCCGGACGCGGGTGCTGTACTAACAGGGCGCTGAAGGCGGTCTGTCCCCTTTTTCACTTCCGCGGGGTGTCGGAGGGCGCGGGGATGAAATACAGCTTTACGTCGGCGGTGTGCGATTTTTCGTCGACGCTGGTTTCCGAACGCGTCTGGCCGAGATTGTCGAAAAGCTGCTTCTTGCGAATGTCGTCGAGAAATTCGTCGGGATAGGCGGCGTGGAAGGTCGCGCCGGGTTTCAGGGCCCACATTTTGCGAATCACCGGCGCGCTCGACGAATCGAGGCCCAGGATTTCGAGTTTGCCCATGGTGAAAATCG
The DNA here is from genome assembly GCA_035507655.1 of Bryobacteraceae bacterium. Lineage (GTDB taxonomy): Bacteria > Acidobacteriota > Terriglobia > Bryobacterales > Bryobacteraceae > Palsa-187. The sequence continues at coordinate 9,480 of DATJNW010000108.1, read as the reverse complement.
CGCCTTTCTCAATCGCGATCGTGACGTTGACTGTACGGTTCTGGTCGTCGACCTGGCGCGAGATTTTTCCGGCGGCCGACATGAAGCCACGATCCCGATATTTCGCCAACACGCGATTCATTCCGGCCTTGACCTGGTCGAAATCGGCGAGGTCTTTGGCCTTGAGATCGGCGGCTTTCTGCATTTCGGCGAGATCGGCGGCGGCGATGCCGGTGAGCTGCACGTCGCCCAGGCTGTAGGACGGGCCTTCGTCGACGGTCACGATGACCGTCACGCCTTCGGTGAAAAGAGAAGGCCGCGTTTCGATTTTGGGGAACGATACGCGCAGCCGGCCGCGCGCGTCATAAAGCGGACGGACGCTCGAATCGAGCAGCGCGCGCATCACCGGCTCACGATAAGCGACGCCGGCCGCGACGCCCGCGAAGGCTTCGACCAAGGGCGCCGACGGCAGCACGTGGTTGCCCACGAATTTCACTTCGGCCACGCGATCGAGCGGAGTATTGGGCCGGAACACAACCATCGTTTTGCCCGGCAGATCGGAATTGAGCTGCGCCGTCACCTTGATCTTCGAGCCGACCTGCGCCTGAATCGCGGCGACGTATTTATCCAGGATCTGGTTGCCGACCGGGATCTGATCGCTGAAAAAGGGGGAGACTTTGCGCAGCGTTTCGCGTAACTGATCGGCGGGGACGGGCAGATCCTCGAAACGATAGGCATAAAGCTGGTCGATTTCGACCACTTCAAAGGTCGCGTCGTAACCGGCGTTGCCGGCGCTGGGTTTGAAGATGTAGCCGACGTTTTCAAAGGCCCCGGTGGCCATCAAGCGCGCGCGGGCGTCGTCGAAATCGGCCTTGGTGACTTTCGCGTGGATTTTTAACCCGGATGCAGCGATGATTTGTTTAACCGGAATCCGCTGGTTGCCGGTGATTCTCAACGATTCCAGCGGGAACGCGCTTTGCCCGAAAACCGCGCCGGCCGCCACCATCGCCAGCGCGCAGACGTTGTGAATTCCGAGAGTTCCGCTCATTCAAATTCAGCGACGAGATAGATCAGCGTTCCGTTGCGCTCGATTTCGAGCACCGCCGGCTCGCCCGGTTTGAGCTGATCCAAGGCGCCGCGCAGCGCCTTCACCGAAGTGATGGTATTGCGGTTCAGCTCATAAATGACGTCGCCGGTATTGAACGGCGGGCCGCTATACGGCGGGCTGGAGGCGCGCGCGGCCACCAGCACGCCATAATCGTGACGCAGATCGGGCAGCATGTCGGTGATCTTCTGATTCAGATCGATGCCCAGAATGCCCAGCCTTCTCACCAGATTGTCCTGCGGATTCACCATGTCGGCGAAACGCTGCGGATCGTCGTCGCGCTCGATCACCGGGACGTAGTATTCCATTTTCTGGGTGTCGCGCAGAATCGTTAAATGGACCACTTCGCTGAGCTTCAAGCGATAGATGGCGGTTTCGAGCTCCGGCGCGTCATCCATGGTGCGATCGTTGACGGTGAGAATAATGTCGCCGACTTTCAAACCGGCTTTGTCGGCCGGACCGTCGGGGGTGACATCGGCGGCGATGACGCCCCAATCCTGCGCCAGGTGCAGTCCCTGGGCCATTTCCGGGGTGATGGTCTGCACGGTCACGCCGATCTGCCCGCGATGCACGTGGCCGTTCTTCTTGAGCTGATCGTAAACGCTGCTGACGACGTTGCTGGGGATGGCGAAGCCGAGTCCTTCGCTGCCGCCGGATTGGGTGAGGATGAGCGTATTCAAGCCGACGATGTGACCGTTGGTATCGACCAGCGGACCGCCGCTGTTGCCGGGATTGATGGGCGCGTCGGTCTGCACGTAGACCATGGGATCTTCCGGCTTCAGGCGGCGCCGCGTGGAGCTGATGATTCCCATGGAAGCCGAGCCTTCGAGTCCCAACGGATTGCCGAAGGCCATGACGAGCTGGCCCTGCTTGAGCGCGTTGGAATCGGCGAGCGTGAGGGTGGGCAGGCTGGCGGCGTCGATTTTGATCAGCGCGAGATCGGTATCGCGGTCGGCGCCGATGAGTTTCGCCGGGATTCGCGAGCCGCGCGCCTTGCGATTGGCGGTGTACAGCAGCACTTCGATTCTGCGCGCGCCGGCGACCACGTGATTATTGGTCATGATGTAGCCATCGGGGGTCATGATGATGCCCGATCCGGTGCTGCGCTGGGTGGAGAGCAGGCTGCTGGCGGTGGTGGTGTCGGAATCGTCTCCGGTGACGTAGCCGGTGGAAAAAATCTGCACGACGGCGGGACGGACGCGCGCGGCGAGCGCTTCAAAAGAGTCGCTCAATTCGCCGAGCGAGGCGTTGTGCGAAGGGGTGGTCTGAGCGAACAGAATCGGCGCCAGAAAAATAGTCGCGCCGAGCGAAAAAAGGGAGTGGGGGCGCATCTACCCCTATCCTGGCATAGATAGGGCTTGGCGGGGTGCTGAAAAAGGGGCCATTCCACGCAATCGATGTCCCGAAAACACCCAGGCCGCGCGTGACCGTGCCGGGTATCCATTCGAATCGCCGTGGGCGCGCTGATTCCTTATAAAAAACTTACGAAATCCGGACGCTACTCTAACGGTGTCTTTATTACTTCTTTATGGCCGTGGACCTACACTCGAAACGTGTTGCCATTCTGGCCATGTCCCGCTGGATCCTCGCCTCTGAAATACCAGGCGGTTTCGGAACACCGCGTGCAGCCATTTCCTGATCAGGGTTGAAAGGGGAAATCTTCCATGTTGAAGTCCGCGTTGTGCCTGGTTTGCGCCGTTGCGATGCTTGCCGGTCCCGCGACTGCGCAGAGCGCAAATCCGCCGGATAGCGCGGCGCTGCTCCAGGAACTGGAATCGATGAAAAAGCGAATCGAGGAGCTCGAGGCGCAACTAAAAGCCGCGCAGGCACAAAAAGATGCCGAAGCGAAGCCGGCCGCAGTAACGGCCAGGCCGGGATTCGTTTTGCCGCGAATCAATCCGGCGAGCTTGTCGGGTGATTGGGGTCCGACGCCTGTTTTGGCCTTCAAATCGCCGCCCGCGCCGGCTCCGGTGACTGCTCCCGTGCCGACACCAGCACCGGCGCCGGCCGCAGCGCCGGTCGAAGAAGCGACCACCGGACCGCTGGCCGATACGCAGCCGCCCGCGCCTCCGCAGAAGCAGGAGGCAAGCGAACCGTTCGCCTTTGCCGATTTCACCTGGCTCACCGGAAATTCACGAAACACGGAAAATCCCGGGGAAACTTCGTTTTTCACTCCGGAAATTCGCGCCGACACCGATTACGTGTACGATTACAACCATCCCGCCGATCACACCATCGGCGGATCGAGCGAAGTTTTCCGCGCCGGCGAAGTGCAATTGACGCAGCTCGGCGTCGGCGGCGATTTTCACTGGAAAAACGTTCGCGCGCGATTGATGACGCAGTTCGGCATGTATGCGGAGACTACGCCGCGCAATGACGCCAGTCCGGCGCGCGGCGGCTGGGATCTGGATACAGCTTATCGCTACATTTCGGAAGCTTACGGCGGTTATCACTTCGACGTGCTGCACGGCATCAACGTCGATGCGGGAATTTTTATGTCGTACGTCGGCCTGTTCAGCTATTATCAGTTCGACAACTGGGCGTATCAGCCGTCGTATGTTTCTTCGAACACGCCGTGGTTTTTTAATGGCGTGCGGGTGCAGATTTTCCCCAGCGACAAACTAAAGATCGAGCCGTGGTTCGTCAACGGCTGGCAGTCCTATGGCGTGTTCAATAAGGCGCCGGGGCTGGGAATGCAGATTCTGTATCGGCCGAACGGCTGGCTGTCGATTCTCGGCAATCAATATGAGGGCACCGATACGCTGGGAATTCCGGGACGCCATCGCGTGCACACCGACGACAGCGTGCAGATCAAGTATTACGACAAACCGGGCCGCGGATTCGATAAAGCGGCGATGACGATGACCGTCGACGCCGGGTGCGAGTTTGGGGCCGACAGCGGCGTGAGCTGCCATAACGGTACGGCTTTGAAACCATCGCAATATTTTCTGGGCTTCATGAGCTACCAGCGTTTCTGGTTCGATCGCGATCTGTTCGCGATCACGCTGGGCGGCGGCGCGATCAATAATCCGGGGCGGTACCTGGTGCTGCTGCCGCCGATCAATGGCGCGACGGCGATCACCGGTTCGCCGTACTTCACGGAGAATCCCGGCGATCCGTACAAGGCGTGGGATACCTCGTTCACCTTCGACTACATGCCGAAGCAGTTCATCACCTGGCGTTGGGAATTCAGCCATCGTTCCTCGAACGTGCCGTACTTCACCGGACCGGGCGGCATCACGCCGCCGGGAGGGGACAACGGCAATCCGGGCGAGATCGTTCCGGGGTGGTCGCCGGACCTGAGTAAGCATGAGAACCGCTGGCTGATCGCGCTATTGGTGAAACTATAAGGGGAGGTGCTGATGTGGGATCTGTTTTATATCGCGGTGACGGTCGCGTTTTTTGTGGCTTCGTGGTACCTGACGCGGGCGTGCGAGAAGTTGTGAGCGGCTCAGGCCAGTGGAGGAGTTGAGTTTATGGACTACATCATTGCGGGAATCGCTGCTGTTTTTCTTTTTGTCTACCTGATTTATGCGCTGCTCAAGCCGGAGAAATTTTAAATGACTCCTAATGGATTCCTGCAAATCGGCGTGTATTTCGCGGTGATTTTCGCGCTGGCTAAGCCGATGGGCATGTTCATGACGAAAGTCTTCAACGGGGAGCGGACGTTTCTGCATCCGGTGCTGCGGCCGCTCGAACGGTTCTGCTACCTGTGCTGCGGCGTCAAGGAAAACGTGGAGCAGCGCTGGACGCAATACGCCGCGAGCCTGATCGCGTTCAGCGTGTTCAGCGCGCTGCTGCTTTACGCGCTACAACGGCTGCAAGGTATTCTACCGTTCAATCCCATGGGATTCGGGACGGCGCACGCGCCCGGCAATGCGACGGCGATGACGCCGGATCTGGCGTTCAACACCGCGGTCAGTTTCACCACGAACACCAACTGGCAGAATTACGGCGGCGAACAGACGCTCAGCTATTTTGTGCAGATGGCGGGAATGACCATGCACAATTTCACCTCGGCGGCGGCGGGCATCGCCATCGCGGTCGCGATGATTCGCGGATTCGCGCGGCAACAGGCCAACGCGATCGGCAATTTCTGGGTCGATCTGGTACGTGCGACGGTCTACGTTCTGCTGCCGCTGTCGCTGATGATTGCGCTGTTCTTCTGCTCGCAGGGAGTGATTCAGAATCTGCATCCGTACACGGCGGCGACCACGCTTGAAGGAAAAACGCAGACCATCGCGCAGGGTCCGGTGGCGTCGCAGGAAGCGATCAAGATGCTGGGAACCAACGGCGGCGGATTTTTCAACGCCAATTCCGCGCACCCGTTCGAGAATCCCACGCCGCTCTCGAATTTTATCCAGATGATCGCGATTTTCGTGATTCCGGCGGGGCTGACCTACACCTTCGGGAAAATGGTCGGCGATACGCGCCAGGGATGGGCGGTGTTCGCGGCGATGAGCACGCTGTTTCTGGCGGGCGTGCTGGTGCTGTACGCGGCGGAATCGTCGGGCAATCCGTTTTTCGCCAAAATGGGATTGAGTCCGGTGAATATGGAAGGAAAGGAGACGCGCTTCGGCATTGCCGCCAGCGCGCTGTTCGCCACCGTCACCACCGACGCGAGCTGCGGCGCGGTGATTTCGATGCATGACAGCCTGACGCCGCTCGGCGGACTGGTTCCGCTGTTCAACATGCAGACCGGCGAGGTGATTTTCGGCGGCGTGGGCGCGGGATTATACGGAATGCTGCTGTTTGCGATTCTGGCGGTGTTCATCGCCGGGTTGATGGTGGGACGCACGCCGGAATATCTGGGGAAGAAGATCGAAGCGAAGGAGGTCAAAATGGCGATGGTCGCCCTGATTGCGACCTCCGCGGTGATTTTGATTTTCAGCGGCATCAGCTCCGTGGCGAATTTTTCGAAGGATGGTTACTGGAATCACGGGGTGGGTCCCACTACCGCGAATCTGACCAATGCCGGTCCGCACGGCTTCGGCGAGATTTTGTATCTGTATACCAGCAGCGCCGCCAATAACGGCAGCGCCTTTGCGGGGATCAACGGAGATACGCCGTGGTTTAATTTAACCGGCGGGATCACCATGCTGGTGGGGAGATTTTTCTTTATCATTCCGCTGCTGGCCGCGGCCGGCAGCCTGGCCGCGAAAAAACGATTGCCGGTGACCAGCGGGACTTTGCCGACGCACGGACCTTTGTTCGTGGGCCTGCTGGTGGGCACGGTGGTGATCGTCAGCGCGCTGACGTTTTTCCCGGCGCTGTCCTTGAGTCCCATCGTCGAGCACTTTCTGATGTACCAGGGGAGGCTCTTTTAGCCATGTCGCAGACGACTGCCGAACCGCCGTCGCATATCCGCCGGCCAGATCCGACCGAGCTGCTGCCGAAAAAACTGGCGCACGCGCGTCCGCTGCTCGATCCGGAGATTATCAATCGCGCGGTCAAGGAATCATTCCGCAAGCTGAATCCGGCGACGCTCGCGAAGAACCCGGTGATGTTCGTGGTCGAGGCGGGCGCGGCGCTGACCACGGTCTTTCTGATTCGCGACACTTTCGGGAGCGGCCATCCGGGCATCGGTTTTGAAATCCAGATCGCTATCTGGCTGTGGTTCACGGTGTTGTTCGCCAATTTCGCCGAAGCGATGGCGGAAGCGCGGGGCAAGGCGCAGGCCGATACGCTGCGCAAAACCAAAACCGATACCATCGCCAAGCGGCGCTGTAAAAATGGTTCGATGGAAGCGGTTCCCGCTTCGCAGCTTCGCGCGGGCGATGTGGTCTATTGCGAGGCGAGCGACATTATTCCCGGCGACGGCGAAGTGATCGACGGCATCGCCACGGTGGACGAATCGGTGATCACCGGAGAAAGCGCGCCGGTGATTCGCGAATCGGGCGGCGACCGCAGCGCGGTGACGGGCGGGACGAAAGTGCTGTCCGATCACGTTCTGATTCGCATCACTTCGAATCCCGGCGAGACCTTTCTCGACCGCATGATCGCGCTGGTGGAGGGTGCCGAGCGGCAGAAAACGCCCAACGAAATCGCGCTGAATATTCTGATCGCCGGATTGACGCTGATTTTTCTGCTGGCGGTGGTGACGCTTCAGCCGTTCGCCAAATATGCGGTGAACGCGGTGGGCGCGGGCGCGGTGCCGAGCGTCGCCGTGCTGGTTTCGCTGCTGGTTTGCTTGATTCCGACCACCATCGGCGGATTGCTTTCGGCCATCGGCATCGCCGGCATGGATCGGGTGATGCAGCACAATGTTCTGGCGATGAGCGGCAAGGCGGTGGAAGCGTCGGGCGACGTGAATACGCTGCTGCTCGATAAGACCGGAACGATTACCATCGGCAATCGCCAGGCGGTGGAATTTATTCCGGTCCACGGAGTTTCCGACGGCGACCTGGCCGATGCCGCGCAGCTTTCGAGCCTCGCCGACGAGACGCCGGAGGGCCGGTCGGTGGTGGTGCTGGCGAAATCGAAATACGGGTTGCGCGGGCGCGAGGTGGCCAGCCACGAGGCGACGTTTATTCCGTTTTCCGCGTATACGCGAATGAGCGGCGTGGATATCGACGGCCGGAGGCTGCGCAAGGGCGCGAGCGATTCCATCGGACAATTCGTCCGAGAAAACGGCGGAACGGTACCGCCGGAGATGATCGAGACCGCGGAAAAGATTTCCCGGCAGGGCGGAACGCCGCTGGCGGTCGCCGATGGCCGGCGCGCGCTGGGCGTGATTCATTTGAAGGACGTGGTGAAGGGCGGAATGAAGGAGCGGCTGGGCCAGCTTCGCACCATGGGCATCCGCACGGTGATGATCACCGGCGATAATCCGCTGACCGCGGCGGCCATCGCGGCGGAAGCGGGCGTCGACGATTTTCTGGCGCAGGCATCGCCGGCGGATAAGCTCGCCTATATTAAACGCGAGCAGGGCGAAGGCCGGCTGGTGGCGATGACCGGCGACGGCACCAACGATGCGCCGGCGCTGGCGCAGGCCGACGTCGGGCTGGCGATGAATACCGGCACGATGGCGGCGAAAGAAGCCGGCAACATGGTGGATCTCGATTCGAATCCGACCAAGTTGATTGAAGTGGTGGCCATCGGCAAGCAGCTTCTGATCACGCGCGGCGCGCTGACCACGTTTTCGATCGCCAACGACGTCGCTAAATATTTTGCGATTATTCCGGCTATGTTCATGACCACCTATCCGGCGCTGGGCGCGCTGAATATCATGGGTCTGCATACGCCGCAGAGCGCGGTTTTATCGGCGGTGATTTTTAACGCCTTGATCATCATCGCGCTGGTGCCGCTGGCGCTGCGCGGCGTGCGCTACCGGCCGCTGAGCGCGGCGGCGCTGTTGCGGAACAACCTGTTCATTTACGGGCTGGGCGGAATTATCGCGCCGTTTCCGGGGATCTGGATCATCGACCAGATCGTGCATTTTTTGGGGTTGGCATGATGTCGTGGCGCACGCACTCCTGCGTGCCGCATCGACACTCTGTCGATGCCCGGCGAGGCGTCGAGAAAGTCTCGACGCGGCACGCACGAGTGCGTGCGCCACAGCAAGAGGAGACTTTATGGGAAAGCAATTAGTGCCGGCGCTGCGCATGACCATCCTGCTGACGATTCTCACGGGACTCGTGTACCCCGGCATCATTACCGGTCTTTGCCAGGCGATTTTTCCACGGCAGGCGGACGGCAGCCTGATCGTGCGCCATGGGAAAGTGGTCGGCTCCAGGTTGATCGGACAGAATTTTTCGCGTCCCGAATATTTCTGGCCGCGCCCCTCGGCCGCGGGCAATGACGGCTACGACGCGACGGCGTCGAGCGGCTCCAATCTGGGGCCGACGAATAAAAAACTAATCGACGCGGTGCAGGCTCGCGTTGCCGATTTCCGCAAGAACAATCCCGAGTATCACGGCGAAATTCCCATTGACATGGTCACATCGAGCGCCAGCGGGCTTGATCCGGATATCAGCCCGGAGTCGGCCATGGCGCAGGAAGCTCGCGTGGCGCGCGCGCGGCGGGCAAGGGTCGAGCAGATCCACGAATTGATCGACCAACACACGGAAGGCCGCGACCTGGGTTTTTTAGGCGAGCCTCGCGTCAACGTTCTCGAATTGAATCTGGCGCTGGACGATCAGTTTCCCACCCGGAAATGAAGCTGACCGATCTCGATCACGTCCAGCCAGCCTGACGGCTACTTCCCCTCGAGCAGAAACGTCGGAGCCAGGCCGGCCAGCGTGGAAAATCCGCTGGACCCGGCGACGCTCAACCAACTCGAACAGCCGTGCACTTTGCCCAGGAACGAATGCGGATGCACGTCGATCTGCATTTCCTTCATCATCAGGCTGCCATATTGCATCAGCGGGAAAACCGAACGCGCCGGCTCGGCCACT
>DATJNW010000107.1:0-12166 GCA_035507655.1 Bryobacteraceae bacterium | reverse complement strand
CCGGTCGAAATTTTCTTCAACAGCCGTCTCCGGCGGATCGACCGTCTGCTCCCGCGCGCCGCGTTTGGCGCGATCCGCCATCTCGTTCGCCGCGATGCGATAGAGCCACGCCGCAAACGGCGCGCCGCGCCATTCAAACTGCGCCAGATGCTCCAGCGCGTGCTGAAAAACCTCCGCCGTCACATCCTGCGCCTCGCTGCGGTCGCGCACCCGCGCGATGGCGTAGGCGTACACGCGCTCGAAATAATGCTCATACAATTCCGCGAAACGGCGCGGATTCGCCTTGGCGGCCTCCACCGCCTGCCGCTCATCGAAATCGCGATGGACCAGCATTCGCCGCTCGCGCGCCATGTTCTGAAGGTATAACTTCGCAGGACGCGAAAAGTTACGGCGGCCGCCGGCGGATTCTAAAATCCGCTGTTTCTCCTGTAATACAACAGCGCCGGTTAAAACCGGCGCGGCGTAAAATCGAAATGAGATGTGGATCCTGCTCGCGTTGCTGCTGGCGCAAACGGCCGATTACCAGACGCAGGGCGTCAGCGCGCTGAACGCCAGGCAATACGACAGCGCGCTCGACATTTTTAAAAAAGCCGTCGCCGCCGATCCCAAGGATTACGGCGCGCATTTTTATCTCGCCTTGACCTACAGCTCGATGGGCAACGACGCCGCCGCCGCGCCGGAGTACAAAGCTTCGCTCGATCTCAAACCCGGATTGTATGAAGCCGAGCTGAATCTCGGACTCTCGTTGCTGCGCCTGAAAGACGCCGCCGGCGCCGCCACCTATTTAGAAGACGCCGCGCGCCAGAAACCGCAGGAATTTCGCGCCAATCTGCTGTACGCGCAGGCGCTGCTCGAATCGGGCCGCAACGCCGATGCCGAAAAATCGTTCACCATCGCACTGGCGCTGAACGCTACGTCGGCCGCGTGCGAAGAAGGACTCGGCCAGGCTCTGCTGCGCCAGAATCGTTTAACCGGCGCCGAGCCGCATTTGCGAAAGGCCGCCACGCTGGATGCGTCATATAAAAATGGACTGCTCGAATTGGCCGAGTCGTATGAAAAAGCCAAACAGCCGGCGAACGCCATCGCCATTTACCGCGAATTCCCCGAAAACTCCGCGGTGCAGGAGCGCATGGGCGCGCTTCTCGAAAATTCGGGCAAAGCCGGCGACGCGATTCCCGCTCTCGAAGCCGCTGTCGCCAAATCTCCGACGGCCGCGAATCGGCTCGCGCTGGCGCAAGCCTACGTCGCCACCAAACAACTCGCCAAAGCCGATCCGCTGGCCGCCGCCGCGACGGCGAGCGAGCCCGATAATTTCGATCTGCGCATGTTCTACGGCCGCCTCCTCCGCGATCAGCGCCGCTTCCCGGAGGCCGCCGCGCAGTTCCTGGCCGCGTCGAAGCTCAAGGCCGGCGCCGTCGCGCCGTGGAACGAGCTGGCCGGCGTGCTGATTGTCGCCGAGCAGTATCCGCAGGCGTTGGGCGCGCTCGATCATGTGCGCGCGCTCGGCGGCGAAACCGCGTCCCACTACTATCTGCGCGGCCTGTGCTTCGATCATCTCCACGTTCTCAAGGACGCGCTGGAGAATTACAATAGGTTTTTGGAGAACAGCCAGGGCAAATATCCGGATGAGGAATTCAAGGCGCGGCAGCGCGCCCGGATTATCAGGAATGAGTTGAACCGAAGGTGATGTTGAGTGCGTTCATGATTTTGCTTCTCGCCGTGGACTTGAACGCCATTAAGTCCATGCCGAACCTGGAGCACCGCAGCGATATGGCTCTCGATTACGCCGACACCGCGCTCGACAACGCGCACGACGATTACGCCGTTGGCGATATCGCGAAATGGCGCAGCGAGATGGGCGAGGTGCGCGATGCCATCGCACTGTCTTTCGAATCGCTTGAACAATCGGGCAAGAACGCCCGCAATGACCGGCATTACAAACGCGCGGAATTGAAAACGCGCGAGCTTCTGCGCCGCCTCGACGGCGCGCGCGACGATGTGAGCTTCGATGATCGCGCCGTGCTCGACCAGGTTCGCGCCAAGGTCTCGGAAATTCATGATGCGCTGCTTCAGAGCATCATGAGCAAGAAAAAGAAATAGAGGTTTTTCGATGCGATATTTGTGGCTATTTCTGCTCGGCGTGCTGCCCCTGGCGGCGCAGGCCAACCGCGACTATCTCTCCAGCGACGAAGCCGACCAGGTACGCATGGCGCAGGACCCCAATGACCGCATGAAGCTGTACCTTCACTTTGCCAAACAGCGCCTGGACCAGGTGAGCCAGCTTCTCGAGAAAGACAAGGCCGGACGCAGTGCGCTGATTCACGATCTGCTCGATGATTACGGCAACATCATCGACGCCATCGACACGGTGTCGGACGACGCGCTGCAGCGCCGGCTGAATATCGATAAAGGAACCGCCGCGGTCGCGGGCGCCGAGCCGGAGCTGCTGGCCAAGCTGAAAAAGATCACCGACAGCCAGCCCAAGGACCTGTCGCGCTACCAATTCGTGCTGGAGCAGGCGGTGGAGACCACCCAGGACAGCTACGATCTTTCGAAGACCAGCATGAGCCAGCGCGTCGCCGCGGTCAAGGCCGAGGAAAACAAGGAAAACGCCGAGCGCGCCGCGGAAATGACTCCGGCGGAAAAGAAGAGCGCGCAAGCCCAGGCGGACCAGGCCGCCATCAACCCGGCGCGCAAACCGCCTACGCTGCTGCGTCCCGGAGAAACGCTCGACAAGGCCAACGGAAAACAGCAGCAGCAGCAGCAACAGTAGAGCGCGGCGCGGGCCGCCCGCCGCACCGGGGATCAACGGTCGCCGTTACAATAAAAAAACATGGCCTTCCCCGTTCATCGAAAGCGCCGCCTGCGCTCCTCCGAGCCGATGCGCCGCCTGGTGCGCGAAACGCGACTCGATCCGAGCCAGCTTATTCTCCCGCTGTTCACCTGTCCGGGCGAGGGCGTCCGCAACGAAATCGGATCGATGCCGGGAAATTTCCAGCTTTCGATCGATGAGCTGGTGAAGGAATGCGAAGCCGTGCGCGCGCTCGGCGTCGGCGGCGTGATTCTGTTCGGCATTCCGGAGCACAAAGACGAAATGGCGTCGGAGGCGTACGCCGAAGACGGGATCACGCAGCGCGCCGTGCGGGCCATCAAGCGCGCCGTGGGCGGATTGCTGGTGATCACCGACGTTTGCAACTGCGAATACACCAGCCACGGCCACTGCGGAAAAATCGTCAACGGCGACGTCGATAATGACGCGACGCTGGCCTGGCTGGCCGAAGCCGCGTTGTCGCACGCGCGCGCCGGCGCCGATATCGTCGCGCCGTCGGACATGATGGACGGGCGCGTGGCGGCGATCCGCCATTCGCTCGACGCACATGGCTTCGAAAAAACGCCGATCCTTTCTTATGCGGCGAAATACGCGTCGGTTTTTTACGGACCGTTCCGCGAAGCGGCCGAATCAACGCCGGCCTTCGGCGACCGCCGCACCTATCAAATGGACCCGGCCAACGCCCGCGAGGCGATGCACGAAATGGAACTCGACCTCGAAGAAGGCGCGGATATGCTGATGGTGAAACCGGCGATGCCGTACCTCGATATTATCCGCGCGGCGCGCGAACGCTTTCCAGTGCCCATCGGCGCGTATCAGGTTTCGGGAGAATTCAGCATGATCGTCGCCGCGGCGCGCAACGGCTGGCTGGACCTGGATCGCGCGATGCTCGAATCACTCACCTCGATTCGCCGCGCCGGCGCCGATCTGATTCTGACGTATTTCGCCAAAGACGCCGCTCGCGCGCTGGCCTGAAGTCGGCTGGCTCCTAGGGGCCGCGCTTCGTCGGCGTATTCTCGAAAATTACGCCCGCAGCGCCGTGGATTTGCGGCAGCGGCGTCTTCTCCGTCCTCTGATCCCAAATTTCCACGATGAATTTCGGCCGTTCGGAGACAACCATGCCGCCTCGCGGCGCCAGCTTTAATGCGATGTCCTCGAAGATTTTCTGTTCCCGTTCGATCAGCGCGACGATCGCTCTCCGATACTCGTCCTCGCCCGACCATTGGATCACCGTCGTAAATTCGTGCTTCAGCGGCGGATCGTTCATCGGACGATTCAGGATGGTCGCCAGATAATGTTCCCGCACCAGATCCGGAAGCGAGGACAAACGGCAAGTTCGCGTCGTCGGGGTGTACATCGCGTCAACGGTGCGCAAAAAGTAAACCGGATCGATGCCGGGCGCCAGCAACGCTGCTTCCGGAGATCGTGCACCGAGTGGAAAGCGTGGAAAATCGTATCGCCCGATTTCCGGCCAGCCGCGCTTCGGCGAATCCGGCAGCCCGCTGGGGCAATCGCCGAGGACGCCGTCGCGGCTCCTGCTCCGGCCTTCCGGCCCAACCACCATGACGGTCGCCCGGACCGTCATCGACTTGAAAACCAATACCCCGAACCCCGGCGCGTGCGCGTCCACCAGCATATTTCCCGCGGCTTGCCAGGTATCCTGATTCGGCGTTTCCGTTTGAAACAAATTCATCAAAAATGAATCGATTTCATTCTGCGAAGCCGCACGCGGCGCGAGCAGCAACGCCTGCACCGGAAAATCGGAATAAATCTTCACCACATCATGCGCCGGAACCGCCGCCTGCAACTGAATCAGCGCGTCGAGCACGGCCATCACCGCGTCATGCTGATCCTGCGCCGATAGCGAGATCGCCGCGCCCGGCGAGTACGATTCCACCAGCGCCGATAAATCCGGAACCAAATCAAGCCGCCGGTCGCGCAGCGCCAGATATGCGCCCCACGCCTCGGTCCGCGCGTCGGGGCTGTGCAGCCATTGGCGCGCAAGCTCGCCCGTTTGCGGCGTGAGCAACTGAACTACCTGCGCCGGATCGGGCTGCTGCGCCAGAGCGAGCGCAATCCAGAAGGTCAGCATCTCCCGGTTAGACACCGCGCCGGGGAAAATAGTTTACTAACCTAAAATTTAAGTCATGAATCCTCTACTCGAAATTCGATTCCGCGTTCCCTTCGATAAAATCCAGGCCTCCGACGTCGAGCCGGCGATCGACCAGTTGCTCGAGGAAGCGGAGCGGCGCCTGAATGAAACCATCGCCAGCGACCGGCCGCTGCACGCGCTCGATACCATGACCGAAAAACTCGATTACGCCATGAGCGTGGTGCGGCATTTGGAAGCCGTCGCCACCACGCCCGAGCTGCGCACGGCCCACAACGCGGTGCAGCCGAAGGTCAGCGCGTTTTATTCCAGCCTGCCGCTGAATGAAGCGTTGTGGAAATCGATCCAGCGCTACGCGGCGACGGACGAAGCGAAATCGCTGCGCGGCACCATGCGCCGCTATTTGACCAAAACGATCGACGCGTTTAAACGTCATGGCGCGGAGCTCGATCCGGCGGGCAAAGCGCGGCTCCAGGAGATCGACGTCGCGCTCGCCGAAGCAACCACGAAATTCTCCCAAAATGTTTTGGACGCGACTAACGCGTGGGATTTAACCGTCACCGACGAAGCCAGGCTCGCCGGCCTGCCGCCGACCGCCATCGCCGCCGCCCGCGCTTCGGCGGCGTCGAAACAGCGCGAAGGCTGGCGCTTCACGCTGCAAGCGCCCAGCTACATGGCCGTGATGATGTACCTGGACGACGCGGAAATTCGCGAGCAGGCCTGGCGCGCGTACAACACTCGCGCGGCCTCGGGCGAATATGATAATCGCGAGGGGATCGCGAAAATTCTGGCGCTGCGCAGGGAAAAGGCGCAATTGCTGGGCTTCCGCGATTTTTCGGATCTGGTCCTGGACGATCGCATGGCGCATCGCGGCGCGCACGCGCAAAGCTTCATCGACGATCTGCGGCGCAAAACCGAAAAACGTTTTCGGGAAGAGAATCAGGAGCTGGCGGCGTTCGCCACTCGTGAATTGCAGCCGTGGGACGTCGGTTATTGGGCCGAAAAACAGCGGGCCGCGCTCTACGCGTTCGATGAAGAGGCGCTGCGCCCTTATTTTCCGCTGGACCGCGTGGTGCAGGGGATGTTCGAAATTTTCGGCCATGTGCTGGGGATTCGCGTAGCGCAGGAGCCGGGCGTGCCCGGATGGGACCCCGAGGTGCGCTGCTACGCGATTCACGACAGCGTGAGCAGCGAATATCTCGGTTCGTTCTACGCCGACTGGTATCCGCGCGAGAACAAGCGCGGCGGCGCGTGGATGGACTCGCTGATCACCGGCGACCCCGCCAAACGCGAGCCGCATCTCGGCCTGATCTGCGGCAATCTGACGCCGCCGGTGGACGATAAACCGGCGCTGCTGACGCACCGCGAAGTGGAGACGATTTTTCATGAATTCGGGCATTTATTGCATCATTTATTAAGCCGCGTGGAAGTGCGCAGTCTTTCCGGGACCAGCGTCGCCTGGGATTTTGTCGAATTACCATCGCAAATTATGGAAAATTGGTGCTGGGAACGCGAATCTCTGGATCTTTTTGCCCGTCATTATGAAACCGGCGAATTGATTCCGGACGCTCTGTTCCGCAAAATGAAGCGCGCCAAAACCTTTCGAGCGGCCAATGCCCAGATGCGCCAGCTGGGTTTCGGCTTCGTCGACCTGGCGCTGCACCGGGAGTGGGATGGAAAGACCGGTTTAATAGAATATTCCCGCGATATTTTGCAGAAATTCGCCCCGGCTCCGCTGCCTGAAGATTACGCCATGATCACCGGATTTACCCATTTATTCGGCAGCCCGGTGGGTTATGGCGCGGGATATTATTCCTATAAATGGGCGGAGGTGCTGGATGCCGACGCTTTCACCCGCTTCCGCAATGAGGGAGTTTTCAACGAAAAAGTCGGGCGCGAATATCGCGAAAAAATTCTGGCGCGCGGCGACAGCGAAGATCCAGCGGTTTTGTATCGCGATTTCATGGGGCGCGATCCCGATCCGGACGCGCTGCTCGAACGGGCGGGATTAAAAGCACACTAACTGCGCCCGCTGCCCCATTCGATTCGTGCAATAAATCACGGCATATGCGGGTGGGGCAGGCCCCCGGCCTGCCTGGTCGGCTTAACAAGATGCGGGCGGCGCGCCCGCGGCAGGCCCGGGGGACTGCCCCACAAGGATCACTGATTTCGGGGACAGGAGACGAGCAGGATGCTGAAAAAGGGACAAACGGCTCTGTCGCGGCCGTGGACACAGTGGTCCGCGGAGGTCGACCTTACAGAAAGCGCCTATTCTTCGCCGCGAATCAGATCGTCATAGGATTCGCGCCGCCGCACGATCCGCCAGTTCGCGCCTTCGACCAAAATCTCCGCGGCGCGCGGGCGCGAGTTGTAGTTCGACGATTGCGCGAAGCCGTATGCGCCGGCCGAACAAATCGCCAGCACATCGCCCGGCAGCGCTTCCGGCATCTCCCGGTCGCGCGCCAGAAAATCGCCGGTTTCGCACACCGGCCCGACCACGTCGGCGCGGATTGCCGGAGCCGTCGTTTTACGCAGCGGCAGAATTTCGTGATGCGCGCCGTACAGCGCGGGCCGGATCAGATCATTCATGGCGGCGTCCACCACAACAAATTCCTTATCGCCTGTTTTTTTTCGATACAGCACCCGCGTCAGCAGAACGCCGGCGTTGCCGACAATCGACCGGCCCGGCTCCACCAGCACGTCGAGATTGCGTCCGCGCAGGCGATCCGAAATCTGCGCGACAAACTGCTCAATCGCCGGCGCCGTATCCTCCGGTTTATAGGCGATGCCGACGCCGCCGCCGAGGTCGGCATGGCGAATCCCGAAACCCCGCGAGCGCAGACGATCGATCAGCGACAGCACGCGGTCGAGCGCTTCCATCAGCGGCGCCGGATTCATCAATTGCGATCCGATGTGGCAGCTCACGCCTTCGAGCGATAGATTTTTCAGCCCGCGCGCCCGATCGTACACGCCTTCGGCATCGCTCAGGTCGACGCCGAATTTGTGGGCCAGGCGTCCGGTGGAAATATAAGCGTGCGTCGCGGCATCGACGTCGGGATTGACGCGCACGGCCACGCGAGCCTTCACGCCGCGGCGATGCGCCAGAGCGTCGATCAAAGCCAGCTCCGGCTCCGATTCGGCGTTGAACACGAAAATTCCCGCGCCGAGCGCCTGCTCGATTTCAGCAGCCGTTTTTCCGACGCCCGAAAACACCACCTTGGCGGGATCGCCGCCGGCCTGCAACACGCGATGCAGCTCGCCGCCGGAAACGATGTCGAATCCCGCGCCGGCCGCGGCCAGCAGGCGAAGAATCGCCAGGTTGCCGCTGGCTTTCACCGAATAGCAGACAGAATGCGGAACGCCGCCGAAAGAGGAATCGTAGGAGCGGAAATTTTTGAGAATCTCCGCCGACGAATACACGTAGGCCGGCGTGCCGGCGCGCGCGGCGACGTCGGCCAACGCGGCCTCCTCCATGTATAACGCGCCGCCGCGATATTCCATCAGTGGACCTTCATCACCACCGCGGTCTGATCGTCGGTGAGCGGCGTTTCCTCGCGAAATTCGTCCAGGTCGGCAAACAGCGCCGCGGCGACCGCTTTCGGCGAATCCGTTCCGTGCGTTTTCAGCAGCCGCAGCACGCGCGGCCGGGAATATTCCTCATCGCGCGCATTAAGCTGATCTTCGACGCCGTCGGAATAAAACAGAACCACGTCGGCGGTCTCCAGGTCGAGCGCGACCTCTTCATACTCGCGCGCTTCGAGCAACCCGATCGGCACGCCCTCGACCTTCGGACGAATCACTTCGCCGCGGCGAAAAATCAGCGGCGGCTCGCTTCCGGCATTGCACAGGGTCAGCCGCCGCAAGCGCGGCTCCCACAACGCCACCAGCAGCGTGGCGTATTGCGCGTCCACTTTGCGCTCCAGCAGGGTTTCGTTCAGCGATTGCATCAGCACCGCGGGACTGCGGCGGCGCGGCGCCAGGATGCGCAGCAGGCCGCTGATCAGCGCGCCATACAGCGCCGCGGCCGCGCCCTTGCCGCTGACGTCGCCGAACACGATCACCGCGTATTCGTCGCCGTGATCGAAAAAGTCGTAGACGTCGCCCGAAATTTCGCGGGCCGGCCGTGCCCGGATGGCGGTCTCCAGGCCGCGAATTTCCGGCGCTTCGCGCGGCAGCAGCACCGATTGCAGCTTGCGCGCGGCCTTCAGGTCCTGTTCCATGCGCTGCTCGCGCTGCGCCAGCTCTTCATACAAACGCGCATTTTCAACCGAGCTGGCGATCTGCGGCGCCAGCAGCGACAGCGTGCGCTGATGATCCTCGGTGAAAAACGCCACGCGGTCGCTTTCGACGTCCAGCACGCCGATCACCCGGTCCTGCAAAATCAGCGGTACGGCGAGCTCGGAATGAATGTCTTCGTGCGAAGAAATATACCGCGGATCTTCGATGGTGTTGGAAACGCGAACCGGCTCGCGTGATTCGGCCGCCGCGCCGGTGATTCCCTTGCCCAGCGGAATATTGTCCAGGTTCACGCGCTCATCGTAGCGGACGCTGAAACGATGGCGCAGAACTTTTTTTTCATAATCGACCAGAAAAATGCTGAACGCGTCGTAGTTGATCAGCGCGCGGATGGTCGCCGCGATTTTGCCCAGCAGCTCGTCCAGATCGAGAATCGAGCTGAACTCCTGCGACAGGTGCGCCAGGGTGCGCAGCGTGCGGTTCTGGCGCTCCACCCGGGCGTACAGGCGCGCGTTGTCCACCGATACCGCGACGCGCGCGGCGATCAGGCGCAGCAGCGCGCGCTCCTGTTCGGAATAGGTTTTGACGCGCGTCGATTGCACGTCCAGCACGCCCACCAGCCGGCCGCGCGCAGTCATCGGCACGGCCAGTTCGCTGCGCACCGCGTCGAGCGCGTTCAGATAGCGCGGTTCGTCGCGCACGTCGTCCACCATAACCGCCGTACGCGTCGACGCGGCCCGGCCGGTGACGCCTTCGTTCAACGGGATCACCAGATTGCGCACCACCTCGTCGCGATGGCCGATGGCGTAGCGAATCCGCAGCCCGTGCGCCGCTTCGCTGTACAGCAGAACCGCGAACAGATCGTAGGGCACCACCGTTTTGACGATGGTCGCGACATTTTCAAGCAGTTGATCCAGGTCCAGCGTTTCGGCGGTGATGCGCGAAACTTCCAGCAGAAAATCGAGCAGCTCCGCGCGTTCCCGAAACACCGCCGATTTGCGAGGCGCGGCCATTTCAGTACGCCGCTTCGGCCGGATCCTGCGCCGCCTCGACAATCTTCACGCTGGCGCTGGCGCCGATGCGCGTGGCTCCGGCGGCGATCATTTTGCGCGCGTCTTCGAGGGTGCGAATCCCGCCGGAGGCCTTCACCCCCATCGAATCGCCGCCGGCGCCGCGCAGCAGTTCGACATCGTGAACCGTCGCGCCGTGCGGACCGAATCCGGTGGAGGTTTTGACGAACTCCGCGCCGGCATCTTTGGCCAGCGCGCAGGCGGCTTGCTTTTGCGCATCGTCGAGCAGCGCGGTTTCTAGAATCACTTTGACGATCGCGCCGCCGGCGTGCGCGGCATTCACCACTGCCCGAATATCCTCGCGAACGGCGTCATAATTTCCGCCGCGCAGCTCGCCGATGTTGATCACTATGTCGATTTCCTGCGCGCCGTCGCGCACGGCCGATTCGGTTTCGGCGACTTTTGTCGCAGTCGCGTTCGCGCCCAACGGGAAGCCGGCCACGCTGCACGTTTTCACCGCCGATCCAGCCAGTTCGGCCGCCGCTAGCCGCACCCAATAGGGATTGACGCACACGCTCGCAAACCCGTATTTTCGTGCCTCCGCGCACACTTTGCGGATGTCGTCCGCGGTCGCATCCGGACGCAGCAAAGTATGATCGATCAGGCTGGCAAGGTTCATTTTCGACGCGGGATGGCCGCGAAAAGGGGATGCGATCATCGTAACACGCCGGTGGCGTCTGACAAGTGCTGATCCTGAACGCGAAGCACCCCCGCCATCACTGGCGGGGCTTAGCGTGACAGCCCCGCCTGTGAAGGCGGGGGCGCAGTCGTGCGCTATTTGGTAGTGTCCCAAATCTGCGTTAGGACACTACCGAGCAACACGTCACCGCCCGATCGCGGGTCTTATCATAAAAACATGGCAACTTCGGCTTCGCCTTCGGTGGTCGATCTGGAAAAGCAGTTTTTATTGCAGAATTACGCGCGCTATCCGCTGGTGCTGCATCGCGGAAAAGGCTGCTATGTTTATGACACTTCGGGCAAGCGCTATCTCGATTTGATCGCCGGCATCGGCGTCAACGCGCTGGGCTACGCGCACCCGCGGCTGACCAAAGTGATCCGCGAACAGGCCGGCCTGCTGCTGCATACGTCGAATCTTTATTACCACGAATATCAGGGGCCGCTGGCGGAGCGCATCGCGCGCGTGAGCGGTCTCGATCGCGTTTTTTTCTGCAACTCCGGCGCGGAGGCGATGGAAGGCGCGCTCAAAATGGCGCGCTCGCACGGGCGGAAAATTTCGCCCGAAAAAATCGAAGTGGTCGCGCTGGAAAATTCCTTTCACGGCCGCACCTTCGGCGCGCTTTCCATCACCGGACAGGAAAAATACCGCCGCGATTTCGAGCCGCTGGTTCCCGGCGCGCGCTTCGTTCCGCGCAACGATCTGGCCGCGCTCGAACAGGTGGTGGGCGAGCGCACCGCGGCCATCGTTTTTGAGCTGGTGCAGGGCGAAGGCGGCATTTATCCGGTTTCGGCCGAATACGCGCGCCAGGCTCGCGAGCTGGCGGATCGCCACAATGCGTTGCTGATTTTCGACGAGATTCAGTGCGGCGTCGGCCGGCCGGGAACGTATTTTTCGTACCAGATGTTCAACCCCATCGTGATGCCGGATGTCATGGTGGCCGCCAAACCGATTGCCTGCGGCATCCCGCTGGGCGTGATTGTGGCGAAGGAACCGGCCGCGGCGGCGCTCGGCGCCGGCATGCACGGATCGACGTTCGGCGGAGGGCCGCTGGCGTGCCGCGTGGCGCTCGAATTTTTCGACATTCTCGAGCCGCTGCTGCCGCACATCGTCGACACCGGCGGTTATTTTCGAGTGCGCCTGACCGACCTGGCCAAGCGCTACTCCTTCATCAAGGAAATTCGCGGCTTCGGCCTGATGATCGGAGTGGAGCTGGACATTCCCGGAAAACAGATCGTGCTCGA
>DATJNW010000106.1:0-60868 GCA_035507655.1 Bryobacteraceae bacterium | reverse complement strand
ACTCCAGCCCGCTGATTCAGGTGAACGATCGTTTTTACGACATCCGGATTCCTTTGGCCGCGATGGGAATCGCGGATTCGCGCGGGCTAAAGATGACCATAGGCGACGCCGAATGGCCGAAAAGCGCGATCCTGAGCATGGCGGTCGCGCGATTCGATCGCTAGCGTCCCGAGTTCGTTGTGGGGCCGGGCATCCGCGCGTTTGGAGGGCGGGATCCATCCCGCGTGGAGCTTTAGCTCCGCACGTCGCGCAGAGGCGCGGCTGAAGCCCCGCGCGGACTAAAGTCCGCCGTCCTTCATATTTCCAAATGTTTTAAAACACCCGGCGCTTCAGGCGTTCCACGGTAAACTTCGCGGTGTCGGCGACCGCCATCACCGTCATCACGCCGGCCTGCACCGGATCGGTGACTACCAGGTCCGCGGCTTCGGGTACGCTGCCGGCCATATTCAAACTCACTACCAGCATTCCGGACGCGCGCACTTCGCGAACCGCTTTTTCTATATCGCCGCCCATCAGCGACCCGGCCAGCACCAGCGCCTTGACGCGCGGCAATCGCGCGCTGGCGCGAACCGCGGCGGCCAGCGCCGGCTCGCCCACCAGTGGAATGGTGTCCACCGAAATGTGTTCGCCGCGAATATTGTGCCGGTCGGCTTCGGTGATGGCGCCGAGCGCGACCTGGCCGACCTGCGCTCCGCCGCCCATAATAATAATGCGTTTGCCGTAGACGCGCTCCATGGTTTCGACCTGCGCGGCCTGGTGCACCACGCGCAGCTCGCCCAGCGCGACGATCAGTGGAGCGGGATCTTCGGGCAGCTCGATTTCGAAGAAAATCCGGCTTTCCGAGCCGCGCTGCTCGACGATTTCGACGCTTAAAATATCGCCGCGATGGCGCGCGATCACGCCGGTCAGCTCATGCAGAACGCCAGGCGCGGAGTCGGCGAGAATTTCGATGGCGGCTTTCATTCGATCTCGTATTTTTTCAAAATATCGGCCCACCGGCCCTGGGCTTCGAGAAGAATTTCGCAGATTTCGCGGACCGCACCGCGTCCGCCGCCGGCCTGGGTCACGTAATGCGCGGCGCGCTTGGCTTGTTCGCGCGCATTGGCGGGCGCGATAGCGAATCCGACGCGGCGCATGCAGACCACGTCGGTGAGATCGTCGCCGGCGTAGGCCATTTCTTCGAGCGCGATTCCGCTCTTATCCCGAATTTCTTCGAGGATCGGGATCTTTTCGATATGCCCCTGATAGACGTAGGTCATTTTCACCTGGCGCGCGCGTTCGGCGGTGGCGGGCGAGACGCGTCCACTGATGACGCCGGTTTGAATCCCGTGCCAGTTGAGCCATTGCAGGGCGATACCGTCCTGTGAGTCGAAACATTTCGTCTCGAAAATGGTTCCGTCCGGAGCGGGGACGTTGATCAGACGGCCGTCGGTGAGGACGCCGTCGACGTCCATCAAAAGAAGACGGATTTTCCGGGCGCGTTCGTAGAGTTCGGCGAGCATGGGGAATCTTTTATTTGAGCATTGTTTGCTCTGCCGGCGCGAGCCGGTTGCTTCGCTCTCCCCTTTTTCAGCACTCTGCTAGCTAGTCTCCTGCCCCGATGATTGGTGCAATAAACCACGGCATATACGGGTGGGGCAGGCTCCCAGCCTGCCAGGTCGGCTTAACAAGAGGCGGCCGGCGCGCCCGCCGCAGGCCGGGGGCCTGCCCCACTAAGATCACTGATTTCCGGGACGGGAGACTAGGGTTGCTTTTTTTCAGGGGCGGGCGGCGGAGGCAGAACGATTTCACGCGGGCCGTCGTCCAGGCCGTAAATTTTGATCACTTGCGGACCGGCGGGCTGCGGTGGTTCGACGGGTTTGGGTACAGCCGGTTTCGGTTGCGCTTGCGGCGCGCCTAGAGCGGCACTCAGTTGCTCGCTGCTGACATCCAGGCTGAGGAGCACGCTTTGAGCTTCCACGCTTACCTCCATGGTGCGGGCGAACGGCGGCAGCGTGGGGATCATCTGGCGCAGATTTTCGGCCAGCGCGGCGGCAAGGTCGGGTGAGCCGGCGTCGATCGAGGCGCCCATCTGCAAACCGTCGCCGAGCGCGACGCCGCCTTCAAATCCGTCGGCTTCGATTTCGAGCGGAACGAACTGGCTGGCGAGATCGTCGGGAAGCTGCGTCGCGACCACCCAGAAATCGTTGCCCTGGGCGACGCGCGCGGCGTTTTCGAGAAGCGGCGAATAGCGGCGGCCGGTTTCGGCGAGACTGCGGTCGACGGCTCGCTCCAGCGTTTTTCTGGAACCGAGCAGCAGAAGCTGATCGGTGAGCTGCGCGATGCTCAGCGTATCCGCGTTGGGAACGATGAACATTTCGATGCCGCGATAGTTGGCTGGTTTGAGACCCTTCGCGGCAGCCTGGCGGCGCAGGGTTTCGACGGGAAATTTTCCGTCCAGAATGGCCAGGGTGGAGGGCGAGGAGAGCAAAATTTCTTTGGCATCGAAGACCACGGGAAGATCAGGAAAATCCGGCAGCCCGGCGCGGATGGCGGAGGCGAATGGCGAGTCGCGCAGAGTTTGCCAGTCGATGCCGACCAGCGCGGTCGATTTCGGCTCGGCGAGGGTCCACCAGGCGGGGTGCGATTCGGCGTGCAGAGACACCGCAACCGTCAAAATTAATGTAACGATACGCACAGGGAAATCATCGGTAGGATCAAGTCGTTCGGTTAGTGTTTCTGAAGTTTTTACCGGGGGTGGTTTGCGTAAAACATTGAAATCGCGAGGCCGAAAGCTGGCACGGTGATTGCAACCGTTACGGCGCGATGGAACGGAACGATTACGCGGAAGCATTCGAGACAGGATACAGTGCCACGCGGCGATTTTTGTTAGCGCACGGAGCGGCGCTCGACGATGCGGAAGAAATTGCGCAGGCGGCTTGGGCTCGCGGTTGGGAGTGCCGGGAGCAGTTGCGGGATCCGGGGATGGTCGGGTTCTGGGTGAACTCGATCGCGCGGAATTTGTACCGGGCGAGATTTCGTGCGCCGCTGCCGACAACGCTCGATCACGTGAATCCTTCGTATTCGATGGATATGGAGTCGCTGGAATTGCGGCGGCTGCTGGAGCGATGCGGCGGGCGCGACCGCAGCCTGCTGCAACGGAACCTGGAGGGATATTCGGCGGAAGAGATCGCGCGCGAATCGGGGATCACTTCCACCGGCATTCGGGTGCGATTATTGCGGATCCGCAACATGCTGCGCGAGCAACTGGCAGTCGCGGCGTAGCGATATTCTGGATTCGTGCGGTATCTGATTTTCGTCGCGTTCGCGGCGACGGCGTTGGCGCAGGATCGATATGAGGCCGGCGCGAACGTCGGCTACGGGTGGTACAACGACGGCACGATCTATGGCGCGGGCGTGAGCGCGCAGGCGGGGATTCGCAATCGTTTCGCGGCGGGAATCGACCTGGGGTGGGAATTTTCGGATTACGTTTCCGCGCAGTTTTCTTATCTCTATCACGACGGGCATCCATTTTTGCAGACGCCGGCGACGAAGGTGGATATTCAGGGCAACTCGGATGCGTTGACGATGGAGGGGCTGTTTCACTTCGCCAGGCGGGAGAAAAGATTCCGGCCGTTCATCGCGGGCGGAGCGGGCGCGAAAGAATACGTGATCGCCGGGCCGGAGCCGTATCCTCAGCCGCTGCCGCAAATCGCGACACTCACGGAGAACGATGTGTGGAAGGTCGCGTTTACAGTCGGCGGAGGGTTCACGTACCTGTTGCGTCCGCATCTGCTGGTGCGAGCCGAATTTCGCGATTACCTGACGACGTTTGACCGGCAGGAAATTGTTCCGGCTCCGCATAATACGGCGCGCGGAATTTTTGAGCAATTTACTCCGTTGTTTGGTTTAAGCTACACATTTTAATTTCACGTATGCCGTCTACGGACGCGTATCAGATTGAGATACCCCCGCCATCACTGGCGGGGCTGTATTGAACGTTATCCGCGGGCGGCCCAGCTTGCTTTCAGGAAGTCGTGGTTCATGCGGCTGATGACTTCCAAGCGGATGCCTTTGGGGCAGACTGCCTCGCATTCGCCGATATTGGTGCATTGGCCGAAACCTTCGCGATTCATTTGGGCGACCATTTTCACAGCGCGCGCGGGGCGTTCGGGTTGGCCTTGCGGCAACAGACCGAGATGAGAGATTTTCGCGCCGGTGAATAGCGACGCGCTGGCGTTGGGGCAGGCGGCGACACAGGCTCCGCAGCCGATGCAGGCGGCCGCGTCCATGGCGCTTTCGGCGGCGTCTTTGGGCACCAGGATGGTGTTACCGTCCTGCGCGCTGCCGGCGGGGGTACTGATGAAGCCGCCGGAGGCGATGATGCGGTCGAAGGCGCTGCGGTCGACCATCAGATCGCGCAGGATGGGGAAGGCTCTGGCTCGCCAGGGTTCGAGATACAGTTCTTCGCCGTCTTTAAAATGACGCAGGGTGAGCTGGCAGACGGTGGTTTTCGTTAACGGGCCGTGGGCGACGCCGTTGATCATGAAGCCGCACGAGCCGCAGATGCCTTCGCGGCAATCGTGCTCGAAGGTGACGGGATCTTCGCCTTTAAGAATTAATTCTTCATTCAACACGTCGAGCGCCTCGAGCATCGACATGTCGGGATTCAAACCGTCTTTTTCGTAGCGGGCCATGCGTCCGGGAGACGAGCGGTCGCGCTGCCGCCAGATGTGGAAGGTTAGTTTCATAGTGGACCACTGGCCACGGGCCACTTCTTCATTTGTAACTCCTTTGCGACGGGTGGACGTACTCGAAGGAGAGAGGTTCTTTGTTGAGAAGCGGGGGATTTTCGTTGTTGTATTCCCAGGCGGCGACGTAGCTGAAATTGGCATCGTCGCGCAGGGCTTCGCCGTCAGGGGTCTGATGTTCTTCTCTGAAGTGGCCGCCGCAGGATTCGTCGCGCTCTAAGGCGTCGATGCACATGAGTTCGGCGAGCTCGAAGAAATCGGCGACGCGGCCGGCTTTTTCTAACGATTGATTGATTTCTTTGGCTGCGCCGGGGATTTTTACGTCATGCCAATATTCGTCGCGCAGGTCGCGGATCTTGCCGATGGCGTGATTCAGGCCCCCGGCATTTCTGGACATTCCGCAATAATCCCAGACGATTTTTCCTAATTCGCGATGAAAGGAGTCGACGGTTCTGGTGCCGCGGGTTTCAAGAAGACGGCGGGTGCGGTCGGCGACGGCGTCCTGGGCGGCGCGAAATTCCGGATGAAGAGTATCGATTTTTTCGAATTTATTACTGGCGAGATAGTTGCCGATGGTGTAGGGAATAATGAAATAGCCGTCGGATAAACCTTGCATCAGCGCGCTGGCGCCTAAGCGGTTGGCCCCGTGATCGGAAAAATTCGCTTCGCCGATGACGAACAGGCCGGGGATGGTCGACATAAGGTGATAATCGACCCACAGGCCGCCCATGGTGTAGTGAATCGCGGGATAAATGCGCATCGGGACTTTATACGGATTTTCGTCGGTGATGCGCTCATACATTTCGAAGAGATTGCCGTAGCGTTCTTCGATGACATCGCGGCCCAGGCGGTTGATGGCGTCGGCGAAATCGAGATAAACGCCGAGACCGTGTTCGCCGACGCCGCGGCCTTCATCGCAGACCGCTTTGGCGTTGCGGCTGGCAACGTCGCGCGGAACCAGATTGCCGAAGCTGGGGTAGCGGCGTTCCAGGTAATAATCGCGCTCGGGTTCGGGGATTTGGTTGGCTGGTCGCTTGTCGCCTTTATTTAAGGGAACCCAGATGCGGCCGTCGTTGCGCAGGGATTCGCTCATTAAAGTGAGTTTCGATTGATAATGGCCGCTGACGGGGATGCAGGTCGGATGGATTTGCGTGAAGCAGGGATTGGCGAAGGCGGCGCCGCGCTTGTAGGCTCGCCAGATGGCGGTGCAGTTGGAGCCTTTGGCGTTGGTGGAAAGAAAATAGACGTTGCCGTAGCCGCCGGTGGCGAGCACGACGGCGTCGGCGAGGTGGGATTCGATGGCGCCGGTGACTAAATCGCGGGTGATGATGCCGCGCGCCCGGCCGTCGACGACCACCAGATCGAGCATTTCGGTGCGCGCGAACATTTTGACCCGTCCGGCATCGACCTGGCGTTCGAGGGCCTGATAAGCGCCGAGCAGAAGCTGCTGGCCGGTCTGGCCGCGGGCGTAGAAGGTCCGGGAGACTTGGGCTCCGCCGAAGCTGCGATTGGCCAGCGTGCCGCCGTATTCGCGGGCGAACGGAACGCCTTGCGCGACGCACTGATCGATGATGTTGACGCTGATCTGCGCGAGACGATAAACGTTGGCCTCGCGCGAGCGGAAATCGCCGCCTTTTACGGTGTCATAGAACAGCCGGTAAACGCTGTCGCCATCGTTGTGATAATTTTTCGCGGCGTTGATTCCGCCCTGCGCGGCAATGGAGTGGGCGCGGCGCGGGGAATCCTGGAAACAGAAACATTTGACGTTGTAGCCGAGCTCGGCCATGGAGGCGGCGGCGGATCCACCGGCGAGTCCGCTGCCGACTACGATGATTTCGTACTTGCGCTTATTGGCCGGATTGACCAGCTTCATTTCGAACCTGGCTTTGTCCCAGGCCTTTTCGATGGGACCGCTGGGAATATCGGCGTCGAGCGCGAGCGAGCCGGTTTCAAAAAGCGGCGTGGTTTCGAGGTTCTCGGTGAGTTGCATTCGCTAGCTATGGTTCTCCTTGAATCGTCGCTTGGGCCCGCAGCCTTACGGCTGGCGGCTCGAATGCGTGTACGAAATCCGCGAGAGGACGCGTGGTTTGAACGGATTTCGAAGCGGGGGACATTGGTTTATAAAATTTGCGGGATGACGCGCAACAGCACCGCGATGGGGATGGAGATAAATCCGAAAAAAATGAACAGAGAAAGCAGCGACGCCAGGCGATGAATGCGCGGGGTGTGGCGCGGATGATAGAAGCCAAGAGTCTGAAACAGGCTCCACAGGCCGTGGCGGAGATGGAGACAGAGCAGGGCCATGGCGAAGACGTAGAAGAATGACACGGCGGGGACCCGGAATCCGCTGATCACGTTGCCGTAGGGATCGAACGGGTTGTACGGCGTTCCGCCGGCGCCGAAGGTGAACTGCATCAGGTGATAGACGACGAAGGCGGCAATGATGGGTCCGCTCCAATACATGGTGCGCGCGGCGTAGCCGGAGCCGGAGGGTTTCCAGCGGGCATAGCCGGTCGGCCGCGCTTCGGATTTGGTGACGGCAAGCTGCAACGAACTCCAGATGTGGAGAAGGACGCTGATGAGAAGAATGACGCGGACCGGCCAGAGAAGCTCGGGAAGATGGCGCAAGGTGCGGGCGTAGCCGTTGAACTGGTCGGGGCCCAGGAAGATTTGCAGATTGCCGAGAAGGTGACCGATGAGGAACAGGGCAAGGATGATGCCCGTGATCGCCATAACGGCTTTTTTTCCCTGAGTTGTGTTCCAGAAGCGGAGGGCGCGCGCCGGCCCTTTCTGGACGCCGATTCCGGCGGCTGAGGCGCTCATTTAACTTTGGAGACTTTCCGTCTCCATGATAGCAGTGCGCTAGACTGGGCGTTCCGGATTGACCGTTGGTAACCGGCGAACCCCCCGCCATTACTGGTGGGCTTTCGGGATTAAGGAGGAACGCCGGTTTCGGGTTTCGAATGCTTGCCGTGAACGCGCTCCGTCACCGTCGCGCCTCCATTTTCCTGGCGGCGTTGTTTTGCATGCTGCCGCTGGCGTGGTGCTGGCCTCAGTTTCGCGAGCTGTACTGGTTCCACGATGACTGGGATTTGATGGATCAGTGGGCGTCGGCGGGCGCGGCGTGGATCTGGCAGCCGATGGGCGAGCATCTGAATCCGCTATTCAAAGTCATGTGGATGGGCGCGGTGGTGGGGTTCGGCGGGAGCTACACGGCGATGATCGTGGTGCTGTGGGCGACGCATTTGATGGTGCTGATTTTGTTCGGCATGATGCTGGCGCGAGCGGGTTTTTCCACGGGCGCGGCCGTGCTGGCGGTGATCACGCTGGGATTGCCGTGGACCAATATTGAGACGCTCGGATGGGCGATGTACTGGTCGTCGCTCGCGTGTTCGCTGTTTCTGGTTGTGGGGTTTGTTTGTTTTTCTTATTGCGCGAAAGGAGTGCGATGGGCGGGAGTGGCCGGGTTTTTGGCGGCGTTGGCTTCGGCGTTGACGTTTTCACGCGGGGTGCTTTCGGGAGTGGTGCTGGCGGTGTTTGTGTGGCCGTTTTCGCGGCGATGGTCGGCGGCGCTGGCGGGGTTGAGCTTGGTTTTATTGGGGATTTATAAAAGGTCGTTGAGCGGATATGGGAATTTTCAGGACGTCGGCGCGAAATTGGGGGCGATGGCGTATTTCAGCGTGAAATATTTGCTGCTGAATCCGCTGTATCATTTTGTATCGTTCCGAGGGCAGGGGATTGGGGTCTGGGCTCTGTTGATTTTCGGGGGATTGAAGATTGCGGTGATGATCGCGGGATTTCGCGTGGCGAATCGGGAGCAGCGGCCATTATTATCGGCGCTGATTCTGCTCGATTTGGGAACGGCGGGATTGATTACGGCGGGGCGGTATGTGACGGGAGATATCGGGGTGATTTCTTACCGGTATCAATATGTATCGTTGATGTGCTTCGGTCCGTTTCTGGGATTGGTGCTGGCGCGGGCGCGGGCTTTTTGGGTTTTTATGGTGGTGTGGGTGGTGCTGATCGGGTCGCCGTGGAAGAGGCACGCGGGGATTTGGGGGTATCAGCGAGGCGTCGAAGTGCGAAGAGCGATCGCGGCAACGCCGGATGATCGGAGGTTCGGGTTGCCGGATATTACGGCGGGTCGGGCGAGGGAGTTGACACGGAGGTTCGGGCTGCATTGAAGACCGGTCCCTTAGTGTCGAGAGTCCTTCCATGCGACGAACAGCATGCCTAGAACGAGCGCGAAGAATAACGATACAAGAGAGATGGCGAAAAGGCGCGGTGGCGCGAACGCCGGTATCGGGAAAAGGACAAGAAGCCAAACCCACCAAGGTAGTTTCCGCCGCTTGCTCTCCATCACGCGGTTAGTTGTGGGCGCGGAGGACTCGCGCCTCGATCAGCTTGCGCGCGACATCGCGGGCGATTTCCAACGTCTCCGCTACCGTGCGGCCTTGCGCGATCAGGCCTTGAAGATCGTCGGACGTCGCGAGATAGACACCTTCCGGCAGCTGTTCGATGTGAATGTTCAGGGCCAGTTCCATTTAGAACGACAGAATCCGTTCGGCTTCCTGCGCGATCGTATCCACTTGCGGGAGAATTTCGGCTTCTAAATTAGGGTGGTAGCCGACCCAGGTGTCCAGCGCGGCGACTCGGCCGATCGGCGCGTCGAGCGAGGTGAACAGTTCGTTGGCAAGGCGCGCGGAGATTTCGGCTCCGAAGCCGAACGAAAGAACGTCTTCATGCGCGATCACCACGCGGCTGGTTTTTTCCACGCTTTCGCGGATTGCGGGCCAGTCGTAAGGAGCCAGCGTGCGCAGGTCTATAATTTCGATGGTCGTGCCGGGACGGCGCTGCTCGATTTGCGTGGCTGCTTGCAATGATTTTTGTACCAACGCGCCATAGGTGACGATAGTCAGGTTCGCGCCGGGCTTTACTAATCGGGCTTTACCGAAGGGAATGGTGAAATCGGGACCGGGATGCGGGCTGCGATTGTACGGTTCGCGATACAGGCGTTTGTGCTCTAAAAACATCACCGGATCGTCGCAGCGGATGGCGGTTCGCAACAGGCCGCAGGCGTCCAGAGCATTCGACGGGAACACTACGCGCAGTCCGGGGATGTGGGTGAAGATCGATTCGCCGCACTGGCTGTGATAAATCGCGCCTCCGTTCAAGTATCCGCCGATGGCGACGCGGATCACCAGCGGAGCCGACCAGGTGTTGTTGGAGCGCCAGCGGACGGTGGCCAATTCATCGCGGATCTGCATCATCGCCGGCCAGATGTAATCGAAAAATTGAATTTCCGGGATCGGCTTGAGCCCGCGCTCGGCCATGCCGATGGCGCGGCCCATGATGCCGGCTTCCGCGAGCGGAGAGTTGAAACAGCGCTGCGCGCCAAAAACAATTTGCAGGCCTTGCGTGGCTTTGAAAACTCCGCCTTTTCCTTTGACTTCGCTGAGATTGGCTTCACGGCTGGCGTCGGCGACGTCTTCTCCGAACACAACAATGCGGCCGTTGCGGCGCATTTCTTCGTGCAGGGTGAGATTGATCGAATCGACCATGGTGCGCGGCTGGCCGCTGAGCTGAGGCTCGGCGTCGAATTCGTCCGACGTTGGGTCGATGCGGTCGGAATAAAGATAACGCAGCGCCGAGCCTTTTTCCGGAGGCGCGAGTTTGAGAACACGCTCGGTTGCTTCCTGAATTTCGATGTCGACTTCGTGGGTGAGAAGCTCGACGCCGTGACGATCGAGAATGCCTTCGGAGATGAGCCACTCGGGGTAGCGGACGATGTGGTCGCGGCGGGCTTCTTCCTCGCGCTCGGCTTTGGTTTTGTAGAGCTTTTCGTCGTCGGAAAGAGAGTGGCTGTACGGCCGGATGCAGTTGGCGTGAACCATCACCGGAGTGCGATGCGTCCGGCACCATTCGACGGCATCGGTCATGGTGGCGTAGGACGCGACGAAATCGGTGCCGTCGCACTGGAAAATTTTAAGCTCCGGGAATCCGCTGGCGAGCTTCGAAACGTCGCCGCCGGCGGTTTGCCGTTCGACCGGAACCGAAATCGCGTAGCCGTTGTCTTCGACCAAATAAATGACGGGGAGCTTTTCGAGGCAGGAAATGTTCAGCGATTCCCAGAATTCGCCTTCGCTGGTGGCGCCGTCGCCGGTGGTGACTAACGTCACGGCGTCGGAGCTGGGATCGAGGCGGCGTCCGGCGTCGGCGCATCCGACGGCTTGCAGGAATTGCGTGCCGGTGGGCGATGATGCGGTGACGAGATTGAGATGTTTCGAGCTCCAGTGTGAAGGCATCTGGCGTCCGCCGGACGACGGGTCGGACGCGGCGCCAACGGAGCCTTCGAGCATCTCTTCGGCGGTGAAGCCGAGCGCCAGAGCCAGGGCGCGATCGCGGTAGTAGAGATAAAACCAGTCGTGGCCGGGGCGCAGCGCGAGTCCGGCGGCGCAGGCGATGGCTTCGTGACCGGCTCCGCTGATCTGGAAGAAGATTTTGTTTTGACGTTTCAGCAATATTTCGCGGTCGTCGAGGCGTCGGGACAAGTACATGATCCGGAAAGCGCGGATCAATTCTTCGCGTCCGAGGCTGGTTGGCCGGACGGCGGGTGTTGTGCTGGTAAGCATGGGCCGACTTCAAGTTTATCAAGGGATCGGGATGGAAGGAATAGAGATCTGAATTGCCAGGACGTACCAGTGGCCTCCGCCGGGTTTATGATGATTCTGGCATGCAAGTCTTCGGGCGAAGGTTGCTTTGGGCCATCTTTGCGGTTCGTTTGGCGGCGCAACCGGCCTGGGGACCGGATGAAATCCGATCGACCCACCATCCCTACGAACTCCCGTCGCCAGGCGTGCTGAAGGTGCGGACGGATCTGGTCCAGGTGAACGTGGTGGTTCGGGATTCGCACGGACGCGCCCTGGACGGATTGGGCCGGGACGATTTTGCGGTCTACGATGAGGGGAAAAAGCGCGAAATCACGGCGTTTTCTGTAGAGACCACGCCCGCGCCGGCCCCGCCGGACGGAGCCAATGTTTCGGCCGCTGCACCCGTGGCGCCGGCGAAAAGCGTGGCAACACCGCGATTCGTGGTGCTTTATTTCGACGATTACAGCATCACCTCCGGCGATTTAACGCGCACGAAGATTGCCGCGGAGCGGCTGGTGAAGGAAGCACTCAGCCCGGGGGATCGCGTCGCGATCTTTACGACATCGGCGCAGACGCTGGAATTTACCGGCGACAAGGCCAGGCTGATCGCGGCGATCGAAAAGCTTTCGGCGCATCCGCGGGTGAATCCGGATGGAATCGAGCCTTGCCCGCGAATTACGCCGTACCAGGCTTACGAGATCTTCATCAACGATCCGATCGCGCTGGACGCCGCCGCCAAAGAAGCGTACGTTTGCATGTACGGGCCACCCGCGCCCTCGAAACTGAATGAATCGGAACAGGGCATGCTCGGATCAAGCGTGCGAGCCCAGGCGGACGCGACCTGGGAGCAGGCAAAACAGGTGTCGCAGCAGACTTTGGCGGCGATTCTGAACGCGGTGGACGGCCTGGCGCAGATGCCGGGAACACGCGTGCTGGTGTTGGCGTCCGCGGGGTTTCTTACGCACTCGCTGGAACTCGAACAGGACCAGATTATCGATCGCGCCGTGCGCGGCGGGGTGGTCATCAACGCTCTCGACGCCAAGGGACTGTATACGGACGATACGCACCGGCAAGCGGCGATGGTCCACGGCGGGGATCTCCCGCCGTCGACTTACATTTTCGAGCAAACCACCGCCGGCAGCCGCGGGATGGACGCGAATGCCGTGATGGCGGATCTGGCCGCGAGCACCGGCGGCTGGTTCTTTCAGAACCGCAACGATCTCGAATCCGGCTTTCAACTGGGACTGCGGCCGGAGACGACCTATTTGCTGGGATTTTCGGCGAGCGGCGTACCGGCCGACGGAAAATTTCACAGGCTGCGGGTGCGATTAAGCCATCAGGGATCGGATCACATCGCCGCGCGGCCTGGATATTTTGCGCCGTCGGCGGCCGCGGAAAGCTCCTCGCCGGCGCCGCGAAAAATCGATGCGGAGGCTGCGGCGACGGACGTCGTCTCCGAAGTGCCGGCTCGATTCGTTGCGGAAACGAAGCAGGGCGACGCGCACGAATTGGCGGTGACGCTCATCGTCGAAGTGGGGCAATTGAAATTCGAGCGGAAGGACGACCGGCGGATGCAGAAGCTGAGCTTTGTCGCCGCGCTTTTCGATGGTGACGGAAATTTCGTGACCGGCCAGGAAGGCCAAGTCGACTTCGCCCTCAAGGACGCGACCTATCAGCGGTTTGCACAGAATGGAATCAGCACCCAAGTTTTGCTGCCGGCCGCGCCGGGCGCTTACCGGCTGCGCGCTGTGGTTCAGCAGGAAAGCGACGGCAAACTAACCGCGGCAAATGACCAGGTTGAAATACATTAGAGGAGGGATGGTGAGTTCGAGGTGCTGCTCGGCGTGGTTCCTGATGCCGGCATTGCTGGCGCTATCCGGCTGGTTCGAGGCGCCGGCGGCGCAGCCCGGCTTGAAGCGGGAAATCGTGGATTTGGCAAAGGCCAGAAAGAAAATGGCCGGGATTTTAGCGAAAATGCCGGATTATACTTGTCTCGAAACCATCACGCGGACGGAGCGTTCGACCGCGAAGGGCCGGCTGAACCTGGTCGATTTATTGCATCTGGAAGTGACGCAAGCCGGCGATCGGGAGCTTTATTCCCAGAGCGGCGGCCAGAGTTTCCAGGAAAAAGTCACGGATCTGGTGGGTAATGGCTTGATTTCGACCGGACAATTCACGCTGACGGCTCGCGCGGTTTTTTTAAGCCCAGCGACGCAAATTCAGTATGCCGGCGAGGAGCTTTTAAAAAGCCGCCGCGCCCTGAAATACAACTTCATCATTTCGCCGATTTCCGGCGGATGGACCTTGAATTTCGGCGCGCACACGGCCACCGTGGGATCGAGCGGCTCGTTTTGGGCGGACGCGGAATCGCTGGACGTGATGCGGCTGGAGAAACGCGCCGACGATCTTCCGCCGGACCTGACGTTCAGCCAGGTGAATACGTCGATTGATTATGGCCGGGTGCAGATCGGCCCGGCCAGCGCGCTCCTTCCGCAGAGCGCGGAGGTGGTGCTGGGAAGGGAGGACGGGGAACTGTACGTCAATCACGTCGAGTTCAGCCAGTGCCGCGAGTACCGGGCTTCCTCGTCGATCCGGTTCGGCGATGCCGCGGAGGCGCGGATCGAAGAGGTGACGCTGCCCGCCAATCTCGAAATTTCGCTGATCCTGGAGCAACCGGTCGATTCCGAAAGCAACCTGGCTGGAGACCTGGTGATGGCGCGGGTGGAGGCGGAGGTGAAGGCGAAGGGGCAGGTTCTGGTGCCGCGCGGCGCGTTGGTTCATGGGCGCATCCGGCAGCTCGAAGGCGTTGCGGGTCCCAAGCCTCATTTTGTGATCGCGCTGGAATTTTCGGAAATCGAGTTTGGGAACAAGCGGGCGATTTTCGCCGCGCAGTTGCAGCGGGTCGAGGGCGCTTCGCCGATGGGACGGATCGAAGTGTTGCGTAGCGCGGAGCTGCCGGGCGTGGGGACGTTTACGATGGATGGTCCGCGAGTGCGGCTGGAAAGCGGGTTGAAGCTCCGCTGGCGCACCATCGATCTGAAACGCTAGTCTCCCTTGTCGGCGATTCTTCGAGGTTCTACGCGATGTGGGCCATGCGCTTTTCGTGAAGCATAGCCTTCGAGCCTCTGCTCTTGCATGGCGTCAAGCTCTTCGGCGTGAATCTTCCGAACCTCCGCCTGGCGGCGTTGGACCCCGGACATGACGACGAGGGTATCTTGGACTTTGAGGATCTCCTGGTCGAAATTCATCCAGCGAAATCATAGCAGTCGATGCGTTAAGCTTGGACCCTGCTTCCGTGGGACGCGGGTTCCGGTACAGACGCTGCTCGATTTTCTGGAGACGGGTGAAACGGTTGACGCTTTTGTGGCCGTTTATCCTTATATTCCGCGCTCGCAGGTTCTCGCTTTCTTTGACTTGACAGCCCTAGGAGCGGGCCAGACAAGAAAATGGACGCTACGAGGATTTTCCGGAAAAAGCCTCTGCTTCCGCGGAAGGCAGGTCGGAGACCTGCCCCACCTAAATGTGAAAGCTGCAAAGTGGGGCGGGTCTCTGACCCGCCGAGTGCTGAAGCGCGCATGTACCCTTCTATGCCAGAGCCTGCTCCAGATCCGCGATGATGTCTTCCGGCGCTTCGATGCCGACCGAGATTCGCACCAGACCATCGCTGATCCCCAGCCTCGCGCGATGCTTCGGCGACAAATCGCGGTGCGAGGCCATCGCGGGGTAGAGAATCATGGTGTGAACGTCGCCGAGCGAGGTTGCGCGGACGATCATTTTTAGTTTCTCCATGAAGCCGAACACTTCTTCGCGGCCGCCTTTCAATACCACCGTGATCATCGCGCCATAGAGATTTTTCGGGAACAGGCGCGCGATGGTTTGGGCGTCGGGATGGTTCGGGTCGCCGGTGAAGTGGACTTTATCGATCGACGGGTGCGTAGCCAGCCAGTTGGCGACTTTGCAGGCGTTGGCGCATTGCCGCTCGACGCGCAGGCCCATGGTTTTGATGCCGCGCATGGTTAGGAATGCTTCAAAGGGACTCATCACCGGACCGACGGTGCGCGACAACGTGCGAATGGTGCCGCAATGGCCGTCGTCGGCGACGATGATTCCGCCGAGCGCGTCTCCATGTCCGCCCATGTATTTGGTGGTACTGTGAACCACGATGTTCGCGCCTAATTCGAGCGGCCGGACCAGCAGCGGCGTGGCGAAGGTGTTATCGACCATCAGCGGCGCGCCGGCCCGACGCGCGATTTCGGCGATTTTATCGATGGCGCCGACGCGCAGCAGCGGGTTCGAGACGGTCTCCATCACGATCAGGCCGGGTTTGGTTTCTTCCACGGCCCGGCGCACCGCGTCGAGATCGCAGATATCGACCCAGGTGGTTTCGACGCCGAACGGTTCCAGGATTTTCATGAGCGTCGAAACAGTGGCGCCGTAGAGAACGTTGCCGGCGACCACGCGCTTGGGACGATCGAGCAGCGCGGCGATCATGCCCAGGTGAATCGCGCTCATGCCGGAAGCGCAGGCGACGGCCCCGGCGCCCGATTCGAGCGTGTTGACCAGCTCTTCGAGCGCGCTGCTGGTGGGATTGTCGTAGCGGGCGTAGGAGGGTCCTTCCTCTTCGCGGCCCATGACGCGATCGAGCTGGGACATGGATTCGTAGAAATAGCTGGCCGCGGTGTAGATCGGCGTGGCGACGGGAATGAAGTTGCCGGCTTTTTTCCGGTCGCCGGCGTGGACGAGTTTGCTTTCGATTTTCATGTCCTTATTGGCGCTTCCAGCGGACCCCTTCCTTGGTGTCTTCGAGCACGATTCCGTGACTGGCGAGTTCGTCGCGGATCCTGTCTGCGAGCGCGAAGTCGCGGGCTTTCCGCGCGGCCGTGCGCTGCGCAATGAGCGCGTCGATCTGTTCGTCCGAGACCCAACCACCCCAAGTCTTTGAGGGGTTAAGGACGTCGAATACGGCGTCGAATCTTGCCAGGAATTCTAGCGCCTCGATGGCGTTTTCAGCGCGGAATTCGCCGGCGTCCATGGCCGTGTTGGTGTCGCGGATGTATTCGAAAACGGCCGCGAGCGCGCCGGCGGTGTTCAAATCCTCGTCGAGCGCGGCCTCGAAGGCTTCGTTTGCGGCGTTGGTGCGCTCGGTCATTCTGGCGTTCGAGCCTTCGGGGAATTTCGCGGTTTCCAGACGCAGTTTGTAGTTGCGCAGGCGATCGATGGAGGTCGCGGCGGCTTTCAATCCATCGAAGGTGAAATTTAATTTTTTGCGATAAGGAACCGACGCGAGCAGGTAGCGCACCGATTCGGGCGAATATCCTTTTTCGAGCAGATCGCGCAGGGTATAAAAATTGCCGAGCGATTTGGACATTTTCTGGCCTTCGACGATGAGGTGCTCGGCGTGCAGCCAGAAGCGCGCGAACGGCTTTCCGGTGATCGCTTCCGACTGCGCGATCTCATTTTCGTGATGGGGAAACATCAGATCGACGCCGCCGGTGTGAATATCGAGCGTCTCGCCGAGATATTTCATCGCCATCACGGAACATTCGATGTGCCAGCCGGGACGGCCCTTGCCGAGCGGCGTGTCCCAGCCGGGTTCGCCGTCTTTTTGCGCTTTCCACAACACGAAATCGCGGGCGTCGGCTTTGTCGTATTCATCGACGTCGACGCGGGCGCCGGCGCGGATGCCGGAAAAATCGTTATGCGAGAGCTTGCCGTATTCGGGGAAATTCGAGATGCGGTAATAGACCGACCCGTCGCTGCGATAGGTGTAGCCGCGCTGGTCCAGCTTTTCGATGGCCGCGGCCATGTCGTTGATGTGATCGGTGGCTTTCACCAGACGCTCAGGATGCTCCAGGCGCAGGGTTTCCATGTCTTCGAGGAACGCTTTGGTGTAGGTCGCGGTGTACTCGAAGATGCTTTTGTGCGCGGCGGCGGCGTTGCGGATGATTTTATCCTCGACGTCGGTGATGTTCATGACGTGATCGAGCGTGTAGCCGCGGGCGCGCAGCCAGCGGCGCAGGATGTCCTGAAAAGTGAAGGTCCTGAGGTTGCCGATGTGGATGAAATTGTACACGGTCGGCCCGCAGGTGTACATGCGCACCACGTTGTCATGAAGGGGCGAAAAAGTTTCCGCCTGTTGGGTGAGCGTATTGTAGAAACGCAGGGCCATAGTGGGGGATATTTTTCTATCGTAGCAGCAGCGGCGGTGTTGGCCGGTTCGGTAGTGCGTGAAATCTGCGTTGATTGCGACGGCTCATCGCAAATCAACGCAGATCTCACGCACGACCGCCGGTTCGCGGTTTCGCTAGTGGCGCAAGCCGCCACGCTTGCGCTTCGGACGGCTTCAAGATTGCGCCGCGAACTGCGCAAGCCTGGCGGCTTACGCCACCTGGTTGCAGGCCGTGCGCGCAGACGGTTGAGAAGCGATGGCGGTTGTCGAGCCTGCCCCGCAAGTTGCAGGCTCACACGCGGTACGAAGTTGTTAAACTGAAAACGATGCGGAGCATCGGGCGATTCCTGTTCTGGGATTATCCGCGCGCCAGTTGGCAGTATGACGTGATGGTAGCGCTCATCCTGTGCTTCATTTTCGCCACGCCGCGGGAGATTTTCCGCGATCAGCCCAAAGCGCCGGGAATCGTGATGCTGCATGGCGGCGTGTGGATCGAGCCGCAGAAACTGGCCAATGTGCCCGACTCGCAGCTCGTCGCGCGGGCTACGGCCATCGTCAATGAACGCTACAAGACGCACGTGGTGATCACCAGCGTCGAGCCGGTCTATGACGAGAGCGAACAGGAAATCAAAGGCTACATGGCCTTCCTGAAACAGTGATGGGGTATCGCTGGGCAGTCGCGCTGCTGACGGTGGCGCTGCACGCGGATTCGCTCGATGCCGTGCTGCACCGCATGGACGAAGGCGCCAAACGATTTCATTCGGTGACGGCCAAGCTGAAAGAAGTGAATTACACGGCGGTGCTTCAGGAAACCAGCACCCAGACCGGCGAGTTGTGGCTGATGCGGCGCGGCAAGGGCGGCGTGATCGGCAAGATGAAATTCGATCCTCCGGAGGAAACTACGGTCGCCTTCCGGGGGCACATCGTCGAGAAATATTATCCCAAGGCGAACAATGTGGATCGTTACGATCTGGGCAAAAACGCGGCGCAGATCGACGAGTTTATCCTGCTGACGTTCGGCGCGGCGGGCAACGATCTGGAGCGGAATTACGACGTGAAATTCGCCGGCGCGGCGGCCATCGACGGAACGCCGTGCAGCCATCTGGTGCTGAGCCCGAAATCGCCGGATGCGGCGAAAATCGCCAGCACCATCGAAATGTGGATCCCGGAAAAGCGCTCTTACGCGATCCAGGAGAAGGTGAACGAGCCTTCCGGCAACTACGTGTTGAATCAATATTCCGACGTCAAGATGAATCCGGAGCTGCCCGATTCCGATTACGAATTCAAGCCGCCGGCCAACGCCAAAATCATCAACCTGAAATAGTGGCGGGCTCGACGATGGCGCTCATGGAGCCTTTCGAGCGCGGCATGCGCGGATCGGCGCCGTAGCCGTGGATCTGATCGCGGGCGAATTCGGCCTGATCGCGTTCGCAGGTCATCACCACGGTGCGGCCGGTGGTATCGACCTCGACGGCGTGCTGGAAGGCGACCTCGGCGGGCAAAAGAAAAATTTTCGAGAGCATTTCGACCACGTAGTCGTAGGTGTGGTCGTCGTCGTCGAGCAGGACGACGTTGTAGAGCGGCGTTAAATCGTCGTCCTGCCGGGTTCCGGTCTCGCTCGGTAGGGGCGGCAGCACCGTCGGACGGGTCATTTGCTAACTCAATGTTAGAATGGAGGTGAAAGGGGGCGCAACGGATTCGACGGGATTGCATCTGTCGTGGGAAGTCGTGCCGGGTTCCGAGCTCCCGTAAAACGATCGGAAACCAACAATTGCCAATCAGCAATTTGCTTACGCTGCTTAATTAATTAAGTAGCCGCCCTGGGGTTCTGAGCCTGCGCGGGGTCTTGAGGGCGTCATTTTTGCAGGATAGGTTTTTCGGCTTCTGCTCGGAGCTGGAGGGCCGAGACCAATCGGGCTAAAGCCGTTTCTTTCTTGCCGGCGCTAAAGGAGACGGACGAAAACCACCGAACCGGAAACGCACGTAGTCTTTTTGCGGTGGACTTTCTCGGACGCGGGTTCAACTCCCGCCGCCTCCACCAAGCCATTCCGGGTGTTTTGGTTTGACACCTTCGACTCCAGACAACCCCCGCTATCTCCTTGATTATAGGGTAAATATGGGCACGCTCGTCGGTGGGCGCTCTCAAGGGCGGAGTGAAAGTTTCCCGCGTGGTGGGCGGTAATCGCTGGAGGAGATCAGC
Source organism: Bryobacteraceae bacterium (assembly GCA_035507655.1). Lineage (GTDB taxonomy): Bacteria > Acidobacteriota > Terriglobia > Bryobacterales > Bryobacteraceae > Palsa-187. The sequence continues at coordinate 41,119 of DATJNW010000106.1, read as the reverse complement.
AGCAATAGCCGCTCAAATCCAGCCGAGCAGGAACAGAATCAAAACGATGATAAGCACGGTTGCCAGACCGCCGCTCGGATAATAGCCCCAGGCGCGGCTATAGGGCCACGCCGGCAACGCCCCGAGCAGTAGAATCAGAAGCACAATCAGCAGCAGCATCTCAAACATAATCGGCCTCCGCCGTGGAATGTGGCACGTCTCCGACCATCGTTTGCCCGATTGAGAACACGGCATATCGCGAAATTTTGGGGCTGTAAGAAATTCGTGCGGTACAAACGTTGCACGGTAACGGAGGTCAAGTACGCACTGGCGGACCGGTCGATCACGCAGGGCCGAGAAACGGAAGCTTATGCTCAGTGAGGCTCGCGGGGTTGGGGTTCTCTTTTTTACCGGTAAGTAGGCGTGTTGGCTGCGGCCACTACGCGCGGCAGATCAATCGGCATGGCTCAGAGCTGGACTCTGCGCAGGTCACCAGAAATAAATCGCCAGAATATTTGGAGCGCCCTGTACGCCTCCGATGATCGGCGTCGAGAAGACGACCTGCACGTTCTTCCGACTCCAGTCCTTCGGGGCCCGCGCCGCAACCTGTTCCATGTACTTTTCGTTGGTCAGAATGTCGCCCGCGGTCATGGTGCCAAACGCAGCAATGCCGGAGGCCATGACGATGAATTGCTGTGTGTCGGCATCGGCGATTCGGCTGACGATTCCATAATCCTGGGCGAACTCTGAGAAGGGAGCCTTGAAGTTCACCTTCCAGTCCCGTGCCTGTGGGTTTCGCCGATCTTCGATCGACGCGACTCCGTCCTCGGTTACCTCGTAATGGAACCGCAGCGATTTTCCCAGCCGCATGATCCAGTCGTTGTTAAATCCGCCGACCAGGATGGTCGGGGAATCCTTTAACTGCGTGAACGAGGTTCCGTCCGATCTGCGAAGTCGCCAACTCTTTCGGTTACTTGCCGCGAGGGCCACAATCGAGGAGGCCGTGATGGCGTCGGGCCATCTGACACTATTGGCCCACAAGAATTGCCGAATCGAAAGCGCGGCCCCATTTGGTCCTTCCACCTCCGGCTGCAACGAATCCGTGTGCTGAGTCCCAACACAGACTAGAACCGAGTTCGCCGAACCCCAGACCGGCCCCCAGAACGCTTCCAGAGCAGGATTCGAGGGCGATCGGTGGACCAGGAACGCTGCCAGCACCAGCGCAGCCGCGATGACGCCGGCTAACGTCTTTTTGCGCAAGGAAGCGAGCGGGTTCCTGGGAATAGCCGGCATCAGCCGGAATCGGGAATCGATAAGCCTCGTTTTGATCGGAATGCTGTCCGCCGGGGATGAGGCAGCTGCGGAGAGTCGCGGCGTGGTGAGCTTGCGGAACACCGGAAGATATGTGCCCGGAGGCAGTTCCACGATAATTTCGCTCTCGTGGTTCGATTCGAGGTAATAGCGCGCGATTCGACGCCTTAACTGCGCTGCGGTTGTTCGAACAACCGGGTCTGCAGTCGTGTCGTAGGAGGGATCTCTCCCGAAGACCTCCATTCCGATGGTTCGCTCCTTTAAATGCTCATTGCGAGCGTCCAGACTTCTCTCGACCAGATATCGGAGCAGATTTGAAAACCGCTGGCTTTGACAAAACAGAGAACTGCTCAGAAGCCGCGAAAGCTGATCGTGAACGGCCTGCCGGTCGGCCTCTGATAGCGGCGCCCAGACCGCGAGATTTAGCGAGGGCTCGTTTTTGCGATTCTGCAGAAGCATCGTGGCCTCCTCGGTTTGCTCAGGTCAGTATACATTGTTGACGGGGCCGCGCCAGTACATTATTTCTGGAGGAGCAGGGGACGAGCAGGCGGCACGAGGAGAGTCCAAACAACGAGTTGTAAGCTTGCGTTAACCGCTTCTATTTACATGGTTTATATTTCCTAAGCCGCAGTTTCCCAAGACAACCCTGTCGAAATAGCGATGCACCAGGCACGGCTCAGGAATCGTCTTGACGAAACGCTTCGGCGCGCGTATGCTCGGTGAGATCGAAAAAAGGTAAGACCATTCTACAAGATTTGGGGAATTCGCCATTTAGAGTTCGCATCAGGAGACCCGATATGACAATGGCCGACGGCAGTGTGATATTCGCTCAATGCCGGGCGAAGCTCAGAAGAATAGCAGTCATTTGTACGATCCTCAGTCTTCTCATCGCGGCCTTGTACGGCCAGAATGATCGAGGAACGATTACCGGAACGGTTTCCGACCCTGCCGGCGCGGTGGTGCCCAATGCGAATATTAAAGTGACCAACACGCAAACCGGAGTGGTATTTGAGACCACATCCACAACGAGCGGCGACTATACAATCTCTCAACTTCCCGCTGGCGAATATGAAATTAGCCTCGATGTCCCGGGCTTCAGCAAATTTACCCGGACTGGTATCCGTGTTTTGGGCGCCGAGACGGCACGCATCGACGTAAGTTTGACGCTGGGAAGCGCCGGCCAATCGATCACCGTGACCGCCGATGCCTCCCTGCTCAAAACGGAGAACGCCGAGCAAAGCACTACCATGGCTGTCGAGAAACTCGATGAATTGCCGCTGAACTTCGGGTCCCAGGGCAACGCCTCCAGCGCGAACATTCGGAACCCGTACACCTTCGTGACGTTAGTGCCCAGCGCAACGATCTCGGGCAACTCAGACATCACCATGAATGGCGTTCCATCCGAAACATTCCGCGTCAACATAGAAGGCCAGGAAGCTAATAATTCACGGAACATAGGGCGCCAGGACCAGACGGCGCCGTCGGTTGAATCCCTTCAGGAAGAATCGGTCGAGACCAGCAACTTTTCCGCGGAGTTCGGACAGGTCGGAGGCGGGTATTTCAACTTGGTTGTAAAATCCGGCACCAATCAGATCCACGGTAGCGGTTTCGATTACTTTGTCAATACCGTTTTCGATGCGGGACAGCCCTTTACCAATAACGGCCACGGCGGTCTCATCCGGCCGCCAAACCTTAGAAACGATTTCGGCGGCACGATCGGCGGGCCGGTCTATATTCCGAAAATTTACGACGGCCGCAACAAGACGTTTTTCTTCTTTTCCTACGAAGCCTTTCTGCAGACACAAACGTCGACGTCGCTGGCCAGCGTTCCGACCCAAGCAATGCGAAATGGTGATTTCAGCGCGGCTTTGACCGGTCGTCAGCTCGGTACGGACCCGCTCGGCCGGCCGATTTTCGAGAACACGATTTACGACCCACTGACGGCGGTCACGGCTCCGACTGGACAGGTCGTCACGAGTCCATTTTCGGGTAACCTTATTCCGGCAAGCCGCATGGATCCGGTGGCGCTGAAGATCCAGGCATTGCTCCCGCTCCCCAATGTTCCCAATCCTGGTATCTTGAACAATTTTCAGCAGAACATTGTTGCTGCCACCACGGAATTAATTCCCACGATTAAAATCGACCAGAACTTTCGTAATCTTGGACACCTGTCTTTTTACTGGTCTCAATATTATGGGCCGCACAACAATTACGGCGATGGTCTGCCGCTCCCCATCACAGGAGAGCACCGCATTTTCACCGATTCCAACACATTCCGCCTCAACTACGATCAACCCGTGACCCCCACCTTTTTGATCCACGCCGGTATTGGCTTCCTGCGCCAGCATAATCCTGATCAGGCGTTTCCCGCGAGTCTTAACTACAACGCGGTTCAGCAGCTCGGACTAAAGGGCGCGATTGAGAATGGATTCCCCGATATCGCGGGGCTGATTTCGACGGACGGCGGCGGAATGTCCCTTCCTATCGGCGCTGGCGGTGGACCCATTTATTACAATAAGCCGACCTCGGTCCTGACCGCCACGCTGGTGCGCGGAAGTCACACCTTCAAAGCCGGTGGAGAATACCGGATTGATGCCCTTACCACTCTGAATATCGCCGGTCTCAATCAGGGCGGCAATGGGGGAGGGTTGACGGCTCTGTATACCTATTCGAACGGTACCGTCGTTTGGCCGAGCCCCTATGGCAGCTACGCGTTCAGCAATGCCCAAACCGGCCTTCCTTACACGCAAGGACAAACGCTGAACGGCGGAAATGTGGGTTTGCCATATGCCAGCTTCCTGCTCGGAGCGGTCAACGCCGCCGCAATTGAAAATCCTTCCGATACGCAGGCGCGAAAACCGTCTTTGTCCTTATTTATTCAGGACAATTGGAAAATTACGCACAAGATTACGCTCGATTATGGAATTCGCTGGGATTATCAGGGCTATCCAAAGGAGCTGTTCGATCGCTCCAGCGAATTTTCGCCGACCACGCCGAACCCGGCCGCCGGTGGACTTCCGGGCGCCGTGATCTATGAAGGAAGCGGTCCAGGAACATGCAGTTGCATGTTCAGCCACACATACCCCTATGCGCTCGGTCCGCGGCTCGGTCTGGCTTACCAGGTATTGCCGAAGACCGTGCTTCGCGCCGGCTGGGGCATCACCTACGCGCAGACCGCCATGAGTCAGGACCTGCTGCCTTCGACGATTGGTGCGGGCGGTTGGAATACGTTGAACTTCACGAACCCGACTTACGGCGCGGCCGCGTTGCAGTTGTCCAACGGTCTGAATTACAACCCGGCCAGCCTGTACGCGGTCAGTTACAATAACGGAATTCTGCCCCAGCCCGGACAGATCAACAGCCCGCCAACTTGGCTCGACCCCAACTCGGGACGTCCCGGGCGCCTGGAGCAATGGGACATTTCCTTGCAAAGGGAAATTACGCCCAATCTGATGCTGGAAGCAGCCTACGTGGGAAATCGCGGGGCTTACTTTGAGTCGGATAACCTCATCAATATAAATGCGATTAGTTCGCAGAGGCTGGCCTCGTTCGGGATCAATCTCAACAATCCAGCCCAGCTTGCGCTGATGACGATGCCGCTCAATTCGCCGCAGGTGGTCGCCGCCGGATTCACCGCCCCGTACCCGGGATTCCCGACGACCCAGACCTTGGCGCAAGCCCTTCGGCCATTTCCGCAGTTCAGCACGATAACGGCGCAAGGCGCGCCGCTAGGAGACACCTGGTACGAGGCCTTGCAAACGAAGCTCACCAAACGACTCTCGCACGGTCTCGACGTGCTGGGCACTTTCGTTTGGGAAAAAGTGCTCGATGATACCGATGGCAACGTGAACAACGTTTTCAACCGTCCTAATCAGAAAGCGCTTGCTAGCCTCGACCAGCCTCTGGCGATCGTAGTCGCGTTCACCTATCGCGCGCCTGGATTCGGATCGAATACGTGGGTGAAGAGAGTCTCTCGAAATTGGACTTTCAGCGGAATTCTCAAGTACGCAAGCGGTCTTCCGATTCTGGTGCCGGTTGCGCAGAACAACTTGAATTCCGTGTTATTTCAGAACACCTACGCCAATCGTGTTCCCGGGCAACCGTTGTTCCTCGAAAATTTGAACTGTGGCTGCATCGATCCACACAAGGATTTCGTGCTGAATCCCGCCGCGTGGTCCGAACCCGCACCTGGCCAGTGGGGTTATTCTGCGCCTTATTACAACGATTACCGGTATACTCGCCTGCCAAGCGAGCAGGCCGGGTTTGGCCGGATCTTTCAAATCCGGGAAGGCTTGACATTCCAGATCCGCGCGGAATTTTTCAACATTTTCAACCGCGTCTATCTGAATAATCCAACATCCACGAATGCGCTGGCGACGCAGACCACTTCCGGCGGAGTCCCCACGTCTGGGTTCGGGTATATTAACCCAGGATCGGTGCAGGTGGCTCCCCGATCGGGACAAATCATCGCGCGGTTCCAGTTCTGAGTTTTCGAGGAACGTCCCTAGTCGTTAAGTCGTGAAGAGGAATAGTATGTCCAAAGGAGAAAGCGTATGCGGAATAAACTAATCGCCGTGTTCCCAGTTTTATTACTGATCGTCACCGGCAGAAGCGCCGATAACCCGGACGTCCTCAAGAACAGCGGTGCCCTGGAGCGGCTGATGAAGCAGAGCGGCGTATACAATGCGTACAAAACAGGTAAGACGCCGGGTTTCGTTGTCGATCCCGCATGGCCCCAGCCGCTACCGAATCACTGGGCTCTGGGCCAAGTCGGCGGGCTGTATGTCGATCAGCACGACCACGTCTGGGTCTACAATCGGCCGCGTACGATGACCAACGAAGAGGCCGGGCTGGAGGAGGCAATTCCCGGCGCCAAGGATGAGCACGGCCAACCGATCAACGGTCTGGGTTTTGTTCGAGCTTATGGTCCTATCGCAGATTGCTGCAAGGCCGCGCCTTCGGTGCTGGAATTCGACGCTGACGGCAAGCTGCTACGTGCCTGGGGTGGTCCCGCGGACCCTGGTTTCATTGGTGGAAAATGCAAAGCGGAAGCGGGCTGCATCTGGCCGAACAGCGAGCACGGAATTTATGTCGATCAGAACGACAACGTCTGGATCTCGGGAAATGCCGGGGCGCCTGGAGGTAGGGGTGGTCGTGGGGGCCGCGGCCGCGGGCAGACACCCTGGACGACGCACAAAGAGGGCGGGGGTGACGGTTTTGTTTTGAAATTTGACAGGGAGGGCAACTTCAAAATGAGAATCGGCGGGACTCCCGAAGGGCCCGACAGCAACGACACCCATGGGGGCAGCAATGGGACGCCTCTGCTATATCAGGCCACGGACATGGTGCGCGATCCCAAGACGAATCGCCTTTATATTTCGGACGGCTACGGCAATCGACACGTGTTGATCGTCGACGCCGACAGCGGCAAGTACATTGGCCATTTCGGCGCTTACGGAAACAATCCGGTAGACGATGCGGCCGCCAAGGCTGCTGGGCCGTGGATGGCGGACTATTCGAAGGGCAACACTAAACCGGCCTTTTTCCGTACGCCGGTGCATTGTGTGAAGCTTGCGAACGACGGCAAAATCTACGTTTGCGACCGCGGCAACGATCGCATTCAGGTATTCGACAGTAACGATCCCACCCTCGGCAAACCGTGCAGCAATCCGAACGGCGAGCCGGGCAAATGTGGCTTCGTTGCCGAGCAGTTCATCAGTGAACATACCAACACGTCCATCCCCGGAACGGCGGTTTCGATGAGCTTCTCAACAGACAAAGCACAAAGCTGCCTTTACGTTGGCGACAACTCCAACATGACGATTTACATATTGAACCGAAGCAGCTTGCAAGAACTGGGCCGGCTGGGGCGAAGCGGGCGGATGGCGGGCGAGTTTCACTGGCTGCACCAAGTGAGTGTGGATACTCACGGCGATATCTACACGGCAGAAGTCGACACGGGTAAGCGCATCCAGAAATTCATCCGCTACGGAAGCGACGGGTGCAGCGGTACCGGGTCGCCCACCGTCGGTGGCGTGGTGAATGCAAACTAATACGGGACTCTTTTCATGCTGGCTGGTTGCGGAACCGGCGTCCCATCAAACTGTGGAGTTGCTCACTCCGTTGACACCATCTGCTGCAGACGTTCGGGCTCTTGGCCCAGCCAGCCAGGGTTTGTGGCCGTGGAGTCGAAGATCGAAGTGGTTTTGAAGAGCTCGTACTCACCTTTTGAAGCAGGTTTAGCCGTCTTCTTGAGCAATGCGCCTCGCTGTGCCTGCGTAAGCGGACGGAACGTGCGTACTGCCTCGAACGCCTGGTCCAGAATCTCCATGCTGTCTATGCCGGTAATGACTACTGAGGTCGGCAGACTGAGAGCATAGTGGAGACATTCGATGGGAGTGACTGTCCTCGATTTCAGGATCAGGCCGTTCGCCATCGGCTTCATGCCTAAAACGCCGACTTTTTGTTTTACCAACTCAGGAACAACCAGCTTCTCGAAGCTGCGGAAGTGGGCGTCCATCACATTGAGCGGCATTTGCGCGCTCGCGAATTTGAAGCCGTTTTCCTTGGCGACTCTCAACATATAGAGATGGATATGCGGGTCCTTGTGTCCGGTGAAGCCGATGTGGCGAACCTTGCCTGCTCTCTGCGCCGCAACCATAGCCGCGTTCGCTCCCTCGGGATCGAAGATGCGGTTGGGATCTTCAAAGCGGATAATCTCATGATGTTGGATCAGATCCACGTAGTCGGTCTGGAGCCGCCGCAATGACTCGTCGAGCTGCCGCGTGGCTTCCTTGCCAGAGCGACCGTCGATCTTGGTCATCAGGAACACACGGCCGCGGTAGCCGTCGCGCAGTGCCTTACCCATGCGCTTCTCACTCGCACCATCGTTGTAATCCCACGAATTATCCATGAAGGTAATGCCGCCATCGATCGCGCTGCGGACGATTCTTATGGCCAGCGGCTCGTCGACATGCTTCAAACCGAGATGCCATCCGCCGAGACCGATAGCGGAGACTTTCTCGCCGGTGCTCCCCAGAATCCGATTTTGCATTTCAGAGTTTGTCTTTTTCATTCGCATGCTCGTACCTCCAGGACCTTTCGCTCGCTACACAGAAAAGCGGATGGAAATTTCCACCCGCGTGCAATCGCAAAACCACCGCCTCAGATTCGCAACGGACGCAGTTCCATCTTCTCACTTAAATCAAACCGATTGGCTTTTGTCCCACGGGGACTGCCGCCCACCGCCGGCTCGCGGCCGCGATCCGATCGTTTCGCCCTGCCGCTCTCAGCCAAATGGCAGTGGACGAGAAGAACGCGCCGCCATGCTTTACTCAAGGAGACCGTAACGCGGTCTGCCGCGTCAGCGTACCAATAATGGGACCACGTTTGTCTGCGTCCCCTTTTAAATCCACAATTCGAGGAGAACCATGAAGAACGTTATGCTTATCGGCCTTACACTTACGATGATGGCCTTCGCCGCAGCGAAGAGCTTTCACGTTACGTTCGACAATAATGCGTGGATCGGCACATCCGAAGTGAAGGCCGGCAATTACAAGATTCAGATTGAAGGCGACAAAGCCATTCTCAAGTCAGGCACGACCGTCATTGAGATACCGGCAAAGCTCGAAAGCGCCACTCACAAGTTCCCGACTAATGGCGTGGTGATGAACACTATCCATAACAAGCAGGAAGTGGAAGAGATCCAGATCGGCGGCACGAACGAGCGGATCGTGTTCTCCGGGGCGTCCCCCAGCGGCGAATGACCCGTCGAATGTGTGAGTAAAGCTACAATCGGGCGGTCGGATCACCTTTTTTCAGGAGCCGCCGCATCGCCCGCCGATGGGGTGAAGACACGCGCACTCCCGCTGTCAGCAGCTCACGCGACAGGTTTTGGTTTTGTCCGTTTTTTCAAAAATCGAAATAACCCGTAGGCGACGCAACCCCCAAAAATTGCTCCAGCACCAATCACTGCGCTAGCTGTGAACACGCTAACCGCAGCGCCTTGAGCCGCGAGTTCGAGAACACCAGCGGTGGCTCCTCCAAAGCCGCCAACACCCGCGCCGACCCCGGCGGCCGCCGCTCCTATCGCTGTTTCTTTTTCCTTATTGGTCATAGCTATCTTTCGGATATCAAAACCATTATAGCCGTTCTACCGGTTGCGGCCGCGCGCGAGTCCGTAGATTTGCAACTGCGGAGGTCACGCGTTTCGGCGCTTTCGCCGCCGACCCCTGCCGTGATGCAGTGGTCGGCAGCGGAGCCTGCCAACGCTCCGCTGCCTCTTATAGCCGCCGCTTATGCCGCCTTCTTCCGCCTCGCCAGGCGACGGAAATGCTGATGCGAAACAACTTTGGATCATGCCTGCTGTAGGCGGGAAACCATTTCACCATGAAGCATCTCGGCCTTTTCGCGCACTTGCCCGGCCGCCAGGAGCGCGCGCTGCCTGATCGCCGTTATGAAGGCCTGGTCGCTTAAGGACTGCAGGTTAATGAGAACGTTATACAGTGCTCCATCGGCGGCGGCACGAGCCGTCAGCGCCGCGACGCCGGCATCGGATAACGTGTTGGGATTTCCCTTGGACATAACAATTTCAGCGATCTCGATGGCCTTCACCGTTTTCTCGAGCACTAAGAGCGGCACCATGGTGGCATCCTTGTTTGCCTGTTCGATGGCCTGATCGCGCAGGCGCTTGTTGTCATCCGTGTCTTTCGGCAATTGTCTCGCTGCTCCGATGCGACTGAAAGCTTTAGTGTCATCATCAATAGCGGCAATGAACTCCGCTTTTAGCTTTTGAGCCTGCTCGGCGAGATCGTTCATCAAAGGCCGGCTGGCTTCGAAGCCCTTCTTGCCGATAGTTAGATTAGCCACCATCGAAGTGAGCGCTGCCGATAGCGCCGCGCACAAGGCTGCCACGCTGCCGCCGCCTGGCGCCGGGGACTCTCTCGAAAGTTCATCAATAAAAGCGGCTACCGTTAAATCCTTGAGCAGTTTCTCCTTGGGTGCTACGCGGTATTCGATAATTTTTTTCTGGGGATCAAAGGGCGCCACATCCGAGAGTCCGAGAGAGCTTACCGCGCTGCTGATCAAATCCGCTTCGGGAACCCCCGCGCAGCGCCCTTGCTTGGACAGATAATGGCGGCCAGCCATCAGCATTGGCATCAATGGCACCAGTCCGACGATCTCACTGCCAGTTACACGTAGCCCCAGCTTCTCAGCTTCCTTGCAGCACTGATCAAAGGCGGTATGGATTGCCGTCTGCTCGTAATCCACGAGATTGATGGAAATCTGGGCTCGCTGATATTCTTCAACGTACCAGCCAATGGCCTTGGTGGCCTGCAATTTGCCGGGAGTCTTAAGCGTCGTACCGTCTGCCGCTTTGATAATATTGCCATCCGCATCCCGCTGGGCTCGCCCGGCTTCTCTGATCTCGAGCGCGATTTCATTGGCAAGCTTGGCAGAGCGTGTATTCAGGTCGACGTTGTAGGCAATGAGAAACTTCCTGGCGCCGACCACGGTGGCACCCGCAGCGGCGTTGAATTGTTGCGGCCCGAAATCGGGATTGAATCCATTGCGCATCCTCTCGGCAAGCATCTCATACTCGCCTTTCCTCACGTCGGCAAGATTGCGCCTGTCTTCACTCTGGGCGGCTTCCGCGTATAGATAGACCGGAATGGAAAGCTCTTTCCCGACACGGTCACCGAGACGCTTTGCCAGTTCTACGCAGTCGGCCATGGTCACACCGGTAACCGGTACGAAAGGACAGACGTCGGTGGCGCCCAGGCGCGGATGGGCACCGCGGTGTTGCCGCATGTCGATCAACTGGGCCGCCTTCGCGATGGCCAGAAAGGCAGCTTCCAATGCTGCTTCTGGATCGCCGACAAAGGTGACTACGGTGCGGTTGGTGGAAGCTCCCGGATCGACATCCAGCAGTTCAACGCCTTCAACCATCGCGATCGTTTCAGTAATTGCGTCGATTGATTTTTTGTTTCGCCCCTCACTAAAGTTAGGGACACATTCGACAAGACGCACGATATTCTCCTGCTGGTGCTCGGTACAAAGCCAAACTTATATTATGCTGCACGCCCGAGCCTCAAGTGCAGAGGTTGCATCCGTGGAGGTAGATCACCGCCCGGTGGACGGCCGCGGGGCATCGGTCCATTAAATTGGATCGCTTCCGGGCCAACCTGGTTAGGTTCAGGCGGGGTGCCGTCCGCTAACCTTCGCCGATGGATATCATCAAAAGAGCATGAAGATTACACCGTTTCTGTGGTTCAACGACAACGCCGAAGACGCTGCGGAGTTTTATCTCTCGGTATTTCCGGAAGCGAAGAAATTGGGCGAGCTGCGTTCGGGGGGCGTGGGGCCCTGGCCCGCCGGAAAGATCGCGACGATCACCATCGAACTTATGGGCCAGCAAATGATCTTCCTCAACGGTGGCCCAGCGCATGCACTCACACCGGCTTTCTCGTACTCCGTCGCGTGCAAGGACCAGGCCGAGATCAACCGCTACTGGGACAAGTTGCTTGAGGGTGGCAAGCCCATGGCCTGCGGCTGGCTGACGGACAAGTTCGGCTTGTGCTGGCAGATCGTGCCGGAGAAGATTGGCGAGATCCTGAAGCATCCTAAAGCGATGGCCGCCATGATGCAGATGGTGAAGTTCGACATCGCCACGTTGGAGGCCGCGGCGAAGGAGTAGCGGCCAAAACGGCAAAGGCCATTCCGATTACCCGCCGCCCGTCGCGATCGCTCTCGATACGAGCCGCGTCCGGAGAGACGATGTATACTTTACAACGGCCAGTGCGTAAAGCCAAACGGAAATTCCAGAGAGAGCGCTGGGAATACGCACCTTGGTCACGGATTGGAGCCTTTATCATGGCGAGGTCTCAACTTCCAATCGCAAGTTGGTTAACGCGCGTTTTCATCCTGATTGGCTTGCTGTCGTGTGGGCGCCTGGTGTCGCGAATCGCGTATGCGGCGAATCACAGCAAGGCGCGGGGAGAATCGCGGCAGCGTTTGATTGAGCTCGGCTCAGTGGAGCCAGACCAGCTCTACGCGGTGACGGTGGCGGTGAAGAATCCCGAGCAGCTTCAGGGTGACCGGCGGGTGCGCGTCGCGATCGCTGATGCGCGCGGACTGATCGCGGAGAAGTGGCTGCACGCGTCGGATCTGGATTTTTATATGACCCTGCGGCCACGCGCCGGTGGGCAGGTGACCGCTGCTCTCCGCATGCAGGGGGGTGGGGCAATTCCAGAAATCCAAACGGCATTCCACAGGATTGCGGTGGGGCCCAAGGAACCGGCGGTGATTGCGGCGGCTCCGAACGACACCTGGCAGACCGCCCAGCCATTTCTGTTTGGGCAGACAATTTTTGGCGCGGATGACGAACGCCCCTACGCGCCGGCGCCGGGCGAGGACCGTTACGCGGCCATGCTTAAGGGCTTTCAATGGTTTCGCTTTACTTTCCGCGGCAGCCAACCGCGGCTGGCGTATTTCGCGCTCGATATCACCGACCGCGAAGTACCTCTGGATGTCGACGTTTATCAACTGGGCAAGAACGCGGCAGGCGAGCCGGACGTCGTCCCGTACACCGATGGCGCGTCGGTGTACAAGATCGAAGCCACGCAGAATTATCCGGGGCTCTATAAATTCCGCACCCGAATCCTGAAGCCCGGCGAGAGCTACTATGTGCGCGTCGACGCGAACCATCCCGCCTACCAGTTTCGCACCTATGACTATCCGATACCCCCCTATAAGGACCCGCATCAGGCAGTGCGCACCGGGATGGATTTCCTCATCGACATGGGCGACACTTGGCTGTCGAACACGCCCCGCCGCGGGGCCGTAGCGCTGCGGACGACGATGGTACATTCGGATACAAATCTTTGTATCGCCTGCCACCCCACCCAGTTCACCACGCGCGGCTACCTGACTGCGATTTCCCACGGCTATCCACCGACCCAGCGGCCGGCGCTCGAGTTTCTGACCGACCGCATTTACAATAATCAACGGCCGCTCTATGGGGAGCCGGGAGTGGACTGGGTGCGGGTCATTTATTCGGCTCGCACGGTGGCGAGCCGGTTGCCCGTGATCGAAAATCTGTTTGAACAGAATGTTACGCACGATCCGCCGCGACTCAGTTTTGACGTGCCGTATGGAAATTTCCTGAAGATTCATTACCAGGACCGTACGACCATGCCGGGCAACGAGGTGGACGGTTGCGAGCCCGATATCAGCCCGTTTGAAATCGCCGCGCAGAGCTGGGATACCTTTCAGATGCTGTACCGGCAAACGGGCGAAAAACAGTGGTTGACGGAGCGCGACATGGTGGAGCGCCTGGCCGTGCCGTATGAGCCGAAGAACGTCATCGATCTGAACTGGAAGATCCACTTTCTGGCGACGATCGGCCGCGAGCGGTACCAGAAGCAATTGAACCAGCTTATCGATCAGCTGTACAGCCTGGAGCAGCCGAATGGCATGTGGCCTTATCCGCTGGATAAGACAGCAAAGCCCTCCGATTTTATCTCCTATCATGCGGTATTGGCCCTCGCGCTGGCGGGCCATCGGCCGGAAACGGACCCGCGCATGGCGCTCGCCGTGAACGCGATGCTCGCGGCACAGCGGCCGGAAGGGAGTTGGGAGGGCGATCCGGTCTATCAAGGATTCAACACGCCCTTTCGGGCGACGCAATTCGCGGTAATGGCGCTCTCGACGCTGTATCCGGGGCCGGACCAGAAGGCTGCACAGGAAAAAGGTTGGGATGACGCGTTCCCGGCGCCTCCGACGGAGCTTTCGAGAAACGACTTGCCGCTGCTGCTGGCGCAGCTCGACCAGTTGTGGGACCTCGCTCCGGAGGCGGTGCTGCGCCAGGTGCGGAAGGTTTTGACATCCAGCGATCAGCCACTGGCACGCGAGGCTGCGGCGCGGGCGCTCGGGCACATGGCCGATCCGGGCGCGTTAAAGACCCTGACGGCAGCACTTGGCGATTCGGACAAGATGGTGCAGCGCACTGCTGGCTGGGCTCTGCGCATGATCCTGGAGCGCCGTCCGGACGTGGCGGCGGAAGGGCGAGCCGAGCTGACGGAAGCTCTCGCCTCGGGCAACCCGCGCACCAGATGGGGAGCAACGCAAGTCTTCAATCAGCACTTCAAATATCTGGCCGATGACGCCCAGTTGCGAGCGGCTTTAACGCGCGATCTTAGCGACCCGGTTCCGGCGGTCCGCCTGAACGCCGCGAAGGGACTGTGGCAGTGGTACTACTGGAAAGTCGACGATCACGATGCGCGTTCCGGAATCATTGAGGCGCTGGCGGCCAGGCTCAACACCGAAACCGACCCGTTGGTGCGGCGGGCGTTGCAGGAGAGCCTGTATGACGCGCTCGATGAAAACACCGGATATCTCGGCGCCTGGATTCAGACGACCGCGACGGAGGAAGATCAGGCCAAAATCAACGACGGCTATGAGGCCGTAGTGCGGGACCAGGCGCAGACGCTGGCCAAAGTGTTGCGCACCGCGACGCCTTTAGGGCGTCAGGGAATTCTCGAAGCGTTATGGGATTTCCACGTTCGGCATTACTCGCTACCGGAGCTCAAGACGAACACCGTCTCGGTCGCTCTGCCCGCGGTATTCAGCAAATACGTTTCGGGTGTGCCCGATCTCGACCGGCCGCGTTACGAGTATCCGCCGTACCGCGAGACCGTGAATTTCCGCTACGACGTCCATAACGGCTTCTACCAGACGCGAGTGGGCAACGACAGCGATCTGATTCATTTTTTCCGCAGTTCCGGGCCGGAGCTTGAGGAGGCGTTGATCGCTTGTCTCAAGGGCGCGGACACCGCCATGAAGATCAATGTATTGAAGGCGGGCAGCACCTTGAGTGACGCGGGCGACCAGCGCTTCGCCGCGGCTGCGCTCGAACTGGCTCTCGACCCTGACCCGCAAGTTCGCGACACCGTGCAGTACGTGTACGAAAACGGCCAGCGCGGCGTGCTCAATATCGACACATCCGGGGTGCTGGAGCCGGCGCTGATCCAGGCGATCGGCAACATCCTGAGCAACGGAACACCGGAGGCGCAGTCGGTGGTGCTGCCGCTACTGGCAGGATTGCCGGGCGACTCGCCGTGGACGCGGCAGCCGGAGATCATCGCTACGGTACGCTCGCTACTGGAGCGGGCGCCGCGCGTGAAGAACTACGCGATGGTGCTGAGCGCGGCGGCGGCGTTCCCGGAAATGATGCGGGAGCCGCGCTTGCACGACCAGGCCTTGGCTGCGTTTCAGGATCCGGACCCCGACGTGCAGCGGGCAGCCGTCCAGATTGCGCTGGCGCGATTCCTGGACGGCCCGAAGCCCGATCCAGTGTTGGCGAAGATCTTCGACCAGCTTGGGAGCTCGCAGCGCCGCATTCTCATCGAGGAAGTAAACGACCCGAAGTTTCTGCGGCGGCGGCTGCCGGTTTCTGGCGGCGCCGTGTCGCAGGACCGGTCGTACTTCCTGGGCAATGGCAAGTATGTCTACAAGACGCCGGATTTTCTCGAGCACGCGATCGTGTTTCAAGCGGTGCTGGCGAGTTTGGGCGATCGGGACGCCAACGTGCGCGCGGCGGCGCTCGATTTGTTCCGCAAAGCGAAAAACATCGAGCAGCGTCCGGAATTCCGCGAGGCTCTGGAACGGCTGCGGAGCGACCCCAATCCGCGAATCCGGCTGATCGCGAGGCGAGTCCTGACGGGCAGCAACCTTAAAGATGCGCTGGCCGACGTGCAACCCGGTTCGGTGCTGGATTTTGACTACTTCGTCGCCAAGGTAGAGCCGATTCTGGCCGCGCCGGGCCGGGACGGCAAGGCGTGCGTGGTGTGCCACGCGACTCACGTCATATTTAAGCTGCAGCCGCCGAATGCGGAGGGGCAATTCTCACCCCAGGACAGCGAGTCCAATTACAAATACGCGATGCGCGTGGTGGACATCAACAATCCCAGCAACAGCCTGATCCTGGTCAAGCCAACTCGGCCCGCGGACGGCGCCGGGGATGTCAACGATTATCTGGCGACGCACAATGGCGGCCAGCGCTGGCCTGGGAACGAGGAGAGCTCGCAATTCAAGACGATCCTCGACTGGATTCGCGGCGCGCGGATGGTTGCGGCAAAGTAACGCGCCAGCTACGCGACCCGGTATTTGGCAGCCGTCTTTTCATTGAGGCGAATGCCCAGGCCAGGGCGTTGCGTCACCGTCAGACGGCCGTGCGCGGCGTCTTCGGGAGGATCGATCAGCTCGGCGCGCCAGGGCACTTCACCGAAGGAGAATTCGAGAATCAGAAAATTCGGCAGGGTCGCGCAGACTTGAGCCGCTGCGGCGGTGCCCACCGGGCTCGCCGGACCATGCGGCGCCACCTGCAATCCCGCCGCTTCGGCCAGAACTCCCACCTTTTTGACCTCCAGCATTCCGCCACAGTACTTCACGTCAGGCATCAGGATGTCCACCGATCCCGCAGTCATATAGGGATAAAATGCGCGCGCGCCGTACAGAACTTCACCGCCCGCCGTAGGCATCGGCTCGGCGCGGCGGATCGCCGGCAATCCGGGCGGCGGTGTCACCTCCTCGAGCCAGAAGAGACGCAGCGGCACTACCCTGGGCAGCAGCTTTAATCCGTGCTCCACGTCGAATTTGCTGTGCGCGTCGAGCAGCAGGTCGCGCGCGGGTCCGAGGGCCTTCCGCGCCGCCACGGCGCAGTCGATTCCTTTTTGCGTGATTTGTTCTACCTGTGCGCCATCCGATAAATCGGCCGGCATCTCGTCCCAGGGCGCAAGCTTCACCGCATCGAATCCCGCTTTTATCGCGTTTTCCGCCATGGCCGCGAAACCCGCGGGCGTCCGGGGATTGGTGGAACGATTGATATTGGCGTAGACGCGGATAGAGTTTCGCAGCGCGCCGCCAAACAGGTCGTACGCGGGCACATTCAAAGCCTGCCCGATGATGTCCCAGGAACATTGTTCGAGCGCGCTCAAGGCGCAGGCCGCGCTGCGGCCGCCTTGGGCGATATCCGGCTTCACTTTCTGGCGCAACCACTCGAGATCGAAAACGCTGCGCCCTTTCAGGAGATCGGCGTACTGGCGCAGGTATCGAAGAGTGAGACGGTCGTCGCCGCTTTGCGACGCTTCGCCGATTCCCGTCAGCCCGGCACTCGACCCAAGCCGCGCGAGCACCCAATTGCCGCGCGCGTTCACATGGACGACAAGCGTTTCAAGGCTGCCAGCCTTCACCTTGACCGCGGCGGCCGCGGCGCGCGCCAGGAACAGACCGGTGAGCCACTCTCGGCGGGTCAGCATTCAGGGATTATCATCACACAGATCCTTGCAGCGTTTCGCCTACGAACCACGCCAAGCGGGAAAGGCATTTTGGCATTGCCGCAGGATTCTCCGCGATCACCGGTTGACAAGCTCCCCCTGGCTTTGATAAGAGGAACCAGGTGTGCGGCCATGTTAAAATTTTCTGCCCGGTATGTACTCTTGTCAGTCCTGATTACCGTAAGCGTCGCGCTCAGTGCTTGCACTCGCCCAAGCACTGTTGACGACGCGGCCGATTGGTCCATGTATGGCCGGACCACTGACGACCATCGCTTTAGCCCGCTGAATCAAATCAACGAGGAGACCGTCGGGAAACTGGGCCTGGTCTGGAGCCGCGAACTCGGCTCCACGCGCGGCCTCGAAGCCACGCCGCTGGTGCAGAACGGCATGATCTACACTACCGGAACCTGGAGCGTCGTCTACGCGATCGACGCGAAAACCGGAGACGTGCGCTGGAAATATGACCCGAAAGTTCCTCGCGAGCATGCCTATTTTCTTTGCTGCGACGTGGTCAACCGCGGCGTCGCGTTGTACCACGGCAGGATTTATGTCGGCACCCTGGACGCTCGCCTGATCGCTCTCGATGCGAACTCGGGAACTCCGGTCTGGAGCGTGATGACTGGTGAGAAGGACCGGCCGTATTCGATCACCAGTGCTCCACGGGTCGCCAAGGGATTGGTGGTCATCGGCAATGCGGGATCAGAATACGGCGTGCGCGGCTACGTATCCGCCTATGATGCCGAGAGCGGCAAAATGGCATGGCGCACCTACACGGTTCCCGGAGATCCTTCCAAAGGGTTCGAGTCGAAAGCGATGGAGCAGGCAGCCAAGACGTGGTCCGGCGACTGGTGGACCACGGGCGGCGGCGGCACCGCTTGGGAGGGGGTGGCTTACGATCCTTCGCTCGACTTGCTCTATTTCGGAACCGGCAACCCGACCGCTTGGTATCGCGCGCTGCGGGGCAAATCCAAAGCTGACAATTTATATACCGCGTCCATCATGGCGGTGCATGCAAGCAACGGAGAAATGGCCTGGTATTTTCAGACCGCGCCGGGAGACAACTGGGATTTCGACGCCACGCAACCTTTGATGCAAGCAGACCTGACCCTCGGCGGAAGGCCGCGCAAAGTGATCATGCAGGCCAACAAGAACGGGTTTTTTTATGTCCTCGATCGCGAGACCGGCGAATTTATTTCGGGAGCGCCGTTCGTTCCCGGCATTACTTGGGCGTCCGGCCTCGACCCGAAAACCGGACGTCCGATCGAAACTGCGCAGGCTTACGACGGCATGAAACCGGTGCTCGTTTCGCCTTATCCCGGCGGCGCGCATAACTGGGATCCGATGGCCTTCAATCCGGCGACCGGACTGGTGTATTTTTCGGCCAAGCCCGGCACGCACGCCATCCACGCGCCCGACGCGAAATGGAAGTATGACGCGGATCGAGACAACGTCGGCGGCGACGCATTCTACGATGGACCGCTCAACGCCAGGATGGCCTCGATGCCGCCGGCGACCGGTGAGCTGGTCGCGTGGGATCCGGTCAAGCAGCAGTCCGCCTGGCGCGCCAGCTCCGGGAGATTCATCGGCGGCGGCGTGCTCGCGACCGCCGGAAATCTGGTGTTTCAGGGCCGTTCCGACGGTCTGCTGGTGGCCTATCACGCGAGCGATGGTAAGCAGCTCTGGCAGTTTCAGGCCGGCACGGGAATCATGGCGCCGCCGGTGACCTATCTGCTCAACGGCGTTCAACAGATATCGGTCATGGTTGGCTGGGGCGGACCGGACGGGCTGAACAACGTCGACTTCCAAGGGAAGGCCGGCTTCGGACGAGTTGTGACCTTCGCGATTGGCGGAACGGCCAGCTTCAATCCGCCGCCCTACGGACACGCCGGACCACCCACGCCGGCGATCACGAGGAACGCCTCGCCGAAAACGATTCACGAAGGCCAGCTCCTGTTTAACGCGGAATGCTCAGGTTGTCACGGCGATAACGCCGTGGCCGGCGGCGTGCCCGATCTGCGATACGCGAGTAAGGCGGTGCATGAGCAGTTCCAGGAGATCGTAATCGGCGGGGCCCGCGCCGCGCTGGGCATGCCGTCGTTCAAAAAGATCTTGACGCCGGAGCAGGTCCGCACGATTGAGGCTTACATTCTGTATCGCGCGGCCGGAAACCCTCCGATCGCGTCTTCCGACCGCTTCTGACTAGCGCTGATCGGAGGACGCCTTTCCGGTTCGATCCGGCAGCAATCCCAGGAAATTGAGGACCTCTACAATCACGCGCCGTGCGGATACCATTCGCTCGATCGAGACGGCGTCTTCATCCGAATAAATGACACAGAGCTCGAATGGCTTCAGTATCGCCGCGAAGAACTCATCGGCAAAAAGCGTTTTACCGACTTGCTGACGCCGGACGGCCGGAAGACTTTTAAAGACAGTTTCCCGCAATTGAAAGCGGAGGGAACGGTTCAGGACCTCGAGTTCGAGCTGATTCGCAAAGACGGTACCACGATTCCGGTGCTGCTCAGTGCTTCGGCCGTCCGCGACTCTTCCGGTGATTACCTCCGCAGCCGTTCGACGGTTTATGACATCACCAGCCGCAAGCTTCAGGAACAGGCACAGGCGCGGCTCGCTGCCATTGTCGAATATTCCGATGACGCCATCATCAGCGAGCAGCTCGACGGCACCATCCTGACCTGGAACAAAGCCGCGGAGCGGATGTTCGAATCTACCGCGGCTGAGGCGGTGGGACGTCCGGTTTCGATTCTGGCGCCATGCTTTCCTGCCTCCGGCAGTTGAGCGCGAAAAACGGCGACCTGAAACTGTTCGGCATGTCGAAACAGGTGCGGGGCCTGTTCGAACTCGTTCGCATGCATCGCATCTTCGACATTTACCCGACGCGGGAAGAAGCCATTCGCGCTTTCCAGCCCGTAGCTCCCCATGCCTGACCGAACTCGCAACGCGCAGCCTCGCGGGTCCGCGGCCCCTGGGATTTCTGATTGATCGCTGGGGCTCGGACCCCGAACCCCAGCCTGGCCTGGCCCCGGAAGTCGGCGCTTTCAGGGCTTTCAGGCATGGGGCGACAAAAACGCGGTTGTTTTTTAGATCTGCCGGGCGGCGATTTTTGTCGACGATGACTCCCGCAAATGGGGCTATAATGCGGTCTGCAGTAGACGCCGCTTCGTCATCATTTTGAAACGGACCGTGAAAGGAGAGTCGTGAGATGGAGACCAACCGGAGAGATTTCTTCAAGGTCAGCGTCGCGGGAGGCGCGGCTGCTTCGTTTTTCGGCTTCGACCTGGCGCCAGCGTATGCTCAGCTTCAGGAACTCAAAATTGCGCGCGCGCGAGAAACCCGCTCGATTTGTCCGTATTGCGCGGTCGGATGCGGTGTCCTTATTTATACGATCGGTGATAATGCCAAGAACGTGACTCCCCAGGTGATTCACGTCGAAGGCGACCCGGACCATCCTACCAATCGCGGAACGCTCTGCCCCAAGGGAGCTTCCCTGCATCAGGACATTCTCAATTCGCGGCGTCTGCTGAAGCCGCAGGTTCGCCGGCCCGGGTCGGATCATTGGGAAGATATTGCCTGGGATCAGGCGATCGGCGAAATCGCGCAGCGCATGAAGAAAACTCGCGACGAAACGTTCGTCGAAAAAGACGCGCAGGGCCGTACCGTGAATCGCAATGAAGGTTTTGCCTGGATCGGCGGCTGCACCGACACCAACGAGTTCAATTATCTGGTGGTCAAAACCATGCGCGGCATGGGAGTCACTTACATCGAAAATCAGGCCAGGGTTTGACACGGCCCCACGGTCTCCAGTTTGGGGCCAACGTTCGGACGCGGGGCAATGACCAACGGGTGGATCGACATCAAGAACACCGACATGATCTTGGTGATGGGAGGAAACCCTGCGGAAAATCATCCCTGCGGATTTAAGTGGGCGATCGAAGCCAAGCGGAATCGCAACGCCAAGCTGATTGTCGTCGATCCGCGCTTCACGCGCACGGCGGCGACCGGCGATCTGTTCTGCCAGATCCGCGCCGGCAGTGACATTGCGTTTCTGGGGGGAGTGATTCGCTACGCGATCGAAAACAACCGCGTCGCCAAGGACTATCTGATAAATTTCACCAACGCCGCGTTCCTCGTGAAGGAGGGTTTCAAGCTTCCCGAAGACGGATTATATTCGGGGTTCGATCCGGCGACTCAGACTTACGATAAATCGAGCTGGAATTATGAAGCGGAAGGAGGCGCGGCATCCGTGGGTTTGCCGCCGAAGGTCGCCTATGACCTGAAGCTCGAAAATCCCCGCTGCGTATTTCAGCTATTGCGGCAGCAGTATTCACGCTATACGCCGGAGATGGTGGAACGCGTCACCGGAATACCGAAAGAGCAGCTCCTGAAGGCCGCGGATCTGTTCACTTCAGTGCGCACCGACGGCGACATGAAAAAGGTCGCGACGATCCTCTACGCGGTGGGCTGGACGCAGCACAGCTTTGGCACCCAGATCATCCGCACCGCGGCGATGCTTCAGTTGCTGTTGGGCAACGTCGGGCGCGCCGGCGGCGGCGTCAACGCATTGCGCGGACACTCCAATATTCAGGGCGCGACGGATATGGCCGGGCTGTATGACATATTGCCAGGTTATTTAAAGGCTCCCATTCCGACCGATGTCGATTTTAAGACGTACATGACTCGAATCACGCCCACGGTGTCCAAACCGGGTCCCTGGGATTCTTTCAATTATTGGTCGAACACGCCGAAATTCACCGTCTCGTTCCTCAAATCACTCTACGGCGACGCGGCGAAGAAAGAAAACGACTGGGCCTTTCACTACCTGCCGAAAGTGGACCGCGACTATTCCTGGACCGAAATCTGGGACAACATGTATCGCGGCAAGGTCCAGGGAATGTTGGCCTTCGGCATGAACGGCGTGTGCATCGGGCCCGATTCGCAAAAAAATATCGATGCTTTGAAGAAAGCGGAATGGCTCGTCGTCGGCGAAATCTATCCGGATGAAACCAGCGAGTTCTGGAGATCCCCGGGAATCACGCCGGAAGAGATGAAGACCATCAACACCACGGTTTATCGTCTCCCGTGCGCCGGATTTGCGGAAAAAGACGGCGCGTTTACCAACTCGGCTCGCTGGCTGGTGTGGAAGAATGCCGCGGTGCCACCTCCGGGTCAGGCCCGGCTCGATCAGGATATTCTGGCGCAGATTTTCCTCAAAGTTCGCGATCTGTACAAGACCGAAGGAGGCAAATTCCCGGACCCGATTCTGAATCTCGCCTGGGGTTATACCGAACCCGAGCATCCTTCGCTCAGCGAAGTGGCCAGAGAGATCAACGGCAAGGCGCTCGCGAATCTTACCGATCCCAAGACGCAGCAGGTACTGCTCAAGGCGGGTCAGCAGTTGCCCGGATTCGCAATGCTAAAGGATGACGGCACCACGTCCTGCGGCAACTGGCTCTACTCCGGCTCCTGGACCGAGGCGGGACCGTTGCTTCAGCGGCGCGGAACCGCAGATCCGTCCGGGCAGGGCATCTTCCCGAATTGGGCGTGGTCGTGGCCGGCGAATCGTCGCGTGCTTTACAACCGGGCATCCTGCGATCCGTCGGGCAAGCCGTGGGATCCGACGCGGCCGCAGGTGTGGTGGAACGAGCATGCGCAATTGTGGGTCGGCAACGATGTGCCCGATTTTAAGCCGGACTCGGCTCCGAAGGATCACATGGGTCCGTTCATTATGAATCCCGAGGGCGTCGGCAGGATCTTCGCACCGCTGGCGGCTTTCGCCGACGGTCCCTTCCCGGAATATTACGAGCCGATGGAGAGCCCGGTCGGGAATGTGTTCCATCCACAGCATCCGAACAATCCCGTGGTGAAAAAATTCTCGACTCCCGCGGACAAATACGGCACTGCCGCGGAAGGCTTCACGATTGTCTGCACCACTTACCGGCTGACCGAACATTATCATTACTGGACCAAGAACAACCCGATGAACGTCCAGCTCATACCGGAACCCTTCGTTGAGATGCCGGTGGAACTGGCCCAGGAGTTAGGCATTCGCGGCGGCGACAAAGTCAAGGTCACCAGCGCGCGCAGTTTCTATATCGCGAAGGCTTTTGTCACCAAGCGCATCAAGCCGATGATGATCGATGGCAAGAAAACTTACCAGATCGGCTTGCCTATCAACCAGGGTTATCGCGGCATTCAGGAGGACGCGGGCAGGGACGCCCGCACCATCGCCAACCGGCTGACTCCCACCGTGGTCGATCCCAACGCCCACACTCCCGAATTCAAGGGATTTCTGGTGAAAGTGGAGAAGGTATGAGCCAGGCCTCCGCGCAGATTCGCAAAATTTCAGCGCATCCCGGACCTGTTCCAGGAGCGAACACCGAGCCTACCTACACCGTCTGTAAGCTGATCGACACCACCACCTGCATCGGATGCAAGGCGTGCGAAGTCGCGTGTCTTGAATGGAACGGCTATCCGTTTCGCGAGACAGTGTTCGACAACACCTACCAGACCATGCCGCAGACGGAATGGAATTACTGGAATCTGATCAAGTTCAATGAAGTCGAGGGTGCGGACGGGTCCATCAGCCTTTTAATGAGAAAAGACCAGTGCATGCACTGCGCCGAGCCCGGTTGCCTGGCCGCGTGTCCCGCCGACGGCGCGATCGTGCAGTACTCCAACGGCATCGTGGATTTTCAACAGGAGAACTGCATCGGCTGCGGCTATTGCGTGAATGGCTGTCCTTTCAACATCCCGAGGTTTGACCCGGCCACCAAGAAGATGTTCAAGTGCACTCTGTGCGTCGATCGCGTGACGCAGGGCCTGGAGCCTGCCTGCATCAAGAGCTGTCCCACTGGCTGCCTGCACTTCGGATCAAAGGACGACATGAAAGATCTCGCCGAGACGCGCGCCCAACAACTGCGCGAACATTATGGACTCGCCAACGCCGGCGTGTATGATCCGCCGGGCGTCGGCGGAACGGGCGTGATCTATGTTCTGCACGACGTCACCAATCCGGAAGCTTACGGGGGTCTGCCCAAAAATCCGAGCATTCCCTGGGTGGTCCGGCTGTGGAAAGGCCCGGCGAAATGGATCGGCAATATCGCCATGGCCGGTGGAGTTCTCGGAGTGGTGCTGCACTACATGCGCTTCGGTCCTAAACGCGTCGAAGAGCAGGAAGAGAAGAAAGGTGGTGAATCGTGAGCGCGTCGCAGGCGATCCCGAAAGCGCAGGAGAGCCGCATTGTCCGCTATACGCTCGATGAGCGGATCCACCACTGGCTGGCCGGCCTGAGCTACGTCTATTGTCTGATCACCGGCCTTGCATTCTGGTCGCCGTATTTGTACTGGCTCGCTGCGGTCGTTGGCGGCGGGGCGGTCGCGCGTTTCTGGCATCCATGGTCGGGTGTGGTCTTCACCATTTCCGTCGTATGGATGTATAAGTTGTGGCATAAGGACATGGCGACCACGGATGCCGACTGGGCTTGGTCCAAGGCAATGAAGTACTACGTCGAAAACGACGACGAAAAATTGCCGCCCGCCGGCCGGTTCAACTACGGCCAGAAGCTGTTTTTCTGGCTGATGCTGTGGGGCGCGATCCTGCTGTTTCTTTCGGGACTCGGCCTGTGGTTCGTCGAATCGATTCCCGCCTGGCTTCGCCATCTTTCCATTGCGGTGCATGTGATCGCCGCGCTCGTGACCATCGCCGGCTTCATCATTCATGTCTACATGGGAACCGCGATGGTCCGCGGCGGGTTCAGCGCGATCGTCACCGGAGAAGTGACGTCCTCATGGGCGCGCCATCATCACCGGCTGTGGTACGAAAAAGCCGTCGGACGGAAATGAATCTGGCCAGATTCGACCAGCGTATCCGGCGTGCGGAGGATCTGGCGGTGGCGCATCCCTTTGCCGCGGAGGTGTTGCGTTTTTATCAACGCGTCGCAACGCTGCAAAAAGGGCTGTATGGGTACTTGAAGGAATCCTCCGCGGCCGATCTCACTTCGCTGCTGTCGAAGTTTCCCGAATTTCTCTCTGAAATCGAGACGATTGCGCCGGAGCCCATCGTTAAGTCGGCCCGCGAATGGAAGAGCCGGGGCATGGATGGTTCGCTCGCGTTGCTTGAGTCGCACTGGGGATCAACTTCAACGGCCGGCGACCCGGAAGCTCTGCTTGCGTGGCTGTTTCTTCAGCCCTATGCCGAATACCTTGCCGGGCACACGGGGGCCGCGCTCCGCGACGAGACTCCGGCGGCGTGCCCGTTCTGCTCCCGAAAACCCGTGGTCGGTGTGCTGCGGCCGGAGGGCGACGGCGCGAAACGTTCGCTCATCTGCTCGATGTGTTCAAGTGAGTGGCCCTTCGGGCGGATCATCTGTCCGGGGTGCGGAGAACAGACGGTTGAAAAGCTTGCCATCTACACCGCGGAACAATTCGAGCACGTTCGCGTTGAGGCGTGCGATACGTGTGGCGGGTACATTAAGACGGTCGATCTGACGAAGAACGGCCGAGCCGTGCCGATCGTCGATGAACTCGCAACGATTCCCTTGAATCTCTGGGCGCAAGAACGAGGATACGTCAAACTACAGACAAACATACTCGGTATCTGAGCTCCGGACGGGCGGGAAAATCAAGTCTTTGCACGGGCGCCGCGGCCGCCCGAGGTATCGAGCAGGCCAAGCCGATCCGATATGGCTTCAGAGGAGCAACTTCCGAAGTTTGAAAGATTTGGTCGGGGCGAGTGGATTCGAACCACCGACCTCCTGGTCCCGAACCAGGCGCTCTAGCCAGGCTGAGCCACGCCCCGAACGCTTCCAGTCTAGCATCGACCGAAGAATCCCGTCTATCGCTCATTCAGCACGATCAAACGTCGCCGTCCCGCGAGCGATAAACACGCCCCAGCACAGCCCTCACGCTCGCCATCAGCAGCGGGTCCGGATTTATCAAAAAGAGGGCAACGGGGACGACGCCAGAAGAAAGTGTGAAAGGTGTGCGGCCCGTGCGCAACAAACGCTCCGGTCATCACGCCCGAGCCGGCAGGATCGTCGCGACGCCCGTGCAGTTCATTCCATCTGTTTAGCGCCTCGAATGGCGGCCCGGGCTGAGCGATTACCCGACAGATTGAGCTTTGAAACCCACGCGATCGGGTTGCAAAACCCAACGCCCGACGCGTTTTTTGTGCTAACTCCCTTTAAATCCTTTGTTGCTGAACTGGCACGGCGACTGCCACAAATTGCGTCGAGTATGTTTAAGGATTTCGAACATTTGATCCGGATGGCTCTGGTATTGCTGGCCGGGGCGGTCCTTTTTCTGCTGGTCCGGCAGGCGATTGTCCCGAAAAGCTTCGGCCAGTATGGTCACTACCGCGCGGCGGCGCTCGATGATATTCGGGCGCGGCCGGTTTCCTTTGCCGGACGGCAGGCGTGCGAAACCTGTCACGTCGACGAAGCCGCGGTGAAGAGCAAGGGCAAGCACGCGGGGCTTGGCTGCGAGGCCTGTCATGGTCCCAGCGCCAGGCACGCTGAAGATCCGACCACGGTGCAGGCGGTCAAACCCGACCCTGCCACGCTGTGCGTCCGCTGTCATGAGGCCGAACCCGCGAAACCGAAAACCTTTCCGCAGGTGGTTTCGAAAGAACACTCCGGTGGAGCAAGTTGCGTCCAGTGCCATCAGCCGCATTCGCCGCAGGTGGGAGGATGAAAATGAACAACGAAGCCACTCGACGTGAAGTTCTAAAGGACACCGGGAAATTCATCCTTCTTTCGGGAGCGGCGCGCGTCGCCTTGCAGACGATGCGCGGCGAACCGGTCGTCGAACCGGACAAATACAAAATGGCGGAGCACTGGTGGGGCATGACCATCGACATCGACAAGTGCATCGGCTGCGGCAACTGCGTCAAAGCCTGCGCCGCCGAAAACGACGTGCCCGAAGGATTCTTCCGCACCTGGGTGGAGCGCTATTACGTCCCTGACGCCGATCTGGACAGCCCGCAGGTCGATTCGCCCAACGGCGGATTCAACGGCTTTCCGGAGATCAATCGTCCGGTCAACGCCAAGACGTTTTTCGTTCCCAAGTTGTGCAACCATTGCGCGCACTCGCCGTGCGTACAGGCGTGTCCGGTGGGCGCCACCTTCGAATCGCCGGATGGCGTGGTGCTGGTCGATCAGAAATACTGCATCGGGTGCCGCTACTGCGTGCAGGCCTGCCCGTACGGCTGCCGTTATCTCGATCCGCGAAAGAACGTTGTCGACAAATGCACCTTGTGTTATCACCGCATCACCAAGGGATTGACCACGGCGTGTGCCGAAGCCTGTCCCACCGGCGCGCGCAAGCTCGCCGATCTCAAAAATCCCAACGATCCGGTGCACGAATTCCTGCGCGACAACCACGTCGAGGTTTTAAAACCGCACCTGGCCACGGGAGCGAAGGTTTTCTACAAAGACATGGATGAGGCGGTGAGGTAACTTATGCCGGGTGTTGAAGGCTTCATGTATCCGAACGAAGTGGAGCTCCAGTGGAGCATCCTGATCGTTCTTTATCCGTACATCACGGGACTGGTCGCGGGCGCGTTTATTCTGGCCTCGCTGGCGCGCGTGTTCAACGTGAAAGAAGTTCAGCCGACCTATCGCCTGGCGCTGCTCACCGCGCTGGCCTTTCTGCTGGTTGCGCCGCTGCCGCTGCAACTGCACCTGGGTCATCCCGAGCGCTCCTTTGAAATGTACCTGACGCCGCACCGTACCTCGGCGATGGCCATGTTCGGCTTCGTTTATCTGTGGTACCTGCTGGTGGTGCTGCTGATGGAGATCTGGCTCGATTACCGCAAAGACATCGTGCTGTTTTCGCAATCGGAGACGGGCTTCAAAAAATCCTTCTACAAAATTCTGACCCTCGGCTCCAAAAATATTAGCCCGCGGTCCCTCCGCATCGACGATCGCGTCGGCTGGATCGTGACCGTGGTCGGGATTCCTTCGGCGTTTCTGCTGCACGGTTATGTCGGGTTCATTTTCGGATCAGTGAAAGCCAATCCGTGGTGGAACACGCCGCTGATGCCGGTGGTGTTCATTTTTTCGGCGATGGTCTCGGGAATTGCCGCGGTTCTGCTGGTTTATCAGATCGTGAACCGGACGCGCGGGCAGAAGATCGACATGCTGTGCCTGGACACCATCGCGAAATATTTCCTGTACGTCTTCCTCATCGATTTTTCGCTCGAAATGCTGGATCTGGTGCATCGCATTTACGAAGCCGACGAATCCTTCCGCACGCTCAATTTCATGGTGCACACGCGGCTTTATTTCTCGCAGGTGATTCTGCAAATTTACCTGGGCACGCTGTTGCCGATCGCCATGGTGGCGCTCACCCAATTCGTCAAATTCCGGGAGCGGACGCGCCGCGTCATTTATAGCATCGCGGCTTCGCTTGCGCTGATCGGAATTTTCGCCATGCGCTGGAATGTGGTCATCGGCGGACAGCTTTTTTCGAAGAGTTTTCTGGGATACACGACATATAAAGTCGGCCTGGTGTCGCGCGAAGGGTTACTTTCGGCCATCGCTCTGATGCTGCTGCCGATTCCCATTTTGTGGGTTTTGCTGAAACTGCTTCCGCCGTGGGAAGAACGCCACCAGGAGGTGTCCCCGGCGCCGGCGCGTTAAAACTCGGCCCGTAAGCGCCTCGCCTGTGGCGTTTGCGGAGGTTTTTTTAAAAGGAGGGCGTCGTGGACGCTTCTTCGATCGGCTCCCAGCGCGAGGTCTCGCGCGCCGAGTTCGACCAACTCGCATCCGAGGTACGCGATCTCGCTCATCGCCTCTCCGCGGTCGAGCAGTTCGCCGGCGCCGCACCGCAGGAAGCGCCGCCGGTCCCGCACGTCGAGGTTTCCTCGGACCTGGTTCCCGCGCTCGGCAAAGCGCTGCTCGCCATGGCCGGCGGGTACCTGCTGCGCGCCTTCACTGACCTGCACCTTCTTCCGGCGGCGACGGGTGCGGCCTGCGGAATTCTGTACGCGGGCGTCTGGCTGTGGCTGGCCGCTCGCTCTTCGGGAAAAATCACCGCGCGGCTGTTCGCACTCACCTCGATGTTCCTGCTGGCGCCGCTGCTGTGGGAAGCGAGCAGCCGTTTGCAGGCGATTCCGCCCTGGGCTGCCGCGCTGCTCCTTGCGCTGGTCGCGATTGCGACCGCGCGCCGCCCGCTCATCGCGCCGATCACCACCGTTGCTGGCGCGCTGACGGCACTGACGCTGCTCATCGCCCTGCGTCACCTCACCGCATTTTCGCTATCGATCCTGGCCATCGCTGCCTGCGCCGAGTGGGCGGAATCGGCGTTCCGATGGATTGTCGCGCTGCTGGCCGATTTAGCGGTGGTCATTTTCACCGTGGTGCTGGTCCGCGGAGTTCCGGACGGATATCCCGCGGTTTCGGCGCGCGAGGCGGTGATCGCGCAGAGCCTTCTCGTATTGATCTACGCCGGAGGATTGTTTGTGCGCCGCCGGGCCTTCACCTTCTTCGAAATTTTTCAAGCTGCCTGCGCATTCCTGATCGGAGCCGGCGGTGCGTTTTATCTGACGCGCGCGCCCGCACCCGTCGCCTGGTTCCTGATCGCCGCGAGCGCGGCTTGCTATGCATTCCTCTATTTCGGGCGTGTGCCGCGGCGTAACCTGCAAGCTTTTGCGGCATTTTCGCTGGCGTTGGCTTTAGCCGGAACCTACCTGGCGGCTTCGGGGCTGACGCTGGTGGTGTTGTGGTCGGCGCTGGGTGTGGCGCTGGCGTTTACGCATCTCGCGGCATTTCACGCGTGGGTGTATTTGTGGTCGGCCGCGTTGGTTTCGAGCGTCGCCATGAATGCGAAAACGCGCATCTGGGAAGATGCCGACGCGCCCTTCACCCTGGAAGCTTTCATTTTGCTGATCAGCGCGCTGGCCGCCTATCTGGCCCTGTCGCGCGCCGGACGGATCGGATCGGCGCTGCCTGCCGCTGCTGCGGGCAGCCTGTTCGCCGCGGCATTTCTGTCTCGCTTCGCTCCCGGCGCGCTGGTGCTGACGCTGTTGGCGCTGGCACTGGCCTGGGCCGGAGCGCGCGCGGCGCGGCGCGAACTGAGGTGGCTGAGCTACGGGTTGATGACGCTTGCCGCCGCGAAAATCCTGCTGCACGATTTCGCGCGAGGCAGTATGGCGCTGGTCATCCCGCTGCTCGGCTACGGAATTGCGTTGATTCTTCTGCCGCGGATCTTGCAGCGCCGGCGACCCTAGCCGGCGGCGGACGCCACGGTCGACACGCCCATCGCCTGGCGGGGATCAAGCGGCGAAATCGATTGCGGAATTGTGACCGTCGGCGCGTGACCGGCTTCTTGCTTCCATAATTCTTACAACAAACATAATGAAATTAATTTGTATTTTTCGCGAAATATCTTGTGATATCTATCCTCTGAGGGGTCATGGCGCTACGCCGGAACAGTTCGCCGATCACATCATCGAAGGATCTCCGCAGCCATCAGAGTTCACGGCTTACGGAGAGACAAACCCTTTGGTATTCAACCTGCTGCAAATGTGTTTCGGCGCGCCGCGCAAGTGGGCGGTTACATCTTGTGCGGTTGCGCGGGAATATTTTCACGTGGGGCGTGATTGTCTGAAATTTGCAAAAGTTTCACTTTGACGAATGGCGCTGGTTTGATATTCTCGCAATGACAGCGGAAAATATCCGGAATTTACGCTTAAAGAAGGAGGTAATGTTTAGAATGCTCGAAGGAATCCAGCAATCCTATCCCGGGGTCGGCTACGCGCCCCAAATCGGCCAGCAGAGTGGCTACCCTGTTCCTTTCGGCGGAGCCATCGGCAGCGGCGTCGCCGGCCTGTTTGGCAACCCGCTAAATCCCCTCACCCAGGCCCATCTTCAGCAGCAAGTCCCGTTCGCGCAGCAGCAACTCCCGTTTGGGCAACAGCAAGTCCCGTTTGCGCCGCCGGGATTCCTGACGAATCCGCTGGCGCAATGGGGTAACCAGATCGGCGGCATCGGACAGCCGGGGCGCGTGCCTTACGATCCGGTCACGGCTGCCTATCTGCAACAAATTCAGCAGCAGATTCTCCAGCAATTGCTCGCTTCCTCGTCGCTCTTGGGCCAGGTTGGGCGTCCGATGGGTTTCGGCCTTGACCCGATCACCGTGGCGTACCTGCAACAAGCGCAGCTCGCCAACCTGTACTCGCAGCCGTGGGGCATGCAGCATGCCGGCGGACAGTACGGGCGCCCGCCGTTTCAATCTCAGATCGGCGTCGGCGCGTATGGGCCGCTGAGCCCGGTGTTTTGAATCGCCGGGTATTGAGAAAGTGATAAGCGGGCTCGCCGCAGGCGGGCCCGCAAGCTCTACGCTGCTTCGTTAATCAGCCAGTTTTGTTGCGGCAAAAGTGTGTCACGCAAAAAGAAATCAATAGACAAAATTGAAAAGGACAAGTTTGATATGAGCGACCGATCTGATCCCGACAACAGCCATTCTCAATCATCCTCCGGCACAGCGACAGCCTCGCGAATGAGTTCGACGGCCGCCGCCGCGCGCAGTTCGTCCGCCCAGCCCCACGGGAAGGCGCTGGTCAGTGAGGGACGCCAGTATGTGATCACGTCGCGCCGTCCCGATTCCATGTTCGCCACGTTCCCGCCGGCGGGCCTCGATCAGGTGGAACAAAGCCTGAAAACAACCCCGGAAGTGGAGATCCTCGACCGTATCCACGAGCGCGGAGGCGAGGGATCGCCGCGAATCGACGGCGCGATCTCCGTGCTGGTCGCCCGCATGAATGACCAGACAGCGCAAATATTGCGCGGGCAGGGACAGGGTCAATTGATTGTGGAGCCTGACCAGCTGCTGCATCTTTCGCACTACGATCCGGAACCCGCGGTGGTGACAGGAATTGCCGCCGCAGTCGGCCCGGTGTTATCGCCAACCATTGTGGTGCTGGGTAAAGATAACACTCCCGTTCGGGAAGCCGAGGTTTGCCTGTTCGGCGCGTTAGCGACGGCGAGCGGGCTCACCGACGACCGTGGGCACGTCACCTTGTCTTTGTCCGGGGA
Organism: Bryobacteraceae bacterium; assembly: GCA_035507655.1. Taxonomy (GTDB): domain Bacteria; phylum Acidobacteriota; class Terriglobia; order Bryobacterales; family Bryobacteraceae; genus Palsa-187. The sequence goes on along the minus strand of DATJNW010000106.1, from coordinate 8,446 downwards.
AACCGTTCAGTCGGTGTGCAGCCTGTACGTCAAGCCAAAATCGGATTATTGGACATTTTATCTGGAGCAGCCGGCGCTTGAGACCAGTCAGCCGAATCTGGTTTTCTTGCGTTCGCTGGCCGATACCTTTCCCGGATTTCCGCGGCAGCAGGTATTCGGCTGGGGACAAAGAGCAATGCGGCTCGATCAGCTTCCGGCGCAGTTTCGAGGGCAAGCGAGGAAAGTGGCGATCATCGATTCAGGCGTCGCCACGGGTCATGTCGACCTCCAGCGCATCAAGGCCGGAAAGGACCTGACCAACCGGGGAGATGGCGCAACAACCTGGAACCAGGACACCGTTTCGCATGGTTCGCACTGCGCCGGGGTGATCGGCGCGGCGGAAAATTCTTTGGGAATCCGCGGGTTTGCGCCCGAGGCGGAAATTCATGTCTGCAAGTTGTTTCCCGGCGGACGCATCAGCAATCTGGCCGAAGCGATCGAATACTGCATCGAGAATCAGATCGACGTTGCGAACGTGAGCGTCGGCGCCACAGAACGCTCCGAGGTGATCGAGCAGCAGGTCTTGCGGGCAAAGCGCCAGGGAGTCGCATTGATCGCGGCTGCCGGCAATTCCAGCGGACGGGTGGAATTCCCGGCGTCATCCCCGAACGTGCTGGCCGTCGCCGCCATCGGAAAATGGGGCGAGTTCCCGCCCGACAGTTATCATGGGCGAACGCTGGGCATGGTTGATCCAAACGGGTTCTTTTCGCCGCGGTTTACTTGCTTCGGACCCGAAGTGGCGCTCTGCGCTCCCGGCGTCGCGATCCTGTCGGCGGTGCCTCCGAATAACTACGCCGTGCGTGACGGGACATCTCTTGCCGCGGCGCACGTCACCGGATTGGCTGCGCTGGTTCTCGCCCATCATCCTGATTTCCAGGGGCCGTTCAAGGTGCGTAACGCAGCCCGGGTGGACCGTTTATTCGCGATTCTCCGCGCGAGCGCGGTACCGCTTCAGTTCGGCGACCCGCGTCGCACCGGCTTCGGACTCCCCGATGTTCTGATCGCGCTGGGCCTCGCGCCGCCTGTTTCAGCCACTCTATCGATGATCGCTGCGCCGGCGCCGGGTTCGTTCAGCGCGCTGTACGCTCCCGCCCAAATCGCGCAATTCCGGATGGCGCCGTACCAGCGCACGCCGGTGGCGGCATGGTGAGTTTAGACCGTTCGCGAAGCGGTTAGAGCTTCATCCAGCCTTCCAGGATCTCCGCTTCCGCTCGTTTGCGCCCCAGGTTGAAGCCGATCTGGAGCATGGTCGCGGTCATCACCACCAGCGGCACCGAGAAATCCTGGCCGCTTCGCTGCAACATCAACAGATAGTTCATCATGGCGCTCAGGAACTCGCGGCCGGGTTCCGATTGAACGCACATCCGGCAGGTTTCGCCATAGTTCAGCCGAAACCATTGCGCCGACTGGAAATTGAGTTCCTTCACGGCCAAATTGAACTCATCCATGGGGATTATGGGAGCAGACCAACTCCCGATGCCCTGTAAATTCATCATCCTGCGGTGTCCCCCCGGTGCTGCCGTCTTCGCTCGGCAGTTCTGCAACGTTTAAGTATAACCAGAGAGGCGCAAGATGCAAGTTTTTTAACGCGGTGTTCATCTTTTGAAACGGTTGGGGAACGGATGCGGAGACGCGTTCGCGAACCGTTGTTCGCTGGTTTTTCGACCGGTTCTTGAGACCGCCTCTACAGGGAAGCGGACGCACCGTCGATTACAAACGACAAGGAGGCAGCGATGTCGGGCTTCGCTTCTGACGGTTGGTGCGTCGAGTCCTTACGTAAGGCGAAGGGCATCTCTCTCGAAGAGATCTCCCAGGAAACAAAGTTAAAATTGACGACCCTGCAGGCCATCGAGAAGGGGAACTTTGGACAACTGCCGGGCGGCGTTTACAACATCAGCTACATCCGGCAGTTCGCCCGAGCCATCGGTGCGGACGAGGCAGTTCTCGTTCAGTTGTACCGGGCAACTTATTTTTCAGCCGCATGAAATGAAACGGGCTCGCCGAGCCCAGGCAAGGAGGATTATGTCCGCTACTGCTGTGTTTGGCGGCCCGACGGCCGTGATCGGGAAATCGGTCGTCATCAAGGGCGAGATCCAGAGCCAGGAACCGCTCACCATTGAAGGTCAAGTCGAAGGGAAAATTGAAATCGGAGATCATCTTCTGACCGTCGCCGCCGGCGCCAGCGTACGCGCCCAGATCGTCGGCCGAAGTATCGAAGTTCACGGGCGGGTTGAAGGCCAACTCGAGGCCGAACAAACCGTCTACATTCGGAAAGACGCAGAGTTCGTCGGCGACATCCATGCTTGCAGCCTGGTAATTGAAGAAGGCGCCTACATCAAAGGCCAGGTCGAACTGGCACGCGAAGCAGCCGAGCCGCGGCACGAGCGTGTGAACGCTGCTTGAGAGAGTTCAGACGCTCCTGATACGACGCCAGAACTCCCGATGCTAAAGAGTGGTGTCCCCTTTTTTCAGTACCCTGCTAAAGAGTAGTACTCACCCTGTCGAAGTACCTTGTAGCCGGTCAGCACCTGGGGTCCCGGCCGGCTGACGTGTGGAGGTGAGCCTTAATGGCAACTCATGGGAGTCGATCTTCAGATCTCGCCGAGAACAGGCTGGCGAAGGGGATGACATTGTGGTCGATTGAATCCTCCACCAGAATCGGCCTTCATTTCCTCGAAGCAATCGAGGCCGGGGATTTCAACCAACTGCCCGGCGGAGTTTACACCACCAGCTATCTGCGGCAGTATGCCAGGGCGACAGGGTTCGATGAATCGGCTCTGCTTCGGCGCTACTTCGAACTCAGCGAACCGAAGGCAGAAGCTGTAGCGTCGCGGGGGCCAGCCCCTCAATGGCTGCGAGGATGGAACTCCTTACGCGTCCTTGTGCGCCACGTCTTTGGCAATCGCGCCACGGGCGGGCTTCAGCGGCGGAACGCTGCGTGAACCACGTCCATCGCGGGCGCCTCATGTATTGGATTCTCGCCATCGACGCCCAATTCGGACTGCCAGAACTGAAGGCGGCGGGAGTGTTCTTTTCGTGCCGCCTCAATGACATCCGCCCGGGTGAGTAAGTGAGCCGCCAGGCTGCGCAAGGCTTGCGGGCTGATCCAGCAACAGAGACCGAGGCATACCTGCGCGATGATCAGAAGCAGCAGGATCAAATTCATTCGGCGCCCTCCAAAACCGTGGACTTCGGGCCGGTCAGGAGAAGTCTACCGCGAACCGCCCCCGAGGTAAATGGTCCGGCGGTTCTGGAACTATAGCAGAGTCATAGAACTGCACACCGTTTTCGGCCCATGAAGCGCGCCAGAACTATTTCATGGCCGCAGCGATTTCTTCGCCGATCGCGAGCGAAGCGGTGGCCCCGGGGCTTGGCGCGTTGACCACGTGCAATTCCCCGGCGCCTTGAACGAAATGAAAATCTTCAACCAACGATCCGTCTGGCGACATCGCTTGCGCGCGAACGCCCGCGCCCCCAGGCATGAGATCATCCGGCTGAATTTCTGGAACCAGTCGCTGCAAAGACGCGCAGAACAGCTTCCGGCTGAAGGACCGGCGTGTTTCGTCCCAGCACATTCGCGGATACCTCGCCAGAAATTTCCAAAGGCCGGGAAAGGTGAGCGCATCGGCCATATCGCGGACGCTGATGCGCGATTTGGTGTATCCTTCGCGAGCCAGCGCCAAAACGGCGTTTGGCCCGGCTTCAACACCACCGTGAATGAGCCGCGTGAAATGCACACCAAGAAACGGGAACTTTGGATCGGGCACTGGATAGATCAGATTGCGCACCAGGTGTTGCCGCTCCGGCCGGATTTTATAATATTCGCCCCGGAACGGCACCACCCGGACTTGGCGAGGGCGCCCGGTCATTGCGGCGACATAGTCGGAGTGGAGTCCGGCGCACGTGACAATGCGGCCGCAGCTGTAATCCCCGGAAGTGCTGACCACACGCCAGCCGTTTTGGTCGCGACGAATCGCGGTGACACGAGCCGACGTCACCACCACCCCGTGGATCTCCCGGGCCAGTGCTTGACAGACCTGCGGGTAGTCCGCGATCCCTTCTTCCGGCACCTGTACCGCGGCGAGACCGGCGGCGTGCGGCTCGATTTCGCGCAGCTCATCGCCTGATAACCAGCGCAAATCGCGAAGTCCATTTTGCTGTCCACGTTCGAGCAGCGCTTTCAGCCGGGGAATCTCTTCTTCGCGGGTGGCGACGACCACCTTTCCGCAAATTTCGTGAGGGATCGAGTGTACCCGGCAGAACTCCACCATTTGCCGGATCCCGCGTACTGCCAAACGGGCCTTTCGCGAGCCCGGCTTGTAGTACAGCCCGGCATGCAAAACCCCGCTGTTATGGCTGCTTTGCTGCCCGCCGACGGCGGGGTCTTTTTCGAGCACGGTGATTTCGGCATCCGGAAGTTGTTCGCCAATACGATAAGCCGCTGCCAGGCCGATGATGCCGCCGCCGACCACTACGATTCGGTCTCGCATGAACTTAATTCTACGCTCGGAAACCCGGCCGGCCGCCACCGCGCGTTCGGGTTGGTCTTTTCTCTATTCGCTGATCGCACCCGTTAAACTGTCAAGTGAAGCAGGCTGACGCCTATAGCCGGCCGGTTATGGCCGGGCTCGGCGGTGTTCGTGCGTGCAGCCGGCGATACACATCACCCTATGCTCCATCGTCTCCCGTTAACCGAAATGGTTTCGCTGGTCCGCTCCGGCGGCATTAAATCTCTCGAATTGATCGACGCGCACCTGGATCAGATCGAGCGCCGCAATCCGGAGCTGAACGCATTCACCATGGTCTTCGCCGACGAAGCCCGCGCCTCGGCGCGGCGCGCGGATCAGGGACTCAAAACCGGTCTGCTGCACGGTATCCCCATCACCGTCAAAGACAGTTTCGACGTCGCGGGATTTCCCACGCGCATCGGCAGCTATTTCGCTTCCGCGGCTCCGGCCACCGAAGATTCCGCGGTGGTCGCGCGATTGCGCCGCGCGGGCGCGATTATCCTAGGCAAAACCAACACGCCCGAATTCATGGCCAGCTATGAAACCGATAATTTCATCACCGGCCGCACCAATAATCCGTGGGATCTGGAGCGCACACCGGGGGGCTCGAGCGGAGGCGAAGCGGCCGCCATCGCCGGCGCGTGTTCGCCCGGCGGCGTGGGCAGCGACGGCGGCGGGTCCATTCGCGTGCCCGCGCATTTCTGCGGCATCGCCGGGTTGAAACCGACGCCGGGGCGCGTTTCCACTTACGGCCACCGGTCGACGGTGTCGCTGCCGGGGATCGGCGTTTGCGGTCCGATGGCGCGCTGGGTGAGTGATGTGCGGCTGCTCTTCGACGTCCTGGCGGGATACGATGATCGCGATGCGCTGTCCGCGCCGGTTCCGCCGCGGCCTCCGCTGATCCCCCCGGTGAACGGCGATCTGCGCATCGGCGTAATGGAGCAATTCTATGACGTGCCGGTTCAGCCCGTGATTCGCCAAGCCGTGCGCGACGCGGCGCGGGCGTTCTCTGAAGCGGGGTTCACCGTGGAGGAATTTCGGCCGCGGGGAATCGAGAAAGCTCCCAATCTGTGGAGCTTCTTTTTCGCCGAGCTGCCGGCGCCCGCCGCCAAAGAACGGATCGCCGGGCGCGAATCGGAAGCGCACTGGACCTACACCGAATCGTTGCCGATGCTGCTCGAACGGCCGCCGGCGTCGGGATGGCAGGTGATTGAAAATATCGCCGTGCGCAATGCCATGCGGCGCGGGCTGCTCGAACAGATGCGGCAGGTTCCGGTGCTGCTGATGCCGGTGGCCGGAATCGCCGCGTTCCGCCATCGCCAACGGAAATTCGAGACCGAAACAAAACCGCTGGGATTGTTTCAGGCGATGATGCCGTCGACCATGGTGAACGTGCTGGGTCTTCCCGGGCTGGCGGTGCCGTTCGCGGTGAGCGATGAGGGACTGCCGGTGGGCGTACAACTGGTGGGACGTCCGTGGGATGACGACATGCTGCTCGATCTGGGCGTACGCCTGGAAGAAGCGCGCGGCCCGTTCCGTTGGCCGGACTGAAAAAGTTGTCCATGGGCCTTCCGCCCCCGCCGTGACTCGCGCGGCGTTCTCGCGCCCGTGCCAGCCCCGCCAGTTATGGCGGGGGTAACTTTCGACAGCGCCGCGAGGTCAGAAGTCAGGAATCAGAATGAAGAGCGCCGCGGAGGGATTCTGAATTCTGAAGATTGAGTTCTGAATCGCCTTTTCGAATCGCAACCAGGAACCCGGCGATTCCGGTCAGCTCGCCCGTCAGGAAAATCGGCCAGGCGAAGGAGCGCGGCATCCCTCCGTCGACGATATTTCGCCAGTCCCAGATGAAGGAGCTGAAAATCAACGCGCCGCCGGCGACCAGCAGCAGCCAGGCGAGGCCGCTAACGCGCTTCGGCTCCCGCAGCAGGCCGATGGCGCCGCCGGCGACCAGCGAAATCGAAACCAGCGCCGGCGCCAGCACCGGACCCGCCCACGGCACCGGAACTAAAAACAGCAGATCCCAGGTCCCGAGCGAAGCCGGCCATCCGATCAGCACCTTCAGCCACAGATAGAAGGTCAGATCCCAGACGCCGAAAATCAGGGAAAACGCGGCCAGCCCGGAGCGAAAATTTCGCGTCGCAGCCCAAGCTACGCCAAGGAGCATAATCAGCGTGGCGGCTTCGCGGGCCTCTTCGATTTTCGCCAGCACAACAAAGGGTCCCAAAGGGCCCGAGTGCATGAGCGGGAAAAGCGCGTCGCGGGAATAGCCGCCGGCAATCCGAATCGGCTCAGCGATAGTGCGGAGGTAGACAACAACCGCGGCTTCGAGGAAACCGAAGGCCGTACCGAAAACGGCGAGCGCCAGGATTTTACGACTGCGTGCCAGGTGTGCTACTAACGACGTCCGCCCGCACCACCATGAGCACCACCGGCCATTCCGCCGCCGCCGCCGATACCGCCAGCGTGTCCGCCACCAATTGCGGCCGATCCCGCTCCCGTGCGGGCGCTACCGATGCCACCACCCATCGGTCCCACGCCGCTACGGATTCCACCGATGCCGGTGCGCGCGCCGGAAGCGAGCAGGCCAGTGCCTGCCGCTCCAGAACGGCTCACCGAGGTGGGCATTCCGCCGCCGTAATAATACGGTGAACCGGGCATGAACAGATAACCGACCGTGTACGGGCTGAAGTAGTTGAACCCGAATGGGCTGTAGTACATTCCGCTGAACGGCATGTAGGTGAACATCCCGAAGTACGGATTCCACATCCAGGAGCCCATTCCTCCCATCCCCATCGCTCCCATGCCCATTCCGTAGCCGCCGTATCCGTTGTACGCCGTCATCGAACCCAGACCGGAGCCGTATCCGGAGCCATATCCGGAGCTGCCGGCCGTGCGCGCCGAAGTGATGTTGGCCTGCGCGATGTACTCGTCGCGCCGCTCATTCCAGCGATAGAAGGCGTCCGTCTCTTTGGTGTCGAAATTCTTCGCTTCGAGTTTGTCGCCGCCAAACGCTACCTCATGACCCTTGGATGCTTCCACCGGTTTCATGTCGCCCGAGGTGACCTTGGCCACACCGTCGTAAACGCGCAGACGAGGCGCCGGATCGGAATCGAGGCGATACAGGCCGCTCTTGTCGAGCGCGATATCGGCGTCGTGGAAGCGCACCGTGATGGCGTTGTCCTTCAGCAGTTCGCCCACTTGCAGCATTGCCGTGCCGGACAAAACTTCCACCCGCGTATCGGACAGGCCATTCGAAATCATCTTGAAGGAACTGTTCTCCGCCAGGCGCAGGAACACGCCCGGCGTTAACAGGACTTCGGCGTCGCCATCCTTGGTGGCCAGCGTCTGGCCGTTCTTGACGTCCTGGAATTCGCCGAACTTGGCGGGCGACTGGATCGCTTGTCCGTCCAGTTCGACCGTTCCTTCCGTCAATTGAATTACCCCGGAATGCGCGGAGATCACCGCTTGCGCCCACATGGAACCGCTAAATACAACTCCTAGCGCGAGTACAGTCCTGCCCAGCATGGTGCGAGCCTCCTAGTTCAGTATTCTGCTCTTATTTTAATCCGGAGTCAACGATTTTTTTCGTTCTATAATATTGAAAACGTGGTTCGAGAAGTGATTCTCGCGGCGGTGACGTTAGGCCCGGTCCGGGCCGCCGCGCCAACCTTTTACCGCGATGTTTCGCCGATTCTTCAACATCGCTGCCAGGAATGCCATCGTCCGGACGAACTGGCGCCCATGCCGCTGGTCACCTATCAGGACACGCGGCCGTGGGCCAAGGCCATTCGTGAAGCCGTTCGCACCAGAAAAATGCCGCCCTGGTTTGCCGATCCCTGCTGCGGCAGGTTTTCGAACGACCGGTCGCTCAGCCAGGCCGAAATCGATACGCTGGCGCA
>DATJNW010000105.1:0-138700 GCA_035507655.1 Bryobacteraceae bacterium | reverse complement strand
CGATTTACCTCATGCGTTGTTCGCACCGGAGGCGCAGGGCACGGTTCGCGTATTGAGCGAACGCGCCTTTTTCCTGGTGTTCACGCCGCTGTTCGGATTGCACGCGTTGCCGTACCGGCTGATCGTGCTCGCGACCTGGTTTGTGGATCTGGGGCTGGCTAGCGTGATCGGGGCGCGGTTGGCGGGGTCGCGGTGGGCTGGACTTTTCGCGTCGGTTCTGTGGGCGGCGAGCGTGAATCGGGCGTATCCGCTGGCCCGGGTGTCGGCGTACAACGAAATTTTAGATTCGTTGTGCATTCTGCTGGCGTTTTATGCGCGGCTGCGATGGATCGAATCGGACGGGCGGCGCTGGCAGGCCACGGAGTGGGCCGCGTATCTGGCGGGATTCGGGGCGAAGGAGATGGTAGTGATGTATCCGGCGATCGCACTGCTGCACGCGATCCTGTTCGCGCGAAAAAAATGGCGTGGGACGCTGGCGCTGTTTGTTCCGGCGGCTCTTTTCGGAGCGGTCCATTATTTTTTCATTCCCAAGCCAGCCAGCGGCGTTTACGCGATCGTTTGGGATCGCCGGCTGCTCGAAACATTTTTGCGATATTTGTCAGTATCGCTGGGGCCGGTGGGTTTGGGAGGCTGGGTGGCCCACGCGCGGCGGCCGGCGATGGTCGGGGTGGGGTTGATCGCGCTGGCGCTGGCGGGTTTTGCGATCGAGCGGCTGCGGCGGCGGGAGTATGCGGTGGTGTTCTTTATCGGCTGGTTCGCGATTCTGATCGCGCCGGTGCTGCCGCTGCCGAATCATATTTTCGATTTCTATGCGACCCTGCCGGAGCTGGGATTGGCGTGGCTGGGAGGATGGGCGGCTGCCGTGGCGCTGCGATCGCGGCCGGTATGGCGCGGGGTTGCGATTTTTCTGGGCGCGGCCTATCTGGCCGGATCGGCGCTGGCGGCGAATGGGGCGACTCGCTGGTATTACGAGCATTCGCAGCCGGTGCGGACCATGGTTCTGGGGATCCGCGACGCCGCGCAGCAGTATCCGGGCAGCGCATTTTTTCTGGCTGGCGTGGATCAGGATCTTTATGAGCTGGGGATTCAGGACAATCCGTTCCGGCTGTTCGGATTGACGCGGATTTATTTGATTCCGGGATCGGAGAACACGATTCACGGGCGGGCGGATCTGGGTGGAGTGACGCGATGGGTTTCGTCGCCGCAAGCGGCACTGCATGCGATCCAGTATGAGAATGCTCGCGTGTTTCGGGTTGAGCCGCGCGAGCTGCTCGATATCACGCACGGCTACGAAACGGTGCTGCTGGCCGATCCGCGGGCCACGCGGATCGATTTTGTCGACGCGGGCGACGCGAGTTACGCGGCGCAGCTCGGGCCCACGTGGTACGCGGCCGAGAAAGGGTCGCGATGGATGCCGAAATCGGCGACGCTGCGGATGTCTGGTCCGGCGCAGGCCGGAGCGAGATTGTATGTGACGGGTTACGTGCCGCCGGCGATCGTCGCGGCGGGACCGGTGACGCTGACGTTTACGGCGGCGGAAAGGAACATTGGTGCGGGAAACATTTCGACCGACGGGAATTTTCATTTTGATTTTTTGCTGCCGGATGCGCTGGTGGGCGTCAAGGAGATTGAAATTGGAATCGAGGCGAGCCGGGTGGTGCGTCCGGCCAGCGATCCACGGGATTTCGGCGCGGTGTTCGGGACCTTTGCCATCCGATGAAATTTTCTTTGCGCCTCCAATGGGACGCCGCGGCGAATCCGCTGTCGCGGATGGTCGATGAGAAGCGGCGCACGGGCGTTCGCGTTTTGGATTTGACGGAATCGAATCCGACGCGCGCGGGGTTTGAGTATCCGCGCGAAATTGTCGAGGCCTTCGCGGATGAGCGGGCGCTGCGCTACGATCCGTCTCCGCGGGGCTTGCTTTCGGCGCGGGAAGCTGTGGCGGAATATTACGCGGCGCGCGGGCGTCGCGTTTCGCCGGAGCAGATTTTACTGACGGCGAGCACCAGCGAGGCGTATTCGTACTTATTCAAGTTGCTGGCCGATCCGGGCGACGAAATTCTGGCGCCGCGTCCCTCGTATCCGTTGTTCGAGTTTCTGGCTGGCCTCGAAGCGGTGCACGTGCGGCAGTATCCGCTGCGCTATGACGGCGCGTGGCACGTCGATTTCGGGTCGCTGGAGCTTTCGCCGCGGACGCGCGCGATCGTGGTGGTGAATCCGAATAATCCGACGGGATCGTTCTTGAAGGCGGAGGAATGGTCGCGGCTGGCGGCATTGGGATTGCCGATTTTGTGCGACGAAGTTTTTTCGGATTACGCGTTTCCGGCGGAAACCCCGGCACCCGTGATTGCTGGCGGGGCTTTAATGACTGGCTCGGCAAGCGCCGGCAGGGATGCCGGGGATTTTTCCCGCGTACTCTTACCGGCTTTCCAGGCGCCTGCTTTCTTTATGAGTGGGCTTTCGAAAATCGCGGGATTGCCGCAGATGAAGCTGGGATGGATCGCGGCTTGCGGGCCTGGGTCGGAAGCGGCGTTGGAGCGCCTCGAGTTGATCGCGGACACGTATCTTTCCGTGGCGACGCCGGTGCAGGTCGCGTTGCCGAAATTGTTGGGGTCGGCGGTGGTGCGGGAGCAGATTCGCGAACGGACTCGCGCGAATTTATCGTTTTTGCGCAAGGTGTCGCGGGCTTCCGCGGTGCAGGCGCTGAATGTCGAGGGCGGGTGGTATGCGGTGCTACAGGCGCCTCGGACGCGCAGCGAAGAGGAATGGTCGCTGCACCTTTTGGGTGAGCGCGACGTGCTGGTTCAGCCGGGATTTTTCTTTGACTTCGAAACCGAAGCTTTTCTGGTGCTGAGTCTGCTCACGCCGCGGGAGATTTTTGAAGAGGGCGTGCGGCGGATTTTAGAGGCTTGTTGAACACGCGCCGAGGTGGTCCATGTGGGGCAGGCTTTCCGCCTGCGCGCCGGTTTTTTTGAGCGCCGCTTTGTCTTGCAACCGCGCAGCCGGATTCGAAATCCGGTGCGGACTCAAAAGCCTGCCCCACGGGGCTGCCACTGAATGAGCGTGGGCATCGGTATAATCCAATTTATGTTCCAGAAGAAAATTGCGTTGCTCGCTGTGTTGGCTTTGGCGCTGGTGGAATCGGCGCACACCAAAGTTGCGCTGACCATCGATTACATCATGCGCGGGCCGGGGCTTTATGGATATCAGCCGGCCGGGGTCAGATGGTCGGGCGACGACCAGAAGATTTATTTTGAATGGAAACAGGCGAGCGACCCAATCGATCACCCGATGGACACTTACGTGGTGGACCGGGATGGGTCGGGGCTGCGCAAGCTGAGCGATGAAGAGGCGAGGATGGCTCCGCCGGCCAACGCGGTGCGCACGCGGGATCAGAGGCGCGCGGTGTACGCGATGGACGGCGATATTTTTCTGTACGATTTTTCGACCAATACCGCCCGGCAGTTGACCAGGACCGAGGATAACGAATCGAATCCGCGATTCACGCAGGACGAAAAAAGCGTGACGTTTATGCGCGGCGGGAACTTGTATGTGATGTCGCTCGACACCGGGATGCTCGAAGAGATGACGGACATCGTACCGTTCGGCGCGCCGGCTCCGGCGCCGGTTACCGGTGGCCGCGGCGGGCGCGGCGGGCGCGGGGGTGGTGGTGCGCCTCCGCCGACCGCGGCGGAGCAGCGTGGGACGGATTCGCAGGAGTTTTTGAAAAAACAGGAAAAAGAATTGATCGAGGTGGTGCGCGAACAGGCGGAGCTGCGCGCGGAGGAAGAAGCGAAGCGCAAGAAAGAGCATCCGCGGCAGCCATTTCACTTGCAGGCCCGGCAGACTGTGACTCGCCTGGAGCTTTGTCCGGATGAGAAATGCGTGATCGCGATGGTCAGCGAGAGAGCGGAACGGGCCAAGCCGGATAATGTAGAGAGTTTTGTGAATGAGTCGGCGTATACCGAGATTATTCCCGGGCGCATTGCGGTGGGAGATACCATGCCCAAGGTGCGCCTGGCGGTGATCGATTCAGTAACCGGCGCGGTGAAGTGGGTAGATCCGGGCCTGAATGGCCGCGAAGTGCAGGTGCAGATGCCGCTGTGGAATGAACAGGGAACCAAAGCGGTGTTTGTCGCGCGGGCGACCGATAATAAGGACCGCTGGATTCTCGGGCTGGACCCGGCGACAGGGAAGGCTCAGACCATCTTTACCGAGCATGACGACGCGTGGCTGGACGGTCCAGGCGCGCAGGTGCTTGGGTGGATGAAGGATGGCAACGAGGTCTACTTTGAGAGTGAGAAGTCCGGTTATGCCCACTTATATAAAGTGAGTTACGACGGAGGCGAGCCGAAACAACTCACTTCAGGAAAATGGGAAGTCACGGGAGTCGACTTGTCGAATGACGGGTCAAAGTTTTATTTAACGAGTAGCGAAGTGAGTCCGGCCGAGCGTCAGTTTTATTCGATGAGTTCAGACGGCGGCGCGCGGACGCGGATCACTCAGGAATCAGGGAATCATCATGTGGTGCTTTCGCCGGATGAGAGATACATGGCCGATATTTATTCTTATACGACCAAGCCTCCGGAGTTATTTGTGGCCGAAAATGCTCCGGGAGCAAGCGAGAAGAAGCTGACTTCGTCGCCGGCTAAGGATTTTGGCGATTATCCGTGGCTGGATGTGCCGATTGTGCAGGTACCGGCACGCGACGGCGCGATGGTTCCGGCGCATTTCTACAAACCGGCGAATTACCGGCGCGGCGGTCCCGCGGTGATTTTCGTACATGGCGCGGGATACGCGCAGAATGTGGAGAAATGGTGGTCGCCGAACTATTCGCGGGAGTACATGTTCAATCAGTTTCTGATGGAGCATGGCTATATGGTGCTCGATATGGATTATCGGGCGTCGTCGGGTTACGGTCGTGACTGGCGGACGGCCATTTATCAGCACATGGGCGGCGTGGACTTGAATGACAACGTCGACGGCGCGAAATGGCTGGTCGAGCAGGGCGCGGATCCGAAACGAATCGGGATTTACGGCGGGAGTTACGGCGGTTTTATCACCTTAATGGCGATGTTCACCACTCCCGACGTGTTCGCCGCCGGCGCAGCGCTGCGGCCGGTGACGGATTGGGCGCATTATAACGATCCGTACACGGCAAATATTTTGAATCTTCCGCAGAACGATGCGGAAGCTTATCGTAAGTCGTCGCCGATTTATTTCGCGGATGGGTTAAAGGGCGCTCTGCTGATCTGTCACGGGATGGTAGATACGAACGTGTTTTTCCAGGACTCGGTGAGGCTGGTTCAGAGACTGATTGAGCTGCATAAACAGAACTGGTCGATCGCAATTTATCCGGTGGAAAATCACGGCTTCGTACAGCCGTCGAGCTGGGCGGATGAGTATAAGAGGATTTTTCAGTTGTTCGAGACCAATTTGAAGAAATGAGCTTCAGCCTGAGTTGGGACTTACCCAGATAGGATCGGAAAGCGCCCGCTTACTGCTCCAGGTAGGTGTACCCGTTCAGACCTTCCTCGTAAAACTTGAGCAGCGCGCCGGATTCTTCATAGCCGATGCGGCCTTCGCGGACCGCGGCTTCGACGTCCTTGCGGAACTGCTCCAGCAGCGCTTTGGACTGGAACTGCACGTAATCGAGAACTTCGCGAACCGTGTCGCCGCGGATCACGGCTTCGAGCACCACCCCGTTCTTGTCGTCCAGACTGACGTGAACGGCATTGGTGTCGCCAAAAAGATTGTGCAGATCGCCGAGGATCTCCTGATAGGCGCCGACCAGAAATGCGCCCAGAAAATAAGGCTCGCCCGCGAAGGCGTGCAGCGGGAGGGTTTTTTTCACGTCGCGGCGGTCGATGAAGGCATCCACTTTGCCGTCGGAATCGCAGGAAATGTCGCCCAGGATGCCGTGGCGAAACGGCTCCTCATTCAGGCGATGAATGGGCATGATGGGAAAGAGCTGCTTCACCGCCCAACTGTCGGGAAGGCTCTGGAACAGCGAAAAATTGCAGAAATACGTGTCGGAAAGAAGACTGTCCAGACCCTCCAGCTCTTCCGGATAATAATCCAGCTCTTTCGCGAGCTTCTGAATCCGGCGGCAGATCACCCAATAGATGCTTTCGGCCAGGCTGCGCTGCTGCAGAGGCAGATAACCCAGGCTGAAAAGATTCAGCGCGGAATCGAGCGCCTGCTGCGCGTCGTGAAAACTTTCGAGCAGGTTCTTCACGCTCAGACCGCGCAGCGTTTCCTTCAAATCGATCAGCGGCTGCTCGACGTCTTCGGGGATGTCGGGTGACGTTTCCGCGTCGCCGAAGCCGGTGACGCCCAGAACGTTGAACACCAGCACGCTGTGATAGGCGGCGATGGCGCGCCCGCTTTCCGAAACGATGATCGGATGCGGGACTTCGGCTTCATCGCACACGCTCTGAATGTGATAGACGACGTCGTTGGCGTATTCCTGAAGCGTGTAGTTGACGCTCGATTCGAAATCGGTTTGCGAGCCGTCGTAATCGATGCCCAGTCCGCCGCCGACGTCCATGTAGCACAGCCCCGCGCCGGCGCGCTTCAATTCGACGTAGACGCGCACGGCTTCCATCACCGCAGCCTTGATCTGGCGGATATTGGTGATCTGGCTGCCGAGATGGAAGTGCAGCAGCTGGAGGCAATCCTCCATTCCCGCGGCTTTGAGCTGATCGAGCGCCCGCAACGCTTCGGTGACGGTCAAACCGAATTTCGAGCGATACCCTCCCGACGATTTCCAGCGGCCCGAGCCGCGGCTGGCCAGCTTGATTCGCAAACCGATCACCGGGCGCACGCCGACGCGCTGGGAATGTTTCTCGATGAGATCGAGCTCGGTGTATTTTTCGACCACCGGAATAATGCGGCGGCCGATTTTGGCGGCGAGCATCGCCATTTCGATGTACTCGTCATCCTTAAATCCGTTGCAGATGATCGGCGTATCGTTATCGGCGATGGCCAGAACGGCCAGCAGCTCCGGTTTCGAGCCGGCTTCAAGACCGAACTTGAACGGGCGGCCGTATTCGAAAACCTCCTCGACCACTTCGCGCTGCTGGTTGACCTTGATCGGATAGACGCAACAGTAGCTGCCTTTGTAGTTGTGCTCGGCAATGGCGTTTTGAAACGCCTGGTGCATTTCGCCGAGGCGGTTCTGCAAAATTTCGCCGAAGCGCAGCAGGATGGGCAGAGAAATGCCGCGAAGCTGGAGGTTGTCCACCAGCTCCTTTAAATCGAGCGCGCGATTGGGGTCCTTGTTGGGATGCACCCAGATGTGCCCGTTCTGGCCGACCGAAAAATAGCCCTTGCCCCAACTGGCGACATCGTACAACTCGGCCGCTTCCGCGGTCGTCCAGCGATCGGCCGGCCCGCGGACCGTCGCGCCATTTGTCAGAACGGTAGCCATCGAATTTCAGTGTCCTTCCATTTGACGCAGAGGGCAAGTACGTAAGTACCTTTTTTGCAAAATTTTTAAGATTTTTTTGGAGCGCGGCGATGAGCAGGAACAAAGACCTCCATGAAACAGAATCGGAAGTGCTCCTTCACGGCCGCGCTCGGCGCGAGCCTGGCTTTGTTTCTTTTCGGTTTCGACGCGGCGGCGCAACCGGCCGATCGCATCACCGGCGCCGTCGACGAACAGCGCGCGGTGCGCCTGGCCGGCGATCACTCACCCTATGCCATTCCGCGGTTCGACACAGGCCCGGCCGATCCCAAGCTGGCGATGAATCGAATGATTCTCACGCTTCAGCCGGGCGCGGCGCAGCAGAGCGCGGCAGCGGCGCTGATCGACGCGCTGCACGATCCCAATTCGCCGCAGTATCACCACTGGCTGACGCCCGAAGAGTACGCGGCGCAATTCGGCGTTTCCCCGAACGACGTGGCGCGCGTGAGCGAGTGGCTGAGCAGCCACGGGTTCCGGATCGAAGAAGTTCCGGCCGGAAACCAGTCGATTATTTTCAGCGGAACGGTGGCCCAGGTGGAACAGGCGTTTCAGACGCAGATCCACCGCTATCGCGTGAACGGCGAAGAGCACCTCGCCAACGCGAGCGATCCGGCAATTCCGCAGGCGCTGGCGGCCGTGGTCGCCGGGCCGGTTACGCTGCACAATTTCCGGCGCAAGGCGATGCACGATCGTCTGGCGCCGGCGCCGCAATATACTTACGGCGGCGTCCATTCGCTGGGTCCGCCGGATTTCGCGACGATTTACGATTTAAGCGCGCTCTACACTTCCAACAACAGCGGCAGCGGCCAGACCATCGGCATCGTCGGACGCATCAATATTCAAACGCAGGATATTCAGGAATTCCGCGCAACCTGGGGCCTCCCGGCCAACAACCCGACCATCATCGTGAACGGCCCTAATCCGGGAATTTACGACATGGACGACGAAGCCGAGGCGGATCTGGACGTGGAATGGTCCGGCGGCGTGGCTCCGCTGGCGACCGTGAAGTTCGTCGTTTCGGAATCGACCAATACGACCGACGGCGTGGATCTTTCGGCGCAGTACATCGTCAGCAACAACCTGGCCAACGTGATGAGCACCAGCTTCGGAAGCTGCGAAGCGGCCATGGGCTCGGCCGAGATGGCCTTCTACAGCAATCTGTGGCAACAGGCCGCCGCGGAAGGCATCACCGCGTTTATCGCCGCGGGCGATAGCGGCGCGGCCGGGTGCGATGCCGGATCGGATACCACTGCCCAGTATGGAAAGGCGGTGAACGGGCTGTGCTCGTCGGTTTACAGCGTGTGCGTCGGCGGGACCGAGCTCAATGAAGGCGGCAATAGTAATCTGTACTGGTCGGCGACCAACACCAGCACCACGCTCGAATCGGCGCTGAGCTATATTCCCGAGGTCGCCTGGAACGACAGCGGAGCAAACGGAGGGTCGGGATTGTGGGCCACCGGCGGCGGCGCCAGCGCGTATTATTCGAAACCTTCGTGGCAATCCGGACCGGGCGTTCCCTCCGACGGCCAGCGCGATGTGCCCGACCTGAGCGTGACCGCGTCCGGCGATCATGATCCGTTCTGGGTGGTGATTCTCGATAATTACTACAGCATCGGCGGGACCTCGGCGGCGTCGCCTTCGATGGCCGGCATGATGGCGCTGATCGACGAGAAAAACGGCGGACGGCAGGGCAACGCGAACACCAGATTCTATGCTCTGGCGAACGCCGCTGCATCAGGCGGCGCGGACGTTTTTCACGGCACTACCGGCGGAAACAACAGCGTTCCGGGGCTCACCGGCTTTACCGCATCGGCGCATTACAACCAGGCCACCGGGCTCGGCTCGCCGGACGGGTTCGTGATGGCGAATCACTGGGCGGCATCGACGCCCGCGGCGCCGTCGTTCACGCTGACGCCGTCGGCGGCCACTTTGACCGCAATTCAAGGCGGGCACACCACGGTGAACGCAGTGGTCGCGGTGAGCGGCGGATTCAGCGCGGCGGTCGCGCTGAAAGCGAGCAATCTGCCGGGCGGCGTGACCGCTTCGTTCGCTCCAGCTTCGCTCAGCGCGCCGGGGTCGGGCACTTCGGTGCTCACGCTAACAGCATCTTCGAGCGCAGCCGCCGGTTCGTACACGATCACGCTGACGGCCTCCGGCGGAAGCGTGGTGAAGACGGCGACGGTCAACCTGACCATCGCGCATCCGTTCACCATTGCAGCAAGCGCCGGGTTGATCAGCATTAATCAGGGCGCGTCGGGATCGCTGAAGATCCTGAGCTCGACCAGCGCCGGATTCAGCGGGGCGGTCGGGCTGACGGCCAGCTCGCACGCGGGCGTGACGGCGGCGTTCACGCCGTCCACGATCGCCTCGCCGGGCTCCGGGTCGAGCACGCTGGCGCTCGCCGTAGCGGCCAGCGCAGTTCCGGGAACTTACACTCTGACGATCACCGGAATCTCGGGTTCGTTTGCCGAAACAACCACGGTATCGGTGACCATCAACCAGCCGCCGAGCTTCACGCTCAGCCTGCCGGTGAATACCATCAGCCTGGCTCCAGGCGGCTCTGCCACGGCGCAGGTGAGCGTGATCGCCGTGTCCGGATTCAAGTCCACCGTCACGTTTTCAACGGGCACCTTGCCGAGCGGGATGACGGCGCATTTCAGCGGCACTACGCTGACGGTTCAAACCACTTCGTCGGTCGCCGTGGGCAGCCATTCGATCATGATTCTGGGCAGCGTCGGAAACTATACCGCGCCGGCGGTAACCATGATCGTAAACGTCGGCACGTTCACGCTGACTGTTCCCTCCACCGCGACGGTCACGCCGGGGCGCGCCTTGACCATCGGGATTAAGACTTCGGTGACCAATGGATTCAACGGACCGATCGCGCTTTCGGCTACCGGGCTGCCGTCGAGCCTGGTGGCGTCGTTTTCACCCGCGACGATCACCAACCCCGCGTCGGGCTCGGGCACGATGACCCTTTCGCCGTCGTCAGCCATTCTGCCAGGTTCATTCCGGATGTACGTGGTCGGCGCCAGCGGCGGAGCGACGGTAACCGTGCCGGTGACGGTCACGGTGCCGTGAGTTCTACTTAATTCGTTGATACGTCGCGAAGGTCACGTTGCTGGTCTTGCCTTCGGCGTCCTGGCGCATGTAGATGATCCCGAGCGTGTCGTGGTCGGGCGACAGCACGTTGGTGAGAATCTGGGTCACGCGGCCGTTTTTCTTGTACACGATTTCGTTCACCGCCGGACTGATCACGCGCACCGATCCGGAATCGGCGCCGCGATTGCCGGTGATCGGCTCATCCTTGCCGTCGAAATTGGTGGTGTAGAACCACTGCGATTTGGAGCCTTCGCGATTCACGGAATCGATGGTGATTTTCATGCCGTGATCGCCGAAGGGTTCGTAGGTCATGATGTTGCTTTGCGGCGCCGGCGCTTCCGATTTGAGCTTCCAGCGGCCGAAACGGGGATTGGCGTCCTGCGCGGAGGCGAGAGCCGCGCATAGCATGGCGGCGAACAGAAGTTTGTGCATCCAACCAGATTACTTCTTGCCGCTCAAAGTTTCCATCCGCCGCGCGCCGCCCAGGATATCCTGCAAGGCATAGTTGCCTTCATGGCAGGCGTATTCGTAAATGGGACCGGCCGCGGCAAGGAACGGAAACTCGACGGTCCACGGCCGCGCGAAGGTGCTGGGATCGTCCATGGTGGCGCGATAAAGAATGGTGTGGGCGTCGACGCGGCGGAACCGTTCGATGACGTGCAGATTGGCGCCGGCTCCGCGGAATCGCACCTCCGGGCGGAAATTGGCGGTGTCGACCACCAGCGTATCGCCCTCCCAGCGGCCCACCGAATCGCCCAGCCATTTCTTGAGATTCGAAGGCAGGTGCGGCTGGTTCATGCGAATCACGCGAACGTCGTGGACCATCTCCACCAGAATCATGATGGTGTCCGGAGTCTGGATGATCTGATAATTGTTGTTGTACAAAACCGGCAGCATCGGCGGACCGTCCGTCGAGCCGAAACCGAGCAGGCAGCGCTCCGCCAGCGGCCGGCTCTTCACGCCGCCGAGGCCAGAGGACTCACGCATCTCGGCCCTGTTGCGTTGTTTCGCGGCGTCGGTGAGCGGAGGAACGCGGCCGTCCGGCGGATCGACGATCAGCGAGGTGCGCTTCACCCCATCGACGCGCTCGAGCTCCGCGCCGCGATCTAGAAACAGCGCGTTATAAGCGCCCGTTCCGGCCGATCCGGCGGCGCGAATGATTTTTCCGTCCGAGGCGCCGTCTTCCGCTTTCAGATCGTTCGACTCGGCCTGCTCGAATTTCTGGGCGTCGGCGTCGCTGATGGTCAGGCCTTTGTAAGCCGCGGGACGCTCCAGCGGAGTGATGGTCGCGTTGGTCCAGATGCCCTGAAGATCGGGATGGCCGCCGGGAGTGCGCGGAACCGCCGGTGTTCCCGCGCTCTGGCCCGCGGCGGCGAGCGCGGTTGCCGCGACACACACCCCCATTCCAAGCCGCATGTTTACCCCTGCCCGCGCGCCAGCCCCAGCGCGCGAATCCGTTTGTGCAGATTGGTGCGCTCCATACCCAGCACCCGGGCCGCGCTCGACACGTTCCACTTGCTCTCTTCAAGCGCGCGTAAAATGTGTTCGCGCTCGGCCGATTCCTTGGCCTCGCGCAGGTTGCCCTTCGGATTCGCCGAGCGCGCGATGCGAATCTCCACCGGCACCGATTCCGCCTCCAGCACGTCGCCGCGCGTCAGAATCGCCATCCGCTCGACGGTGTTGCGCAATTCGCGAATGTTGCCCGGCCAGGAATAATCTTCGAGCACCTCAAACGCGGCGGGAGCGAATTGTTTGGCCTTGAAATTATTGCGCGTGCAGAACTCGCACAGGAAATATTCGGCCAGCGGACGCACGTCTTCGCGCCGTTCCCGGAGCGAGGGAACGCGCACCGGAACCACGCACAGCCGGTAATACAAATCCTCGCGGAATTTCTGCTGCTGGACCATTTCGCCCAGATCGCGATTGGTGGCCGCGATGACGCGCACGGTCACGCGAATCGGCTGCTCGCCGCCCACGCGATGAAATTCGCCCTCCTGCAACACCCGCAGCAGTTTCGCCTGCGACGACGCGTGCAAATCGCCGACTTCATCCAGGAACAGCGTCCCGCCATCGGCCAGCTCGAATTTTCCGCGCCGCGCCGCCGTCGCTCCGGTGAACGCGCCTTTTTCGTGGCCGAACAATTCGCTCTCGATCAATTCCGTCGGAATCGCCGCGCAATTCACTTTGACGAACGGGCCGCTCGAAAACGGACTTTCCGCGTGAATATGCGCCGCCAGCAATTCTTTTCCGGTTCCCGACTCGCCTTCGACCAGCACCCGGGCGTCGCTGCGAGCGGCCATGGTTGCCTGTTCCAGCACTCTTTCAAACGCGCCGCTGCGCCCGATCATGCGCGCGCCGCCGACCATCTCCCGCAATCGCCGGTTCTCTTCGCGCAGCTTCGATTCCTCCAGGGCATGCCGCAGCGACAGCAAAACTTTTTCGCGGCCCAGCGGTTTTTCCAGAAAATCGAAAGCGCCCGCGCGCGTCGCTTCCACCGCGTCGGCGATGGTCCCGTGCCCCGAAATCATCAGCATCGGCGCGTCGAAATCGTTCCCGCGCATCCAGCGCACCAGGTCGATTCCGCTGCCATCCGGCAAGCGCACATCGATCAGATACGCGTCCGCGCGCTGCGATTGCGCCTTGGCTGCGGCCACGCCCGCGCAGGTGGTGACCGCGTAGCCTTCGCGCTCCAGAATCAGCCGCAGGCTGCGCCCGATATTTTCCTCGTCGTCAACGATGAGAACTCGCCGCTGCGCCATGCTGCACCCCAATTCCCGGAGCTGGACCGCGCAAAATCACGCGAAAACCCGCTCCTCCCAATTCGCCCTCGATCACTTCGATGTCTCCCCCGCAGAGCAGTGCGCTGCGCCGCGCAATCGACAATCCCAGTCCCATTCCGCCTTTTTTAAACGAAATCGTCGGCTCAAACAGGCTCGACCGCGCCTGCGCGCTCAACCCCGGACCGGAATCGTGCACCTCGATCTTCAATCTTCCATGATCCATCGAAGTCGCCGCCAATACCACTCCGCCGGGCCGCGCCGCTTCCGCCGCGTTCTCCAGTAAATTGGTCAGCACGCCTTTGATCAGATCCGCATCGGCCATCGCCAGCGGACGTTCCGCCGCCAGCCGCAATTCATACGTAACTTCCGGATGCGCCGATTTCAAAAAGGCCACCCGCTCCTCCACCACGGCATTCACATCGATCTCGCCCGGCATCACCGGCGGCTCGGAGGCGAATTGCGAAAAGGCGCGGACGCGCCGTTCCAAGGTTTGAACCTCGTCGGCGACAATCTGCGCGGCCTGTTCCAGAAACGCGCCATCGGCCGATCCGCTGCGGCTCACGATTTCTTCCATGGTCAAGCGGATCGGCGTCAGGGAATTTTTCACTTCGTGCGCCATCTTACGAGCCAGCGCCTGCCAGCTGGCCAGGCGCGTCACCATCACCAATCGTTGCTGCGCCTGTTCCAGCTGACCCGCCATGTTGTTGAACGCATCCACCGCCGCGCCGATCTCATCGGAGCCGCGCGGTTCCACCCGCGCCGCCAGATCGCCCGATGCCACCTGTTTCAATCCTCGCGTCAACTGCTGCACCGGCCGGCTGATCCGGTCCGCCAGAAAAACCAACCCGGCGAGCGCCGCCAGCCACAGCGCCGACGCCACCACCAGCAGCGTGGTATTGAATCCGCGGCGCAGATCGCGCGCCTCGCTGCGATTCAGCGCCTGGTGCGCGCGCGCGATCTGATCCGTCAGATCGTCCATGGCGATGCCCATCGGCCGCGAATACACCCAAACCTCGCCGCCGTGACCCGCGTCGCGTCCCACCTCGTGGCGCACATAATAATCGAGACGCGAGCTGCGCTCGCCCGCCAGCTCGAATTGCGACGCCGCGCCGCTGTCCCAAAACGCCTGGGCTTCCTTCGGCTGCAACCGCCGCGGCTCGATTCGACCCTCCTCGGCTTCACGCCGCAATTCGTCGCACGATTCTTTGTACAGCTCGCGCCCGGTCCGTTCAAGCGACTGCGAGACCGAACCCAACTCCGCGAACGGAGCCAATCCCAGGCTGCGCTCGATCAAACTCGAGGTGGTCCACAAGGTCAATCCGAGCGGCAAAATGGTCGCGACCACGAAGACGAAAATCAGGCGATTGCGAAGCCGGTTCATCGCCGCGCACCTTGCGAAAGCAGTGGCGTAAGCCGCCAGGCTTGCGTTCCTGACGGACCGCAACCGAGCCGCGAACCGGACAAGCCTGGCGGCTTATGCCACCGGGGGCAAACTCGAATCACAATTACCAGATTACGACCCGCGATGCCCGCTTCGCTTCAAATCTTCCAGCGTGAACGGTCCCGCTTCATACGGACCCCAGTGCGATTGCTGGGCCCGCGCCGGCCGGCTGAAGACTTCAATCAGGCTGGTCAGGCTGAGGCCCGAATCGCTGATGCTGCCGCGTCCGAACAGCGACGCCTCGCGGCTGTCCTCGGCGCGAATTTCAAAGCGCGCCCACAGCGGCGTATTCGGAGCCAGTCCCGGCAGATCCATCGACATCTGATCGACGCACCACTTTTCGGCTTCCTGCGCGGTCATGTGCTCGCGCTCGCGCCGCGGCGACTGCATCTTGACCACCTTGAAATTCTGCTCCCACAGCGCGTAGCTGACCACGAACTGATCGGTCGCCTGGCGCAGCACGTGATCGCGCGTGCCCGAATACACGGTCATCTGAAAATCGAACGGCACCGGCGCCGCGTTGTGCAGCATTTCGAGCGGCTTTCCGCCGGCCAGAAAATGCACGTGCGCGAGCGAAAATTCCAGCCGGTCATTATGCAGGTTGACGATCAACTCCTCGGCCACCATCGCCAGCCCGAAGCCGGAGAGGAATGCGACAACCACCCACCATTTTTTAATGGCGCTCACAAGTTCTCTTGAACTCGACCTCAAAAACTCATTCCAGCATAAAAGATCGGGTCCATGCGGCCCGATCGGACGGGAAACGCCACGGCAAGCTGAAAACACTCCTTCTTGAACCCCACCCCCACCGACTGGCGCTGCCTTAGCTGGCTGTTTACGTCCCAAATCGCCCCGGTATCGTAAAACGCCTGCACCACACTGTACTGATAGCCCACTGACCCGTATACCACATGCGAGGCGCCCAGCGGATCCAGATCGAAGCGGTTCCAGCCGCGCAGCGTTTCCGAATCGCCCAGCACGAAGCGCTCATAAAGCGGCGCGTCTCCGGTGATGCGCCCGGCCTGAAACTCGGCGCGCACGGTGTGCCGGCCGTGCCGCAAACGATACAGCGCCCGCATGAAATGCCGCGTGAAAGTCCGGTCCGTATCGAGCAGCCCGGTTCCGGCCCGCACCGAGTACGAGGCGTTCATTTCCTGTTCCTGCCGGTCATGCGCCGACCCCCAACGCTGGTGGTAGCGCAGAGTATTTACCACCGCGTTGGAGGATTCGGTCTTCGCCGCCGCAACCCCGCTCACCCCAAGAGATGAAAGAGGTACCCCTAAGCGGTCGAAACTGACGCCGAAGCTCCAGTCGAGCGGTGGAAGAATCTCCAACGTCGCCTCCGGCGTAAAAACCTGTCGTGTCCTGTAAATCTCGTCGGACGGCGCCTGATCGAGGGTCGCGCCGTTGAATTGCGCATGGTAGCTGTCGAACTCGAACCCGACTTTGAGCCGCCCGGTTCCGACGTTCCGGCGCTCGAATTTCGCGCGAATTCCGGCGTAGCGCTCAACCTGCGTATCGTTGTCGCTCACCAGGCCGAAGGTGAACGCGTTGTCGTGATATTTCACGGTTGCCGACCCGTCGCCGTTCCAGCCCTCTTTCGAGTCGTACAGGAACTTGGCCACGTTCAGATCGAAATTCTGGGGCTGCTCCTTCACCTCGAAATTCACAATCACGTAGTCCGGTGTGGTGCCGCGCGTCACATTGATTTTCACGTCGGCGAAGTGCATTTCCGATTTGATCCGGTCGGCCAGATCCTCGATCGCCAGCAGATCGTACTTGGTCCCGACAATCTTATCCACTTCCAGGCGCAGGGGACTGCTGATGGTTGAATTTCCGCCGGTAAACCGAACACTCTCAATTGTATACCGCGAATTTACGTTCAAATCCTGCGACGATTTCTCATCGTCATCCGGCAATTTGCACCCTGAAAGCGGCACGGCCAGAAGCAGGGCCAGGCACCACAGCATCTTCATACGTGCCCCGCTTAGACGCACGAAAGAGGCCGAATGGTTCCCCTTTTCTTTTAAGCAACTTACAATTTCCAGGACTGTGCGAAGGATTCACAACTGGGAAACTACAGAAAACAGGAGCCAGAAGCCAATTGGTCGCACGCGGGGACAGACGGCATTGATATCGCTGACGCAACCTCGAGCGACCCCCGGTCAGTATGGGTGCGTGGCGCACGCACTCCTGCGTGCCGCGTCGGCACTCTTGCCGACGCTGGTTCCGCCCGATCAGCCATGCGTCGAGAAGAGTCTCGACGCGGCACGCAGGAGTGCGTGCGCCACCAACGGACCGAAGCAGTACCCTGTTAGAGCAACCGGAAATTAACTTCGATGGTAGCGATCACCGGCACCGGCTTGCCGTCTTTCATTCCCGGCTTAAACCGCCATTTGCCGACCGCTTCAATCGCCTTCTGGTCCAGCCCCAGACCGAGCGACCGGGTCACGCGCATATCGCGCGGCATCCCATGCTCGTCAACGACCAGCTGGAGAATGACCGTTCCCTGCCATTTCGCCTTGCGCGCTTCTTCGGAGTATTCCGGCTCGACCTTGGAAATCACCGACGGCGGCGATACCCCGCCGCCAATACGATACGCGCCGCCGCCGAATCCGCCACCCGAACCCGGTCCGACGCCCGGGCCTTTGCCCGATCCGACGCCACCGCCGATCCCGCTGCCGATTCCGCCTCCGAGCCCTGTTCCATTCGAGGGAATGCCCAGATGGCTCATCGGATCGCCGTAATTCGGCATGTTCACGTCAGGAGGCTGCACTTCGGAGACGATCGTCGGCACCATCGGCAGTTTCGGATGTTCGGGCGGATCGACACGCGGCGGAGTAAATTGCCGCGGCGCGATTTTGGGCAGCTTGCCCTTGCTCGCCTCGAGCGGCGCGCGCGTTCCGCCGCCGCCGCCGCCGTGCATCGTGTCTTTCTTCTCCGGCACGTACGCACTCAGCGGAGGCGCGACCAGATCGACCACCTGCTGCGCCATCTTCTGCACCGGCTTGAGCGATCCGATCCAGAAAATCAGGCCGATGACCGCGCAGTGGATCAGCAGCGAAGAAAATCCCGCCCGCGTCTCGTTCCCGCCGTAGAACCCCCAAACGCTCGGCAGATCGACCGGCTTCGAGGTCACTTCCAGCGGCGGAAGCTTGGGAGGATGAATCAGCTCCTTGACACTAACGACAAGATCCTTATACCAAGGAGTTTCGAGCGATGCTGGAGCCAGCAAATGGTCCAGATGGCTATCAGGATTGTCGACTTGTAACCCGCCTGGTTCGTGCGGCACTGCTTTCCCTCAAATGGACAACGCTACTCTGCCCCGACCTAGAGACGATCCCCGCCCCCGGCCGGTTTCAGATTTTGGAATCCCCGGCCGAACCCGAGGATTCGAGACGATTCTAACACATAGGACGAACTGCGGCTATCCCACCTTACCGGAATTGGAATCCGAGGAACGCGGCTGTCTCCGTCCATAATGTTTCGAGCACGTCGGTCAGCGCATGCCCCGACTCGACAATTTTTAAACGCACATTCGCGTGCGAAGCCGCGAATTTCTCCGATACCTCCACCGGAACCATCTCATCCCGCGAGCCGTGCAAAATCAGCGCCGGCTGCGCGAAATCCGGCTCGTCGTCGTATTGGACGGAGTCCTCCACAAATTGGTATCCCAGCGGACGGTTGGCCTGAAACTTGTAGTGGTAAAACTCCCGCGTGCCGGTTCGCCGCCATTCGTCGAACTCCTCCGCGCTATATCGATTCCGCCAGCGCGACGAGAATTGAAAGGCGGGGGCCAGAAGCACCATTCGCTCGACATTCTTATGCCGCCCGGCATAGAGAGCTGCCAGATACCCGCCGAGGCTCGATCCCATCAAAACGACCGGTTCCCCGCGCACCGCCTGGTCGACCACCGCAAGCTGATTGCTAACCGTCAGGTCCTCAAATTTTCCCCGATCGAGTTGCGGAATTTCGCACGGGACTCCCAGTTCGCCGAAGCGGCCACAGAAAAACTGCGACTTGCTCGATTGCGGGCTCGAAGCGAATCCGTGCAGATAGACGACGCGCATCACTTGACGTTGAATTTGATGTCGCTCGATGCGCCGAACTTGTGAAAATCGGAGTACGTGAAATTATTCTCCACCACGATTTTTCCGTTGCGGACCTCGTGATGTTCGGTCGACGCCGGCAGCAGCGCGCCGAATTTGCTCAGCGCGTAGCTGACCGCCGCGTCTTCGCGGATCGAATTGGGCGCATCGCCCCTGGTTACCGTCATGGTGATTTGCAGCGGCACGAAATCCGACGCGCGAACGCGAATTTCGCCCTCCATTTTCATCCGCTCGGCGTGATCGCCTTTTTTCTGCTCAAACAGCGTCAGCGCTTCCGGACCGTCGAGCTGTTGGTAAGAAAAAACCAGCGCCTTATCGTAACCGATCATGCGGGCGCCGCGCGCGGTGAATTCATAGCGCTCGATATCGCGCCGCGTGAACAGTAAAATCAACTGCCCGAAATCGGTCACCGCGCCGTTCAGGCCGTATTTTTCGAATTGTGTGAGCAGCGCTTTTTTCTGCCCGTCATCGGACGCGGTGATCGCCTTGGCCAGCGCGTCCTGCGCCTTTTTCGTGTCGGAAACCTTGCGGCCGTCCACCGAAATCACCTGGCGCAATTCGTGAATCGCGCCCGATTGCCCGGCAAACGAGGCAAACCCGTATTCGGAAACCACGTCGTGACTCTGCCATTCCGGCGATTGCGGCTTCGCGTTGCCCAGGCGCGGATGAAATCGCGACGGCGGTTTCATCGCGCTCTGGTGCAGCTTCTCGGTGCCGATCACGTCCAGGGCGATTTTGCGAAACGCTTCGGCTTCCTCGGAAACGCGATCGGTCATCTTCTGCGTCAGCTCATCCGCGCGAAGGATCGCGATCAGAGAGAGAAACACAACCACCCGCATACTATCGAGCTTAGCAACCGGTTACGCGTTGCCGTCAAAATGGCAAACTCAGTCCGGCTCGGGCGACTCGTCGATTACCTCATAATCGAGCACCATCTGCGAATTGGCCAGCGCGTCCAGAAATTCCTTCTCGCGCCCGTCGGCGATGTCGTAATCCCACACTTCCGAGCCGACGCTCAAAAAATCGTCGTCTTCTTCCAGGCGCTCCTCGGAATGCATCGCCGCCGGCTGATCGCGCTCGATGAATAGCGCTTCTTTTACCACTCCCTCCTCCAACTCCGGGATCAGGTACTCGGTGGGATCTTCCGAAGGCTGGCCGCCGGCTCCGGTTCGCTCCATGAACATTACCCGATAGCGCATCTGGGGAGCTCCTTACAACACGCTGGTTTCCGTGTAGCTTCCGAACACGTCCTTGAGCGCCGCGCACATCTCGCCGACGGTAGCGTAGGCGCGCACGGCGTCGAGGATATACGGCATCGTGTTGTCGTTGCCTTCCGCCGCTTTCCGCAGGGCGCCTAAAGTTCGCTCGACCTCGCTTGCGCGCCGTCTGGCCTTTACTTCGCGAAGCCGTTCGATCTGCCGGCGCTCCACCGTCTCGTCGATCTGCAACAACTCGATCGGCTGCTCTTCCTGTTCGGCAAATTTATTCACGCCGACGATCACGCTCTCGCCCTGCTCGACCGATTGCTGAAATTCGAAGCTGGCGTTGGCGATTTCCGCCTGCGGATAACCGCGCTCGATCGCCTGAATCATCCCGCCCATATCGTCGATGGCGCGAATATAATCGTTGGCCGCTTTTTCCATGTCGAGCGTCAATTTTTCGATGAAATAACTTCCACCCAGCGGATCGGGAACGTTGGGCACACCGCTCTCATAGGCGATCACCTGCTGCGTGCGCAGCGCGATGGTCACCGCATGCTCGCTCGGCAGCGCGTAGGCTTCATCCAAAGAATTGGTGTGCAGCGACTGGCACCCTCCGAGCACCGCCGCCAGCGCCTGAATCGCCGTGCGGACGATATTATTCTGCGGCTGCTGCCAGGTGAGCGAGCAACCCGCCGTCTGTGCGTGGAAACGCAGCTTTAAGCTGCGTTCGTTATGGGACCCGTAACGATCGCGCATGGCCAGCGCCCAGATCTTTCGCGCCGCGCGATATTTGGCGATCTCCTCAAAAAAATCGTTATGCGCGTTGAAAAAGAAGCTGAGCCGCGGAGCGAAGGAATCGACGGACAAGCCGCGCTCCAGCGCCCAATCGACGTATTCCATGCCGTCGCGCAGCGTAAACGCCAGCTCCTGCACCGCGGTCGATCCGGCTTCGCGAATGTGATAACCCGAAATCGAAATGGGATTGAAGCGCGGGACTTGTTGGGCCGCGAACTCGATCGAATCGGTCACCAGGCGCATGGAAGGACGCGGCGGATAAATATATTCCTTCTGCGCGATGTATTCTTTCAAAATATCGTTCTGCAAAGTGCCGGCGACGCGCGGCCAGGGAACGCCCTGCTGCTCGGCGACCACCAGGTACATCGCCCAGATGATCGAGGCCGGCGAATTGATGGTCATCGACACCGACACGTCGCCGAGCGGAATTCCGCGAAACAGCGTTTCCATGTCGGCGAGGGAAGCGATGGCCACGCCGCACTTGCCCACTTCGCCCACCGCGCTGGGATCGTCCGAATCGACGCCCATCAGCGTCGGAAGGTCGAAGGCGACGGAAAGTCCCGCCTGCCCCTGCGAGAGTAAATAATGATACCGGGCGTTGGTTTCCTCGGCTGTGGCGAAGCCGGCGAACTGGCGCATGGTCCACAGCTTGCCGCGGTACATCGATTCGTGGATGCCGCGCGTGTAGGGGAATTCGCCCGGCGCGGGCACCTCGACGCCGGCGATGTCCGCGGGTGTGTAAACCGTCTCGAGCGGCAGACCGCTGAGTGTTGTGGGCAGCTTGGCCCCGGCGAGAGTTTGGCTCATTCGTCTTTATTTTAAGTCGCGCGCGGCGCCGATAGGGTATCGACACGGCGCGCACGAGCGTATGCGCCGCCGGACTCCACGATGCAGCGGGCTCTTAGCCCGCCTGGCCGGCGAAACAAGAGGCGGGCGGCGCGCCCGCCGCAGGCCGAGGGCCTGCCCCACAAACTAAACCGTGAGCGGACGCAGCGTCACGCCATTTTCCTGGAGCGTTTTCGCGACCGACTCGGCGATCTTCGGCGCACCAGGCGTATCGCCGTGAATGCAAATCGTCTCCGCATTCACCGCGACCGGCGACCCCGCCGCGGAAATGACACCTTCCCCGCGGGCGATGCGCAGCGCCTGCTCACCCGCCTTGCGCGGATCGCGAATCAGGGCGTCGTCGAATTTGCGCGAGCGCAGAGTGCCGTCCGGCTCATAAAGACGGTCCGCGAAAGCTTCCGCCGCCACGCGAAACCCGGCCTCGCGAAAAACGTCCAGCATCGGCGAGCCGGCCAATCCCACCAGCACCACTTCCTTACTGAAGCGCGCGATTCCATTGGCGATGGCGCGCGCCAGTTCGGGCCGGTTCACGGCGTCGTTGTACAGCATCCCGTGCGGCTTCACATGAACGATGGCCGTGGCGAAGGTCGCGGCGACGGCGGCCAGCGCGAGCACCTGATCGAAAATCGTCTGCTCAATTTCGGCGGTGGGAAGATTCAGGCTGACGCGGCCGAAATTGGCGCGGTCGGGATAGCCGGGATGCGCGCCGATGGTCAGATTCCAGCGCAAGGCCTGCTCGATGGTGGTTCGCATGGTATTTTCATCGCCGGCGTGCCCGCCGCAGGCAATGTTGACGCTGGTGATCGACCGCATCAGCGATTCCTGCGTCCCGTCGGCAATGTGCGCCGGGATTTCTCCCATATCGCAGTTCAGATCGATGTGCATAGCAGTGATTTTCGCGCAAAAAGCGATATCATTCCTGGTGATGCGCCTGATCTCCGTTCTCTTCCTCGCCGGCCTGCCCGCGCTGTACGCCCAGAAGTCGCAGGTTTTCTATTTCCCTAAGCCGACCGAGCCGGCGCCGTATCGCGCGCCGATGAAGCCGATCGTGCGGCTGGCCGATCTGAAAGCGCGGCACAAAGGAGATGCGAACTGGAGCGAAACCGTGGTCGCCGATTACTATAACCACGTCTCCGTGATTTCGGCCGCGCCGGGTTCCAAAGTTCCGCTACACCTGCATGCCGATTCGCCGGAATACTGGTTCATCGAGCAGGGCCAGATTCGCTTCGAAATCGACGATCCGCCGGGGCAACCGCATACGATCGATGCACAAAAAGGATCGCTGGTGTTCGCGCCGGAACGGATGCTCCATTCCCTCGAAGTCACCAGCAATGAGCCGGCGATTCGCGTGGAAGTGACGCTGCGCGAAGCCAGCCCGATTTTCCCGGTGAAGCCGTCCGAAGCCGAAGCCGGCAAACGGTTCATTCCGGCGACGGTGTGGACTTATCCCAACCCCGACGACGTGCCCAATCCCGGCGGCAAGCCGGACCGGCTCTATTTCAACATTCCGGAGATGCTGAAGACGCAAACCAAGCGCTCCTGGAGCGATCTGGCGATTATGCGAAATCGCGCGCACGCCAACATCATCTGCGGCTTCGCTTCCGATCTGAAGCACAAGCCGGGCGATCGCGGACATTTCCACGATTTTCCGGAAACCTGGATCGTCATGCAGGGCGAGCAGCAGTTCACCATCGAAGGCCTTCCGCCGTTTGTCGGCCATGAAGGCGATATTGCCTACGCGCCGTCGACACGCTGGCATCTGCCGGTGCCCTACGGCGAAGCCGATTCCTGCCGTCTGGCGATGACTCCGTTCCCCGACGGCAATCATCTGTATGATCCGCCGGCGGGGAAATAGGAGCGATTCTACTTTTCTTGCAGCGATTCGATGTACCTGGTGAGATTGGCGGTTCGCAGTTGCACCTCGCTTTCGCTGGTGCTTACCGAGGACAGCAGCGCGCCCCAAACCGGCATTTCGTTGGAACCATGCACCGGCGTGCTGACCGAGCGCAGCGTCGCCGCGACGTGATTTTCGGGGAATTTGCCGCCGTTGTTTTTGGCCAGTTGGGTCAGATCCGGCGGCGGGACCTTTAAGGCCGAAACGGCCGGACCATCGCCTTTCGCATCCTTGCCGTGGCAAACCGCGCAATAGGTGTCGAACATCTGTTGCCCTGAACTCGCGCGCGTCGGCGTGATCGGGATTCGTTTGATCTGCGCAACCTGAGCCTGCAACGCCAGCGAGCCCAGAACCGTGAGGAACAGGAATATCCGCATGGAGCCTCCTTTTTAAGAAGCGGAACGTGTCGCTGAGCCGGGAGCATCCCTCGGACCACGATCAAGGCGATGAATTTACGTGGGAATTGACGCAGTGCTGGGGCAAAGCGCGGCATGCAGAAAGACGCTGCGCGCCAGATGACGCAACTGGCTCAGGGATGACGGATCAGACTGAACAGCAAAATCGCCAGCACCAGCGTGGTGATCACGATGTAGGTCCGGTCTTTCTCGAGCGCGAAGCCCACAATCGAGATCGCCACGCGCGCCACCGGCGTCGCAATCAGCAGCAGCAAACCGAGCTGGATGATGGCCCGGGGATTTCCCGCAAAGGCGCCGCGAACGATGGACGAAACCACGCGATATTCGCCAGGCTCGCCGCGAAATGGAGAATAGGACGCGATCTCGCCGCCGTGCCGCAGCACGTACACGATTCCTCCACCGAGCACGACGGCCGCGGCGGTCATCACTCCGGAGCGCAGCAGGTTGGCAACGATAATCTCCAGCCGTTCGTCGGTCATTTGGGGAATCCGTTATAGATCATCTGCGCGGCCATCACGGCGACGGCGATCGCGAAGGTGAGACGCAGCACCCGCGTTCGCGCGCCGATCAGAACGCGCGCGCCCAACACCGAGCCGGCCAGCACGCCCAGCATCACCGGCATGGCCAGGCCCGGATCGATGTAGCCGCGGCTCAAATAAATTCCCGCGCTGGCCGCGGCGGTTACCCCGATCATAAAGTTGCTGGTGGTGGTGGAAACCTTGAACGGAATGCGCATGGCCTGATCCATGGCGATGACTTTCAGCGCGCCGGAGCCGATGCCCAGCAGGCCGGACAAGGTTCCCGCGCCGAACATGATCCCG
Organism: Bryobacteraceae bacterium; assembly: GCA_035507655.1. Lineage (GTDB taxonomy): Bacteria > Acidobacteriota > Terriglobia > Bryobacterales > Bryobacteraceae > Palsa-187. The sequence continues at coordinate 113,826 of DATJNW010000105.1, read as the reverse complement.
AAGCCGGTCTTCACGCCGCGCGCGCGGTAATGCTGCGGACCGCGCGCCGTCGGATAAGTGCCTTCGAATTTCAAACGCATGGCCAGCGGATCGGCGATTTCGGTGGCCGGCGTCTGCGGAATCGGATGCAGCGATTGCCAGGCGGCGTGCAACAGCACCAGTCCAAAGATAATTGACAGCGCGGAGGTCGGGACATGGGTGGCGAGCTCGGCGCCGGCGATCGCGCCGAGCGTGGTCGCGACTTCTAAAAACATTCCGATGCGGATGTTGGAAAATCCTTCGCGCACGAACGCCGCGGCCGCGCCGGAAGAAGTGGCGATGACGGAAACCAGGCTGGCGCCGATCGAGTAGCGCAGATCCACGCCGAGCAGCAGCGTCAGCGCCGGCGTGACGATCACGCCGCCGCCCAATCCCGTAAGCGCCCCCAAAAATCCCGCCGACGCCGAGATCGCAAAGACCAGCGGCGTGAATTCGCGCACCGTCATCTTCCTCCAGAATACCTGTTACGAATGACCGGGCCGCCGGGTCTAATTTGGCGGTGACCGTTTGCGCACTGTTACTCGCTTCGCCCGTCGAATCGCCGGGCGGAAGCCGTTACGTCCGGCGGGTGGCGCTGGCTGCTTTAGCCGCGCTGTGCCGTCCGGTGATCGCGGCCGGGCCGGGGATTTCCGGCGACCTGGCGGCGCTGCCGGTGGACGTGATCGAAGACGGCTCCATCCGCTGCGTGCTTGAACTGGCGCTCACGATGACGCCGCACCTGGATGCGGCGCTGCTGCTGCGCGCCGATCAGTCGCGCGTTACGGCGATGGCCATTTCGCGGCTCTGTTCCGCGTTTCGCGACAGCCACGCGGCGATTGCCGAAGCGGCTTATGACGGGACCATCGCTTTGCCGGCGCTGTTCGCGCGAAGCGTATTTGCCGATCTGCTGGCGCTGCCGCCGGAATCGGGCGTGAAACCGGTTTTCGCCGCGCACGCGCCGAATGTGATCACCATTCCCTGGCCGCAGCTTGGTTCGCAAATCGAGTCGGCCGAAGAGTACGCGCTGCTGCGTGAGAGTTGACGAACGGGATTGCGAGCGGGCCGGGCGCCTTACGCCGCCTGTTCCCCGCAAGGTATACTAATTGGAGAGGCGTTTCACCGCGCAAGGCGGCGGAAAAGTCTCTTCTGTTAAATATGAATCACAAAATCCGGGTGCTGGTAGCTAAGCCCGGGCTCGATGGACACGATCGCGGAGCGAAAGTGATTGCCCGCGCGCTGCGCGATGCCGGTATGGAGGTCGTTTACACCGGCCTGCGCCAGACTCCGGAGATGATCGTCAACGCCGCGCTTCAGGAAGACGTGCAGGTGATCGGGCTCTCCATTCTTTCCGGCGCGCACAACGCCATCGTTCCGCGCGTCCTCGAATTACTCAAAGAAAAACAGATGGACGACGTGATCGTCATCGTGGGCGGCATTGTTCCGGATGAGGATGCCGCGCAATTGAAACGAATGGGCGTGGCGGCGGTGTACCAGCCCGGCGCCTCGCTCGAGGAAATTGTGGAGTTCATCCGCAGCTCAGTGAAGCAGACCGCCTGAGGCGGCCGCTTCACGCGAAAAGAGAAAAAAGGAATGCAAGAAAAATTGAACATTGCGGTGTTCGTCGATTACGACAACATCGAGATCGGACTCAAATCGACGCTGCGTCGCGAGTTCGATGTTTCCCTCGCGCTCGATGCGCTCAAGGAACGCGGCGACATTGTCGCCAAATTCGCCTACGCCAATTGGGGACGGCAGGATGGCGCGACGCGCCAGATGGCCGAAAACGCGGTACAGATGGTGCAGCGCATCCCCTCGCCGCGCGGCGACAAAAACGGTGCGGATATTAACCTGGCGCTGGACGCGCTGGAGATGGCTTTCACCCACACCCACGTGAACGCCTTCGCCATCGTCAGCGGCGACAGCGATTTTATTCCGCTGGTGAACAAGCTGAAAGAGTACGGGAAAACCGTTTTCGTGGTCGGCGGAAAAGCTTTCACTTCGACGATTCTCCAGCAGAATTGCCACGAATTTATCAGCTTCGAATCGCTGATGGCCGACGCGCCGGCGAGCGTCGCCATGGCGGCGGCAAGCCCGGAACCGCGCCAGCAGCAGCCGCGCCGCGACCGTCCGGAGCGCGGCGACCGGCGCCAGCGTCCCGCTCCGCTCGAACTGAATCAGGCCATGCCGCTGGTCGAGCGCGCGCTGCAGGTGCTGGAACGCCGCGCGGTGCAGCCGCAGCTGGGGCTTCTTAAGTCGACCATGCTGCAACTCGACCCGGCCTTCAACGAACGCGCTTACGGCGCCTCCAGTTTTTCCGATTTTGTCGAAAAATTGAAGCGCGCCGAGCTGGTGAACGTCAGTGGAACGGGCGGGCGCTACATCATCGAGCGCAAGGGCTCCACGCAGCCGGAGCGGCCCAATCTGAAGCCCGAGGATCTGCTGCCGCCGCTGCGCGACGTGCTCGAAAATCATCGGCTGGAGATCGAAAACGGATGCCCGATAGAAGATCTGGACCAGTGGTTCCACGCGGAGCAGCCCAACTTCGACCTCAGCGCCTACGGCTTCCAGCAATTTTCGGAATTTTTGAACTACGCGCAGGATAAAACCGTGGTTCGCCTGGAGCCGACCGAAGAGCACGGCATGCTGGTGTCTCTCGGCGCGGAATTTTATCCGCCGGCCGAGCCGCCCGCCCCGGAGCCTGCTCCGGTGCACGAAGAAGAAGTGGAAGAATACGAGCCGCAGCCTTACGTCGAAGGCCAGCCGACTATCTTCGAGCCGAATCCCCCTCCGGCGAAGCCCAAGAAAGCGCCGGCTCGCAAGCGCTCTCCGAAGGCTCCGGGCGGGGCGCAGCGCCGTCCGCGCCGCAAGAAAACCGACCTTTAATTATGCCGATCGAGCGCTTGTTCCCGCACTCCGCGCCGACCCCGCGCGGGCCCTATTCGCCCGCGGTGCGCGCCGGCGATTTTATTTACATCAGCGGCCAGGGTCCCATCGATACGATGACCGACAAGCTCTCGCACGGCGACATCGAGCATCAGACGCGGCTGGTGTTGTCGAACATCAAAAAAATTCTGGAAGAGTGCGGCGCGACGATCCAGGATGTAGTGAAGGTCTCGGTATTTTTGAAGCAAGGCTTCGAGTTCAGCCAGATGAATCGGGTGTACGCCGAGTTTTTCGGCGAGCATCGCCCCGCGCGGACGACGATTGTCTGCGATTTTGTGAATGACATGCTGGTGGAGATCGACTGCGTGGCGTATAAGCCGAAAACTTGACATACTATCGGCGCTGTGCGCCGTGATACGCCCGCAAGATTTCGACCGCCTGGTGCGTGACTCTGTACACGACGATATAAGGGAGTGGCGGAAAGAGCAGTTCGTTCGTGCCTTCTTCCTGTCCGCGACGCCCGCGATACGGGTACTTCTGGAGGGACTGAACGCCGTCGTACAGCTTTCGCATCGTCGGCCGAAGGTAGTGCGGGTAATTTGCTTTGAGATAATCGCTGATCCGCTCCAGATCCGCAGCCGCGGCGGGCGTCCAGCGGATGCGCATCTACGAGCGGAGCATCTCTTCAAAGCGGCGGTTCATTTCCTCTTCCTCAATGAACTCGCCACGATCGGCTTGGGCGATGCCCTCGCGCACGGCGGCGCGAAACTGGGCGTCTTCCAAGACGCGCAGGGCCGCGTCCTTCACCAATCGCTCAGCATCGGTTCCGGATTGTTGGGCCATCTGCGCGAGCTGCGCTTCCTGTTCGGGAGTAAAATGCACCTGCATCAATTTCAAGTTTAGTCAATGTTTGACATGTACACAAGCTTCGCTGAGGCGGATTGACGGCATCGAGCGGCGGCGCGATAAGCTATAAAAATGGCGCAGGCCGAAGGACCGTCATTCGACGAATTTGCTCGCTTCGTCCGCGAGTGGGCGGGCATTCCAAAGCGCAAAGCCATATCAGCGGGAACTGAATTCGAGGCAGACCTCGGGATCACGGGCGACGACGGGGACGATCTACTGCAAGCTACCGAAAAGCGGTTCAGGGTTCAATTGCACGATGACGCAAACGGCTACCGCAAAACTTTCAATTTAGAATTTAACGAGTTTCTGTTCGGCCCGGAAGTCCCCTCGTTCACACCACTGATCACAATCTTCGACCATCACGAGCCGCATGTGCGGCGCTTTACTGTAGGCGAACTGTATAGGGCGGTCTGCCAAGCCATCAGCTCACGATAGCCTGCACTACTTCTGCACCAACTTCCTCGCGAAAAAATCCTCCTCCGCGTGATACGCTCGCAGCCAATCCTGCCACAGCAGAAAATCGTGGATCTCATCGGGGAAAACCAGTTCCTCGAAATCGACCCCCTGCGCGCGCAGCGCCGGCACTAGATCCACCATCTGGCTGAAATTCACGTTGCGATCGTCATCGCCCTGAATCAGCAGCACCGGCGAGCGCCAGGTTTTGATGCTCGCCAGCGGCGACGATTCGAACGCCAGCCGCACCCGGTCCTGGTCCTTGATCGGATCCAGCCGCGGATTCGCCACGCTGCCGCCGAGCGCGCTCCAGTCATGCACGCCATGCATATCGACGCCCGCCGCGAAAATATCGCTCGACCGCGCCAGCGCCATCGCGGTCAAATATCCGCCGTACGATCCGCCCCACACGCCGATGCGCGAGGCATCCACATCCGCGCGCGAACGCAGATACAGGCCCGCGCCCATCACGTCGTTATATTCGCTCGCGCCGGTCGCGCCGTAATTGATCGCCTCGCGGAAATTCAGACCGTAGCCGATACCGCTGCGGTAATTCACGGCGAGCACCACGTATCCCTTGCTCGCCATGTACTGATTCATGCCGTAGGCGTTCGAATAATAGTTCATGTAATGCCAGCCGAGCAGCATCTGCCGCCGCGACCCGCCGTGGAAAAAAACGAGCGCGGGATGCTTGCCCGATCCCTTCGGCAAAAAAAGCTGGCCGTGAATCTTCATGCCGTCGGCCGCGGAAAAAATCACCTGCTGTGGAACCACCTGTTCAGCCTGCGCGTACTCGGCGGGAGTCGAATCCGGAGCCAGATCGCGCCATGCGCCGCTGGCCGGCTTGATCGCCGCGCGAATCGTTTCCTTGGCGCTCGATCTTAAATACGCGACCGCGCCGTTGCCCGCGTCTTCCGGTTCGAGCTCGATGCCATCATCGATTCGCCCAAGCACCGGCTGCGGCGTTCCGCCGGCGACCGCGACGCGCCAGTCATGCCGCCGGTCGATGTCGTCCTGATTTGAAGAAAACAGCAATTCGCGCCGATTATCGCTTAATGAAACGTGCTCCACTTCAAACTCGCCCTGCGTGAGCAGAGTCGCTTCCCCGCCCTCGGCCGACACCGAATAAAGATGTTGCCAGCCCGTTTTTTCCCACGCGAAAACGAGCCGGTCGCCGTCGGCCCAATAAAGCTGATCGGAGGCGACCATGTCATGATGCACGCTGCCCGGACCTTTATCGGCATGCCAGATTTCGCGTCCCTTGCCGGTGGAAACATCGGCGATGCGGATCGACCACGGCGTCAGCGCCTCGCGACGCGGCCCCGCTCCGCCGGCGAAACTCACGCTCGCAACCCGAATAAACGCGACGCGGCGGCCGTCGGCGCTCCACGCGGGACTTTCGTCGCGATCGGTAGACGGGTCGAGATACTTCAGCGTCTTGTCTCCGGTCGAATAAACTTCGATCAAGGCGTGATCGCCGCGATTCGATACAAACGCGATCTCGGAACCATCCGGCGACCAGCGCAGCGTGTTCGGATTGGCCTTGGTCTCGACAACCTCGACCGGTTTTTCGCCGCCGTCGACCGTCGTCAGATAAATCTGCCGGTTGCGAATGAACGCGACGCGTCCGTCCTTCGAAACTGCGGGGGAATGCCCGTCGCCGAGTTTCTTCGGCGCGCCGCCGTCGAACGCGATCGCGTAGATTTCCTGCTGCGGCGTCAGGGCCAGGGATCGCGGATTGGGATTGTCGCGCCCGATGTGCTCCAGATCGCCGCCGCGGACGTAGACGATGGAGTTGCCGTCGGCGGTCCACTGAATCATTCCGATATCCTGGCCGTCGTCATTTTTATACGCGGTGAGCCGGCGTCCTTTCCAATCGGGCGCAGCGGCGACCCACAAATTACGCGCGCCGCGTTCGTTCAAAATCCAGACGACCTTCCCCCCGCCCGGCGCGGCATGAATTTCGGAGGCAAACGGAGCCGACAAATATTGCTCCAGCGTGGCCGCCGAGCAGGTCAGGATCGTGCAAACGAGCAGTATCGAACGCATGCTGAGATTTTACAGCAGGCGATCAGCCCACTTGCACTAACCCGTAGCGTCGCTGCCAGTGCTCGCGGATATGCGCGACGGCGCGGCGCATTTCTTCTTCATTCGGCGGATGGGCGACGAAATTTTGCGCTTCGCCGCGCGCAACCTCCAGAATTTCCGCGTCACGTAAAATGTTGCCGATTTGCAGCGCCGGCAAACCGGATTGACGCGTGCCGAAAAATTCGCCGGGACCGCGCAGCTTCATGTCCATTTCGGCGATGTAAAACCCGTCCGTCGATTCGACCAGCGTGCGGATGCGCTCGCGTCCGGCGTCGTTCAAACGGCCGGTGACCAGAATGCAGTAGCTTTGCTCGCCGCCGCGCCCCACGCGCCCGCGAAGCTGGTGGAGCTGCGCGAGGCCGAAACGCTCGGCCTGTTCGACCACCATGACGGTCGCGTTGGGAACGTCGACGCCGACTTCGATGACCGTGGTCGAAACCAGAATTTTGGTTTCGCCGCGCTGGAATTTTTCCATCGCCGATTCTTTTTCGGCCGCGCTGAGCTTTCCGTGCAACAGGCCGACGGGAAGGCTCGGAAACACGATCGTCGATAAATGTTCGTGCATTTTCTGCGCGGCTTTCATCGCCTGCGTCTCCGATTCTTCGATCACCGGATAAACGACATAGGCCTGACGGCCAGCGTCGATCTGTTTTTTCAGGAAACTATAGACCTGCTCGACGCGATCTTCGCCGGCATGTTTGGTGACGATCGGCTTTCTCCCCGGCGGAAGCTCATCAATGATGCTGACATCGAGATCGCCGTAAACAGTCAGCGCGAGCGTGCGCGGGATGGGGGTCGCGGTCATCACCAGGACGTCGGGATGCGAGCCTTTTTCCATCAGTTTTTGCCGCTGCTCGACACCGAAGCGGTGCTGCTCATCGACGATGGCGAGGCCGAGTTTCGAAAATTCGACGTCGGCTTCAAGCAGGGCGTGCGTTCCCACCACGATGTGCGCCAGACCCTCCGAAACAATTTTTTTGAGTTGCGTTTTTTCGCGCGCGGTATTCGATCCGGTGAGCAGAACCGTGACGTAATCGAGTTTCTGAAATAATCTCTTGAAATAAAAATAATGCTGCGCGGCTAAAATCTCGGTGGGCGCGAGAACCGCCGCCTGGTGGCCGTTTTCGATGGCAATAATCGCCGCTTCCGCCGCGACCAGCGTTTTTCCGCTGCCGACGTCGCCCTGCAACAGCCGGTACATGGGATGCGGCGCGGCCATATCGCGCGCGATTTCGCCGAGCACGCGTTTTTGCGCGCCGGTCGGCTTGAACGGAAGCATCGCCTTGATCTGCTCGCGCACACGATCGGTGAGCGCGAACGCGATTCCAGGATAAAGCCGCGCTTTGGCCCGCTTCAATTCCAGGCCGCATTCGAGCCAGAAAAATTCCTCGAAAATCAGGCGGAATTGCGCGGGCGAGCGGAAGGCGTTGAGCAGGCGCAGGTCGGAATCGGGCGGCGGAAAATGCAAGGCGCGGAGCGCGGTGTTGCGATCGGGAAATTTCAGGCGCTGCGAAATTTCAGTGGGCAGCGCATCGGGCGCTGGACCCAGTTCGCGTAGAATGCGGTCGACCAGCGTGCGGAAGATCCGCGTGGTGATTTTTCCGGCGGCTTCGTAAATGGGAACCACGCGGCCGGTGTGCAGCGACGCGTCGCTTTCTTCTTCGCTCGAGAGGATTTCATGCTCCGGGTGCATCATGGTCAGCGTGCCGGAATAATTGTCGTATTCGATTTTTCCGAACAGCGCGACCTTCGTGCCGGGCATGAAAACGTCGGCCAGATAGGCGCCATGAAACCATTTCGCATTGAGATATTCGCCAGAGGCATCGGTGAAGGTCGCCGTGAACAGGCCGAGATTGCGGCGGCGCAAATTCGATACACGAGCTGAGCGCACTTCGGCGATCACCGTGGCCATTTCGCCCGGCGCCAGATCGCGAATGGTTTTCACGTTGGACCGGTCTTCGTAGCGGAACGGCGCGTAGAGCAGCAGATCCTCGACCGTCTTGAGTCCTTTCGCTTCGAGCATGGCGGCGCGGGCGGGGCCGACGCCTTTGATGTACATCAGTGGAGTCGTGAGGTCCAATGATTCGTTGTAGCAAATTGCTGCGCTAGAATACGGGTTCATGTCACAACTGCTGGAGGGAAAAACCGCGCTCATTTTGGGCGTCGCCAATAAGTGGAGCCTTGCTTACGCCATCGCGCAGGCGTTCCGGCGCGAGGGCGCGCGGCTCATTCTGACCTATCAGGGCGAGCGCTTGAAGAAAACCGTCGAGGATCTGGCCGCGGAATTGGGCGCGGCGCGCGTATTCGAATGCGATGTGACGCGGGATGAAGATCTGGGGCGATTGGGCGAGTTGGGACGCGTCGATGCGCTGGTGCATTCGATCGCCTTCGCCAATCGCGAGGACCTGGAGCGGCCGTTCATCGAAACATCGCGCTCCGGATTTGGTTTGGCGCTGGAGGTGAGCGCGTATTCGCTGGTCGCCGTGGCTCGCGCGACCGCGCCGCTGATGACCGAAGGCGGCGCGATGATCACGCTGACCTACTTGGGATCGTCGCGCGTGCTGACCAATTACAACGTGATGGGCGTGGCCAAGGCGTCGCTCGAAGCGGCGGTGCGTTATCTGGCGAGCGAGCTGGGACCGCGAAAGATTCGCGTGAATGCGATTTCCGCGGGTCCGGTGAAGACCGCATCGGCGCGAGGCATCAAGGATTTTTCGAAAATTTTAACCGCGGTCGCCGAGCGCGCGCCTTTCCGCCGCAACACCGATCCGGCCGAAGTCGCCGACGCGGCGGTGTTTCTGGCCAGCGATCTGGGCCGCGGCGTGACCGGCGATGTGATGTTTGTCGACGCGGGGTTTCACATCATGGGGATGTGATTACATCTTCCTGATCAGCGGCTCGGCGATTTTCGTGAGTAAATCCGGCTTCGAATCGTCGCGCTCCAGGTGCGGATATTTTTCGCCGCCGCGATATTCGACGTGATGCACGCTGTAATATTCGCCGTTCTTCACCAGCAGATCGATGGAGTCCGCGTCTTTCGCCGTGCGCTCGATCGCTTCGCGCAGAACCGCCGTGGTGAACTGGCGATTGTTGACGGCCATGATCCTTGAATCGGGCGCGATGCCGGCTTTCTGCGCCGCACCGCCATAGGCGACGTCCACTATGGCTCCGTCATCCTTCACTTCCAGGCCGATCGAGTACATGAAATTGGCGGCGCGGCGATCGTCTTCGAAATCGCGCCACAGCGCCGATCGCGTCGAATCGTAAACCAGTTTCCATCCGCCGTTTTCGATCCCGCCGAACGGCGCATGCGGCTCGACGTCGGTCACGCGAGTACGGAAAAATTCGGCCCAATCGTAGGGCTGAACCGCGTTGAGCCCGGCGATCACGTCCGCAAGGGTGTACGGCTTCGTTTCGGGTTTGCCGCCGGGTCCACCCTCGAAGGATCGGCAAAAATCGTTGAGCGATTTCTCGCCGTGGCTTAAATTGCGAATGGTCACGTCGGCGTCGAGCCAAATCAGCGTGCCTTCGTCGTAATAATCCACGCCGCGGCGATAGCCGGAGTAATCTTCGCGCGCGTTATAGAGAAGCTGCGCGGCCACCGCGGTGTCGCCCAGCGGACGCCATTTGCGCCCGGCTTCGCGATCGAGAGCCGCGCCGATGATCGCCAGCTCATCGCGAAAATCCTGCTGCGTGTACAGGCCAATGCGCGTGGCCAGAACTTCGCCGAGGTACTGCGTGAGTCCTTCATACACCCACAGCAGATCGCTTTTCATCGGCTGGCTGTAATCGGGGTCGATCAAACCCGCCGGGCGCCGGAATTTTCCGTTCCAGGAATGGACAAACTCGTGCGGCAGCAGATCGGCGTTGGCTTTGATCTCGCTTTCGTCGAGCAGCGCGCGCTCGCCCACGCGATCGTCGCTCGATTCGTGATGCTCCAGGCCGAAGCTGGCGACGTGGTCGCTCAGCGTATATAAAAAATGATAGCTGCGATAGTGGCGTGAGCCGAACAGCGCCCCGGTTTCGCTCACCAGGTTTTTATAATCTTCGATCAGCGCCGGCGACATGTCGATGGCGCGGTCGCTGTCGCCGGCCAGATGCAGGTAATGCGCGATGTTGCCGTCGCGGCCCAGTTCGATGGTGCGGTAATGCTTGCCCGTCGACACCGGAGAATCGATCAGCGTATTAAGCGGCGCGGGTTGAAATTCGATTTCGTTCGCGGATTCGCGTTCGATGGGCAGCGCGGTCCCATAGCGCCAGGATTCGGGAACTTTCAAATTCGCCTGAAACGTGAGCTGATTCGCCGGCTTGCCCTGCGGATATAAAACGAACTGATTCCAGTTGAGCACCGCGAGCTCCGTGGTGGCCGAGGCCCCGGAAGAAAATCCGGCAGTGTCGGGCGGTGAAATCTGATCGAAAGCAACTTCAATCGAGCTGGCGCCGGAAGGAACCGTGATGTGGAACGCATACATATTGGTGGAATCGCGGATCCACTCGACCGTTTGCCCGTTGGCTGTGATTTTCAGTCCCACCATGTCGATCACGGGACCGGTCGGGCCGTGCTCGCCGGGAATCCATTCGGGATAGAGGAGCGTCATCGGACCGGGTTGAACCGGAATCGTCAGATGGACGTGGAAAATCCTCTGCGGCGCGCCGCTGGCGTCGAGATTCAGGCGGATGGCGTCCTGCGCAAAAGAAATGCAGGCCACAAGAATGAACAGAAATGTTTTTTTCATCGAATTTGCAGTTCCCGGTAATAAAAAATCAGATCGGTCGGCGGAGGCGCCACGCCCAGCTGGCGCATCATCGCCATCACCTGCCCGCGATGCAGCGTGGCGTGATTCACCAGATGCAGAACGATCTGCCACAGCGCCGACTGATGCGCGTGGCCCTTCATGTCCTTATAAGAGATGACGCGCTCGAGATCGGCCGCCGCCGGCGAATCGGACCATTCTTCCCAGCCGCGCTGGATTTGCGGCCACGCGACTTCAATTGAGCCATCCGGTTCATCCATCGGCTGTCCGAGTACGCGATAAAGCCAAACGCGGTCGGCCCAATGAATGTGATTCAACGTCTCGAGCACGCCTTTGTGGGAAACCTTCAGATCGCGCTCGATCTGCTCGGCCGGAAGTTGCAGCGCAGCGTCGAGCAGGCGCCGCGAGGCCCATCCGGAATAACGAAGGTGAGTGCGGGCATCTTGTGTCGTCATTTTTTTATCGCGTATATACGCCCAGTATACCGGCGACCCGTGGCGTAAGCCGCCAGGCTTGCGCTGCTGACGGAAGCGAGCGCTTGCTTCCGCGCGCGGCTCGGCAAGAGGCTGATCTCGCGGAATCGCTGAAACGGCGCCGCGCGCGCCAGCAAGCGGTTTTGCGGATTCATCAAACGGACTGCCACAGGCGCGGCTTTACCGCCAGCGGAAGCCGCGTCCGTAAGGACGGCGCCATATTTTCATTTTTTCAGCCGTCGCCTAAAGTTTGCCCTGCCGCAGCGCCGCGACCGCCAACACCACCCACGCGGCGATGAAGCACAATCCGCCGAACGGAGTCACCGCGCCCAGCGCGCGAACGCCGGTGATCGCCAGCACATACAGGCTTCCGGAAAACAGAATGATCCCGGCGAACAGCAGCCAGGAAACCCACGCTGTCGCCGTTTGACGCGGCAGCGTGGAAACGATCAGCAATCCCAGCGCGTGAAAGAAGTGATACATCACCGCGCGTTCATAGATGGTCATCGAATAATCATCCAGCTTGCCGCGCAGCCCGTGCGCGCCAAACGCCCCGATCATCACCGCCAGAGCCAGCAGGATCGCCGCAACGCTCGTCCAGTTCATTCCATTTGTATAGTACCTGAATGGCGGCATCTTCTAACCGCATCCTACGCCGCGACCCATTTCAGCAGCGCATAAACCACCGGCACGCTGAACAGGCTCGAATCGATGCGGTCCAGCCAACCGCCGTGCCCCGGAAGCGTGGTTCCGCTGTCCTTCACTCCCGCCCCGCGTTTCATCGCCGATTCGCACAGATCGCCGATCTGGCCGGCGATATTTCCCGCCGCCGCGAACCCGATCACCTGCGCCAGCGGCGCGGAGGGAATCAAATAATGCGCATACGCCACGCCGGCGACGATGCCGCCGGCCACCGATCCGACCGCGCCTTCCCACGTTTTCGCCGGACTCACTCGCGGCGCCAGCGCATGGCGCCCGAACGCTTTCCCCACGTACAGCGCCGCCGTGTCCCCGGCCCAACTGAGCAGCAGCGCGAACATCAGCCAGTTCGCATCGATGGCGCGCAGATAGATCGCGCAGCGCCACGCGCCGAAAATGTAAACGACGCCCAGCGTGAACGCCGCGGCCGCCGGCAGGGATTCCGCCAGATCCCGCACGCGCAGCGCCACCAACATTCCCAGACACGCGATCAGCACCACCACGATCTGCGGCTGCGGCGCCAGCAGCAGCGCCAGACCCGCGATCATCCCCGGCCAGCCCGGCTCGGGTATGCCGTTTTCCTTTGCAATCCGGCTGAATTCGTGAAACGCGATCAGACCGACGGCCGCCAGCACCACGAGAAACGCCCACTGCGGCGCATACAGCACCACCCACACGATCAGCGGAATCAGCGCCAGCGCGGTGAGGATGCGCTTCATCGAGCAAGAACGGCAGCTTCCACCGGCGCTTCATCGGAACTGGCCGGCACCCCGCCGAAACGGCGCTGCCGCTTCTGAAAATCGAGAATCGCGCGCAGCAGCTCGGCGCGGGTGAAATCCGGCCACAGCGTTTCGGTGACGTACAGCTCGGCGTAGGCGATCTGCCACAACAGAAAATTCGACACGCGCATCTCGCCGGAAGTGCGGATCAAAAGATCGGGATCGGGCATGCCGGCGGTGTAAAGACGCGCGGAAATCGCCGCTTCATCGATCTCGCCCGGCGCGTCTTTGATCAGCGCTTTCACCGCGTCCACAATTTCGGCGCGTCCGCCATAATTAATCGCCAGATTCAACCGCATCCCGCGATTCCCCGCCGTCGATTCGATGACCGCATCCAGTTCGCGGCGAACGTGCGCGGGAAGCTCGTTCAGGCGGCCGATGGCGGTGAAACGAATGTCGTGCCGCTGCATTTCTTCGAGCTCGGCGCGAAGATAGATGCGCAACAGCGTCCACAGCGTCGCAATTTCCGAGCGCGGACGTTTCCAGTTTTCAACCGAAAACGCGTACAGCGTCAGCGCGCGCAGCCCCAGCCGCGCACCGGTTTCGACCGTACTTCGCACCGGCCCGATCCCAGCCTTATGCCCGGCCACGCGAGGCATCCCGCGCCGCCGCGCCCACCGTCCGTTTCCGTCCATGATGACGGCGATATGCGCCGGCAGACGCGCCGCATCGATGGCCCGCGCCAGAGCGGCATCCGCTTCGGCACGCGGTCCCTCCGCGGCAAGCGCATCGAGTAACGCCTTCATCGTTTATTGTCCATGGTAACAGTAACCCCAGACGGGGTGAGCACGTTATGATAAGAGCACGGGTTTTCTAACCTTTTGATTTTCCGCGTCCTACTCGTGGTGTCCGCCTGCGCCTGCGCGCAGCCGCCGTCTGACAGCGCTATACCCGCTCCCGTGCTTCCGGTTTCCACTCCTCAGATCGATCCCAACGCCTCGTCCAGTCCGCCGCCAGTCGACTGGTCCGCGCGCATGAAGATGTATTTAAAGAAGTTAGTCAGCCGCGACGCCTTTTATGAAACCGTGCCGGAGGCTCTGTTCGACCACGTGCGCGATTTTCCGCACGAATGGGGCCACGGCGGCGTGGCCTTCGCCGACCGGCTGGGATCAGAATACGGGCAATTTTTCTTCAATCAGACCATTCAGCTCGCAGCCTCGGCGATTCATAAAGAGGACCCGCGCTATCAGCGGCTCGGACACGGCAACGCGTTCCGGCGTGCGGCTCACGCTTTCAAAGGCGCGGTGGTCGCCTCCAACATGAACGGTGGCGAGACCATCGCGCTGGGCCAGATCGCCGGCATTTACGGCTCCTGGGCGATCGCCACGCAATGGTGGGAGCCGCGGTCGGAGCAGGCCTTCAGCCGCGTGATGCTGTGGGGCAGCGTCGGCATGGGCGTGAAAGTCGGCGCCAACGTTCTCCACGAATTCTGGCCCGACACGCGGAGCAAACTTTTCAAACATTAGCCGTGGGGCGCGACAGTAAGACGCGTACAACGCAAGTCTGACGGCTTACGCACCACAGGGAGCAGCCGGGCTGTTTCGAGCAGCCTCAGGATCGAGGTCCGGATTGTGGTCTAATGTCAATCAGAAATGGCGCCGCGCTGCTTCTTGTGCCTTTGGCTGGCGGCTGGCTGTTCGCTGGCGTATCAGCTTCCGCCGGTGTACCGCTCCGGCGACGGTGTGCAGCCCGCGAAAGTGATTCACCGCGTGCGCCCGCGCTACACCCCCCAGGCGCAGCGCGAAATGATCCAAGGCATCGCCGTGCTCGAAGTGGTGGTCGACGAAGACGGCGAGCCGGCCCGCATTTCGGTGCTGAGCCCGCTGGGATTCGGCCTCGATGAGCGCGCGATTCAAGCCGTTTCGCGCTGGAAATTCGCGCCCGGAAGCAAAGACGGCAAACCCGTGCCCACCGCCCTCACCGTCGAAGTGAACTTCCGCCTGTTCCATCATCGCTTCGATCCCACCAACGAAGAACGCCGCACCGCGTTCAATTTGGCCGTCGATGAAATTCAGCGCAACATGCGCAGCGGGCAGACGCTTGAGACCATCCGCAACCTGGCCCAGCAGAAATATCCGCCGGCGATGTACCTGTACGCCAAAATGCTCGAAGCCGGCGACGGTTTTCCGCGCGACCGCGAACAGGCCTTCCATCTGATCCGCGAAGCGGCCAATCGCGATTATCCCGGCGCGATGTACGAGGTCGGCCGCATGATGATGGACGGCCGGCGCCTCCCAAAAGATCCGGACCGCGGGCTAGAACTGGTGCGCAATGCCGCCGTGCTGCACAATCGCCGCGCGCAGTTCTTTCTCGGCGTCGCGTACCTGAGCGGCGATCGCGTTCCTCAGGACCTGGACCGCGCGACCGAGTATTTCCACATGTGCGCGGTGGAGGGTGAAACTCCCTGCCAGGTGCAGCTTGCGAAACTCCTCCTGGTTCGCGGCGACGAGAGCGATCGCGTGCGGGCCATCGCCTGGCTGGAGCTGTCGTCGGAGCGCGGCAATCCCGAAGCGGAGCTGATTCTCGACCAGCATCGCAGCTCGCTGACCGCCAAGGAAGTTTCCTGGGTTCGCAAACTGAAGCCGCAGTTAACCCAATATTAGGCGACCCAATATTAGGCGGCGCGAGCCGCCATGCTGGCGCTTTTTCGCGGCTCGATTCCGCACCGCTGGCAGCGCCAGCCTCGCGGCTTACGCCACTTGACCCTTCTGGAACAAATCTCCGCGCCGCGCGTATTCCTATTTCAGACTGCTAGGATTGAATGCGAAGCACCATGCCACCTGTAATCGAACTGGACGGCCTGGGCGTCCGGTTCGGGGATCGCGAGATCCTGCGCGACCTGCGCGGCTCTGTTTCCGGACGCGCCATCGGCTTGCTCGGGCCCAACGGCGCCGGCAAATCAACCCTGATCCAGACCCTGCTCGGTTTTTTTCCGCCGTCGGCCGGATCGGCCCGAATTTACGGCCACGAGATTCGCAGCGGCCGGCGCCACATCCGCACCCTGACCGGATACATGCCCGAAAACGAATCGTTCATCGCCAACATGACCGCGGTTTCCTTCATCCGCATGATGGGCGAGCTGTCCGGTCTTCCACCCGACGCCGCCTTGGAACGAGCCCACGAAGTTTTGTTTTATGTCGGTCTGGGGGAAGCGCGCTACCGCCTGCTCGGCGCCTATTCGCTGGGCATGAAGCAACTGGCGAAGCTGGCGCAGTCGATCGTGCACGGCCCGCGCCTGCTGATCCTCGATGAGCCGACCAACGGCCTCGATCCGCCGGCCCGCCAGCGTATGATCCGCCTGATTCGTGAAATGAAAGAAACCGGCGAAATGCATCTGCTGTTGTGCTCGCACCTGCTGCGCGATGTCGAGGAAACCTGCGACGAAGTCCTGATCCTCAAGCAGGGCCGCATCGTCCATTGCGCTAATCTCGACGAAGAGCGGCGCGCCAATAAACGCTTCGTCGAACTGGAAACCTTCGGCAACGACGCCGGATTCCCGGAAGCGCTGGCCGCGCTCGGCTGCGAATGCCTGGCCGCCGCGGGACGCATGAAACTGACCCTGCCCGACGGCTTCGAAATGCGCGAAATTTACCGCCTGGCGGCCGAGCGCGATCTGCAGCTCCGCCGCCTCAACTACCGCCGCGACTCGCTCGAAGACATTTTTCTCAAAGCGATGGAAGCTTGAAATGGCCGTCTACAAACGCACCTACAAAGGTTATTCCGGCCCCTGCACCGCAACCTGGTCGCGCTTCCTGATTCTGCCGCGCTACAGCTTCAGCCGGTTGTTTCAATCGAAATTCCTGATTCTGTTTCTGATGGCCTGCTTTTTCTTCCCGGTGGGCTGCGCGCTGTTTATATATGTCTCGCATAATTTGTCTTTTCTGCGGACGTTTAACATCCGCGCCGAAAATTTCATCGCCATTAACGGAAAATTCTTTTATGTTTATTGCACCGTACAGGCCGCCTTCGCCTACTTGCTCACCGCGCTGGTCGGCCCCGGCCTGGTATCACCCGACCTCGTCAATAACGCTTTGCCGCTCTATTTCTCCCGCCCGTTTTCGCGCGCCGAATATGTGCTGGGAAAAATGGCCGGCCTCGTCTACCTGCTGTCGCTGATCACCTGGCTTCCGGGCCTGGTTCTTTTCGCCATTCAAGCGAGCCTTGCCGGATGGAGCTGGGCGCGCCAGAATTTCTGGATCGCCGAAGCCATCGTGCTCGGCTCGCTGCTCTGGATCACCGTGCTGAGCCTGGTCGCCATGGCGATGTCGGCGTGGATCAAGTGGCGGATCGCCGCCGGCGCGCTGATCCTGGGAGTGATTTTCGTCGGCGCCGGATTCGGTGCGGCCGTCAACGCGGTGATGCGCACCAATCTGGGCAGCATGCTCGATCTGGCGCAGGATAATTCGGCGATCTGGGCGCGTCTTTTTCGTCTGACCGATGCCGACCTGCGGATCGACGCCGTAGACGCGGCGAACGCAATGGCGATCGCGAGCCTGATCTGCCTGTGGCTGCTCTTCAAGAAGGTTCGAGCCTTTGAGGTCATAAAGTGACCAGCCAGATGACGCCGCCGCCCATCGAGCAAAGCCTGATTCTGTTCGAAGACGTTTCGCGATTTTACGGCGAAGTGCTCGGCGTCAATCGCGTGACGCTTTCCATCCCGCCCGGCATCACCAGCCTGGTGGGCCCCAACGGTTCCGGAAAAACCACGCTGATGAACCTGATGACCGGACTGATCCGGCCCACGCGCGGCTCGATTCGCATCCGCGGCGTCGCACCCAGCGACCCGGAGAAATTATTTCATTTTGTCGGATATTCGACGCAATTCGATTCTTTTCCCAAAGGATTAACCGGATTCCAGTTTGTCTATTCCTTTCTCCGGCTGTTCGGATGGGACCACGCCGAATGCCAGGACCGCGCCTCCCAAGCGATCGCGCGCGTAGGCTTGAAGAATGCCGCGCAGCGCAAAATCGAGGGTTACAGCAAGGGAATGCGGCAACGAATCAAGCTGGCGCAGGCGCTGGCGCACGATCCCCAGGTGCTGGTGCTCGATGAGCCGCTGAACGGTCTCGATCCGCTGGTGCGCGCCGAGACCATCGCGTTGTTTCGCGAACTCGCCGCCCAAGGCCGCCACGTGCTCGTGTCCAGCCATATTCTCCATGAAGTCGACATGATTTCCGATCAAGTGATTCTGTTGAGCAACGGCTATGTGGTCGCCGAAGGAAAAATTCAGGGCGTGCGCAGCGAGATTCGCGACCATCCGATGCAGGTGCTGATCCGCTGCAACCGGCCTTCCGCGCTGGCCGCGCGCGTGTTCGAGCTCGATACCGTGGTCGAAGCGCGCCTGCACGCCGACGGCGGAGGATTGCTGGTCAAAACGCGCGACGCCGATCGCTTTTACCGCCTGCTGAATCACATCGCGCTCGACGGCATCGACATCGAAAGCGTCGCGCCCGCCGACGACAACGTCAATTCCGTGTACGAATACCTGATCGGCGGCGAGGAGCCTGGCAGATGATGGCGCGATACTGGGCGCAAATCCGCGCGGTGATCCGGCTGGAGATGAAAAAAACATTTCTCGCCCGCCGCGGTTTTTGGGTGTACGTGCTGGCGTTCGCGCCGGCGCTGATGTTCGCCGCGCACGACCTGAGCATGCTGCGCTCGCGCGAGGAACGGAGCGCCATCGCCGCCGCGCACCCGGTTCCGGAGCAGGCGCTGCGCTCCATTCAGCCGGGCATGACGCGCGAGGAAGTGATCGCCCAACTGGGCGAGCCGAACGTCGACGACCGCTCCGTGCGTTTCCGCCGCACCCGCCGCGAATTTCTCACCTACACCGACGGCCGCAGCCGCTACCTGTTCGGCTTCGCGGACGGTCAACTGGAAAGCGTCTCCATCCGCGAAGAAGAAACGCTTCCGCAGGATAGTTTGATTTTCGCCACCGTTTTTCAATTTTTCTTTCTAAGGCTGGCGATTTTCTTCGGCTGCGTCGGAATTTTCACCAATTTATTCCGCGGCGAAATGATCGATAAAAGCCTGCATTATTATTTGCTGGCTCCCCTCCGCCGCGAAGCGCTGCTGATCGGCAAATATCTCGCCGGCTTGCTGGCCACGGTGGTCATTTTCACCACCAGCGCCGCGCTCCAGCTCTGGCTTTTGCTGGCTCCTTATGGCTCCTCGAGCGTCTCGCAATTTCTCCAAACCGGCGGATGGCGCCAAATCGCCGGCTATCTCGGCGTGACCGCTCTGGCGTGTCTGGGCTACGGCAGCGTCTTTCTCGCGTCGGGTCTTTTCTTCCGCAATCCGCTGATCCCGGCCGGAGCCGTGCTGCTGTGGGAAAGCGCGAACCTGTTTCTTCCCGCCGCGCTCAAGCGGATCAGCGTGATTTTTTATCTGCAATCGTTGTGCCCGGTGGTCGCTCCGCCGGATCGCCAGATCAATCCGCTTCTGGCGCTGCTGATCTCCTCGGCCGAACCAGCGCCGGCCGCGCTGGCGATTGCAGGGTTATTCGCCCTCACCGCGATCGTCCTGGTGCTGGCCGCGCGCAAGGCCCGGACGCTTGAAATCAGCTACGGCGCCGATTGACCGCGATCACGCAACCCCCGCCAGCCATGGCGTGGCTTCCTGAATTTCCTTGCGGAAATTCGCGTATGCCGGTCCTTCGCGGTCGCGGCTCAGAGGCAGGCGAGATTCAATAGGTCCGCGTTCCTGGCCGCGGCTTTCCAGACGACCGATGACTAAAGCCCCGCCTGTGATGGCGGGTCGAGTCGCGTTTTTTTGGAACGGCTAAGATGGGCGTGTGCTGATCCGGGTATTGACGCCGGCGGACGCCATTTCTTTTTCCAAGCTGCGCCGCGAACGGCTGGAACAGGCCCCGCGAGCCTTCGCCGAATCGCTCGCCGAGCATGACGCGCTGCCGCTCTCAAAAATCGCCGAGCGGTTGGCCAAATCCACCGATAATTTCGTTCTCGGCGCATTTACGCCCAAGGCCGAACTGATCGGGATGGCCGGCTTTGCGCGCAACCCGCGCCTCAAAAGCCGGCACAAGGGAACGATCTGGGGCGTCTACGTCCGGCCGCGCTGGCGAGGCTCCGGCGTAGGCCGCGCGTTACTTTCCGAGCTAATCAAACATGCCCGAGCCATCGTGGGACTCGAACAGATTCATCTAACCGTTTCCACCAGCCAGACCGCGGCCCGGCAATTATACGAGTCTCTCGGCTTCGAGGTTTTCGGTCAGGAGCGTCATGCGTTAAAAGTCGAGGGTGAATACGTCGACGAAAATCATATGGTGCTATGGTTCAATACTTCTTGATTTTCCCGAGGGCCTGACTCTCCGGTCCAAACAATTTTGTGGAATTTCGATACTTTGTACTTGCGGCGGGACAGCCCGCGCACTACAATCGGGCAAGCGCTGAAGTCCCGAGGCGCTAAGTCCCGAGACCTTTTAACGTTACGTGATGCCCAACGCCCAGGTTCTTCCCAAATCTCCCACCGGTATTGCCGGACTCGACGAGATTACTTTCGGCGGTTTGCCGGCCGGGCGGCCGACGTTGGTTTGCGGCGGGGCCGGCTGCGGCAAGACTCTTTTCGGGATCGAGTTCCTGGTCCACGGAGCCTTGGAATTTAACGAGCCGGGGGTTTGCATCAGTTTCGAGGAAACCGCGCGCGACCTGGCCGTGAATGTCGCCTCGCTCGGTTTCGATCTCGAAAAATTGCAGAAATCGAAAAAGCTCGTCATCGACCATATTTATATTGACCGCAGCGAGATTGCCGAAACGGGCGAGTACGATCTGGAGGGTCTGTTCATCCGGCTGGCCTCGGCCATCGACGCGATCGGAGCGAAACGCGTATTGCTGGACACGCCGGAGGCGCTGTTCGGCGGTCTTTCCAACGCCGGGGTGCTGCGCTCCGAGTTCCGGCGCCTGTTTGCCTGGCTCAAAAACAAGGGCGTAACGGCGGTGATTACCGGCGAACGCGGGGAGCGCACGCTGACCCGGCACGGCCTGGAAGAATACGTCTCGGATTGCGTGATCCTGCTGGATCACCGGGTGCAGAACGACGCGGTTACGCGGCGGCTGCGTGTGCTGAAGTATCGCGGCTCGACGCACGGCACCAGCGAATACCCGTTCTTGATCGACGAAAAGGGCATTTCCGTTCTGCCGGTGACCTCGCTGGCGTTGTCGCACGTGGCTCCGCTCGAGCGAATTTCCAGCGGCATCGCCGAACTGGACCAAATGTTCGGCGGCCAGGGCTATTACCGCGGCAGCAGCATTCTGGTGACGGGAACGGCTGGGACCGGCAAGACCAGCGTAGGCTCGCAGTTCCTCGATGCCGCCTGCCGGCGCGGCGAACGCGCGATTTTCTTCGCGTTTGAGGAATCGCCGGGACAGATCGTTCGCAATATGCGGTCGATCGGCATCGATCTGGGACGCTGGGTGAAAAAAGGGCTGCTGCACATCGAATCGGCGCGGCCCAGCGCCTTCGGGCTGGAGATGCACCTGGTGCGGATGCATCACCTGCTGGCGGAGCACGATCCGCAGGTGGTTGTGCTGGACCCCATTTCCGCGCTGGCGCCGGGTGGATCGCAACACGATATTTCGTCGCTGGTGCTGCGCACCGTCGATTTTCTGAAAAGCCGCGGCGCGACCGGGCTGTTCACCCATCTGAGCGATCTCGATGATCTGCAATCGACGTCGTTGAGTATTTCTTCGCTGGTCGATACCTGGATTCTGCTGCGCAACGTGGAAGTGAACGGCGAGCGTAACCGCGTGCTGTATGTTTTAAAATCGCGCGGCATGGCGCACTCCAACCAGATCCGCGAATTCCTGTTGACGGACCGCGGCGTGAAGCTGCGCGACGTTTATGTGGGACCTGGCGGGGTGCTGACCGGCTCGGCTCGCCTGGCGCGGGAAGCCGAGGTTCAGCGCGACGAAAGCGCGCGGCAGCGCGCGGCGAAACAGCGGGAGCTGGCCGCGCGGTCGTCCCTCCAGTCGCTCGACGCCAAGATTGCGGCGCTTCAGGCGGAACGGGAAAGCTGCCATGCAGAGCTGGCGCAGACCGCCGAGGACGATGCCGCGCTGCAAGAGATCACGCGGAACGACCGCGCCCAGATGCAGCGCAGCCGCGGAGTTGTGGTTGACGTGAAGGAGCAGAGGCCTAACGGCCGGAAATTATGAAGGCACCCAGAGTGTCCAAAACCAAACCAGCGCCGCACCGGACGGCGCCAAGAAAATACGATTTACGCCTTTATGTGGCAGGGCAAACTCCGCGCTCCTTGCAGGCGCTGAGCAATTTGAAGCGTATCTGCGAGGAGCACCTGGCCGGGAATTATCGCGTGGAGATTATCGATCTGCTGGAGAAGCCGCAACTTGCCGCCGGCGATCAGATCCTGGCGATTCCGACGCTGGTGCGCGCCATCCCCAGGCCGGCGCGAAAAATCATCGGCGATCTGTCCAACACGGAACGGGTGCTGGTGGGTCTGGATGTTCGTCCAGCGCAGAGGACCCAATGAACACCCCCTGCTGAAAGGGAATCTTGCCTCATCGCCACAAACCGCCGCCGGAAGCAGCGCGCCAGATCGCCCCGCACGTGCTGCGGCTGTACGTGGCCGGTTCGGGCGTGCGATCGCTCCAGGCGGTGCGCAATCTGACACAATTGTGCGAAAGGGAACTTTCCGGCCGCTATCTGCTGGAAGTGGTCGATATCTACCAGGAGCCGCGGCGCGCGATTCAGGACCAGATCGTGGCTATTCCAACGCTGATCAAACAGGCTCCCGGAGCCGAACGCCGCTTGATCGGCGATCTTTCCGAAACTGCCGCCGTGCGGCAAGGTCTAGAGATATGAGGCGAGCTCCAGGAGGAGCGAAAAAGGCAAAATCCGTCGATGCCGGTCAGGGCGTGCCCATGAGAACCTCTGTAAAAACTGCGCGGTTGAACCCCGGCAAAACTGCCGGGGCTTTCCAGGCGATGGCGGAGTTAAAATGCCGATTTAATGGCTGGGCTCAGCGGTGCTGTGAGGTAGCAACAACTTAGGAGATTTATTTGACCGACACCCCGCCCATTTCTTCGCTGTCACCCGCGCCGGAGCGCGAACTCGACGTGGAAGAACTGCGCGCGCGGCTGGCGCAAGCCGAGGAGACGATTCGCGCGATTCGCTGCGGCGAAATCGACGCGCTGGTGGTAACCGGGACGCGCGGTCCCCAGGTATACACACTCCAAAGCGCCGATCATCCTTATCGGGTTTTAGTGGAGCAGATGCATGAAGGCACCGTGACGCTGGACCCGTCGGGATTGATCCTTTATTCCAACCGCCAGTTCGCGGCCATGGTGCAGTCGCCCCTTGAAACCGTTACGGGAACCAGTTTTGGGCGCTTCCTGGGACCCGTAAGCGCCGACGAATTCGCCGAGCTGATCGCAGCCGCGAATCGCGGCCACGCGTCCGGCGAACTGGTGCTGCGCGACGCTACGGGCGCGACCATTCCGGTACACCTTTCGTTGACTCCGCTGAATCTTCCGGCATCCGATTTTCCGGCCATCTGCGTCGTCGTCAGCGACCTGCGGGAGCGGCAGCGCAACGAAGCGCTGGCCAAAGAAGAGCTGCTCTCGCGCTCGATTCTGGAACAGGCCGGCGAGGCGATCGTCGTGATCGATCCGCAGGGCGTGATCGTGCGGCGCAGCAATTCGGCCAAGACCCTGTCCAGCCGCATGGCGCTGCTGCTGGCGCATTTCGACCGCGCCTTTCCCCTGGAAATCGGCGGGGCGGCGTGGCGCGCCAACGACGTTCTGGAGGCGGCCAGAAGCGGCCGCACGATTCGCGGCCTGGAGGCGTCGATGGCCGCCGCCGATGGCCGGCGGCTGTCGCTTCTGGTGAGCGCCAGCCCGCTGTGGGCCGGTTTGATGGGCGAAGCGAGGGGCGATTCGAAAGAACTGCTGGGTTGCGTGATCACGCTGATCGATATCACCGAGCGCAAGGACGCCGAAATGGTGCTGGCGCGGCAGGCCGAGGAGCTGGCGCGCTCCAACACCGATCTGCGCCAGTTCGCCTATTCGGTCAGCCACGATCTGCGCGAACCGGTGCGCCAGCTGGCGGTGTTCAGCGAACTGTTGCAAAAAAAATTCCAGCAGGAGCTGGGCGGCGAGGGCGCGTATCTGATCCAGCACGCGGTGAATTCGGCGCATCGCGTGGAGAAATTGTTGCAGGACCTGCTCGCGTATGTGCAGGCAGCCGACCCTCCGCGCCAGCCGCTGAGGACCATCGACACCAACGCGGTGGTGCACAAGGCGCTGGCGGTGTTTGAAACCCGCATCCGGGAAAGCGGCGCGCGCGTCGAGTGCGAAACGTTGCCCGCGCTGGCGGTTCATGAAGGGCACCTGGCGCAGTTGATCCAGAACCTGCTGAGCAACGCGCTCAAATATCGCGGCGAGGCGGCCCCGTTCATTCGAATTCGCGGCGAAAACGGCGCGCCGATGAGCACGCTGAGCATCGAAGACAACGGCATCGGAATTCGCAAGGAGTATCAGCAGCAGATTTTCGGCTTGTTCCGGCGGCTGCACGGCGGGGAAAAATATTCGGGCAGCGGCGTCGGCCTGGCGATCTGCCAGAAGATCGTGCAGCGCTACGGCGGCCGTATCTGGGTGGAATCGGAGCCGGGCCGCGGAGCGAAATTTCTGCTCACCTTGCCCAGCCGTCCGAGATAGCCGCGCATCCGACGAGTGCCTTTTAGAGTCTGAGTGGTCTAATCGCTTGATGATTTCGGGAAGCGCCGGCAGTCGGCGGTTTCGAGACCACCCGCCTGACGCCCGGCGAAATTCGAGATATGCTTACTGAAAGCGAAGTGTAAGCGGACTTTAATCCAGGCGTGATTGGAGGAGATTCATGGTTCGCCGGGCTTTCTGGCCTGTCTTGAGCGCCGCGATCGTGCTGCTGGCCCTCCAGCACCCCTCCGCCGCGCAGAAAACTCCCGTCAGCGAAAAAGACGTTCTGCCGATTCTCCAGCGCTGCTTCCAGTGCCACGGCCCGGCGTTGCAAATGTCCGGACTGGACCTGCACACGCGCGAAGGAATGCTCAAAGGCGGCGCCAACGGTCCGGCGATCGTCGCCGGTAAGTCCGCGTCCAGTCTGCTGATCAAGCGCGTCACCGGCGAAATTACGCCGATGATGCCGATGGCTCCGGTCCCCAAGCTCGACGAAAAAGAGATCGCCACACTCAAGGATTGGATCGATCAGGGCGCGAAATGGGACGCCAACGCCGCGCCCGCGCCGTCGGCCACGGCAGCTTCATCCGGGTACAAAGAAAAACAGTTCACGGCGCAAGACAGGAGCTGGTGGGCGTTCCAGAAGCCGGTGCGGGATCCCGCGCCGAAAGTCGCCGAGGAGCGCTGGAATCGCAACCCGATCGACGCTTTCGTGCGCGACATGATGGATAAAAAAGGTCTGTCGCCCGCGCCGGAAGCGGATCGAAGAACGCTGATTCGCCGCGCGTATCTTGACTTGCTCGGCCTGCTTCCGCCGGTGAAAGAAGTGGAAGCGTTCGTGAACGATCCGGAGCCGGACGCCTACGACAAACTGATCGACCGGCTGCTCGCTTCGCCCCATTACGGCGAGCGCTGGGGACGTTTCTGGCTGGACGTGGTCCGCTACGCCGACAGCTCCGGTTTCGAGTTCGACATGAACGTCGATAACGCCTGGCGCTATCGCGATTACGTGATCAGAGCGTTCAACGAAGACAAGCCGTACAACCGGTTCATTATTGAGCAGCTGGCCGGCGATGAAGTCGACCACCCCACTTACGACAGCCTGATCGCCACCACGTATTACCGCATCGGCCCGCGCGTGCGCTTCCGCGAAAAGAATTATCCCTCCTATCGTTACGACTATATGGACGACATGATCCGCACCACGTATCAGGGCTTCATGGGTCTGTCGGTGAATTGCGCCCGCTGCCACGATCACAAATTCGATCCGATCACCCGCATGGATTACTACCGCTCGGTCGCTGATTTCTGGGGCTATGTCGATTACGACTGGCCACTGGCGCCGCCCGACAAAGTCGCGGAACAGGAACGGTTGAAAAAAGAAGCCGAGCGCGAAATCACTCCGTTGCAACAGGAGATTGCGCGCATCGAAGCGCCGTATCGCGAAGCGCAGCGTCAGCGGCAGATTCAGGATGCGCTGAAAAAGTTCCCGCCGGATATTCAGGAGGCGATCAAGACTCCGGAAGACCAGCGCACGCCGGGGCAGAAGTTATTGGTCGCGCAGGTGCTGATCAGCCCGGCCGATGCGAATCCCGATCAGATCCAGGCGGACCTGGACGCGATCAGCAAGTCGAAGCGGCTGGCCAAGGCCAACATGGTTTTCGGCGTCGCGGCGACGGTGAAGAGCGGATTGAAGCTCAGCCCGGAGGATGAAGCCCAACGCGCGGCCTTGCAGGCGAAAATCGATGCCATCATGGATCGCCTGCCCGATCCGCTGCCGGTGGCCGATGGCATTCGCGACGGCGATTATCGCCTCTCACCCGACGGTCTGGGCGATTCGCACATCCCCGGCACCGGCCGTCCCACCTACGACGTGAAGTGCTGCTTCATTCCGGAGCCGGGCGAAAAATACGCGGTGCCGCCGGTTTATTTCGCCGCCGCGGGCGACGACATCAAGTTCAACGAAAGCACGTTCCAGGTCCAGCCGGGATTTTTGAAGATTCTCGACACCGGAAAACCGTTCACGCCCGATCCGCCGAAACGGCCGGGATACCAATCGAGCGGCCGGCGCCGCGAACTGGCCGAATTGATCGCGTCGCCCGACAATCCGCTGACCGCGCGCGTGATGGTGAATCGCATCTGGGGATGGCATTTCGGAACCGGAATCGTCGGCACGCCGGGAAATTTCGGAAAAATGGGCATGCTGCCGTCAAATCCGGAACTGCTCGACTGGCTGGCCACGGAATTTATTCGCGACGGCTGGAGCGTCAAACAGATCCAGAAGCTGATCATGACGTCGGAAACGTACAAAATGGCCTCGGCTTTTTATCAGGCTGACGATTTGAAAAAAGATCCGACCGATATGTATCTATGGCGCTTCCCGGTTCGCCGTATGGAAGCGGAGATTCTGCGCGATACGATCCTTGACGCGAGCGGCGATCTGAATCTCACCGCCGGCGGACCGCCGTTCTTTCCGTCGATTCCCGCGTCGGTTCGCGCCGACCAGCCGCGCGGGACGTGGGACCTGACTAAGGAGGGTCCGGACACCTGGCGCCGCGGCGTCTACGCTTACGTCAAGCGCGGATTGAAATATCCGATGTTCGAGGTTTACGATCTGCCCGATCTGAACGTCACCTGCGAGCGCCGCGCGGTCAGCACCGTTCCGACGCAGGCGCTGACGATGCTCAATAACGAGTTCGTGCTGATCCAGGCGGATCATTTCGCCGAGCGTGTTTACAAGCAGGCGGGCAATGATGCAGCCGCGCAGGTGAAGGCTATCTATAAAATCGCGCTCAGCCGCGAGCCGAGCGCCAAAGAGATCTCGACCAACGTGGCGTTTTTAACCAAACAGCGCGATCAAGCGATCGCCGGCGGAGCGAATGCGCAAAGTGCATCGTTATCGGCGCTGACTGACCTGGCGCACGTCGCGCTGAATTTGAATGAATTTGTCTATATCCACTAAATGGTTCGCGCAATAAATCGTAAATTCGCTTGTGGGACAGGCTCCCAGCCTGCGGCGGGCCCTCAGCCCGTCTCGTCGGCTGAAGAACAGGCGGGCGGCGCGCCCGCAGCAGGCCGAGGGCCTACTCCACAAGCCGTGCACCGCAATAGCGCAGGAGAACTACAATGAGCGTCTTCGATAGCAGCAGCGATCACAATTGCAAGCGGGAATTCATCTCCCGGCGAAAATTCTGGATGGAAGCCGGCATGGGCATCGGCGGACTGGCGCTGCTCGATCTAATGGCGCAGGACCGCCTGCTCGCCGCCGACCCCACGCAAGCGCCCGCGGTCTGCGCCGCTGGACCGGCAACCGCCTCGCTGATGATGCCCAAGCCGCCGCATTTCAAGCCGCGCGCGAAATCGGTCATTTCCCTGTTCATGAGCGGCGGCGTCAGCCATCTCGACACCTTCCAGTACAAGCCCGCGCTGCACAAGTACAACCGCATGCCGCTCGAAGGCCACGGCGAAATCAAGGTGCGGCAGGGTTATCCCGGACCTCTGATGCAAAGCCCCTTCGAGTTCAAACAATACGGCCAATCGGGCGCGTGGGTCTCGGAAATTTTTCCGAACATGGCCACCATGGTGGACGACCTCGCTTTCATTCATTCCTGCCAGGGTCTGTCGAACGACCACGTCATATCGCATTACGAATGGAACACCGGCTCGATTCAGATGGGCTATCCGAGCGTCGGCGCGTGGGTCACCTACGGGCTCGGCAGTGAAAATCAGAGTCTGCCCGGATTTGTCGTGCTGCTCGATCAGAAGGGTGGTCCGTACGCCGGTCCGCCGAACTGGCAGGCGGGTTTTTTGCCGGCTGCGTACCAGGGCACGGTGTTTCGCTCTAAAGGCGATGCGATTCTCGATCTGCGCGCGCCGGGCACGTACATGTCGCCGGAACAGGAACGCGCGCGCCTGGATCAGCTTGCCGCGCTGAACCAGAATTTCGACGAACAATATCCCGGCATTTCGGAATTATCCGCGCGCATCTCGTCGTATGAACTGGCCTACCGCATGCAGGCCTGCGCGCCCGAAGCCGTCGATCTCGATAAAGAAAGCGAAGCGACCAAAAAGCTCTACGGCCTGGACGATCCGGTCACGGCGGGGTACGGCCGGCAATGTCTATTGGCGCGCCGCCTGATCGAACGCGGGGTGCGCTTCGTGCAGGTGATCAGCGGCGCTTACGTCAGCATCGAAGATACCTGGGACGCGCACGCCAATATCGTCAGCAATCACAGGCTGCACGCCAAGGAAGTCGACAAGCCGATCACCGCGCTGATCACCGATCTCAAAGCCCGCGGATTGCTCGATGAAACGGCGGTGTTGTGGCATAGCGAGTTCGGCCGCATGCCGATTTCGCAGCGCGGCCTGGGCCGCGATCATAATCCCGGCGCGATGACCGTATGGATGACCGGCGCGGGTATTCAAGGCGGGCAAAGCATCGGCGCCAGCGACGACGTCGGCTTCAAGAGCGCGGAGCGCCCGGTGACCAATCACGATCTGCACGCGACGCTGCTGTACCTGCTCGGCCTCGATCACAAGCGGCTGACGTATTATTTCAGCGGCCGCAACATGCGCCTCACCGACGTATCGGGCGAGCTGATCACCCAGATCGTCGGCCCCAACCCGGTGAAAGTGTAACGGTGGTTTGTGTGGCGTAAGCCGCCAGGCTTGCGCTCGAAGCCTGTCGGTTCGTCGGCCGCGAACAGCACAAGCCTGGCGGCTTATGCCACTGCTCTGTCCGGGAAAAGGGCAAAATACTACCGGATTCGGCAGTCTACGAAAAAGGTGAAAATGTTCTAGCAGGCCATCGGCCTGCCCCGCGAAACCGGACAGTACTTCGTCAGGTAGTATACCTAACATGTTTGAATCCCTGGCACAAGATCTCGCCTACGCGTTGCGCGCGATGCGGCGCACTCCTATAGTCAGCGCGGCGGCGATCGTCTCGCTCGCGCTGGGCATCGGCGCGAATACCGCGATTTTTTCTTTAATGGACGCACTGCTGTTACGCGCGCTGCCGGTGCGCTCGCCGCAGGAACTGGTGCAGATCGGATGGGACGCCCCAAAATGGCCCGACCGCTTCGTCGCCAGCACCTCCGGCCGCGTCGTCAGGATGTTCGGCCGCAACGTAAAGCTGCCGTTTTCCTTCGAAACCTATCAGCAGATTCGCGCGCGTTCCCGCACTCTCGCCGCGGTTGCGGGACGCATGGATTTATTCAGCGCCTCCGTCGTGATCGTGATGAACGGACGCGCCGATGCCGTACGCGGCAATCTCGTTTCTGGAAATTTTTTCGATACTCTCGGCGTTCGTGCCGAGGCCGGACGATTGTTCGCCGATTCCGACGATCGCGATGGCGCCAATCCCGTTGCCGTTCTGTCCTCTTCCTATTGGACTCGCGCGTTCGCGGCGGACCCGCGCGTCATCGGCTCAACCGCGCTCATCAACGGAACCAGTTACACCATCGTCGGCGTCACCGAGCCGCGTTTCACCGGCGTCGTGGTGGCCAATCCGCCGGATGTGTACGTTCCGCTGCACTGTCATCCGCTGATCACCGCGCGCGACCGGACCGAAAAAAATTACCTCAAAACTCCGTCGCTGTGGTGGGTGGAAATTATCGGCCGGCGAAAACCGGGCGTTTCCGAAGCCCAGGTGCGCGCGGAACTCGCGACGCTGTTCCGGGAAAGTTTGCAGCCGATCGGCAGCGAACCCGTGCAGCCGGTGGAATATCCGGTCCTGGTCGTGGGTTCGCCCGGCGACATTCAGAACGGCATCCGCGTGCAATTTTCCAGGCCCTTGGTGGTTCTGATGACCATCGCCGGATTCGTACTGCTGATCGCCTGCGCCAACGTGGCCAATCTTCTGCTGGCGCGCGCGGTGGCGCGGCAGAAAGAGATGGCCATGCGCCAGGCGCTGGGCGCCAGGCCGCGGCGCTTGTTCGGACAGGTGATCGTTGAAAGCCTTTTGTTGTCCGCCCTCGGCGGCGTTCTCGGCCTGGTCATCGCGAATGGGGCGACACGCGCGCTGATCAGTCTGGTTTCGGTCGACCTCGATGTGCGCCCGGACACACGCGTGCTGCTGTTTTCGTTGGCGCTGAGCGTCGCCGTCGGGATCCTTTTCGGCGCGGCGCCCGCGCTTCAATCCTCGCGCGCCGAGGTTCATTCGCTTCTCAAGGGATCTTCGAACGAACGCCGCCGCTTCGGGCTGGGCCGCGCGCTGATCATGATCCAGGTCGCCGCGTCGCTGGCGTTGCTCTCTGGCGCCGGGCTGTATGTTCGCACGCTGTGGAACCTGCGTCACGTGGCGCTCGGATTCAACGCCGAAAATCTGCTGACCTTCCGGCTCGCGGCCAAGAACGCAGGTTATGATGGCGATAAATTATTACGGCTGGTGGAGCGAATCTCTTCCGCAATCGAAGCGATGCCAGGCGTGCGCGGAGCAGCATATTCGCATACGCCGCTGCTCGGACAACTGCAAACCAGCGGGTTCTTTGAACTCGCCGGCCGAACGCCGGATAAATCGAAAAACGCGCTGATCCTGTTCGTTTCGCCGCGCTTTTTTGAGACCATGCAGATTCCTCTGGCCGCCGGCCGGACCATCCGCGAAAACGACGGCGCGAACACTCCTCGAGTGGCCGTCGCGAACGAAGCTTTGGTCCGCGAATATTTTAAGAATGCATCGCTCGTCGGGCAGCAGGTGACCTACTGGGCCGACAAGTACACGCGCCCGATGGAAGTCGTGGGCGTGGTGAAAGACGCGAAATATACCAGCGTCACCACTCCGATGAAGCCGGTTCTGTACCTGCCCTACGCGCAGAATCTGGATATGGTTTCGGGCGT
This sequence comes from Bryobacteraceae bacterium, assembly GCA_035507655.1. Lineage (GTDB taxonomy): Bacteria > Acidobacteriota > Terriglobia > Bryobacterales > Bryobacteraceae > Palsa-187. The sequence goes on along the minus strand of DATJNW010000105.1, from coordinate 82,252 downwards.
GAATTTCGCGGTCCGCACCGCGGGCGATCCGCGCGCCGCCGCTTCGGCCGTTCGCGAAATTGTGCATCGTGTCGATCCCGCTATGCCGGTGTTCGACGTCTCGACCGAAACCGCGCTGCGCGACGACAATCTGCGCGATCAGCGCCTGCTCGCCGATCTGGCAGCGGCCTTCGCCGCGCTAGCCGTGTTTCTCGCCGCGGTCGGATTATACGGCGCGATTTCTTATTCGGTTTCGCGCCGCACCGCGGAGATCGGGATTCGCATGGCGCTCGGCGCGGATCGCGGACGCGTGGTGGCGCAGGTGTTGCGCGAAAGCTTTCTGCTGGTCGGCGGCGGAATGGCGATGGGCATCGCCTTGGCGATGGCGGCGGCGCGGCTGATTGCATCCCAGCTTTATGGACTTGCGCCGCGCGACCCGGCCACGCTGGCCGGCGCTGCCGTGGTGATCGTGGCGGTGACCATGGTCGCGAGTTTTGTTCCCGCGCGCCGCGCCTCGCGGATCGATCCGATGGCCGCACTGCGGCATGAGTAAGCCGCTCAGGCCGGTAAACAAAGTGGCGTAAGCCGCCAGGCTTGCGCTGCGCGCGAAATATCGTCGCTCAGCCGACCACTTCGAGAATCAACTCGCGCTCTTCCGGCGCCGTGCCGGAAATCCGGAACGCGTCCTCCACCAGTTGCGCCGCCTCTTCCACGTGCGCATCGCTGGTGTAATAAAGCCGGCACAACACGCCGCCCGCGTCCACCTTCTGGCCGATTTTCACTTCCAGAATCACGCCGACGGCCGGATCGATGCTGTCTTCTTTCATATCGCGTCCCGCGCCGATCATCGCCGACGCCTGCCCGATATATTCGGCGTCCACGGCGCTGACGTAGCCCGCGCGCGGCGAAGCAATTTCCCGCGCGCCCGTCGCGTTCGGCAGCAATTCGAAACGGTCGAGCACCTGCGGATTGCCGCCCTGCGCCGCGATCACTTCCTTCAGTTTGCGATAACCCGAGCCGTCCAGCAGCTTCTTCTGCGCGATCTCCCGCGCTTCTTCAAGCGTGTGCACCACCTTGCTGAGATAGATCATCCGCGACGCCAGCTCGAGCGACAGCCGCGTCAAATCCGTCGGGCCGACGTTTTGCAGCGTCTGCGAAACTTCCATCACTTCGAGCGCGTTGCCAATCGCGAACCCCAGCGGCTGATTCATGTCCGTAATCAGCGCCTGAACCCGCTTATCCAGCCGCCGTCCGATGCCGACCATCATCTGCGCCAGCCGCCGCGCATCCACCTGCCGCTTCATGAACGCGCCCGAGCCGACCTTCACGTCCAGCACCAGCGCATCCATCCCCTCCGCCAGTTTCTTCGACATGATCGACGACGCGATCAGCGGAATCGATTCCACCGTCGCCGTCGAGTCGCGCAGCGCGTACAATTTGCCGTCGGCCGGAGCCACTTGCGGCGTCTGTCCCATGAACGCCAGCTTCAGTTTCCCGAGCTGGTCGCGAAATTCATCGATGGTCAGATTGGTTCGAAACCCCGGAATCGATTCCAGCTTGTCGAGCGTACCCCCGGTGTGGCCCAGCGCGCGCCCCGAAATCATGGGGACCGCGACGCCCGCCGCCGCCGCCAGCGGAGCCGCAATCAGGCTGGTCTTATCGCCCACGCCGCCGGTCGAATGCTTGTCCACTTTCAGGCCGGGAACCGAAGAAAGATCGATGGTTTCGCCGGATTTGACCATACGTTCGGTCAGCGCGCTGACTTCGCGATCGGTCATGTTCGCGAAGAACACCGCCATCAGGAACGCGGATATTTGATAATCGGGGATGCTGCCGCTCGTATAACCGTCAACGAGCCAGCCAATTTCCTCGGGCGACAACTCCTCGCCATCCCGCTTGCGATGAATCAGGTCGACTGTTCGCATTAAGAACTGAGGGTACCATCTTAGGTGATTGCAAGTAAAGGACGTTTAAAATATTGGGAGCAGGAAGCGGGCGGTTAGGAAGCCGGCGGGATGCGCATGAATCGCCGGCTGCCCCCACGACCCACCACCCACACCTCAAATTGCCCGGAGCCGAATATTTCCGCGATACGAACTGACGCGCAGCAGCGGACCCCCGCCATTCACCGCGCCATCCATGCTGCGCAGGTCGCGGGTGGCGTGAATGGTGCGCGGAAAATCGCAGTCCAGTGCGCCGCGGTGGGTGGTCGAATGAAGATCGAAGGCGCTCGCGCGCGGCAGGGAAACGTCGATGGTCCCTTTGTAAGTGTTCATGCGGCTGTTCTGCGCAAATTGGGTGAAGATGGCGCGGATATTTCCTTTGTAGGTTTCAAGTGTAAGCGCGTTCTGAATTCCCTCAATGTGCGCCGTGCCTTTGTAGGTATCGAACTCGATCTCGCCCTGAACGCCCGAAATCTCCGAATCCGATTTATAATCTTTGACGCGCAGGCTGGCGCCGCGCGGGATGTGAATCGTGTAATGCACCAGCGGCAGGTTCCCATCATCAAAAACATGGCGCAGATACTCGGTCTTGACGCGAACGTCGGAGCTGAGCGCGTCCACGCGAATTTCGACGTCCTCCACAGGCATCGAGCGCCAGCCCGGTTCGGCTTCGATGCGCGCGCTGATTTCCGCCCGCGGCTGGTCCCACGCCGCGATGTGGATCGATCCTTTATAAGTATCGAGCGAAAAACGGCCCTTTGCGTCCAGCGGGACCGTCTTCGAAAAATCCTTCACGTCGGCGCCGCAGGCCAGCGCTGCCACAGCCACAAAAAGCAGGGAGATTCGCATGATCGGCATACGCAACAGATTACCTCGTGGTTCCAGGAAGGTTACCGCAGCGAAAATAATCGGAACCTTCCCGATCGGCCAGCGTAGAATTGTGTGTGAGGACGATATGAAAACTCTCCGCTGTGCGTTTTTCGCCGTGATTCTCGCCGCCTCCGCGTCCGCCGCGACCGTTAATCAGGCGCTCTTAAACCTGGTGATGCCCGATACGGCCATCCTTTCCGGAGTGCAGGTGGATCAGATGAGCTCTTCGCCCTTCGGCCAGTATCTTCTTTCCCAATTCCAGCCGGCAAGCGGCGGATTCCTGCAATTCGTCGGCGCCACCGGCTTCGACCCGCGCTACGACCTGCAATACATCCTGGCCGCGACCAGCGTCGAGTCGACCGGCAAGCAGGGTCTCGTCCTAGGCGTCGGCACCTTCGTTCCCTCGAAGATCACCGCCGCGGCCACCGCTCAGGGCGCCACCGTTTCCCAGTACAACGGCGCGACCATCCTCACCAGCCCCGGCAAAAACGCGGGCGGTACGCCACCGGCGCTGGCGTTTCTCGATAATCAGACCATCGCGGTGGGACCGTTGCCGCTCGTCCAGGGCGCAATCGATCGCAAAAACTCGGGCGCGGTCTTTTCCGGAGCGCTGGCCACGCAGGCCACCAACGCGGCGGGAAGCTATCAGGCGTGGTTCGCCACGGCCACTCCGCTATCTGATTTTCTGAACGGAAAGGCCGGCAACCTGGGCAATCTGTCGAGCAATAATCTGTTCCAATCCATCCAGCAAAGCTCCGGCGGCGTGAATTTGAATTCGTCCGGTGTGACGGTTACCGCCGATCTGACGACGGCCTCTCCGCAGAACGCGCAATCGGTGGTGGACGTTCTGCAATTCTTGTTGAGCATGGCGCAGAACAACCAGAACGCCAATAACAAGCTGAATACGCTCAGCGGCGCGACCACGTTCGGCGTCAACGGCTCGACCGCGCACGTGGTGCTGGCGCTGAGCGAACAGCAGGCCGAGCAATTAGTGACACCGCCGGCGAAAAGCGACGCGCGGCCGCCTCATCAGCCCGGGCAGCGCCGTCAATAACCGCGGCCTGATTCAAACCGCCTTGCGAACCGCGTGATAGACGAACAGCACCACGATCGCGCCCACGACGGCGATCGCCAGGCTGTACAGGTTCAGGCCGGAGACGCCGCCCAAACCGAAAAATTGCGTCAGCCATCCGCCGACGATGGCGCCCACAATGCCGAGCGCGATGTCGAGAAAAAAGCCCTCGCCGCGCCGGTTGACGATTTTGCTCCCAATGAAGCCCGCCACCAGGCCCAGAACGATCCATGCCAGGAACGACATGCCGCACCCCTCCTTTTAGGGCAGGCATCAGTATATAACGTTACAGTCCCGGCAGGAACCGGCCGATACAGAGCGCATGGACGCCCTGCTGCCGCAAATTATGTGTTTCGTCTTTGCCGCGATTTTAGGTTATTTCGCGGGCCGCACCGCCGGTTTGCGCGATCACCACAAGTAATCCTTGGCCTCCGCCCGCCGGTCATAACTGTCCAGCACATGCACCACCCGTAATTTCTTTATTTTTGCCGGCGATAATTGCCCGATCGGGACGTATAATATTTTGCGATTCAAATGCGCTGCAATCGACTTGAAAATGGACCGCGGCGGCTTCGCGGCCACATAAACCACAAATCTCTCGACCGAATAATCAAGCCCGGCCATCAATAATCGCTCCGGTTTGGACTCGGTAAAGTCATAATCCGGGTCAGACCACACATCGAATAGCCGGCGCGGCGGCAAAGTCATCAAAAATCCGCCATATTCCGCGCGCCCGATCCCCGGACCCACCAGATTCTCAAACGGAAATGTCGAATAAAACGACATATCCGATTCGTTCTGATGCTCGCCCAGCCAGGTGGTCAAATAAGGATACCGGTCCTGGCGATCCTCGTCAAAAATCACCACCACCGCGCCCACCTGGCCGGCCAGCCGGTCGGCCTTGCGCACGAAAATTTTGCGCCGGTGCCAGTTGCGGATGGTTTCGCGAATATCGATGCCGTCCAGAATCGAGGTGGTGAACGGCTCCACGCGCACCCGCTCTTCGGAAAGAATCGCCTTGGCTTTCTGCTTCAAAAATCGCCCGTACTCTTCGATCACCAGATCTTCCGGTGGATACGAGCAGATCGCGTTGCCGGTGGTTTGTTTGGCCCATTCGCCCGGATATTTTTCGCGTTTGCGCGGCTTCAAACCGGCCGGTTTCAACCGCTGTTTCGGGCGCGGCAATCGCCGCCGGATGCGTAGCCGCTTGGTGTTGATCCAGATCTCGCTCGCGCTCAGGCGAACGGTCTCCAGGTCCGACGCCTCCTGCTGCGCCAGATACCGGTTCGCCATCTGCCACGTTTCCCAGCCGTAGTTGTCGTCCACCACCGATCGCGCCGCGACCGCTAAATCGTACACGTTGGCGATCAAATCGCCGCTGATCTGCGCCAGATTCCGCGTGTAGCGCGCGATCATCCGGCGCTGCCAGTGCGCCAGTTTTTCTCCGGTCGACGCCGTGTATTTCGCTTCCGCCTCGCGCAGCAATTCGAGCTGCACGCGCGGCCGGTCCAGATTTTCTTCGCCGCGCAGATCGAGCCGGAAAAATTCGTAGCGCTCCTGCAAGTAGGGATACTCGATGGTAATTTCCGCCAGGCAATCCGGATGCGGATTCAGCAGCCGCGTTTCGATTTTTTTCCCGCGCGCAGGCTCCGGCTGCGGCGCCTCCATGGCATCTAAAAGCGGATCGAGCAGATTCAACGCCACCACCACAAAAACCCGTTTCTCGGGATCGGCCCCTTGCAGCTTCCACGCCATCGCCGAAGCGTGCGCGGATACTTCGTCGGTTCGCGTCTGCGGCCACACTCGATACGCCTCGATGTATTTTTCCAGCCCCACGCGGCGGACCGCGTAGCTATCGGGATATACATCGGGCAGATGCGGCCGTTCGATCGAATCGGGTTCGAGAAAAATGACTTCGGCGCCGATCTCTTCCGCCGTCCGCAGCGCTTCCGTGAACGGATCGGCCGGCTCCACCGGAACATACACGGCGCGCTCGTCATCGGCTTCGTCGGTATAAAGAATGACGGACATTTCCGGCAGTCGCGCCAGCGCCCGCCGGTAGTATTCCGCCAAAAATCCCGGCAATTCGACGGCAATAATTCCGGGTTTTTCCGCCAATAACCGGCGGCGCAGGGCGGCCGAAAATTCCATCCGTCCGGGAACGACCGGGAAGTACGAAAATCGGCCGCGGTCCAGCGCGCCGGCCTTGATTTCAGACTCGAGGGACATAGCGCAGGGCCTCTTCGCCGAGCGTCTGCTCGATGGCTTTGCGCAGCGCGCCTTCGCTCACGCTCCCGCTTTCCTGGCCGAGCTTCATGGCGAATCGGGCAATATTAATCCCGTCGCGCACGGTGTAGCGCTCGTCGGCCGCGTGCGCCTGCTGGAGAAAATCGGTGACGTAACTGAGAATACGATCGTCGCCGAACGGTAAATTCTCGCGTAATATCGCAAATTCCTCATATCGTTCCGGAAAATCGATGAGAATTTGCGGTTGCAGCCGGGAATGAATGTACTCGGGCAGGTCGAAGGTGCTGGCGTCGTCGTTCATGGTGGCCACCAGGCGGAACAGCGGATGCGCCTTGATCTTGATTCCCGCGACAATCGATTCGACATAGCGGCGGTTATCGAGCAAAGGCGCCAGGCTGGCCCAGCTTTTCTCGCTCATCCGGTTGCCTTCATCGAGAATCACGATGCCGCCGCGCAGCATCGCCGTCACCAGCGGCGAGGCGACGTAGCGCAGTCTGGCTTCGCCCTCGATCACCGGCGTAACCAGCAAATCCTCCGGCCGGGTGTCGACGGTGGCCTGCAAAATATAAACCTCGCGCCCCAGCCGTTTGGCCGCGGCGTAAGCCAGCGTGGTTTTGCCGACGCCCGGTTTCCCCAGCAGCCGCGGATTCATCGGCAGATCCTGCGGATCGATCACCAGCCAAGCGGCCAGCAGCTCGCGCATCACTTCTTCCTGCCCCACCCAGGTGCCCGGCAGTTCATCAGGATGCGCCAGATGCAGCGAGATCCCTTCCACGTCGACGATCATGTGTTTTCAATGTAGCGCATGCGTCACTGGAAGGCAGGTCGGGGACCTGCCCCACCTTGGCGCAATTGGCTTGATCCGTGGTGGGGCAGGTCTCCGACCTGCCTTTTTTTACTCCTTCATGTACCACGGCAGGTTGATCACCACGATCGACGGATTACCCTTGAAATACAGCAGCGCCTTCAACGCCGCTCCACGCTGGTTGTGCAGGGCGTGATAATACCAGCGCCGCTCGACTACTTCCGGAATCAGCACGGCGATCTGCCGCTCCGGCCGCTTGCGCGACAGCTCCAGCACGAAATCGACGATCGGCGTGATGACGAAGCGGTACGGCGAGGGAATCACCACCAGGCGCGGCGCGCATAGCCCCAATTCGGTCACCGGCGCTTCCACGTAGTCGTGCCATTCCTGCTGTAGGTACACGGTGCGCTCGCCTTCGATGTGCACGGCCAGCACGTCGGGGGAAATGTTCAATCCGAAGGTCAGCGCGCGCTGCGCCATCTTGCTCCAGCGGTCGAGCGGCACCACCACCAGCGGCGGCCGAAACGCAGTCAACTTCAGCGGCGACTGGCTGGCGATCTGCATCCCCATAATGTGATACTGCCGCCGCACCGCGATCATCAATAAGACCAATCCCGGAATCAGCAGCAGCGTGATCCAGGCGCCTTCGGCGAATTTGGCCACCAGCACCACGATCACCGTGATGCCGGTAACCAGCGCGCCCGCGCCGTTCACCAGCCGGTTATGGAAGGCGTGCGCGCCGCCTTGGCGTTTCCAGTGCTCCACCATCCCCGCCTGCGACAGTGTGAACGCCAGGAAGGCGCCCACCGCGAACAGCGGAATCAACCGGTCGGTCACGCCGCCGAAAATCAGCAGCAGCACCGCGGCAAATCCCGAAAGAACATACACGCCTTGGGAAAAAACCAGCCGCCGCCCGCGCGCCTGGAACGAGCGCGGCAGGTAGCCATCGTGCGCGATCACGCGGCACAGGCGTGGAAAATCGGCGAACGCGGTGTTGGCCGAAAGCGCCAGCACCATTAAAATCGCGCCCATCGAGACGTAATAGAAAATTCCCTTGCCGGCGACCGCCGCGATCAGCAGCGACAGCACGCTGTCATAGCCGGGTTGGCCCGGATCGGTGGCGGCGATTCCGTAGGCGCGCACCAGATAGGCGATGCCCGCCAGCATCACGATCAGCAGCGCGATGATCACCGTCAGCGTGCGTTTCGCGGTGGCCGCGGTGGGCTCGCGAAAGGCCTTCACGCCGTTGCTGACCGCTTCGACGCCGGTCATCGCCGTGCAGCCGGAGGCGAACGCCTTGAGCAGCAGCCACGCCGAAACCGCGGCCACCGCGGGCTGCGCATGTGCCGCGGCGAGCACCGCCACCGGATGCCCGCCATGCAACAGCGCCTTCCCGCAGCCGATCGCGATCACGATCAGCAGCGCGGCGATGAAGGAATACGTCGGAACCAGAAAAATCGCCCCGGCCTCGCGCACGCCGCGCAGATTGATGGTCGTGATCAGGAACAAAATCACCAGGCACAACACCAGCGTGTGCGGCTGCAGGCTGGGCACGGCCGAAACCAGCGCGCCCACGACCGCCGAAATTCCCACGGCGACCACCAGAATGTAGTCGACCATCAGCGCCGCCGCGGCCAGCAAGCCCGGCATGACTCCCAGGTTTTCGCGCGCTACGGTGTACGATCCTCCGCCGCCGGGATAGGAATCGATGGTCTGGCGGTAGGAAAAATAAACGATGGCCAGCAGCGCGATGATGCTGGCGGAAATGGGGACGATGTAGGCGACGCCCGCCGCGCCCAGCGGGATCAGCAGCGTCAGCGCCGCTTCCGGACCATACGCGGCGGAACTGAGCGCGTCCAGTCCGAAAATCGGAATGCCTTTGGAGGGGCCGATCCGTTCGCCGCGTTCGTCGGAGGTGGGCAGCGGCCGGCCAAACAGAAAATCGATAAGAGACACGTCTCAAACCAGTGTAGAGTGTCGATACGGCACGCACCAGTGCGTGCGCCGCCGCCCGCAAGCGGTGGCGCCGATTTGTCACACAGGCTCTTTTACACGGTTTAGAAAGCCCCGGCAGATCTGCCGGGGTTGAACGGCGGGGTTTTCGCAGCCTCCAAAAACAAAGCAGGGCAGGAATCGAAGAGATCGGGTGACCGAAGTCAACCAGGCGAGGTGTGCAGATTTCCCCGCGGCGAATCTCTCCCAATTACCTGCCCTGAAGCCGCCGGGTCGGAGGGGCCGGCGACTATCCCGTAAGAACCTTTAGTTTTGCGCTCCCGGACCGGCCGCGACGCTCCGCGCCGCTTCCGTTTCGGGCACCCACAGCTTCACCTCTACCCGGCGATTCTGTTTGCGGCCCTCGCGCGTCCGGTCATTGGCCACCGGCATCGCGTACCCTTCGCCCAGCATGGTGATGTTGCGCACCGGAATCTTATACTGCGTGGTCAGATACCGCGCCACCGCTTCGGCGCGCCGCTGGCTCAAAATGTCGTTGTACGACGCGGGACCGGTCTTGTCCGTGAATCCCTGAATTTCGATCACGTAGCGCTCCATACCCTGCGCCTGCTTGGCCAGATCGTCGAGCTGCTGCCGGCCTTCATCCGTCAAGGTATCGCGATTGACTGCAAACAGCACCGTATCCGATTTCGCCATCTGATATTTGTTCATGGTGTCGACGGTGTGACCCAGCCGGTCGAGCCCCTGCTCGGCGAAGGTGCGTGCGCCGGTCGCGGTCTGCTGCGCGCCGTCGGCGGCCTGCTGCGCGTTGGCGGCCTTCTGATCGGCAGCCTGGGCGGCTTGTCCGGCCTGCGTCGCCTTGTTATCGGTATCCTTCAGTTGTTCCTTGGTATGGGACAGATCGCGATCCAGGTCCTGAATTTCGGTGCCCTGCGCCGTGATCGTTTTGTCCTGTTCCACATTCTTGGCTTGGTTGGCGTCGGCCTCCTGTTTCACCGGAGCTACGGTCTTGGCCACATACTTGTGGGTCGCGCAACCCGTGCCCGCCAGACTCAAAACCACTGCGGCTGTCGTCAATACTATGCTCTTCATTGTTTTTCCCCTTTCACTCTTCGCTGTTGGTTACGCGGCAAGCGTGCTCGCCAACGTGAATCCGATAATCGATTCGGCCGGCAGCGAAATCCGTGCTACGTTCCAATTCGTACCTTTGTTGAACCACCTCACGGCATCGCGATGGGCGATACGTGCCACGGAATTTGTCGCGAGCGCGTACCAGTGTCCGTCGCGCTCGTATGAATCCAGTGTGACCACCAGCCTCGCCTCGCCATCCTTGCCCAATGCACACGCACTCAGCACGTGCCCTATTACCACCGTACCTTTCGCAAGAACTTCCATTGTTCCCGCCATCACCGGCGAATCCAGTGCGCCGGTAAACCGATCCCCGGGGCGGCTCCGCCCAGAATCTAGTGTTTCGCCGAGCCGTACCCGGAGAACGGTGCCCGCGGGAGCAACCACGGGAACCCGGGTCGTACTGGCCTCGACCGAAATAGTCGAGGTGTGGCAGCCGCTCGCTAAACTAAGCATCGCGACCGCCGGTAGAATCTTCAGAAACGGAATCGGAAGATTTTTCAGCTTTTCGCCGCATCTTGTTGATTCCGAACTATTACCGAACTGCACGCCGGACAAATGAGCAACTCTTCGGCCAACCTGCGGCGTTTCGCGCATTTTTTGGTAACCGCTACTGCAAGAAAGACTTTCAGACCGGATGAATCCTTAGAAAGTTCGGGTGGCTTTGCCGGACGCCTTTTGACATAATGAAAGACGGTTTTTTTAATGGCACGTGTCCTTGTCGCTGATGATCATCCGTTGTTACGTAAAGGGTTAAAACAGTTGCTCGACGCCGAGCCGGACCTGGAACTCGCGGGCGAGGCGGAAGATTCCGAACAGGTTCTCGAAAAGGTTCAGCGCGATTGCTGGGACGTCCTGGTGTTGGACCTGACCATGCCCGGACGCGCCGGCCTGGAAGTGCTCCAGGAGATCCGCCGTGTACGTCCGAACCTTCCCGTGCTGGTGCTGAGCATGCACGCCGAGGAACGGTTCGCGGTGCGGGCCATTAAGGCTGGCGCCAACGGCTACGTGAGCAAGGCCAACGGCGCTGCCGAAGTGGTCACTGCGATTCGCAAGGTCCTGACCGGACGAAAATACGTGAGTGCGACGCTGGCCGAAGCACTGGCGGGCGCCCTCGATGGCGATGGCCAGCGGCCTCTGCATGAAACGCTTTCCGATCGCGAATTTCAAGTGATGTGCAAGATCGCCTGCGGAAGAACGGTGTCGCAGATTGCTGCGGAAATTTCCTTGAGCGTCAAGACCATCAGCACCTATCGCTCGCGCGTGCTCGAAAAGATGCACATGCGCAGCAACGCCGAACTGACGCGGTACGCCATCCAGGAGGGCCTGGTCGACTGACGGCAGCAGCGCCGGCCGGGCGCGGTCCGTCTTCACCGTGGCGGAATCGCCGCGCAGCCCGGTAACCGGTCGAGTGACAATAGAAGCAGTCCGGAAGTTGTCCGGAGTGCCCTTTGCCGCTATATCGGAACCGGTATCGTGCGCAGGCCTAAAAAATCGGGAGCATCGTTTTCTTGTTTGACCGGGCAAAAGATCACCTCACCAGGCTCTTCGGAAACCTGAAGGTCCGCCCGAAATTAATGGTCCTGCACAATTTGTTTTTTCTGATTCTGACCTGTGCCGCCTATTTTTCGCTGATCCCTTTGTTCGAGAAACTCGTCGCCGACGCACACACCAGAGAAGTCGCGATGATTCAACAGCTCCCCCACACCCCCTCGGAAATCGCGCTGGCGCAGGATTCTTACCGCGACTCGATCAACCGCGCCAAATTGACGCTCTTCCTCATCCTCGGAAGCATTTACATTCTTTCGGTGCTGTTTCTCGAATCGGCCATCATGCCGCTGTACGTGTACCGCCCGCTGCGCCGCATGCTCGAAGCCGACACCGCGACCCAGGCCGGCGATCGCGACCGCGAAATGATTCCTACGCAGGAAATTCTCGCCGACGAAATCGGCCAGATCATGCGTTCCCGCAACGAAACCGTCGCCGCGCTGCGCCGTCAGGAAGACGAGCTGGCCACCGCGCTGCGCCGCCTGGAAGAACAGGACCGCCTGGTCAGCCTGGGCCTGTTGTCCGCCAGCGTCGCGCACGAATTGAACACGCCGCTCGCCGTGTTGAACGGATCGATCGAAAAATTAATCGAAACCACCACCGACCGGCACGCGCTCGAACGCCTGGAGCGAATGAAGCGTGTCGCCGAGCGTCTTCAGCGCATCAGCGAAAGCCTGCTGGATTTTTCGAAAGTCCGCTCGAGCAAAATGGAGCCCATCGCCATCGGCCCATTAATCGATGAAGCCTGGGGACTGGTGGCCATCGATGAAAAATCTTCCGGCGTTGATTTCATCAACAACGCCGGCCCGGACGATCGCGTCATCGGCAACTCCGATCGTCTGATTCAGGTTTTTGTCAATCTGCTGCGCAACGCTCTCAATGCGATCGAGCGCGCCTCCGGCCGCATCGAAGTTCGCGCGCGCCTGCAAAACCGCCGCATGCTGGTCACCATTGAAGATAATGGCCGCGGCATCTCTGCCGAAGTTCTGCCCGACATTTTCGACGCCTTCGTCACTACGCGTCTGGACGCCCGCGGCACCGGCCTGGGATTAACGGTCGCGCACGGAATCGTGACGCAGCATGGCGGAACCATCTCGGCCAGCAATCGCCCCGAAGGCGGCGCGCGCTTGGAAGTCTCGCTTCCTGCCGCGGCAAGATAAAACCGTGGCGGGAAGAGGTTTCAAAAACTCCGATTTTTTCGAAATTACGAGCCGTAATAGTTCGCGACCAGTTCCGCAATCCGTCCGATCGCGTCTTCGAGATAGGTCCCCACGCCATAATGCTGCCCCGTAAATACGCACAAAACAATATTTCTCTTGGGACTTTCCAGAATTCCCACATCATTTCCGACATATGGCAGAAAATCCCCGGTTTTATGCGCCACGCGAAATCCGGTGACATATTTCGGCAGCCGCGTGGTATACACCTGCCCGCGCAGCATTCGCAGCATCTGCTCGCTCGCGGCCGGACTCACCGCTTCGCCGCGCTTGATTTTTTCGAGCAGCATCCCCATTTCCCGCGGCGACGATAATCCGAACGGAGTCTTTCCCTGCCGGTAAAACTCCTCCGCCGACGGCGCCGCCGCGAGCGCCGCGAACCATTCCTTGCCCGTCCGCTGCGCGCGAATGGTCTTGAATCCCAGGCGGTCCATCTCGCCATTCACCGCCGCCGGCCCGCCGATTTTTCCGTACATCAGATCCGTCGCCGTGTTGTCGCTGACAATAATCATCAACGTGAGCAAATCCTTGATGGTCAGGTTCGCGCCCGCGTCGAGCGACCGGATGACGCCCGTCCCGGGGCGTTTATCCGCGTCCGTAATGGTCACCCGATCGGTCAGGTTAAATTTGCCTTCGCCGATCTGCCGGAAAGGCCTCCACCATCAGCGGGATTTTGATGACGCTCATCGTCTCCATCGGCTCGTCCGCGTGGATGGCGATTACCTCGCCGGTCTCCAGGCATTTCATGTAAATGCCCCATTTCGCGTTCACCGATCGCGTAAGCCGTTCGATATTCGATTGGAGCCGGGCGAGGGATGCAGGTTGCGCCGCGGCCATCAGCGACGCGCAGAAAAGAGCCGCAATGGTTTTCATCTGTATACCTTAATACGAAAGTACTCGCCTGCGGTAACCGGAAGGGGGACCAAATACCTATGGCAAGCGAGGCCCGAACTTCGTATAAAAAAGTGGGTGCAGACAAGCGGATTGCCAGACTATTACGAGATTCTTCAGCTCAGCCCCACGGCGGAATTGGAGACGGTGCATCGCGTGTACCGCATCCTGGCGCAGCGTTATCATCCGGATAATTCGGAAACCGGCAATGTCGAAATTTTTCGCGTGGTCAGCGAAGCCTACCAGGTGCTGAGCGAACCGGAACGCCGCGCCGCCTACGACGTGCAGCATCGCGAACACCGGCGGCTGGCCTGGAGAATTTTCGACCAGTCCAGCTCCACCCAGGGCGTCGAGGCGGAGCGCCGCAAGCGCCACGGCGTCCTGAGTCTGCTCTACCGCAAACGAATCGTCCAGCCGGATCAGCCCAGCATGACGCTGAAGGATTTCGAGGATCTGCTGGGCGTTCCCAGGGAACACCTGGAATTCACGTTGTGGTACCTCAAAGAAAGCCAATGCGTGCAGCGCACCGACAATGGCCGGTATTTTATCACGCTCAAAGGCGTCGATCTGGCCGAATCGCTCTGTTCGGATCGACGCGATGCGCTGCTACTGCCGTCGCCCACGCGGTTAGCCGGGTAGCGGGCAGTGGGGAGCCGCCATCCACTCCCACTCCTCATTTCACGGCAGACTATATTCCGCTTTGATCCCCGCGACGTCCTTCAAAGCCTGCTGTTGAAACGGACTGCTAATCTCCGCGCAGCGCCGCAGGAACTTCAGCGCGTCCACCGGACGGCTGCGGTTGTTGCCCGCTTCCGCCAGACGGTAATTGGCCATACCCAGGTGGTATAAAGCCGCGGGAAGCCGCGGATCGTTTTCTCCCATGCCGGCGACCGCCGCGCGCAGCATGACGTCCGCACGGGAGTAGTTGTGGTTCAGACTGTTCGAAACGCCGCCCAGGTAATTCGCCAGCGTCAGCAGCGCGGCTTTTCGGCGAGTCCATACGTCTTCGCTCAGCGACGCCGGACGCGGCATCCGCTCCAGGGCCCCAACCGCCCGCGTGGTGTAGGCGATCACCGTCTGGCGCTCATGCGGATCATCCTTGCGAGCGTTAATTTCCGCTAAATACATCAGCATTTCCGCGTTTTGCGGATCTTTTTCCAGGCCTTTTTCGGCCATTTCGATCGATTTCTGCTCGTCGTTGAGCGACTGGTAAATCTCGAAATATTCGGGCGTCAGGGTCGCGGCGTACTTGCTGCCGGGCATATGCTGCTCGAAATTCTGGAGCAGTTCCAGACGCCGCCGCGGGTCCGCGGCGCCGATGGCCGTCGAGTACGCCAGAAACTCGGCATATCCGGCGGTTTGCCGGGCTTCGGCCGAGTTCGCGCCGCCGCGGCCGGCGAGCGTGTTGGCCAGCGGCCACACGCGATCCGCCCAATCCAGAATTCGCGAGGCGTCGTGGCTGGCTTCAGCCGCGCGCAGCGCCAGCTCACCCGCTTGCAGATTTTCCGGCTCCAGGGCCAAGCGCAACTCGCCGATGCGCATCACCTGGTCCCACGATTTCGCGTCGAAATAGGCCGGCTGAAGCTGATCGTAAACCCAGGCGATGGCGGGATGTTTTGGATATGCCGACGCGAATTGCTCCATATAGCCGAGTTTCTGCGCCGGATCGGTTTCCTGCTCGATGTGCTGGATCAGCAGACCGTCCCTGGTCTCCGGATCGTAAACCGGTTTGGCTCTTTGCCCGGACAAGAGAGCCATGGTGAGCGATAGCAGCGGCCAAAGCCTTCTCACCATTTTTAACCTCCCGGATCTGGTGTAAGATGAACTATCCTTTTGATTCGGATGAAGGCGGGAAAAGCTTTAGTGCGTTTCCCGTATGGCAAGACGGCGTTGCGGATATGATTCTTCCTAATACCTATGGGGCCGCCCTGGCGCTGCTGATTATTTCCATGTTTTGTTGGGGGTCCTGGGCCAACACCCAAAAACTATCCGGGAAATGGCGCTTTGAGCTATATTACTACGACTATTCGCTGGGCCTTCTGCTGTGCGCCGTGATCGCCGCTTATACCGCGGGACAGTGGCTGCCTCAGGAATTGACCTTCAGCGACAATCTGCTGATCGCCGGCAAGCGCGAAATGCTGTGGGCCGGTGCGGCCGGCGCCGTCTTCAATCTGGCCAACATGCTGCTGGTAGCGGCCATCGCTGTTTCCGGCATGGCCGTGGCGTTTCCGATCGGCATCGGGCTGGCGCTGGTCGAGGGCGTCGTCTGGAATTACGCGCTCAATCCGCAAGGCAATCCGATCCTGTTGTTTGGCGGCGTGTTTCTGGTGGTGGGGGCCATCATCGTGGACGCGTTCGCCTATAGCGGTTACCTGGATGATCAGGAAGACGCGGCCAAGAAAGCGGCTCTGCAAATCGATCCCCGGGCGAAAAAGCGGCCGCCAAAGCCGACCGGCGCCGCCCGCGGCATCCTATTAAGCATTGTCAGCGGTCTGTTGATGGGCGCGTTTTATCCGATGCTCGAATTGTCGCGGCAGGGCGAGATCGGCCTGGCGCCGTATTCGCTGGCCCTGCTTTTCGGGGTAGGCGTTCTCATATCGAGCCTCTTCTATCTCCCGTTTTTCCTCAATTTCCCGGTGGAGGGCGAGCCCATTCAAACCAAGGATTATCTGAAGGGCACAGTGCGCCAGCACCTGCTGGGCATCGCCGGCGGATTGATCTGGATGGTCGGCGGAATCTGCAACTTCGCGGCCGCGGCCAGTCCGGTGACGGTGCAGGTTGGCCCGGCGGTCAGCTATGCGCTGGGCCAAGGCGCCACCATGGTCAGCGCGTTGTGGGGATTGATCGTCTGGCGCGAATTCAAGGGCGCCCAACCACGCGTCAAAGCCATGATCGGGTTCATGCTGGTTTTGTTTATCGCCGGATTAAGTATGGTTTCGATGGCTCCGCTGCACGCTTCGCACTGATGCGGCGTCTAATCTGCTTGAGGATGAACCGGATCCATTTGTGTTGCCTCGCGCTGCTGGCAAGTCCTGTATTTGCCGGAGAATACGTGATTTTGTCGAGCGGCGCGCGAATTCATGTGGAGCGGCACGAAACCGACGGTCAGACGGTTCGCCTGTTTGCCAACAGCGGCGTGACCGAGGTTCCGGCCAGCGCCGTAACCGGTTTTGAAGCCGACGATTACGTTCCTCCTCCGCCCGCGCCGCAGCCGGCTAAACCTGCGCCTCCGCCTCCGCCGCCCGATCCCAAAACCATGGTGAAGGACGCCGCTGCGCGTTACGCTCTGCCGGCCCGGTTTGTCGAAAGTGTGGCGAAAGTCGAATCGGCGATGAACCCGAAGGCGGTTTCTCCCAAAGGCGCGATCGGGGTGATGCAACTGATGCCCTCGACGGCTCGAGCGCTGGCGGCCGATCCGAAGGACCCGGCGCAGAACATCGAAGCCGGCACGCGGCTTCTGCGCGAGCTGCTGATCAAGTACAACGGCGACGCCATCAAGGCGCTGGCCGCTTACAACGCGGGCGAAGGCGCGGTGGAGAAATACAAAGGATTGCCGCCGTATCCGGAGACACAGAACTACGTCGACAAGGTGATCAAGAATTATTTGCAACCGAAGCCGTGAGTTGCGAATAGCGATCTCAAATTGGCCTCTTTTTAGCGGTACGTCATCCGCTCCAGTTCCTCGGGATAGCGGGCGCCTTGAATCGTGATCTTCGATGCGGTGGTGGCGATCTCCCGCAGATCCTCCGCCGTCAATTGGATCTGTGCGGCTCTCAGGGCGAACTACCCGAAGACGCTTCGCGTCGAGGTTCCGCGCAATTGGCGGGTATGGACGTGTCTACGCTGCACCATCATTCCCGGGTGCTCACGTCGATGAGTCCACTGCAATATCAAAAAACAGCTTCGCTTGCACGCGGCGCGGCAGCGGATGCTGACGGCTGGTCTGGACGCGGCGAGCGCGGCTTTTGAGGTCGGGTATGAAAGCGCCAGCCAGTTCAATCGCGAGTACAGCCGCTTCTTCGGCCGGCCTCGGATACGTGATGTTCGTACTCTTCGCTCGCCGGAAGCTCCGCTGCTGGAGTCGGTCAGGGACGTCGACGCGGCAGGCGCTCCAAGAGAGAGCGCATAAAATTCGTGTCAATCCGTGAGTTGACTTCAGCGTCGAAAATCCGGCGCCGCCGAACGCCCTTCACACGGCTACTTCGCCCCGGCGATGGAGGTGACTGCCGTCCACCAAAGCTGGAGGTGCTTGTAGGCCGAATCCTCCAGCAGCCGCTCCTGGTCGCTGTGCACGCCAAACCCCTTGGGACCATCTTCTTCATCGGTCATCGGACCCACACCGTAGCATTGCACGCCCCTGGCGCGCAGTTGCGCCATGTCCGTCGCCCCGGTCTGCATCAGCGGCAAAACCGGCACGTGATAAACCTTCTCGAATGCCGCTTCGAGCTGACGATAAGTCTCCGAAGTGATGCTCGACGGTGGAGGAATGGGGCGCTCGGCGCCAGTGCGCGAGGTGGGCACCACCTGGACCGCCGGATCGTCGATCACCTTGCGCATCATGTCGAAAAACGCCGGCATGTTTTCGTCCGGAAGGGCGCGGATGTCCAGCGTCGCCGTGGCCTCGGACGGAATCACGTTGGACTGAAACCCGCCTTGAATGATATTCGGCGAAATGGAGGTGTGCAGCATCGAATAAAACGTCGGCTGGTGCACCGCGAAATATTCGCGCACCGCGGCCGACTTCTCCGGATCGAACAGGTCGCGGAATCTCTGTGCGTCCTCGGGCGGGCTGATCTGCGCGAGTTTTTCGAAATACGTGCGGGTGGTGTCGTTGAAGCGCATCGGCGGGTCCCACAGAGAAACTTTCGTCACCGCTTCGGAAAGATGCAGGATCGCGTTGGTGCGCATGGGCCGCGACCCATGCCCGGAAATGCCCGTCGCCACCAGCCTGGCCCCGCGCGGCACTTTTTCGGTGGTCTCGATCGCGGCGAACACCGGTGTGCCGTTGCGCCGCACCACCTGTCCGGCTTCCGCCAGGCACGCCTCCGCTTCGATCTCCGGCCAGTGATCGCTCACCAGGTAACCGATGCCGAACCCCGACGCCCCCTCCTCGCCCGACTCGGTCACGAAGATCACGTCGCGGTCGAGCTTCATGCCGGTGCGCTTCAAAAGAATGGTGGTCATCAGCGCCGCAAACAGATCGCTTTTATCGTCGATCACGCCGCGGCCGTAAATGTACCCGTCCACCAGCGCGCCGCTGAACGGTCCCGCGATCTTCCACTTGGCCGCGTCGACTTTTACCGTGTCGCTGTGGCCCATGATGAGCAGCGGCCGCTTGGAGCCGTTCCCTTTGATGCGCGCGATCAAATCGGCGCGCTCCGGGTCCTTCCACACCACCGTGGACGGAATTCCTTCGGCGTCCAGCACTTTCTTGACGTACTGAACCACGCGGATCTCGTGTCCCGTGCTCGAATCGATCTGGACCAAATCCTGAAGATGGCGCAACGCCTCGGCGTTAACCTTATCCCAATCGATCGATTGCGCGGTCGCCGGAAGCACGGCGGCAGCCAGGAGCATCGCAGCAAGTTTTCGCATTCAGCCAGTCTACCCCAAAGTGGAAAATCGGTATGGCATGAATCAGCGAACGAGTTCCAGATTTCAACCAAACGAGAACCAAGCCAGCCGACGCCTGGCTTGGTGAGCTCTTTTTGCGCGTAACTGCTCAAGCGCGCTTGAACCGCGACCCGTTCGCCGACGATGCCGGCCAGCATATCGAGCTTTGACGCCCTAGCCGCGCAGCGGGTCCAGATTGCCACAGAGTCGCGCCGATGCACCGCTACTCGATCCGAGCACCGGGCAGTGCTCGTTTGCGCTTGCGCGAGAGTTTCAAAAATTCCGGAAGTGTTTTAAAATCAAAAGAAGCCCACAAGCCGGGCGCGTAGCTCAGTTGGTTAGAGCGCCTGCTTCACACGCAGGAGGTCACAGGTTCGAGTCCTGTCGCGCCCACCATTCATTTCAGCATCCGGACTGCAACCTCCTCTACTGAAACGTTCAGGGCCGGCCGATGATCTATTCACAGGACGAGAATGAAAAACCTGCATTCTCAACAGGCCGTGTCCGCTGCTGAAGAATACAGCGCCGCCATTCAGTCACTTCGGGGACTGGAGGGGAAGCGCTTGAAAGATGTACTCCTGCAGGCGCACAACGCCCACCGGAAGCTGCTGATCGCGTCCGGTTTCCCGACCCGCGAAATCTCTCCCGATTCGAATCGCTTCCGGCTGACCATTTCCAGATAACTTCTGAATTTTGGTCTGGCGCACTGCACGGACTACATCTTCTAGTACCAGTAGCATATTGCGTCCCTTAAGCGTCGAAGGATAAGAAGGATGTGATGGAACGATGCTTCCGCTGTGGAAAAGAGATGCGCCTGGATGACATTCCCCCGATCTGCCCGGAATGCGCAAAGGAGCTGGGGGAACTTAAGAAAAAGCAGGTGCAGCGTGAGCAGAGAGGCGCGGACCCGCCGGTAAAAAAGGACGGGACATCGACAAAGTGATGAAGCAGAAAGATAAACGGAAGCGGGGTTGGCGCAAGTTGGCGAATCCGCTACACAGCAGACGATCAGGTGATCGAAAAACGGCAATGTCAAGTCTGTAAAGACTTGCTGCAATTCTACTTTGAGTCCGCCTGGCGGCTTGAAAGTCTCGGAGAAGCCTTGAAATCCGCGCGGGCGGAGCAGGAGCGAAACCTGTTTATCCTGTTATTGATTCAGGGGAAACAGGAATACCGATCGGCCTGGCAGGCGCTCAGGAGTCACTTAACGTCCCACCGCATCCGCATAACTGACCTCTAACAGGGTGCTGAAAAAGGGGACAGACCGCTCTGTCCACGGCCATGGTCGCACGGGGCATGAATAACTTAAAGGCGGGGACAGAGTAGTCTGTCCCCTTTTTCAGCACCCTGCTAACTCTGCCGAAAAAACTCTCCTCCATCCCCGCTTGTAAGTTGTTCTTGCCGCGTGGCTTTTTCAAACGGACACTACAGAACCCGCTGCTCCTCGCGAGAGCGCGCCTCCATCTCCTCCGCCGTTTCCGCGCGCGGTGGGCTGGGAAAACGTCCGGAGGCGTGACGAGGCCTCGGCCGGTCGCTTCGAGCGAAATCGCCACGCGCCTCGACGGCCGATGCGATATCTTCCGCGCCCGCATCCCGAAAAATCTTTCTCGCGCGCTGCGCCCAGTCTGCATTGTCGCAGTGGACCGACACCAGAATACTCCCGCGCCGGATTAAACCCTCATAACGCTTCGCTTCGTACTCCGGCACGCCGGATCCGGCGAGCGCCCCGATAAGTCCCCCGAGGACGCCGCCCGCGCCAACACCGGCGAGCGCACTCACCATCGGCCCCGCGACTACCAGGGGCGCCAATGCGGGAATCGCCAGCAAGCCGAGGCCGACAAGGCAGGCGAACGTGCCTCCCAACACTGCTCCGGCGCCGGCGCCCGCGGCACAACCCTCCGGCGCTTTTGTGTTCTTCTCAACGCCGAAATCTTTGGTGCCTTCGTTTTCCGGATAGAGCACAGCGATATCGGTTGCGCGAAAGCTCGCTTCGCGCAGAACTTCGATCGCCCGCTCCACGGCGGCGTGATTATGATAAATGCCAAAAACGGAAATGTTATGTCGACTCATGTTTCCCTCTTTAAAAAATCGATTAACGGTCCCCGCTCAAATCGCCGATGCCGATCGGCGCGCCGGTGACCACCATGTCCACTCGCCGATTCTGTTGCCGGCCGGCCTGGTTATCGTTCGACGCCACGGGATCCGCTTTGCCCAGTCCGACGGCGCTCACGGTCGAACTGGGAACTCCCTGGGCGACCAGATAATCGCGAACCGCGCTGGCGCGCTCCTCGGAAAGCTTCAGATTGTATTCGTCGCTGCCAATGTTGTCGGTATAGCCTTCAAGGCGAATTTGCAGGCCCGGATAAGCAAGCAGGATTCCCGAAACCTTCGCCAGTTTCTCCCGAGCGCCCGGTTTCAAGGTGTACTGATTGAAATCGAACAGCACATCCGAGATGTTCACGATGAGGCCGCGCGCGGTTTCCTGAGTTTGCAGAATCGCGCTCAACTGCTGCCGCAGACGTTCGCGAAGCTGGATTTTTTCCGACTCCGCCTGTTGGCGCTGCTGTTCAGCCGCCTGCCGCGCGCGCTCCGCTTCCTGCGCGCTCAAGCGAGCCTGTTCGGCCTGCGTCTCGAGGATCTTCTGCTGTTCGATCGCCGCGAGGCGAGCCGCGTCCGCTGCCGCTCGTTCGCGAACGGCTCGCGCAGCCGCCTGGTCCGCCTGGCGCTCGGCCTCTTCCGCGGCAAGACGATCGGCTTCGGCTTGTGCCCGGCGCCGCTGATCGAGCTGAGCCTGCTCGGCTGCAGCCTGCGCCCTGGCAGCGTCGGCCGCGCGTTCATTCGCTAATTGCTGGTCGCGAATCTTGCGAATCGTGATCACGCGAGCGTCCTCGGCCATCTGCGCCGCCTCACGCGCATTGGTCTCTGATTGCTTGCGATCGTGATGATGATTCAGGAAGCCTTCGGCATTCTCTAGATCGATCATCGCTTTCTGGAAAGTGTCGGCGGCGTAGCGATCCGCTCCCGCCAGGCGCGCAATCTGTACGGCATTCTCGGCCTCCGCCAATTGCAGCGGACCCTTCGGATTCACCTCCACCGGGCGATATTCGCCATGATTCATCACGTACGTGCCGCGCTCAAGGAGTTCATATTTCGCGTCCACCTGTTCGATGGTGCCGGTGGTGTCGCTACGAACAAAATTTTCCGCGACCACTACATCGCTCGGCTGTGTCACCGCGAAATACGGCTCGGCCGTCACGATCAGTCCGAAGCTTTGCAGGTCCGTGGTCGAGAGCAGATTGGCGTGATCGCCCTGGAGCACCACTTCGCCGAGATTGTTGGCGCGACCCTCCGGTGTAATGGCCCAAAGGACGTAAGTCATGTACTCCGGCCCGAACTGATTTGCGGGGGTCATGTGATCCAGATGCGTCTGGATTTTCGTCGATCCGAGCTGGCTTTCGACGCTCGCTTCTCCGCGCGCCGGCGGCATCAGCGCCGTGCCGCGAAACCCGATGTGGGTGGTGCCGGTGCGGTGATGATAGTTGATCGCCTTCGTGGTTCGAGAGACCACCGTCACCTGGAAGATTGGCGCAGGCTGGCTCGCGTTCTCCGGTGGAGGCGGGGGCTGCGTCTGCGTAGGATTCGGAATCTGGGCCACAGCTAGACTCGCGAAGACGAGGAACCCCGGCATTATGGCGAAATGTTTCACGGATTGTCTGCCCTCCTGCATCTGGGAACGGAGCAAGTGGCCGTCCAATTCAACAATTCACAGGATTCGTGAATGATGCGTCGGCAAACCTCTGACACTTACACTGGGAAAATTTGGCGGATCGAAAGCGCGACGGTGAATTTTTTTCAGAGTCCGCGGCGCCATTCGAGAAATAGAGCAGTCTTGGCGAAGCATTTCGCGCGCCATTCGGGCTCTGAATGCGGGGAAACGCTTCCACGGGGCAGTGTTCCTTCAGGAGGGGTACGCGCCATTCTCAAACTTTCTCGCAACAACGTCGAATCCCGTCTCAAGAGAAATCGGCCAAATCAGGTAATGGCGCAGGTCAGAAGGTAGCGATGGGATTCAAAACGGATCCGGTGGCGCCGGGAACCGCCGCCGGAGAGGCGGTAACCAGGAAATCCCAACGTTTCCGCTGGGCCGCTTCCTTGCTGACCGCTTCCAGATCCAAATTGTCGAAAATCGGCATGCCCATGGCAATGAGCACCAACGCGTGAATCGGTTCGGCGATCCCTTCGATACCCGACGGGTGAACGTCCTCCGCCGCGTCACTGCCGAGAATCGCCGCGTCATGCTGGTGCAGCCACTTGGCGCAGGTCATGTACAGCCCCGCGAGTTGCGACGCGTTCCAGGGTCCCTTGGCATCGCGACGCGCCCACCGCCCCGTGCGAATGAGCACTGCATCACCCGGCAAGATCTTGAGGTGAGCTTCTTTCGCCCAGGCATCCAGATCCTCGGGATAAATGCGCGTGCCGGGCTCGAGATAATCCACTCCCTTTAAACGCGGAATGTCCATGAGAACGCCGCGCGTAATGATTCCATTCTTGAAAGCAAAGATCGAACCAGCATCGCAGCCCTTGTCGGTGATCTCGCTGCTCGGGAATCCGTTGTACATCTGGCCCTTGTACGTTCGGTGGCAGAACGCATCCATGTGCGTGTGCACGAATCCGTGATAGGCAATGAAAAACGTGTCGGAAGCGGCGCCGATGTCGCTCGGCGCTTTCTTGGCGCCCCCCCGTCCTTTTTGCATTTCGTGGACAATCGGCCGGGGATTGTCGATGGCCGGCTCCATCTCCGCGGTGCGCGCCATCGAGACGGAAAAACCTTCCTTCACCTCGGCGAGGGCTTGTTTCCGTTTCGCCGGCGTGATGAGATTCACCGCGCCCATTTGATCCTGTTTGCCCCATCGGCCCCAATTGGAGAGCTCTTTCATCAAATGATCGAAGTCTTGCCGGGTCGCGTTGTGATTCGATACCGCCTCGGACTGTTGCGCCGAAGCCGTTCGAGAAGAATAAATCCAGAAGGTTGCCATTAGAACGGCCGCAAAGGAAACGATCAACCTGGGTTTCATCATCAGCTCCATTCCTTACACGCGCGTCGTTCCACGCTCGCTCGCACAGTATAATATGGCCGCCGCTCAAAAGTTGTAGCAATTTGTGCGCGGCGTTAGCGAAGCAAGTTCCGGGCAGCCTCGCGCATCCTCGGATCGGGGCTTTGGGCTGCCTTTTCAAAGTGCGCCCGCGCGCCCACTAAATCGCCCTGACGCAACAGGACCTGCCCGAGGGCAAAATGAGCCTGGTAGAAATCAGCATCAAGGCGAATGGCGTTTCCGTACGCGTCAACCGCATCGGCGAGGCGTCCGCTGGCGGCCAGGGCGATTCCTAAATCCATAAAACTGCGGGCGGATTTTAGATCCAGGCGGACGGCCGTCTGTAGCTCGTTCACAGCTTCGCTCGGCGAACCCATTCGCAAGAGAAGCAGTCCATAATCGTGGTGCGCGGCCGCGTAATCGGATTTGATTGCGATCGCCTTCTGGAAATGGTATCGCGCTTCCGCATATTGCGAACTCCGCGCGAGCACATTCCCGAGCGAATCGTGAGCCTCGGCGAAATCCGGCTGCGCCGAGATTGCAGCGCGCAGTTGCTGTTCCGCACCGGTCCAATCGCCCTTGCGGATGAATACCAATGCCAGCGAACGGCGAGCTTTCGGCAAATCCGGATTGATCGCCAATGCTTGTTGCAGCACTGCGGTTGCTCGCTCCAGATTGCCTTGCAGAAAATACACTCCCCCGAGATCGGTCAGAGCCGACGTATTCGGCAAAGGCGGGGCGGTCGCTTTTTCGAGTACTTCGGCGGCTTGTTCCAGCCGTCCGGCGGCGATCAGCGCGCCACCCAGTTCCTCAAGCGCCGGCCGAAAGCCAGGTTCGAAGCCGAGCGCCTGATTGAACCAGTGAATCGCCTGCGCGTAATGATTCGTTTTCACGTAAGCGTCGCCAAGCGCGACGTAAAACTCTGGCCGGGTGGGTTTGAACTGCTCCAGGTCCCGTTCCAGCCGCGCCACGCCTGAGCCCAGATTCGCGCCGTCGAGGACCTGCGCGACATCAGTATAAAGCCGGGCGGCGGGCGTCTGGGGAAAGGGCGCCGGATAATACGGAACCACTTCGCCCTGATAATTGCTTTGCTTTTCGATTGCCGATTCCTCAAGCGGTTTCAACAGGTCCCGCGCGGGCGGGCGTCGTTGAATATAGTGGTCCGTCATGACCGCGTGCACCACATCCTCCGCCCGGCGCCGCGGCATGTGACAGGCGATGCAGGAGGCCGCTCCGGCAGGCATTTTTGATTCGTGGGCCGATGAGTGACAGCTACGGCACACCGCGGTGTAATGCGTTGCGGCCTGTTCGGGAGACACAACCGTATGCGGATTGTGACAAGTCGTGCAGGTCATCTGGCTGGCGCGAAAGCACGCCGACTTGCGCAGACGGTAGGCGGCGTGCGCGATCTCGAATTTGTCGTCGTGACCGGCGCCCGGCGCGTGATCGAAAAACAGAATGGAGTCGCCGAGTGGTTCCCCAGGCCGGTAAGAAAAAGGCTGCTGCGGATCACGAAGAATCTCGCCTGGCAGGGAAAAATGCGTGGTTTCGAGATGACATTGCATACAGACATCGAGTTGGCGTTCGCGGCTTAGCCGGGAGGGGTTGACGATTGCGGCGCGAATCGCGGCGGGCGTGGCGTGGCCGGATGCCGCTGCTGCGATGTGCGCGCGGCCCGGTCCATGGCAGCGCTGGCAATCGATCCCTTCGGGGATGTTGTCGCCGAAGCGCGGCTCATTGGTCGCCAGGTTTGAGGTTTGTCCTGGCGCTGGATAACCAGTGTGGCAGGCGAGACAGCGGGCGATGATGGTGCGCCGGAAATCCTCTTGGCCGGGGCGATCATATCCCGGGCTCATTGCCCAAAATCCTCCGTTCTCGGCGTACCAACTCACCGGCAACTCGACGAGCGTGCCTTGCGCCGTCCGAGTCAGGTAAGTGCGGACATGGTTACCGGAACCAATGACATAATCGATTCGTTTTTCTACGACGTTCGTTTCCCGGCCGTCAAATCCGATCTGATGGCGGCGCTGGTACCATTTTCCGCCGCGTTCGATCAGGGTGTAGTAGCGATCCGAGGCGTGATTGTAAAGCGTGTTGTGCGTCGCGAAGTCCTCTCCCATGTTCTGAGGAGAAGGCCGGTACAGAGACCTTCCCATTCCCGTGAGGCGGTAGGAGTTAAAAATTTCGGCATGGCAGGCCGCGCAGGCCGTGGAATCGACGTAGCCGGAATCGACCTGCGGCGGCGCGGGCGCGGATAAGACAATCGCGCTCAGCAGCATTGCGCTCACCAGCAGAGCGGCGTTGCGGTTCAACTCTTGATCCGATACGATCAGTAACCAGGACTTCCACATCGCAAATGAGAGGCGGCGCGCCGACGCCCCGGCACAGGCGTCAGCCGGACATTTTAAGCGTGACTGCTCGTCACCGTTTGAGCCTACACCAGGCGCCTCGGAAATCGCAACCATTTACGAGGTGTTTCCGCTGGAGTAATCATCTGCGACTTAAAAAGCAGTAGTCTCCCGAACGGCCACAAAACCGAAGACAGCGAACCCAGAACTGCTTGACATTTCCGCCGTTTTGAGCGGAATGGATACTTTTTTTGGGGCGCACAAAATGCAACAATCTACCGGACCACGGCATGATATGCTGGAGGCCGTAGTTCACCTTCGGTTATATTCGGGGTGAATAGCCTTGGCAGCGATGTTGATTTTCTTTTGTGGGAGGCACGCCGTCAGAGCGGCGGAGCCCGCCGCTCAATGCGGGGTTGCAGATGTGTAGTATCGCGCCAAAATATTCAGAGTTGAACATTGCGGGCCGCCGATGCGCCGGTTTGATTTTCGTGCAGAGATTGAAGCGAGGCCTGATTGCAGCGGCATTCGTGGTCTTCTCGATTTCGAGCTTTGCGGACCAACCCAAGGGACCCGAGCAGCCGATTCCTTATAGTCACAAGCAACATCTGGCGCTCGGTCTTGTTTGTAAGGATTGCCACACGAATCCCGATCCGGGCGATGCCATGAGCTTCCCGGCGACCTCCAAGTGCATGGCCTGTCATCGAACCATCAAGAAAGACAGTCCGGCGATTCAGAAGCTGGCGGAGTTCGACCGCAATAAACAGGAAATCCCATGGGTTCGGGTCTACAAAGAGCCGGATTTTGTATTTTTTAGCCATAAGTCTCATCTCGAGGCCGGCGCCAAATGCGAGGATTGTCACGGGCATGTCGCCGAGCGCGATCGCCTGTTCCGGGAAACGGATCTGTCCATGGCGGGATGCGTGAGCTGTCATCGGCAACATAATGCGAGTCAGGGTTGCGACTACTGTCACGATCCGCAATAGAGGAAAGAAACATGAAAAAAACAGGCGAGACGCGGCGGGCGGTGCTGGGAGGGTTGGGAGCAGGCCTCGCGGGAGCGACCCTTCTGAAATCTCAGCAGGACCCCTATCGTGACAATTCGCGCGTGCCGGGGATGGACGAACTTAAAAAGGTGATCGACTTCGAGGCGGTCGCCTACGCCAAGCTACCGCGTGAGACCTACACTTACACAGCCTACGGATCGGAAGGTGAGTTCACTTTGCGGCGCAATCGCGAGGCTTTCGATTGGGTCGAACTGGTTCCCCGCGAAATCGCGGACGTGAGTTCGATTCAGACCTCGACCGATGTCCTGGGCACGGCGATGAAATTCCCGATGATGGTATCGCCCAGCGCGGGCCACGGCGCATTGCATCCCGATGGCGAGCTGGCCACCCACCGCGGAGCGACGGCGGCTTCCGATACTCCGATGATCATCAGCGCCAACGCTTCCTTTCCGGTGGATCAGATTGCCGCGGCGGCGACCAGCCCCATCTGGTGGCAGCTTTATCCGCAGCAGGACATGGATCAGACCAAGGCGCTGCTCGATCGGGCTCTGGCGGCCGGGGCGAAGGCGATCGTCATGACCGTCGATCAGCAGTCGAGCTATTACGAACGGTCGATGCGTGACCGTCATCTCAACGCGAGGCCGCTCGGCGGAGCTGGACGCGGAGGGCGCGGTGGACGGGGCGGACGCGGCGGCGCAGCCGCTTCGAGCAATCCTTATCGCATCTCGACGTCGCGCCTCTGGTACAACTGGCAGTACGTCGATGAGGTGCGCAAGATGCTGAAAGTTCCGATCTCGGTCAAGGGCGTACTGACCGGAGAAGACGCCAAAGCGTTTGTGGATCACGGCTGCGATTCGATCTATGTTTCCAATCATGGCGGCCGTTCGCTGGACTATGATCCATCGACGCTGGAGGTTTTTAGTGAGATCGTCGACGCGGTTCCCGCGCGCGTGCCGGTTATTTTTGACAGCGGGATCCGCAGCGGATCGGATATTTTGAAAGCTCTGGCGCTCGGCGCCAAGGCGGTGTGCCTGGGCCGGACGGTTCGCTGGGGGCTGGCCGCGTACGGACCCGCGGGAGTGCAGCGGGTGATCGAGATTCTTCAGGCGGAGTTAGTAATGGCCATGGCGCAGATGGGAAGGCCAAGTCTCGCTTCCATCGACCGAAGTTTAGTGAGGACGAATTTTGTATGAGAAGGATTTCTTTCACGCGACGCAAAGCGCTGGCCGGTTTCGGGTCGCTGGCCGCCGCGTCCCCGCTGATGGCGGATCAGCCGCCGTCGTCGATGGAAGCGCCGGGCCGCATCGCGCCGCGCACGGATTTGGTCAACGTTCTCGAATTTGAGGAAATGGCCCGGCGGACGCTCGCGCCGCCGGTCTTTGCCACGATTGCCGGCAGCGATCGTTCGTTTTTCAACCGGATCACGTTCCGGCCGCACATGATGGTGCCCACGACACACCTGGATCTGAGTCTTTCGTTGTTCGGGGAAACGATGTTCGCGCCGATCATGGTGGCGCCGCTGGCGCGGCTCCAGAGATATCATTCCGAGGGCGAAGTTGGCGTCGCACGCGGCGCATCGGCGGCCAAGGCGTGGATGGTCGTCAGCAGCGAATCGAGCATGCCGCTGGAGAAAATCGCGGCGGAGTCGAAAAATCTCTGGTACCAGGTTTTTCTTGACGGCGATTTGTCAGCGGTGCGCGCGAAGATCGATCAAGCGGCGAACGCCGGGGTTAAAGCGATCTGCCTCACCACCGGCGTGCCGTTCCGCGGCGCCGAGGCGAAATCCGGTCCGGCGAAGCTCGCCGAAATCGCGCGTCCGGCGATCAACTGGGAGGTGATTGACCGGTTGCGAGAAGGGATCAAGGTTCCGGTCCTGATCAAAGGAATTATGACGCCTGAAGAAGCCCGGGCGGCGGTGAAACGCGGCGTGCAAGGCATCGTGGTTTCCAATTACGGCGGACTGCTGACGCCTGGAACGGCCTCGTCGATCGAAATGCTGCCTTCGATTGCCGATGCCGTGGCCGGCCAGGCGCCGCTTCTGATCGATGGAAATTTCCGGCGCGGTTCCGACATCTTCAAAGCGCTGGCGTATGGCGCGACGGCGGTCATGATCGGAAGGCCGGTCGCGTGGGGACTGGGAGCCTACGGCCCGGACGGCGCGCAACAGGTTTTAGAAATGCTGCAAACGGAACTGGCGCGGGACTTGGCGCAGACCGGTAAGCCCACGCTCAAAGATATCAACCGCACCGTAGTCAAGCTCCATCAGGTTTAGCGAGACCTGGCCAGCGAGGAGTCGAAATGAATTGTCGATCTGTGGTGGTCGTACTGTACGTGGTGCTCGGGTCTTTGTGTTGTGAGGCGCAAGGTCAAAGGCCTGCGGTTGCGGACCCCTACGCTTATAATCCCGATGCGGGAACTCTTAAATTTCCGCTGGCGGCGCCGGCCGGCAAGGACTCCGGTGCAATCTCGAAGGCGCCGGCTAAGGCCGTGAATCGAGGTACGCTCGATCCTTCGCGATGGAAATACGGACACGCCTGGGATGCGCCGAACGGCGCCAAGATCTGGAACCCGGTGATGATCAAAATGATGAAAGGGGAAAAAGTCACCGGCGGGACGGTATTCAGCTCCGATAGTCCGGAGACGTATTGCGCGATGGCCAATGCCGGTTACGATTTCATCTGGACCGAAATGCAACACGACTCGCGCGACTGGGAAGCGGTGGGGCGCATGTGGGCGGCTTGCCCGCACGCCCAAGCCGTACCCGGCGTTCGGGTGGCCTACACCAATGAGCGCGAAATCCAGCACGCGGCGGACCTGGGCGCGCTGGTGGTGGTGGTTCCCACGGTTCGTTCGCTGGCGGAGGGAACAGAGGCGCGTAACTGGACCATGTTTCCGCCGCTCGGCGGGCGCAGCCGCGGGGGTGGGCCCGCTTTTAGCGCCGAATTCTGGGGCAGCGTTCCCGGCGGATATCGCGAGACCTGGAATAAGAACGTGGTCCTGATCGAGATGATCGAAACGCTGGACGGCGCGAAGGACGCCCGCGAAATCGCCGCGATCCCCGGAGTCACAGCCGTTTTCGCGGCCAGCACGGATCTCGGAAACTTCTCCGGCTACGCGCGCGGCACTCCGGACTATGAGCGGTTGATCAACATTGTGCATGATGCAGCGATCGGCGCGGGTAAGCGGCTTTGTGGTCCGTTCGCCTGGCGGGACCGGCCCGATTTCACCTGCTTCCAGAGCGGAAGCGAACCTGTGGCGGTTGGCCGCGGCGTTTCGGTTGAGCTCGGCCCGTTGAAGGACACGCAGGGAAAACCCGAAGTCGGTCCTTATGCTCCGAAAAAGTAAAATCCCCTCGGAGCTTGCGGTTGCATAGAGGCACCTGGGTTGCTGGCACCTTACCGCGCCCGAGTCAGCATTAAGCCTTTTTGTGCAGCGCTCCTGATCAGCGGGTCCGGACTTTGGCTCGCTTCTTCAAATTGGGTTCGCGCTTCCGAAAAACTCCCTTGTTGCGCCAGAATCTGCGCAAGGCCGAGGTGAGCTTCATAAAATTGATCGTTTAGCCCAATGGCCTTCCGATACGCATCGGCCGCACCTTGCGGACGGCCGTCAGCCACTAGAACGCTTGCCAGAT
Organism: Bryobacteraceae bacterium; assembly: GCA_035507655.1. Classification (GTDB taxonomy): domain Bacteria; phylum Acidobacteriota; class Terriglobia; order Bryobacterales; family Bryobacteraceae; genus Palsa-187. The sequence goes on along the minus strand of DATJNW010000105.1, from coordinate 50,907 downwards.
CGCTGTAAGCTTCGGCAGAATTGGGATCTAATCGTACGGCATCCTCCAACTCGGTCAGAGCTTTTCGATTAGATCCCATTTGGGCCAGCAAAACTCCGAGATGATGGTGGGCGACGGCGTAGTCAGCTCTCGCGGCTATCGCCTTTTCGAAATGGTACGCGGCTTCGGAGCTGTCGGACGCGGCAGCGAGGACGTTGCCGAGATTGTACTGCGCCTCGGCAAGGTCGGGTTGTATCGAAATGGCTTCGCGAAATTCTTTCTCGGCGGCGGACAGGTCGTGCTGCTCAAGCATGACGAGTCCGAGAAAATTGTGGGCCTCAGGCAGATCGGGATTCATGTGCAAGACCTTCCGCAAAACCTGCGTGGCTTTCTCCAGATTTCCAGTAGCGAGGTAGACACCGCCGAGATTGGTGAAGACCGCGGTACGCGCCGACGGGGATAAGGCAGCCTTTTCGAGCACCTCGATCGCCTCGTCCCGCTTTCCTGCGGCGATAAAGGCGCCGCCTAATTCCTCCAATGCCGGAACAAAATCGGGGCGTCGACGAAGAGCCTCGTCGAACCAGTCAATGGCGTCGCCGTAATTCTTCACCTTAAGTTCCGCGTCTCCGAGAGCGACATAGAACTCCGGGTGATCCGGCTTGTACTTAATAAGGTCCTGTTTGAGGCGGAGAATCCCGAATTTCAAGTTACTGCCATAGTAAACCTGGGCCACGTCAATGTACAGCTCGTCTTCATGAGTTCGCGGGAGACCGGGGGGATAATAGGGAACCACTTCGCCCTGGTAGTTGGCCGCAGACGCAAAATCCGCTTCCTGTATGGGTTTCAAAGGGTCGCGAGCGGGTTTGTGCCGCTGAATATAATGATCGGTAATGACGGTATGCACGACATCTTCGGGCCGCCGCTTGGCCATGTGACAATCGACGCAGGAGCTCGCGGATTCGGGCATCGTGGATTGGTGGACCGACGGATGGCAGTTGCGGCACACCGCGGAGTAATGCGCCGCGGCCTGTTCCGGACGTAGAACTGAGTGTGGATTGTGACACGTGGTGCATGTCATCTGGCTGGATTGAAAGCACGCCGACCTGCGTAACCGGTACGCGGCACTCACAATCTCGAACTTATCGTCATGCCCCGTGCCGGACGCGTGGTCGAAGAACAATTCGTAGTCTTCCAACGGTTCGCCCGGGCGGTAGGAGAAAGGTTGCCGAGAGTAGCGAAGGAGTTGGCCTGGCAGCGGGAAATGGGTGGTTTCAAGATGGCACTGCATGCACACCTCCAGTTGGCGGTCCCGGCTAAGCCTGGCCGGATTGACGATGGCGGCACGAATGGATTCGATGGTGGCGTGACCGGAGGAGGCTGCTTCGACGTGAGCGCGGCCGGGACCATGGCAGCGCTGGCAATCAATCCCTTCCGGAATGTGGTCACCGAAAAGAGGCTCATCGGTGGTTAAATTGGCGCCCTGATCAGGAACTGGATAGGCCGTGTGGCAAAACATGCACTCGCTGACGATGGTTCGGCGGAAGTCGTCCTGGTCGGCGCGATCATAGCCTGGACTCATCGCCCAGTAACCGCCGTTCTCTGCATACCAGCTCACTGGAAGCTCCACCAGAGTACCCTGCGCGGTGCGACTCAGATAACTCCGTACGTGGTTGCCCGAACCCATGACATAGTCAATCCGTTTCTCGATAACGTTAACCTTATTACCGTCGTAGCCGATTTGATGGCGGCGCTCGTAAAACCTGCCATCGCGTTCGATCATGGTGTAGTAGCGATCCGACGTCCGGTTATAGAGGGTGTTATGAATCTTGAAGTCCTCAACCATATTTTCTGGTGTGGGACGGTAAAGAGACTGACCCATTCCGGTAAGACGGTAGGATTTGAAAACTTCAGAGTGACAACCGGCGCACGCGGCCGGGTTTACGTAACCCGATTCTGGTAGTTTCGACACACGGGTGCCGGTCCATTCCCGCCACGTGAGGAAGCCGGCGCCGGCCGCGATTGTTACGCCTGCCGCTAACTGCACCCACTTGTTGCGGCTCATGATAGCCACCATCGCAGGAGTGTACCATGCTCGTTCGTTTCGTCAAAGTGAATAATTCTGCGCCGTAGAGTACGTGCGTCCCTAACAGGGTGCTGAGACTACTCCGTCCCCGCTTGTAAGTTATTCCTGCCGCGTGCGACCATGGCCGTCCGCAGCGTCCTGCTAGAGCCTTTTCGGATGCGCGAAGCAAGTAAAACGCCAGGCTTGCGATTCCGTGCCGATCAAGACCACGGATCAACTCGATCTGCAATCGCTGCATCGGGTACGGAGCGCATCACGATTGAGAGCTTGCCGCGCGGCCCGCGAGATTGACCGGCATGGTGAAGAAAAACTCGGCGCCTTCTCCAGGCTCGGATTCGACCCAGATCTTGCCTCCGTGGCGCTCGACCACCTTGCTGCAAATCGCCAAGCCGATCCCGGTGCCGGGGACTTCGCGTCCATGCAAACGCTTGAAGACCCCGAAGATCATCTGCCGATACTCCGGCGCAATTCCGATTCCGTTGTCGCGGACGCTGAACACCCAGTCGCTCTCTTCTCGCCAGGCAGAAATCTGAATTCGCGGCGGGCGATCGGAGCGGTACTTGATCGCATTGCTGATCAGATTCTGGAGCACTTCCAAGAGCTGGGTTTCGTATCCGAATACCTCGGGCAGCTCGTCGGCAACCACTTCCGCGCCCGTTTCGGCGATCATCGCTTCCAGGTTTCTCCGCACCTCTTCCACAATCCGGTTCATGTCGATCCGGCAATGGGGCTGCTCGTGCGGTCCGCCAAGCTGGCTATAAGCCAGCAGATCGTTCAGCAGCACTTCCATCCGATGAACGCTGTCCAGAATGAATTTCGCGTAGGTCGCCGCGTCAGAGCCGGGCGCGATTGCCTGTTCGCGGACGAGCAGTTCGGAAAAATTGACCACGGTTCGTAGCGGCTCGCGCAAATCGTGCGACACGACGTAGGCGAACTGGCTCAATTCTTCATTGGCGCGGCGCAATTCCGAAGTTTGCGCCAGCAACTGCTTTTCCGAGGCGCGCCGCTCCGTAATATCCCGGAAGATGAGCACGACGCCGATGATTTCTCCGCGCGAATTGCGAATCGGCGCAGCGCTATCGTCGATAGCGGACTCGCACCCATTACTCGCGATCAGCACGGTATGGTTCGCCAGCCCGACCATCCGTCGCTCCTTCAACACCCGCAACGCCGGGTTCTCCACCACCTCGCGTGTCTCCTCCCCGACGATGCGGAAAATCTCGTCGAGCGGTTTTCCGGCGGCATCCCTACCGGGCCAGCCGGTCAGGTTCTCGGCGACCGGATTCAGGTAGGTGACCCTTCCATGATGGTCCGTGGTGATGACCGCGTCACCGATGCTGTTCAGCGTTACACGCAGCCGCTCGCGTTCTTCGGCGAGGTCTTCCTTGGCCTGCACCTCCGCGGTGATATCGCGCGTGATCCTGGATGCTCCGGTGACCGCCCCGGAGGCGTCGTAAATCGGCGAGATCGTCACCGACGCGTGAATCACGTTGTGGTCCCTGGTGCGGCGGAGGGTCTGATGCTGCTCGATCCGCTCGCCGCGCCGGATTTGCTCCAGGATTTGCGCGGTGTCGTCCGGCTCCCCCGGTGGGTTCAGCAACGAGATCGGCTTTCCGATCATCTCCCCGGCCGAGTACCCGAAGATTCGCTCGGCTGCCTGGTTCCAGCTGGTTACGATTCCGTTCAAATCGTTGCTGAAGATCGCGTCGCCCGACGACTCGACCATCGAGGAAAGAAGGTTGCGCGCGGCTTCCGCGCGCCGCCGTTCGGTGATGTCGCGAAACACCAGTACCGTGCCCTGAATCGCGCCGCTGCGATTGCGAATGGGAGCGGCGCTGTCGTCGATGGGGACTTCCGTTCCGTCTCGCGCCAGCAGCACCGTATGATTCGCCAGCCCGACAATGGCGCCCTCGCGCAGAACCCTGGCGACGGGGCTTTCCACTTTCTGGCGGCTGTATTCGTTGACGATCCGAAAGACTTCATCGAGATGCTGGCCGGCGATTTCCGTCTCGGACCAGGCGGCCAGGTGCAACGCCACTTTATTCGCGAAGGTAACGCGTCCTTCGGCGTCGGTGGCGATCACGGCGTCGCCAATGCTTGCGAGTGTCGTCTCGAATCTTTGGCGTTCGTGTCTTTCCGCGTCCTCGGCGATCTCGGCTCGCGCCACGGCGCGCCTCTGCGAATCGCTCATAAACGCAATTCCGAAACCGACGGTGACGAAGATCAGCAGGGAAATCAGCTCGTCCGGTCCGCGGATGTCGAACTTTCCCTCCGGCGCCAGAAAGAAATAATCCGAGGCGAAAGTAGAAAGGAGAAGCGCCAACGTGCCGGCGCGAAACCCGCCATACCAAGCCGCGAACAGAATCGCGGGGAAAAAAATGACGAAGGGGATCGAATTGGTGCCGCTTCCCACCAGCGGAACCAGGGCCATGCGCAGCAGGGTCGCCGCTGTAACCGTGACAACCGCCGCTCCGTAGCGCAGAAACCAGCGCCGGTCCCGAGGCCCGGAGCCGCGGGTCAGGAACGGCTCGAACCCGATGGCGAAAAAGAACAGTAGGATCAGCGATCCCGCCACGGTGATCAGCAGCGCGATTTGCGCGGCCGCCTCGCCATCGAGCGAAGCCTGCCGCTGCGCGGAACGCTCCCGGCGCTGGATTTCGTCGCACACGCTGCGAATCTGCTGCATCGTCTGCTGCGCTTCGTTCGTCAGCACCACGGCCGCCGCCACCGCGGCGCCCTGAGTACGCCGCACATCAATCCGGCGGCGAAACTCGGCCAGCCTCTGTTCGACCAACTGATTCAGTTGCGCGATGATTCCGGATTCGCCTTGCCGCACCGCGACCAGGCCCCTGACGGTCCGGAGCTCCCGGGGGATTTCCTGAACGGCTTGATCGTACGGTTGGAGAAAGCGGTTCTCGCCGGTGAGCACGAAGCCGCGCTGGGCGCTTTCCGCATCCAGCAGGTCGGAAAAAAGCCGGCTCACTGAATCCACGGCGTCGCTGGTCAGGGCCGCTTCTCGATTGGCGCGGTCGTAACGCCTCCACTGCGCGTAGCAGACGGCGATGATCGCCATGAGAACCGAGGCGGCAATCCCCAGCATCGCCGTATTCTGCTTGAACTGGGGGAAGTGTGACTTGGTCTGCATTCTTGAAACCTCGAACAGCGGTCCGCCGCAAGCCAAAGAGGGTGAATTTTAATGCCCCGCCGAGAAAGCGTTTGGGCGCGGCGCTTCGAGCATCGATTTCACATTTTCTGCCACGGTTCGCAGAAAATTATCCAGGCCACTCGGCTTCTGCACATAACGCACACTGCCGAGCAATTGAACACGATGTTTATCGGCGGGCGACGGGGACGAGGTAAAAACCATCACGGGAGTACCGGCAAATCTCGGCCGGCTCAGCACGTTGCGCAACACATCGAGCCCGGGTACGCGGGGAACCGAAAGGTCCAGGATCATCGCGTCCGGGACGCTCGCCTCTGGCGAATCGATCAGGCGGATCGCACTTTCGCCATCTCCACAAACGGTCACCTCAACTGGAAGCTGGTAACTGCGAAGCGCTTTTTCGATCAGAATTACGTCAGCGGTGTTATCTTCGACAAGCAAAAGACGGAAGGAACGAGTCGACATTTTACAGATCGCCTAACTGTAAAACGGTAACATATGCTTTCCCCTTTTGTCCATATTTGTCCTACAGAGAAAATGAGACGAAAGGATGGCTCGGCTAGAGATCGTCGCGCATGAGTGTCCGAGGCCACGCCCGCGACATTGTGGATAAGCGTCCGCGCATGCTGGCAGCGGCGTTCTTCAGGAGGAGAAAAATGCTTACGCCCCGCAGCCAGATTGCAACTGGCGGCGGGGCGTAAAGCGCGAGAAAAGATTCAACTACTGCGGAACGATATCCCAACTTCCTTTGGCTTGATAGCCGCTCGACAAGCCGGACTTATCGGCCGTATATAGCCACACCGTTTTATCCCCAGCGAAGGAACTATTGAAGCCCAAGGTAACCGTTACCGTGAGGACATCTCCCGAGCCGGACGCCCAGGCGCTCCACACCGTGCACTGGCTGTTGGAGAGAGTCTGCGATGAGATGACTCCCGCGGGACTGATCGGCATGGAGGACCAGCTGGCAGTGTTGTTGCTCGCCAGCATGATCGTTTGCGCCGACTGGTTGTAATAAACCCAGCACGCACCTACGCCATTGAAGGTGGAAGCGATCATAGCACTGCCGCCCACCAGGTTCTGATAACCGGTGGAATCAGAATAAGTGAACGTGAAGTTATGCCCCCAGCCAGTCCAGGAAGCGGGACTCACCGTGCCTGCGGTTACTTTGGCCGTGGTTGGCGGGGGAGCCGGCGCCGGAGCCGGCGAAGAAGTTGCCGCAGCTACGGTGGTAAAGGACCAGACGGGTGACGAAGTAGATCCGCCGGAGTTGGTCGCGGCGATCTGCCAGTAGTAAGTCGTGCCATTGCTCAAAGCCGACGGGGTATAGCTGGTTCCGGTGGTCGTAGTGACTTCGGACGGCGAAGAGGACGTACCGAAGTAGACATTATAAGAGGTAGCGCCGCTCGCCGCGCCCCAGCTCAGCGTGGGATTCACGGCAACGCTGGTCGCGCCGGTGGAGGGCGAAGCATTCGAAGGAGCGGCCGGAGCCGTCACGGCCGGCGGCGGATCCGTGGTGGTGGCGCCAGAGCCGGAACTGGCGCCGCCCATGATTGAGTTGATCGCCTGCCCGACCTGAACGCGAGCTGAAATCACCGAGCTCTCGTTACGGGTCCAATTGGTCCAGTCCGGACCGACCGACTGGGAGATTTGCATCGCCAGGCTGGAATTGCCGGCGTTTTTAAGAAGCTGGACGTAATCGTAATCTTCGACGCCGTCGCGAAGCCACTTCAACCGCATCGACGGCACGTCCTGGCTCAAGCCCACCTGCGTTCCCGGATAGAGTAGCATCCCTTCGCCGGGGTAGTTATTCGAGCTGAAAGTACCGGTGGTGTTGGGATTCGTCCAAGGACTCGAAGTAAAGTCATCGACACGCCAGTACAGTAACCCGGTCAGACCGAGACTCTGGCTGATAAAGCCGGGTTGAAGACGAAAATTCACGGGAGCGAAGTCGATTTCCCACTTGGGTGAGTAGGCGTCCTGAACCAGCGTGTTATAGGACCAGGCGGAGTCGCCCTTGGCCAAAGCCGCGGCAACGGTCGAGGTACTGCCGTTGTATTCCTCGGGAAGCATCACCCAGATATCGACAGCAGAGCGTCCGGTACCGGTGCCGTCGCTAAAAAGCGCCGTATCCGGAGCCATCGTGACCAGGTTTTCCACTCCCGCCGCGTGCATATTGGCAGCCCATTGGATTAACGTCGGAAACAGGTTCGTGCAACCGGTGATCTCATCGGCGCTGTAATCATAATTCATGAGTCCTGAAGCTTGGGCGGCGGCGGCAGCCTGGAACTGACTCACGGAAGGCGCGGCAGACATGACGCAATTCCCGGCCGACGCTCCACTATAAAAGCCATCGTCAACCAGATTCAACCCGTAGTCGGCGATCATGGTCGACTGATCGCTGGCCGACTCAGAGGACGGCATCAGGCGATGACGCTCCAGCTCCTCGATCGATGCCGTAGTTCCTGTGGTCCAGAACAGAAATGATGATTTCAGATAGGGACTCGCGGGCATGCTGAAATTCCACACAGTCAATGAGATCGCACCGGTGAAGTTTCCCTGATTGGTGGTGACCGTGTAAGTCCCCGTATATTGCCCCGCCGCGGCATTGGTTGGGATCAAAAGGTCGACCCAGATATTGGTATTTTGATTGGCCGTGGCCGTGAATGGCGCCGCGACATAAGTTGCGCCGGAACCGGACAGCGAAGCTCCGGTTGCGGGATTGGTGAAGGGAATCAACGGGTCGTCATACCAACCTGGGCCGAGTGGCTGATTGGATCCGCCCCAGTTGGGACTCCCGGGCGAGACATCGACATAGAGTTCGCGATAGAGATTAAAGCTGCTGCTCGGAATCGTGCCCGGACCAGTCAGATTTGAGATGGTGACATTGGCGTTGGTGAATCCGCTGCTGCCTCCGGGAAGGACAATCTGAAAATCGTCAGTCGCGCCCCTGGCGCCATATAGAGTCGCTTCAGTGACTCCGCTTGAAGTGTCCGTCATACCCACCCGGTGAAGGCCGGGGGCAATCCATACCTGTGGCTGCGCGACGGCAAGACAGCAAGTAAGCGCGAATGATGACAATAAACGAATAATGCGGAATGATATTACTTCCACTTACCAAACCTCCAGATAAAATTCCGTTCACAGGCCGGCCGGAGACACACGTATCCTGCGCGCAGGGAGACTGCGGACAAAAAGAGGCGTCAACTGCGGATCTATGCGAGCGCAGCGAGACCGAAAAATGCTAGTCCGGCGCGCGCCGTGCCGGTCCGATCGGTGAACGACAGGGTTCCAACCAACCCGACAGTTCCGGCGAGCACTTGCGAAGCGGTTACAAAACAGTCACTCGGCAATCGTACTTAGCTTTGCTTCGAGCAGCCATTCGGAAGCAACCTTAAGGTTTCTCAGGATTCGCCCTACGGCACTGCTGGAATGCGGTCGCCCGGCCGGCGTGCGAAGGGCTGGCTTGACCAGCGCCGCGGCTTGGGTCAGTATGGGTAGTATGTCTACGGTAGAAGATCCATCTGAGCGCCTGGAATTCCTGCAAGGCACGCTCGAAGTGCTCATTCTGCGGAGCCTTCGTGCCGCGCCCAATCACGCGTACGGAATCGCGCAATTTCTGGAGGCGCAATCCGGCCGGCAGTTCCTGGTGGACAACGGGTCGCTGTATCCGGCGTTGCAGCGCCTGCTCGAACGCCGCTCGATTGAGGCGGAATGGAAGACGTCGCCCCACGCGCGGCGCGCCAAGTATTATCGCCTGACGCCAGCGGGACGCCGGCAGTTCCACGCGGCGACGTCGAAGTGGCAACGATTTGCGGAAGCGATGGCTCGCGTGCTGGCGCCGGAGGGATGAGATGCTATGGCCGAAAATCAAGAAACTTTTCCGCCGCCGGCGCACTACTCGATCGACGCGAAAAAATTGGCGTCCTTCAATGAGCTGACGTCGCGCGCGGAAACGCTCGCGGGAGTGCGCGCGGCGACGGTCGCGATGTCGCTGCCATTGACCATGTTCATGCGCACCAATCTCACCGTGGAAGGCCGGCCCCTCGCCGATTACACCAATACCGAAAATTTCGGAGTGCTCGAAGCGGTGACTCCGGGCTATTTCCGGACGCTGGGAGTCGCGCTGCTGGCGGCCTATATTCCCGCGCGCCGCGCGGCCCGAATCGATCCGATGGCCGCCTTGCGAATCGGATGAGCCGGCGGCCTGCGCAGATCCGGTCACAAGCCCTCAAGCACCCTATTTTCCCTTGGTCCAACAGGCGCTTTGACTGCTGGGCGGAGGATCGCCGCTTTCCGCGCCAGGATGAGCCTTGCCGCTACAGTCAAACCACCAGTTGGTCACACTGGCGTCCACGGGCTGGCAATCGCCGACGCCGTTGCAGACGGTCTTTTGATTCAGTTGTGCATTGTAATCGTGGCCGCTCGAGTCCCCCGTGCTGTTCGCCTCGCGTTCGTGACCTTCGAAGGCTTTGAAGCTGGCGTCGGAGTTTTTCTTCCAATTTGCCATCTGCTGGCGGGACTGCTCATCCATCTGTTTGCATCGCTCGACGGTCGATTGAGTGATCGCATTGGATTCGCGGATCACGTTGCCGGCGATGTCATTGCATTCGCGAGCGAAGCTCTGCAACCATTGCTGGTTCATTTGAAAACTTTCGAGCAATACGTGCATGGCGTCGGCGGCCGCGCCGCTTTCGCCCGGTGTGGTCAGGAACCCGGCAATGCGATAAATCTCCCAAATCGAGACCTGCCCGCCGGGCTGCCAGGCTTGCAGGGTGATGGCGTAGACGTACCCGTTTTGAGAGCCGCACCGGAACGCGAGTTCGCCGGCATCAACGTGAATCTGTTTGCCCTCGGCTTGGGCGATCATGCCGAAGCGCTGATTCAAATCCCGGGTCTGGCCGGTGATGATGCCGCCTTCGAAACCGCTCGCCGACGGACAAACAGCTTTGCGGATATAGCTGGCGGCCGACTGGGGCGCGGGTTGATAGCGCTCGAGCAGCAGTTTGACACCGGCCGCCGCGGGAATCACCGAGCCCTCGCGCCAGCCCATTCGCGCGGTCATCAGGTTGGGAACCTGCCGCAGCGCGATGCGGGGATCGTCCATAAACAGTTGCGCACCGCCATCGGGCGACTGGGCGCGAATCACGTAGTGGGGCTCGAGGCGCGTGGTGCGCTGGGTGCCGAGCGAGATCCGCCAGCCACGCGGCAAAGAAACGACGAACGCTCCCTCCTTCGGATCCTGCCAGCTCTGGTAGCTGTTCAGGCCGGCGCGTCCAGGTTGACCTGTGACGGGACTCATCGAGGTTTGAAGGTCGGCGGATGTTTGCCCGTGCAGCGCGATCAGGCTCATCAGGAGAATCGCTGTTGCGGCAAATCTATGTGGCATGGTTAGCAGTAGCCTCCTCTGAACTTTATCGGTCGTATCGGCTGAACTGTGGACTCACCGTGGCGGCCTTCAGCGGCCAGTTAGACCCTTGGTTGCTCACAAAAATCTACTTATTGAATTTCGTGAAATACATCGGTCGCCATGGCTTGGTGGCGCAGGTTCTTAACCCGCGCGCCGATTTTTTAATCGGCGCACCTTTTCGTTTTGCAAACGAACAGGCGGACTGAAGGCAGCGCGAACGTGCGGCGAGGCGCCTGCACGAACGACTGAGGACCTTGGCTAGCTCGTCAGCGAGCTGGTGCTACTTGCCGAAGACGCTTGCCCCTGGAGCCACTCCTCGGCGATCGGGTCGGCGGCGATATCCGTGCCATTGGCGAAAGCGGTGCTCACGGCGATCGAGCCGGCCGGCGGATCGTCCGGGTTGTAGGGAGTGACGCCAGGCATCGATACTCCAGGCGCGTCCTGAACGCTCGACTGAAGTGCGGAAGGCACCCACGTGTAGCCTTCTTCCTGGCGTTGGATCATCGTCGCCAGCGGATCCGAGCCCCAAACCATGATCGGAACGTCAATCGCGTAACCTTCCGTGGCCAGTTGTTCCGCCATCGCCGCTTTTTCGTCGTCGGGCGCGTAGCGAAGCGCCTGGACCGCGGCGGGTTGAGCCGCCCAATAAGCGTCCGTGGGCGTCATCGTCGAATCGCCGCCGGAAACCGTCGGGTTTTCGCTGCTCCCAGTGTTGGCCGGCGATGCCGCGGTCGCGGACGACTCCGGATTTGCGGTCAGAGCGATGGTGTATTGCGGATTCGCCGCCGTCTGGGACGCGGTGTCTTGCACCTGAACGTTGAACTCATTCGACATTCCCGCGGTTGTGAGCGCGTTCTCGATCGCAGACTCAAGTTGCTGTAGGAAATCCGACGTTGTCTGGGAGCCGGCGTTCTGCAAAACTGAATTTTCCTGATTTGTGGTCGACGATGTCGCGGTAGCCCCGATCACCATACCCGATGTCCCTCCTTTAAAAAGTAAGCATCTCGACAGCCATTCCGAGATTCGGCAACTCAGCGCGCGCGGCGCCCTTTGCCTGGCCGCAAATTCCGGAGCCGATGAATGTAGGCGAGAACTTCCGCCACGGCCCGATACAGATTCGCGGGAATTTCGCGCCCCACCTCCACCGATTTGTACAGCGCTTGCGCGAGCGGCGGATTTTCCACCAGTGGCACCTGATTTTCAATCGCCAGCTGGCGAATCCGCAGCGCCAGGAAATCTCTGCCTTTGGCGACCACCACCGGCGTCGCCATGGTGGTGTGCTCGTATTTCAAGGCGACGGCGTAGTGCGTCGGGTTCACGATCACGGCCGTTGCGGCCGGCACCGCTTTCATCATCCGGCGCCGCGCCAGGTCGCGGCGCAGGCGGCGGATTTTGCCGCGCACATGGGGGTTGCCTTCCATATCCTTCACCTCGTCTTTGACCTCCTGCTTGGTCATTTTCAACCCTTCCATGTAGCGCCGTCGCTGCCGGACGAAGTCAATCACGCCAAAGACAATAAACACCGCCGTGGCCTTCCACAGCAGTTCTTTGAGCGACGCGGCGATGGTCGAAATTCCGACTTCGAGACTGGCGAACGGAAGCGACAAAAAAATTCCCGCGTTTTCCTTGGCGACGTAATAAATCGTCGTGCTGAACACCACCAGCATGGCCGTTGTCTGGAGCAGGGCAACCGGCGCCTGGGTGGCGATCTGGCGGATCTTGTTGGCCGGGTTGAAGCGGCCGAAATCCGGTAGAAATTTTTTAAAAGTGAATCCCATCCGGGTGATCGAAAGCTGCACGGCGAGCGACGTCACCACGGCCGCAAACGCCACGCCCGCAAGCGGCAAAAAGGCGCGATCGATCAGGGCGCGGGCGATTCCCGGAGCGCGCGCAATGTCCAATTCGCCGTGAAACGCCGCCGCCAGAAAATCCCGCAGCATGGCTTTCATCCCGTCGAACCAGACCGGAAAGAACGCTCCCAACATGATCACGAACACCAGAAAATGTCCGGCCGTGAGCATGTCGCGAGAGGCAACAAACTGACCCTCTGAGCGGGCCCGTTGCAGGCGCCGCCCGGTCGGTTTTTCAGTTTTGTTGGAATCCGCCATGATTTCAGGAAGACAGAAGCCGGCGAATCACATCAAACACCGGACCGGCCACCTGCGAAAAAACCGTCGGAAAAATCGCGATCAGCCAGGAAAGCAGGACCAGCGCGAGCAGCATCTTTAACGGAAAGGTCAGCATCATCAGGTGCAGCTGCGAATTGAGACGCGCCAGCAGCGCCACCGAAATTTCGACCATCAGCAACAATCCCAGCACCGGCAGAATCAGCCGTAGACCGGTGATGAAAATCATCGAGCCGAGCTTGATCAGCGCGTTGAGCACGGACGGCGAAATGGCGAAATGTCCCGGCGGCTGCGTGGCCAGGCTGTGCGCCAGAGCCAGCAGAATCTTCCGGTCGAGACCGGTGGCGAAAAACAGCAGTCCCGCGCTGAGCTCCGCGATCGCCAGCAGCACCGGCGAATCCGCTCCGGAATTGGGATCGATGGTAGTGGCGAAACTGTACCCCGCCTGAAGGTTGATGATCTGCGCGCCCACCTGAAATCCCTCCATCAGAAACGCGACCGTGAGTCCCACGCCGATTCCGATTCCGGCTTCGGCGAGCAGCCACCAGATCAGCAATCCCAGCCCGACGCCGGAGCCGTCGATTTTGGGCCACGCCGGAAACAGGACGAAGGTTAAACTGAGAGCCAAAACCGCTCGCGTCATTTCCGGTCCGGCCTTGATCCCCGGCAGCGGGATAAAAATAAAAGCGCCGGAAATACGCGTCAGCACCAGCAGGAACGCGTACAGCGTGCCCGTTTCGAGCGTCAGCTCAGTGGCCATAATGGGCGATTTCGCCGCACAGCCGGATCATGTAGCCGGTCCACTGCTTCAGCATCCACGGCATCAGCATGGTCAAGCCGGCGAGAAATGCGGCCAGGCGGGGAAACGTGCTGAAAGCGTTGTCCTGGAGCGACGTCGCCACCTGGACCATGTTCATCACGATGCCGACGCTCAATCCAATGGCCAGCAGCGGTGCGCTGATCCAGAACGCGGCCAGCAACGCTTCGCGAATCAGGTGAATTACGCTTTCCGGGGTCATAAAAAATTCCTTTTCTTAAAAATTTTCAGGAGAACGATTTGAGCAGCGATCCGACCACCAGGTTCCATCCGTCCACCAGCACAAACAGCAGGATCTTGAAGGGCGCCGATAGCATCTGCGGCGGCAATTGCACCATGCCGATCGACAACGTCACGGAGGCGACCACCAGGTCGATCACCAGAAACGGCAAAAACAGCATCGCGCCGATCTGAAAACCGGTTTTGAGCTCGGAGAGAATGTAGGCGGGAATCAAAACGTCCAGCCCCAGATCGGAGACGTTCCTTGGAGCCGGATCCTTGGTCACTTCGAGAAACAGCTTGACGTCCTTTTCACGCGTGAATCGCGAGAGGAAAGCCTTCATCGGCTTCGCTCCGTTATCGAACGCCTGGCTGGCGCTGATTTTCCCTTCGTCCATCGGTTGCCACGCGTTGTGATAAATATCGGTGATCACCGGTTGCATGATCACCATCGACAAAAACAGCGCCAGTCCGACCAGCACCTGATTGGACGGCGTCGTCTGGGTGCCGAGCGCCTGGCGCAAAAAATGAAGCACGATCGTGATCCGCAAAAACGGCGTGATCGACATGACCGCCGCCGGCAGCAGCACCATCAAGGTCATCGACAGCGCGATCTGCATGGGCAGGCTGAGCGAGGACGTGGTTCCGTTTATGCCCGCTTTCGCCAGCGAATCCGCACTGCGCGCGGCCCAGGCGCTTGAAGCGCTTAGCGCCGCGATCCAGAAAATTCTCAGCATGGGTGATCCAATTCCCGCGGCGCGAGGCTGGACGCAGGGGAGGTTTCGAGCAGATTGCAGCCGTTCGGCGAAAGGCCCACCAGCAGCGTCCGGTCCGCGACGCGGATCAGATGCACCGAGTGGTGCGGCGTGAGAACCAACCGGTCGATCGCTTCGAGGCGCTTCTGACCATTGCGCGAGGCTCCCACGCGGACGCTCGCCCAGCCTTTTCGCTTCAGCGCCCACACGGCTGCGCAAAGGGCGCCTAAGACCAGGGTGATCGCCAGCAGTTGTTGAGCAATCTCCATCTCAGCGGCTCTTTCCGATGCCAAAGCTCAATACCCGGATCGCCTCCGTCCCGCCCGATCGGATCAGCTCGCCCATGGCGAACGGCGCTCCGCCGGCGAGCAATTGCACCTGCGTACCCCCGGCGGCCGGCAGTTGGATCACGCTGCCGGGCGAGAGGGAAAGCACCTCTCGCACCGACAACATGGATCGCCCGATTTCGGACTCGAGCACCACGGGAAGGTCTGCGTAACGGCGAATCTGTTCGTGAGAAATCATTTAGCTTATCCTTTACGGATTGATCGCGAGCAGCGCCTGATCCATCTGGTCCACCGTCGTGAGCACCTTGGAATTCGCCTCATAGCTCTCCTGGTAAACAATCAGATCGGTGAACTGCGTGGCCATGTCGACGTTTGACGCTTCGAGCGATTCGCCCACCAGGTCCCCGCGCGCGCCGGTGCCCGCCGCTCCCACGCTTGGCGTGATGGTCCCGGGGCCCAGGGTGAAATCGTTATTGGCCGTCGCGATCATCGTGTTCGGGTTCGACACCGCGGCGAGCGCAACCTGCGCCAGGTCCTGCTGCGTGCCGTTCGAATAATTCGCGACCATCAACCCGCCGTTGGTAAGCGAAACTCCGGTCACCGTGGCCGCGGCCGAGCCGTCCTGCGTGGTGCCCGAGGAAGCGGAGGTTTCCGCGTAGTCGGTGATTGTCGGATTGTTGTTCGCGTCGTACAGGTTCCAATTGATGTTCAGCGTCGCGGCGCCGTCGGCCAGCGCCGTGCCGTTGGTGACCGTGACCGGGGCTCCGGCCGCGGGCGATGTCAGTTGGCCACTGGAATTGAAAGCGAGATTTCCGGTCGCCAGCGACGTCATGGTTCCCGCCGTGCCGCCTTGCAGGTCCTGGCCCGGAATTTGAACCGCGTAGCTCCATGCGCCGGCAGCGGTATTGGTAAACGTCACCGTCAGCGTCTGCGCGTTCCCCAGCGAATCGTAAACCTGAATCGGAGTGGAGAAGGTGGTGCCGACCGCCGCACTGCTGTCCAGATTCGCGGTCAGGCTCATATTTTGCGTGGCCACCGGCGGAAGCGAGGTCAGCAGCGGAACGGTGATGCCCGCCGTCGCGCCCGAAGGATTCACCGTGCCGTCGGTCGCCATCCAGCCTTGCACCTGATCGCCGTTGGCGTCGACCAGTTGGCCCTGCGAATTCAGGCTGAAATTTCCGTCGCGGGTGTAGAGCATCTGGCCGGTGCTGTTCTGGACGACGAAGAATCCGTTGCCTTGAATCGCCAGGTTGAGAGGCTGTGCGGTGTTGGTGATATTGCCTTGGGTAAAGTCGGTGTTGGTGATCGTCTGGCCCACGCCCGCGCCGACTTGCAGCGAACTGGTGGCCTCGTTCATGGCGTCCTCAAAAAGGATGTCATCGGATTTGAAGCCTTGCGTATTCATATTGGCCAGGTTGTTTCCAACCACATCGAGGGCGGTGGTGGAAGCTTGGAGGCCGGAGAGTGCAGTATAAAAAGACGACATGTGCGTGTTCCTCTTTCGCTAGTTTTGTGTGGGGGTGGTTCCATCCGTTGGCGTAGTGCCGGCGGTTGTCGAACCGGTGGTCGGGTCCAGTTCGGAAACGCCCTGCCGGATTCCGATCAGTTGCTCGAGCTGGCTGAACTCAGCCAACTGCGTCAGAAAGGTGTTGCTGTCCACTGGGTTCGTCGGATCCTGATTCTGGATCTGCGCCACCAGCAGTTGCAGAAAAGTGTCTTCGTTGCCCAACGAATCCGTCGCGTTGATGGCCGCGGTGGTTGCGGTGTTCGACGAACTGGCATTGGTGTTCGTTGGCGAGCTGACGGGATTGACTGCTGAACTCATAAAGATTGCTCCTGGTTGGCGGCGAAAGAGTCCGCGAAGGCTTCTTGCCACCGGTTCTGACGAGGATCGCGTTCCTGTCCGCGCTCCGCGTCGGGTTGTTGCTGGCCGGAACCTCGCGAGTCCGGCGATGTCTGCTGTGCGTCGCGCCGCGTGCTGCTTTCGCCCGCCGGCGCGCTCGAAACCTCGGTGCGGATTCCCGCGTGTTGCAAGCTTCCGGCCAGGTCGTTCAAGCCGGAGCGCAGATCGTGCGCGAAATCGGCGTCCGGCGTGCGGACCGAAACATGAATTTCTCCGCCGCGCTCGACGAAGCGGACATTGGCGCCCGTCACGTTCAAGTTGAGGGCGTTATTCGCCGAAGCGGGACGCGCCGGCGTTTCGATCAATTCGTGCATCCGCGACGCAGCCGGTTCTTCCGTCGCCGCGGTCTTCGGCCGCGCTTGCGGGGCAACGGACGTGGATTCCGCCACGCTATTCGCAGGCGATGCGGTCTCGACCTTCACGGCTGAGGCCACGGGTTCGGGTTGCGCCGCGGCTGCATCCGCCGGAACGGAAGACCATCCCGATAACGGTTTGGCAGATGGGGCCGCCGCGCCGCTGTCTCCCTCCGTGATCGGGGAAAGCTTCGCTTCAAAAGCGACACTGCCCGTGGTGTCCGACGGATCTGCGTCCTGGGCGTCAACGCGTGGTTCATTTCCATCGTTGCTCGATTGGTCCGTTTGTCCGCCCCAACTGGGCGAATCGTTCGGCTGCCCCGCGAAACGGTTGGAATCCGGTTTCGAAGAGAACAGCTCGGGAGCGGGAAGGTCTGACTCTTGCGGCGCCGTAACCGGCAGAACCGCGGGAGACGGCATCTGCGCGTTCAAAGCGCTCTGCGGCTTTGCTTTCGTTGCCGTGTTCGTCTGCGCCGCGGCCGGGTTCGCGCCGGATCCGGAATTGTTCTGCTCCGCCTGGCCATCATTTTTTAAAGACGCCGCTGAGTCGCCTTGACGGGGATCAGCTTCGCCGAACATATTCAACGCCGGTAGAGACGACAGCAGGCTGGCCTTCGAGCTGGAAGCGGCAAAGACGCCGGATCGCGATTGCGGCGTCGAATCCTGCGCGGATTCTCCATCGTCGCCAGGCTGCGTTTCGTTCGTGCCTGCGTTCTGTAACGGCCCGGGCGGCGTCAAGCTTTGCGAGCCGTAACTTTCGGAAGTAAGGGATTGCGAATCGGAAGCC
Organism: Bryobacteraceae bacterium; assembly: GCA_035507655.1. GTDB lineage: Bacteria > Acidobacteriota > Terriglobia > Bryobacterales > Bryobacteraceae > Palsa-187. The sequence continues at coordinate 33,028 of DATJNW010000105.1, read as the reverse complement.
GATGTTGTGTTTCCTTTGGTGGAATCGCCTTGCTGCCGCGATCCTTCGGCGTCCCCGGAATGGGTTCGAGTGGTGTTGGCGTTTCGCGCCGGCGGCGCATTCGGCTCGGCTGAACTCTTGCCGTCGAAATTGAAATAGTTCGAGTCGGACCCGCCGTTGCGCTCCTCACGCGGGCGCGGGGATTTTGTGGGGGTGTCGTCCGCTTCGGGTGATCCTTTCCAGAAGGTGTGGAAATCCTCGCCGTCCGCGGGCGTCGAATTCAAGGAACCGCGCGGTCTCTCGAAAGCTTCGCCGGAAATCGCGGAGGAACCGCCTGCGGTGATGCGCGCCGTGAGGGCCATGCTGGTCGCCCCCGGAAATGCAGGCGACGGACCACCTTGCGCGTTTCGTTTTTCAACGGTTTAGGATTTCATCACCGTCAACGGTTCAACGATGACGGCGGAAACTTGACGTCGAACAATTCCTGGCCGTGTTGTCTTATCGCAAAAATCAAAGAAATGTTTAGAAAAAATCGTTCGCCTATTTTGGCTGCGTGTTTGCTCTCGCACAGGGCACGGCTTTATGGATCAAGCGTCAGTAATTGCGGCGAGCGGTTTGCGGTCGCGCATGCAGGCTCTCGACCTGCTTTCGAACAACCTGGCGAATTCGAGCACCAGCGGCTACAAGCTCGATCGCGAATTTTACAGCCTCTTCAGCGCCGCCGGCGAGAGCGTCGAAACCGACGAAACCCAGTTGCCCTACGTCAAGAGCCAATGGACCGACTTCTCGCAGGGAACGCTGACGCCCACCGGCAACCCAATGGATCTCGCCTTGGATGGTCAGGGCTTTTTCGTGGTCCAGGGACCGTCCGGCCCTTTGTATACGCGCAACGGCGCTTTTCAAATTTCCGCGGCGGGCCAGTTGACCACTTCCGAAGGCTATCCGGTCCAAGGTGTCCTGCAAGGCGTGGAGGGTCCCATTCAACTGCAATCGCAGGCGCCCGTCGAAATCGGCCCCGATGGAACGGTGCTACAGAACGGAAACACCATCAGCCAGCTTGAGATCGTCGACTTTAAAAACCGCGGCGCTCTCGAAAAAACGGCCGGCAGCTTTTTCACCAATACGCAGCCGAAAGTCTTGCCCATTGCTTCGCAGGCCACCGTCGCGCAGGGCCGGCTGGAGGGATCGAATGTCGCGCCGGCCGAATCGGCGGTGCGCCTGGTCGGAGTGATGCGGCAGTTCGAAATGCTGCAAAAAGCGATCACCCTGACCGACGATATGACCAAGCAGGCAATTCAGGAAGTCGCGAGAGTAACCGGCGGTCAATAAAAAGGGAGAAGACAATTCATGATCCGAGCTCTGTACAGTGCGGCCAGCGGCATGACGGCCCAGCAATTGAACGTCGATAACATCGCCAACAACCTGGCCAACTCCAATACCGCCGGATACAAAGCGCGGCGCGCCCAGTTTCAGGATCTGCTTTATCAAAATATGATCCAGCCGGGCGCTGCCGCGGGACAGCAGACGGTGGTGCCGACCGGCTTGCAGCTCGGCCTCGGCACGCGCGCCGCCTCCAACGAGATCGTCTTCACCCAGGGCGATTTTTCCGAAACCGACAACCCGCTGGATGTGGTGATCCAGGGCAGCGGCTTCTTCCAGATTCTTCAGCCCAGCGGAACCATCGCCTATACTCGCGCGGGCCAGTTCCAGTTGAACGCGACGGGAAACCTGGTCGACGCCAACGGCAACCTGCTGCAGCCGGCCATCTCGCTTCCGCAGAATGCGCAGACTATCACCATCGCCACGGATGGCACCGTCAGTTACACGCTTCCGAATCAGACCGCCGCGCAGACCGCGGGACAGATCCAGTTGGCGATGTTCGTCAATCCCTCCGGACTGAACAGCCTCGGCCAGAACTATTATGAGCCGACCACCGCTTCCGGCCAGCCGATCCTGGGCACGCCGGGCGGCCAGGAGGGTACCGGCACGCTGCTTCAGGGCTACACCGAGCAGTCGAACGTCAGTGTGGTCACCGAATTTGTCAACCTCATTCTGAGCCAGCGCGCCTATGAGGCCAACTCCAAAGTGGTCAAGGCCGCCGACGAAATGTATCAGGAAATGAACAACCTCACGCGATGATCCTGCTGCTGCCTTTATTTCTCGCCGCCGCGCTCCCTCCCGAGACCTGTCATCCCGTCGAATCCGGATCGGTGCTCGCGCGCGACGTTGCGCCATTCATTCCAGAGTTCGCGAAATTACCGGCGGATTTTCTCCTCGGCTATGTTCTCGAATCCGGCGCGCCGAGAGTTTTTCCAGGCGCGGATCTGGAGCGAATCGCCCGCAATCGCGGCCTCGATCTGCATGGCTTGCCGGACCTTTGTTTCGCTCGCCACACCTTTGTGCCCCAGCCCGCCGAAATCGCGCAGGCGATGAAAAAAGCCTTCGAAAACCCCGCCGTGAAGATCGAAATTCTCACTCCGATGGACCACGCGATCCCCAGCGGCGAACTTGTTTTTCCCCGCAGCGGGGTGCAGGGCGCCGGGCCGGAGGTCACCTGGTACGGCTACGTGCAAACGGCGGAAACGACAAAAATTCCGCTCACGATTCGAGCGCGGGTCACGGCCACCATGAATCGCGTGGTCGCCGCCACGGACCTGCGCCCCGGTAAGGCGATCCTGCCCGGGCAGCTTCGCCTTGAAACCTCCGAGGATTCCCCCTTTGACCAGGACACGGTGCGCGCCATCGACGACGCTATGGGCTTTATCGCGCGCGCCAATATCGCCAAAGGCTCGCCGGTTCGCAATTCGCAGGTGGAACGTCCCAAGGATGTCGCTTTCGGCGATCTGGTGCGGGTGGACGTATTCGCGGGCGCCGCGCATTTGACGCTCGAAGCGCGCGCGGAAACCGCCGGAATGAAAGGATCCTTCATTACCGTGCGAAACATGTCGAGCGGCCGCTCCTTTCGCGCGCAAATTACAGGCAAAGACAAAGTGGTGGCTGGAGGAGATCAGGAATGAGACGATGGATGACCGCGCTGCTGATTCTCTCAACGCTGGCAATGGCGCAAACCAAGGACAAAAAGAAGGCCAAGGTCAAGCCGCCGTCGGCGCTCGATAAATATATCCAGGAAGCCTCGGTGCCGCAGGCTTCCAACGGCCAGGTGCCGGAAAACGGATCCATCTGGTTTCCCGCGGCCCGCTATGCCAACCTGGCAGCCGATCTGCGCGCGCGCAATGTCGATGATGTGGTGACCATCATCGTGAATGAAAGCGCGTCGGCGGTCAGCACCGGCCAGTCGAAAACCTCCCGCGCTTCGAGCGCCCAGAGCGCCATCACTTCTTTGCTCGGTCCCAAAAGCGCGACCGGCGCGCTGGCAAATCTGTTGAACTCCAACACCACCACTTCCCTCGATGGCGAGGGCACCACCAGCCGCCAGACCACTTTGACCACCACCATCTCGGCCCGCGTGACCCATGTGCTGCTCAACGGGAACCTGGTGATTGAGGGGACCAGAAATCTGGACGTCAATTCCGAAAACCAGGTGATCACGGTCCGCGGCGTGATCCGTCCCATCGATCTGGATACGACCAACACAGTATTATCCGCGCGGATCGCCGATATGGAAATTAAAGTTGACGGCAAGGGCATCGTCAACGACGCCATCCATCGCCCGAATTTCCTGTACCGGCTGCTGCTCGGTTTGTTGCCCTTTTAGGAAAGTTTAGAATGAAGATCCGCCTTTTTCTCTGGATTTTCGCCGCGGCGCTCGCCGCCGCTCAGGATTCCGCGGAGGTGCGGCTCAAAGACCTCGTCTCGATCGAGGGCGTGCGAGAAAATCAACTGATCGGCTACGGCCTGGTCGTCGGGCTGAACAGCACCGGCGATCACCAGACCACCTATTTTTCCGCGCAGAGTCTTGCCAATATGCTGCAACAGATGGGCGTTTCCATCAACCCCACTCAGCTTCTGGTGAAAGATACCGCGGCCGTGATGGTCACCGCGACCTTGCCGCCCTTCGCCCAGCCCGGCATGCACATCGACGTGACCGCGGGCGCGATCGGAGACGCGCAGAATCTGCAAGGGGGCATGCTCCTGCTCACCAGCCTGAAAGGTGTGGACGGACAAGTCTATGCTTTGGCGCAGGGTCCCGTCGTGACCGGCGGTTTCGGGGCCGGCCGCGGCGGAAACTCCGAAGTGGTCAATCATCCGACCGTCGGACGCGTTCCCGCGGGCGCCATGGTGGAGCGCGGCGCGCCCTCGATTCCGCCAAAGGGGGAAGTACGCCTGCTCCTGCGCGACCCCGATTTCGCCACGGCTCTGCGAATCAGCCGCGTAATCAACGAAAAATTCCCCGATGCGGCCAAGCCGCTGGCCGATCCGGAAACATCGTCCACCGTGGCCGTGCGAATTCCACCGGATTACACCACGCGGGTGGTGGAATTTATGGCCGGCCTGGAGGACCTACAGGTGCGCGCGGACCGCGTGGCGCGCGTGGTGATCAATGAGCGGACCGGAACCATTGTGATGGGCAAGGAGGTTCGCGTCGCGCCCGTGGCCATCATGCACGGGAAACTGACGGTCGAAATCCGCACCGTCCCCATCATCTCCCAGCCCAATGGGCTCTCTCAAGGCAAGACGACCGTGGCGCCGCTAACCACCGTCAACGCGCATGAAGACACTTCGCGCAATCTGGTGCTCGAGCAGGGCGCCACGGTGGAGGAACTGGTGCGGGCGCTCGGCACGATCGGCTCCACCGCGCGCGATGTCATTGCGATTCTCGAAAGCCTGCACGCCGCCGGCGCACTCGAAGCCGAGATTGAGGTGATTTGATATGGGCGGCGTACTGAACCCCGTTCTTTCCTCCGGATTGGGCGCCAGCATCTCTTCCGGGTCCAAAGACAGCCCGCAAAAAATCCGTGATGCCGCTTCGCAATTCGAGGGTCTGCTGGTGGGCGAAATGTTGAAATCGATGCACCAGGACGGCGACGGAGGCTGGCTGGGGACCGGCGAAGACCCAACCGCATCTTCCGCCATGCAACTGGCGGACGAATACCTGGCGCAATCCATTTCCAAAAACGGCGGCCTGGGACTGGCGCGAATGATCGACCGGCAACTGGAAGCTAAAGACTCCAGTCCCGCGACCCCGCCATCGCCGCACCGCTCCGGTACCCCGCATACGCATCGCTGACGGAAGGCTCCGGCGTTTTCGAAGCTTCCGCGGTGGAATCCGGCCGGGCCGGCTCGTCACAGGTTCGCGTCTTGAGTTCCGTCCAGGCCTCCGCCAGCGGGCGCAGCACGGTAATCGCCTCGGTGAATGCCCGCTCCGATTGTTCCGCGTGCCCGGCGGCGATCCGGCCGATCGCGAAGCGGTACAGATCCGCGGACCTGCGCGAGAATGCCGGGTCCACCGAATGATCCAGCGCGATCAGGAGCTCTTGAATGGCCTGTTCGGCGCGCGTCACCGAGCGCGCACGGGCCAGACGGTCTCCCGATTTCAAATGCCTGATGGCGTCCGCAAGGTTTTCAAGCGCGGCCTGGAACAACATCGCCACAACCTCCACCGGGTGCGCGGAAAGGATCCGGTTCTCGAAATACTCGCGATGCAGGCGCTGGAAATTGTCGTGGGTCATTGACAACTGTTCTCTTCGAAAAGAAACCGACTTATTCGAGGAAAATTTTTCGCAAAAACAAAACATTACGATCCGCTAATGGCCTACGGTATAAGAAATTCTCCTATTCCTACCGATCTACAGGTTACACAGACAAAGGAAGGCCACAGGGCCTCAGTTTTAGAGGGAGATAAATGCCTCGAATCTTATGGTTACGGTCAGACGGCCGTAATGATGAAACCGACTCGGTTGAACAGCAGACGGGACTTACGCTGAAAGTGGCGGATTGTGTATCGCCGACATGGCCCGATGCGTTCTCGATGGTGCAGTTGGTTTTAATCGAATTGCCGATCGCCGCACACGCCATCGAGAGCTGCCTGGCCGGCCTGAAGCGCGAACAGATGCCCATCCCGGTGATTTTCTACGATCCGGACTCGGTGCTGAATGAACGCCTGGTGGGACCTGAACTCGCTTCGGTCAGCCACATCCGGGAGCGATTAGGCCCGTCCGAGCTCGCTGCCGTGCTGACCTCCGAGATTGGGCGCGCCGCGGAACTCTTGCGGGATGCGGCGGCCGTGAAGGAGCCGTGGCGGGAGCTGCTGGTCGGTGAAAGCAAGCCGATGAAGCTGCTCTGTTCGATGATCCGGCTGGTGGGACCGCGCAAATCCACCGTGCTCATCACCGGCGAAACCGGCACCGGCAAGGAAATCGTCGCCCGGGCGCTGCATCAGGCCAGCGGCCGCGCCGGCGCGCGGATGGTTTCCGTGAACTGCGCGGCAATTCCCGAAAATCTTTTCGAAAGCGAACTGTTCGGACACAGCAAAGGCGCTTTCACCGGAGCCGTTTGCGACCGGATTGGCCGGTTCGAACAGGCGCACCGCGGCACCATTTTTCTGGACGAAGTGAGCGAGGTCCCGCTGGATACCCAGCCCAAGCTGCTTCGCGTCTTGCAGGAACGGGAACTTCAGCGTCTGGGCGGCAACGGCGATATTCAAATCGACGTTCGGGTCATCGCGGCGTCCAACCAGGATTTGCCGCAGGCCGTGGCCGACCGGCACTTTCGCGAAGATCTGCTGTACCGACTGAACGTGGTTCCGATCGTGGTCCCGCCGCTGCGCGAACGCGCCGACGACATCCCGCTGCTGGTCGACCATTTCATCGAAAAAGTCTGCCGCCGCGAAGGAATGCGGCCTAAGGCGCTCTCCGCCGACGCGCTGCGCCGCCTCGCGGAGTATGAATGGCCGGGGAATGTTCGTCAGCTGGAACACGCCATCGAGATGGCGCTGACGCTTTCCGGAACCCGGGAGCGCCTTTATTCCGGCGATTTTCATCTGCCGGCGCCCACGCGCAATCCGCTGCCCGCGGCGCCGGAGGTCAGCGCGCCTGAAAATCCCGCCGGGATCAGTCTCGAAAAAATGATGGATCGCGTGGAGCAGATGCTGATCCAGGAGGCTCTGCGCCAGTGCGGCGGCAACAAGGCCAAAGCGGCCAGCTCGCTGGGCATTCCGCGCACCACGCTGGTTTACAAGCTGCGCAGCATCGGCGTTTGCGCGTGAGGTTTTGACACCCGGGGACTTGCTTGTCACAGGCCACCACAGTCGCGGCGGACGATTCGCTCCAAAAGCTTTCGAATTGGACCGAATTCGGCGTTCCGGTCGCGATCATCGCGATTATCATCGCGCTGATCACGCCGATGCCGTCGATCCTGCTCGATTTTCTGATCGTCACCGACATCATGCTCTCGGTGATCGTGATGATGGTTGCGGTGTACATTCGCCGCCCGGTCGATTTTAGTGTTTTCCCGACCGTTCTGCTGTTATTGACCCTCTTTCGCCTGTCGCTGAATATTTCTTCCGCCCGTCTGATTCTGCTGAATGGAAATACCGGCACGTCGGCGGCCGGCCAGGTGATCGAAGCCTTCGGAAATTTTGTGGTCGGCGGAAATTACATCATCGGAACGGTGATTTTTCTGGTGCTGATCGCGATTCAATACGTCGTCATCAACCACGGCGCGGTGCGAATTTCCGAAGTCACGGCGCGCTTTACCCTGGACGCGCTTCCCGGCAAGCAGATGTCCATCGACGCCGACCTCAATTCCGGCCTGATCGATGAAAACGAAGCGCGCGCCCGGCGCAAACACCTGGCGTCGGAAGCGGAATTTTACGGCGCCATGGACGGGGCGTCGCGGTTCACCCAGCGTGACGCGGTCGCCAGCATTCTGATCACGGGAATCAATATCATCGCCGGTTTCCTGATCGGAGTTTTCCAGCATGGCATGGAATTGCAGCACGCGATCGAAACCTACACCGTGTTGACCATCGGCGACGGCCTGGTGACGGTGATTCCGGCGCTGATGATCTCGGTTTCGGGAGGTTTGATCATCACCCGGACCGGCACCGAAGAAAGTTTGGGCGCCGAGGTGCAAAAGCAGGTGCTCAAATCGGCGCAGCCGCTGCTGCTCGCCGGCGGTTTGCTGATGGTCCTGGCCATGTTTCCGGGATTGCCGACGCTCCCGTTTCTGGTGCTCGGAGGGGGATTGGGGACGGCAGGTTGGCGAATGCGTCGAAAATCCGACGCCCGGCTGGCTCCGGCGGCCGCCACGGCCAAACCGAAGGACAGCTTCGAAGACCTGCTGAAAGTGGAAGCGCTTTCGCTCGAAATCGGCTTAGGTCTGGTTTACCTGGTCGAGCGCGGCAACGATTCGGCGCTGTTGCAGCGGGTGTTGGGCGTGCGCAAGCAGCTGGCCAAGCAGATCGGGTATTTGATGCCGCCGGTGAAAGTGAAAGACAACATCGGGCTGCGTTCGCGAGAATACGTGATCCTGATGCGCGGCAACGAAATCGGACGTTTCGAACTGCTGCAAGGCCACGAGTTAGCAATCCCCAACGGGGCGCCGGATAAATCGCTTCAGGCCAAAGCCACGCACGATCCGGCTTTCGGGCTCCCCGCCGTGTGGGTGCGGCAGGAGCAGGCCGACCGGGCCCGCGCGAGTGGCTACACTGTGGTCGACGCGGTCAGCGTCATCGGAACGCATCTGTCGGAATTAGCCAAGCGCTACGCGCATGAGCTGTTCAGCCGCCAGGACACGAAAACGCTGTACGATCGCGTGGCCCGCGATAACCCCAAAGTGATTGAAGATCTGGTCCCCAAACTGCTTCCACTGGCGGCGGTGCAGCGGGTGATTCAAAATTTGTTGCGCGAACGCGTTCCGATCCGCGACGCGGTCGCCATTCTCGAAGCGTTGGGCGAAGCCGCGCAGAGCAGCAAGAATCCGGTGCTGCTGACGGAGTACGTCCGGCAAACGATTCGCCGAGGAATTGTCCAGCCGCTCGCGAACAGCCAGGGCGAATTGAGCGCGTATGTGATCGATCCGGCCATCGAGCGATCCGTGGAATCCGCCGTCGAACATAGCGAGTTGAACAGCCTGCTGGGCATGCCCCCGGATACCATTCGCGACATTGTGGCGCGCTTTTCCAAAAAAATCGAAAAAAGCGAATCGGCGGTGGTGGTGACCAGCGCCGCATCCCGCTATTTCGTGCGGCAGATTGTGGAAGCGGCACTGCCGAACCTGACCGTGCTCTCCCACAACGAGATTCCGTCCGAGGTCAAGATGCGATCGCGGGGGGTGATTGACTGATGCGAATCAAATCTTATTTCGTGAAGTCGGTGGATGAGGCCATGGCCAAGGCTCGCGCCGAGCTGGGCGATGAGGCGCTTCTGCTGAGCACGCGCAAGAGCGGTGAAGGTGCCAGCGAAGAGTATGAAGTGGCCTTTGGTTCCGCGGAGGGTTCGCCAGAACCGGCCGGGACTCCGGCGCAGGCGCAACAGAAAAGCACGGCGAGCGCCGATCTCGCGTGCGTCCGCGCGCAACTCGACGAGATCCGGCGATTGCTGATCGCCGAACATAGCAGGCAGCGGCTCCCGGAACTCGCCCACGTCTATGAAAATCTGGCGGTGGCCGGTTTGGATGCCGAGCTTGCCGGCGAAATCGTCGACCGGGTGCAGGCGGCCATGCCGGAAGCTCAGGTCAAATCCAAAAAAACGTTCCCGTTTGCATGGCAGACCAGGCGATTCAGCTGGGAGAAGTTCGAACAGATTCTCCGCGCCGAATTAAGCGCGCGGATTCCGGTCGATTCCCGGCTGGGAACGTCCGCGGAAGAAACTACCGTGCTGCTCGCTGGTCCGGGCGGAGCCGGGAAGACCAGCACGATAATGAAAATCGCCGCGTTTCAGGCGAGTCCGGACCGGCCGGTGCGCATCCTGACGCTCGATACGGAGCTGGCCAGCCGCATGCAGTTGCAGTTGTTCTCGCGAAAACTGGGCATTACATTTACGGCCGTGGAGGCGCCCGAGAATTTGCCGGAGATTCTGGAGACGGCGCGCCACAGGGAAATCGTCCTGATTGACACGCCGGCCTATGCCGCGCCGGCGGAGCGCGAGAAAATCGCCGCAATCTTCGATCGGTGCCGCGGCATGGACGTGCACCTGGTCGCTCCCGGTTACATGGCGGCCGGCGCACTGCGGCAATGCATCGCGCGCTATAGAATCTTCCATCCGGCGAAGCTGATCATCACCAGGCTCGACGAGACCACCTCGATTGGTCCGGCGGTCTGCGAGGCGGCGCAGGCGGGATTGAGCCTGTCGCTGGTGACCGACGGCGTGTCCATTCCTAAGAGTTTGCACGCCTTTTCGATCGAGGACCTGGTTGCGCTGGCGCTCGGCCGCGACCTCGGGCGGGCGGCCTGTGCGTGAGGGCACCATGAATCCGTCGACCGCACTGGCCTACACTCAGGCTGGCAATCACGGCGACAGCGAGCGGGAACAGCTGATTCTGGATCATCTGCCCCAGGTTCGCTGGATCGCCACGCGAATTCATGAACGTCTGCCCAACAATACCTCGCTCGAAGACCTGATTTCCATCGGGATTATCGGGCTGATCAATGCCATTGACAGCTTCGACCCGTCCTTCAATGTGCAATTGAAGACCTACGCGGAGCATCGCATTCGGGGCGCGATCCTCGACAGCATTCGCGGCCTGGACGGCGTCGCGCCGCACAAGCGCAAAAGGGTGAAACAGATCCAGGTTGCCGTGGGCAAACTGGAGCAGGCGCTTCAGCGCGCGCCAACCGAAGAAGAAATCGCCGCCGAGCTGCGCATGACGCTCGAAGAGTACCGCGAATCGCTGCTCGAGCTGCGCGGAGTTACCATCGGCAGCCTGGACGCGCCGACGCGGGGCGACGATGCGCGTACCCTGCTCAGCTATCTGGCCGATCGCGAGGACCAGACCCCGGCTCGCCTGCTGGAACGCTCCGAACTGGAGAAGCTGATCGAGCAAGGGATCGAGCGGATGCCGCGGGCCGAACGAATCGTGCTGGATCTGTATTACCGGCAAGGACAAAATATCCGGGAAATCGCGCCGATACTTGATTTGCACATTACCCGCATTTCGCAACTCAAAGCCCAGGCGATTCTGCGGCTTCGGGAATACATCGAGCGGTACTGGCCGGTGTCGAGGGGAGTTTAAATTGGAAGTGTCTGAAGATACGAGTCGAAATTCGATGGAAATCCTAATGCAGGTGGAAGTTCCGCTGAGTGTTTCGCTGGGAAGAACCAAGGTGCGTATGAAGGACCTGGTGGCGTTGACGCACGGCTCGATCGTGGAACTGGACCAGCGCGTGGGGGATGAAGTGGAGATTCGGGTGAATAATTGCCTGATCGCCTACGGCGAAGTGGTCGGCGTGGACGGGAATTATGCCGTTCGCGTCCTGCGGATGGCCAAAGAGGCCGGCGCCGGCGTGCCGCGCGCCCTCGGATCGCGTCCGGATGGCCCCGGTGAAGAGGCGGAAATAGGAAAATTCACTTAGTACCCCCAAAATTTGGCTCAACAACCGGCGATTTTTCGCGATATAGGAGGCTGACCGCTTGAGGATAACAGGGCAGGACACCGTGAACACAATTTCGAAGTCACAAAACGATAGCGCGTTCGAGTTATCGAAAACGGCGGCCGGCAGCCGGACGGCGCAAAGCGCGAGTCCTTCCACCGACGCCATCGAGCTGGGGGGTCAGAACGGCCTGTTGTCGCAAGCCCAGAACGCCGGGACTGGCGATAGCGCGTCCCGTATCGAGCAATTGCGGGCTCTGGTGCAGTCCGGTCAGTACGAAGTCGACGCGGGGGCCTTAAGCCAGTCGATCGTTTCGGCGACGATGAACGGCTACTGAGGAATCTTCATGACAGCGCGGGATCAGTGTCAATCGGCCGAGGATCATCTGGCCATCGCGCAGGACCTGTTGAGGAATCCGAGTCCGGAAGGGCTCGACCGGGGAATCGAGGTTTTATGCGAGGTCGCGGAAATTCTGGAACGGCTGGTGGCCGGAACCTCGCGCGACTGGAATCCGGCTGTTTTTCTGGCGGTTGGGCGGATTCATAAAACCGTGCGCGGTTTGCGGGTACAGATCGCCTATGGAACCAACCTGGTTCGCGGCTGGCGGCAACGGCAGTCGGGCGCCGGATATACGCGCGGGGGATTGCCGGAGTTCGCCGAGCGGGGAAGCAGACGATCCTTCGAGATCTGAACAATATGGGCGGCCTTTTCGGTGCATTGAACAGCAGCGTGAGCGCGCTCGACGCGTTGCAGAACGCGCTCGACGTCGCGCAGAACAATGTCAGCAATTCTTCCACGCCCGGCTACTCCAACCAGATTCCGACCTTTGAGGCGCAACCTTTCAATGTTTCGGGCGGCCTGGATGGCGGCGTCAATTCAGGCCCGACGCAGAGCACCGACGATGTCTACGCCGATCAGGCGGTGTGGACGCAGCTTGCCCAACAGGGAAATTACACGGCGCAATCGACGGCATTATCATCCATTCAATCGCTGTTCGACGTGACCGGGCAAACCGGAGTTCTGGGGGCGCTGAACAATCTGTTTCAGAGCTTCTCGGCGTGGAGCACCGATCCGGATTCGTCATCGAATCAGCAGGATGTGATCTCGCAGGCGCAGGCGTTCGCTGAACAGTTCCAGTCCGCCGCCTCGAGCCTGTCGCAGACCACCACGCAGTTGAATCAGCAGATCAGCGGCGCCGTCGGACAGATCAATTCGCTGGCTTCGCAGATTGCGACCGATAACGCGGCCATCGCGCAAAGCCAGCCGCCGGACCCGAACGTTCAGGCAAATCTACAGGCGGCGATCGAGAATCTTTCGCAAGTCGCGGACGTGACCGTGCAATACGCTTCCAACGGAACGGCTACGGTGCTGCTCGGCGGGCAATCCGAGCTGGTGGTGGGAAGCCAGCAATATTCGATTCAGGCGAACTTCGCGAATGCCACGGGCGGCAACGCGAACGCTGTTCCGAACGCGCAGATTCTCGATAGCAACGGCGACGATATTACGGCCGATATTTCGCAAGGCAGCCTCGGCGGGTTGCTCTATGTACGGAATACGGTTCTGCCGTCGCTGCAAGGCAACGGACAGCAGCAGGGCTCGCTGAACGTTCTGGCGCAGCAGGTGGCCGACCAGGTGAATCAAATCCTGACCAGCGCGCAAACCACCGGCGGGCAAGCCGGGACCGCATTGTTTACCTACGACGCCGCGAGCCCGGTCGATGTCGCGGCAACGCTCGCCGTGAATCCTTCGATCACCGGAGATGAACTGGCGCCGGTCGATCCGGGTCCGCCGGAGGTCGGCAACGGCGCCGCGCTGGCGCTGTCGAATCTGGGAAATTCGACGGCTTCGACTTCGGCCACGGATGGCCAGACGATTCTGGAGTATTCGGCGTCGATCGCGACGCAGGTCGGCCAGCAGGCTTCCGACGCTCAAACCGGCCAGACGCTTCACACCCAGCTGCTGGCGCAGGCGCAATCGGTGCAGACGCAGATTTCCGGCGTTTCGCTCGATGCCGAGGCGGCGCTGGTGCTTCAACTGCAAGAGGGCTACGACGCTGCCGGCAAAATGGTCACGGTAATCAGCTCCCTCGCCACCACGCTGATCAACATGGTTCCGTCCACTGCATAAAGGATCGTCATGATTCAAGGCCTCAGCATGATTACCGAGCAGTTCCTCGCGAACCTCCAGACGCTCAATCAGGAAACCGAGCAGACGCAGGAGCAGATTTCCTCGGGCCGGACCCTCAATCAGCCTTCCGACAATCCGGCGGAGCTGAGCGATGTGCTGCAACTGGAATCCAGCCTGGGCCAGGTCAACCAGGTTTCGACCAACCTGAGCAACGTGACCAGCGAGGTAAATACGGCCGAATCCGCGCTTGAAAGCGCGACGTCGCTGCTCAATCAGATCACCTCGCTCGGAGAACAGGGCGCCGACAGCAACACCAGCGCGACCGTGCGCAGCGGTCTTTCGCAACAGGTCGAGCAGTCGCTTTCCGAGCTGGTGTCGATTACCCAGACGCAGTACGACGGGCAATATGTCTTCAGCGGCGACGAAACCGCGCAGGCGTCCTATCAACTGGATCTGAGCAGCGGCAACGGCGTCGATCAGCTGATTACCTCGCCTTCGACGCGGCTGATCCAGGATGCGACGGGCGTGACGTTTGCCGTTTCCCAGACGGCGCAGCAGATTTTTGACGATCGCAATACGGACGGCAGTTACGCGTCGGATAACATTTTCGCGGCCGTAAACAATCTCCGCCTGGCGCTCGCCAATAACGATCAAACCGGGATCGACAATGCATTGACTTCGCTGCAATCGGGGCAGAATCATCTTTCCGCGGCGCTGCAATTTTACGGTGGCGTGCAGGACCAGCTTTCCAATGCGACCGATGTCGCGCAGAAATTTCAGCTTCAGGATCAGACCGCTATTTCGCAGGAGACCGGCACCAACATGGCACAGGCCGCCGTCACGCTGACGCAGGAGCAGACCTCCATGCAGGCTGCGTTGCAGGCCGAAGCGTCCTTGCCCAAGACGACGCTGTTCGATCTGCTGTCCGCAGGCTGACGATTATTTTTTCGTGTCGATTTTTCTCAGCGCAAGCTGGTTCATAATCACGATATCCACGCGGCGATTTTTCGCTCGTCCTTCCGGCGTGTCGTTGGGGGCCTCGGGTTCGTTATCGGCGAAACCGACGATGGCCACCCGCGTGGGATCCAGGTGAAAATGTGTCGCCAGCAACTCCATCATCGAAATGGCGCGCGCGGCGGACAGCTCCCAGTTGCTGCGGAAGCGAGCGGTGTGGATCGGCACCGAATCGGTGTGGCCTTCGATTCGCAACGGATTTTTTACCGAATTCAACGCTTCGGCGACTTTTTCGAGGATCGAATACGTGGCGGGATCGATTGCGTCCGTTCCCGAGGGGAAAAATGCGGTCTGTTTCAAACTCACCACCAGGCCGCGCGGCTGGAGACTCACTTCGACCTTGCCCGCTTTAATTTCCTGTTGCAGCGTGGCGTTCAACACCTTGAGCGACGGGATCAGCTCGACTACATCATCCGGCGGAGCTTCTTTTGCGGCGCGCTGAGCGCCGCCGGGCCCGCGCATCTGGGCGTTGCCCTGGCCTTTATCGTCGACGGTGCCGCCCAGAATCTTCGCGACCTGCGGCGGCACGCCCACCGTCTTACCTTGTTCCAGGGCTTTTTCCACGGCTTCCGAAATCTGTTTGGCGCGGGACTTATCGGTTTGCGAGGACGCAAACATCACCACGAAAAATGCGAACAGAAGGGTGATGAAGTCGGCGTAGGAAACCAGCCATCGTTCATGATTTTCATGGGCCTGGCCCCCTTTGCGTTTCGCCATAGGCGGCTACCCTTCAGCGGCCGCGGGCGCCCCGGCGCCGCTTTTCTCCGCCGCGGCTTTGACTTTTTTCCCGTGATTTTGCGAAAACGCTTCCAATTTCACGCGAATCAGCTTCGGATTCATCCCCTCCAGAATGCTGCTAACCCCTTCCATCATCAGTTCCTGGAGCTGCATCTCTTTCTGAGCACGGGATTTAAGCTTGTTCGCGGCAGGCAGGAAGAAAAGATTTGCGACGGCGACGCCATACACCGTGGCGACGAACGCAATGGCGATTCCCTTGCCGACCTCGTCGATATTTTCCAGGTGTTTCATCACCTGGATGAGGCCCATGACGGCGCCAATAATGCCGATGGTCGGAGAATAACCGCCGGCGGCTTCGAAAACTTTGGCTTGCGCCTCGGCTTTTTTCTCGCCCTGCTCCAGGTCGAGCTCGACGATCTTGCGCAATTCGTGAAGGTCGGTGCCATCCACGGCGAGAGTGAGGGCCTTTTTGAGAAATGGTTCGGAGATTTTTTCCAGGTCCTCTTCGAGCGAGATGAGGCTGCTCTTGCGGGCCTTGGTGGCGTACGCCACAATCTCCTCGATCGCGGCGTCATTGTCGATCGCTTCTTCGAGGAAAACTTTTTTCAAGCCGGCGGCCGCGGAAATCAGCGAGGACAGCGGCGAAGTGACCATGACCGCGCCGAGCGTGCCGCCCAGGACGATGATCGCCGCGGTGATCTGGGTGACATCGGAGATCTTGCCGCCGTCAAGGATCAACCCGCCGATCAGCGCGCCCACAGCAACGGCAATACCCAAGAGACTGGCAACGTCGGGACGCGTGGAGCGGAGTTTAGCCTTGCCCGGTTCTTTATCTGGCATGCGCGCAGGTTTCGATCAAATGGCGGGCGCCGGCCAGGTGCGCGGAGCTGTCCACCAGCACGGCCTTGCGGAAGGCGATGATTTTTTCCACCACTTCTTCCGGCGTCTCGGAGACCAGAAACTTCTGTCCCGAGATGAGGGAGACCACGGTATCGGGAGTGGAGTCGATGTGCTCGATCAGGTCTGAGTTCAAATAAAGCGGAACCTGGTTCAATCGGGTGAGTTTTATCATAGGAGTCTCTGGGTCACGACAGCATATCGATGAGAATCGGCGATTGTTTACCTCTACCCGGCTAAATCGAACTCGGGTAAAACCCTGAGCAGGCCTATAGGAAGCTGCGGCGGCAGACGATGAATGCTTGAGGAGAACTCCCTTGCTGCTGGTGCGGAACGATTCCGATTCGCCCCAAAATCGCGTAATTCGCAGCGTTCATGAGACGTTTGCGCGGAACCTGGCGGGCGCGCTTTCGACCTTTCTTCAGGCCGAAATCGGTGTTGCGCTCGATTCCGTTTCCTTTACTACCGCCGGCGATTACCGCCGCACGGTGGAAGCGCCGGGCTGTTTCGTTTCCTTCCGGCTGGACCCGCGTCCGGAACAGATGATTCTCGCTTTCGACCCGGTCAGCGTATTCGGATTGCTGGAGTTGCTGTTGGGTGGTTCCGGTTCGACGCGCGCGGAGGCCCGGGTCCTTACGGAAATCGAGTGGGGCCTGCTTGAGGAAGTGGTTCGGATCCTGGTACGGTCACTGGGCGAGTCCTGGAAAGCGTTTCATTCGGTCGAATTTCACGTCCTGAAGCTCGAAAGCGACCCCGATCTGCTGCCGTTCCCGGACGCGGTGCTGCCGATGGTTCAACTCGCCTTCGCGCTTCGTTTCAACGAGTTGGAGGGGAGCTTCCAAATCGCGGTTCCGCGCACCCTGTTCGAACAGGAGCGGTCAAACGAGGGCCAGCCCGCCGCGGGCGACGCAGAGAACAATTTAAAGCTGCTGGGCGAGGCGGTGGTCGAGGTGGAAGTACTGCTCGACGGGCCGACGATGGTGTTCCAGGAACTTGCCAACGTCCATCCCGGAAAAGTGATCGGGTTCGACTATCCCCTGAAAAAACCGGTTCGGGCGGTGGTCAACGGCTCTGTTTCCATCCCGTGCGTCATCGTCAGCGCGGGGGGCAAGCGTGCGTTTCAGGTGGAAGAACTGCCGTAAGCGGTGAGGGTCGCACAGGCCGTTTGTAAACGATCCGAACGGACCATATGGCGCAGCACCATCAGGCTGGCGTCGCGGTCCGCGGTGCTCTTGTGGCCGTGCATCCATCCGCCAATCACAAGACTGGCTTCGCGAACCAGTTCCAATCGTTCTGCGTCGGCGCCGGTGAGCGCAGCGCTCCGGACCGTGTGCGCCAGGGAAATGGCGTCCTGAATCGTCCGGGAGTCACCGCTGTTGCAGGCAGCGAGCAGGATTCTCGCGCATTCAGACACGGAGAGGAAGGATTGCACGCAGGACATATCGTACCGAAGCGGAAAAATTCGAGGACCGGGCCGTTTTTTTTTCAAATAAAAAAAACTGAAATGGCGCTTGAAATTTTCGACAAGCATATCGCCGCTGAGAAAAAAGTAGGATTCAGGCGGTCCGGCGAGACGCCGTGAATTCACCTAGAGAAGGACCAAGCGTATGTCTCTTTCGTTTCAAACGAATATCGAGTCACTGCAGGCTCAGCAAAATCTGCAGATCAACACCAACTCACTGGACAATGCCATCACGCAGTTGACTTCGGGTTATCGCATCAACGATTCGGGCGATGATCCCGGCGGTCTGGCGGTGGCGAACGGACTCCGCGCGGACGTGACGGAATTGCAGCAAGGCGTCAGCAATGCCAATGACGGCTCTGCCATCCTGCAAACGATCGACGGCGGTCTGAACAACATTTCCAACATTCTTGATCAGCTTCAGCAACTGGCGACGCAGTCGGCCAGCGGCACGTTCAGCGGCAGCCGCTCGACCCTGAACGAGGAATTTCAGACGCTGCTCGGAGAAATCAACCGCCAGGCGGCGAACATCGGACTGGCGAGCGGCGGCGGCGGCACCACGGCGTCGCAGTACAACAACGTGATCGACGTGTACATCGGCGGCGGAAGCAGCCAGACCAACTCGCAGGTGGTCATCAATCTAAGCGGGTCGGCGAACATCGTCGATTCCGGCGGACTGGGAATCAGCACCGCCGCGGTGGACACGGCGGCGCACGCGCAGACAGCCATCACCGATATCAACAGCGCGGTGCAGGCGCTGGGACTGGTGCAGGGCTCGGTGGGTGACGGCGAAAACGATTTGAACTACGCCATCGGCCTGGCCAATTCGCAGATCACCAACGAATCGGCCGCGGAATCGGATATTCGCGACGCTAACGTCGCGCAGGAAGCCGCGGCCCTGACGCAGGGTCAAGTCTTACAGCAATCCTCGGTCGCCGCGCTGGCGCAAGCCAATGCCGAACCGGAGGCGTTGTTGAAACTCTTCTCGTAAACTGACGACGGTTCTCCGTCGAACTAATGTTGCCGGATTCTCGGGCCGATCTTCCTAAAGGAGAACGGCCCGGGATCCGGTTTTTTTCAGGAGGACAAAATGGGAACGAGTGCGACCTCACTGAGCTCACTGACCTCAGGGGTGTCGAGTTTTAACGGAACCAGCCAGTACGCGGGCGACCTGCAACAGGCCATCAACCAGGCGGTCACCATCGCTTCCATTCCTCTGACCGAGCTCCAGGACAACGTATCCTCGCTGCAAGTCCAGTCGAGCGAGCTAACCACCCTCACCAACGATTTCTCAAGTCTTCAGACCGCCATCGGAAACCTTTCCTCGGCGAGCGGAACCAACTCGCTGTCCGCGACGGCATCGGACAACTCCGTCGCCTCGGTCACGGTGGACTCTTCCGCGGCGACCAGCGCCGGCACCTATACTCTGAACGTGGTCAGCGCGGGATCGGCAACCACGACGCTCAGCAGCGCGGGTTTACCCACGGTGACGGATCCGAGCAGCAGCTCCATCAGCAGCTCATCCACTTATACGCTGACGGTCAACGGCTCCAACTACACCGTTACGCCGGCGGCGGATACCTTGAACGGGTTGACCGAAGCGATCAATGCCGGCGATTATGGGGTCACCGCGACGATAATTAATATCGGCTCGCCGACTGCTCCCGACTACCGGCTCAGCCTGCAAAGCACCTCGCTCGGCGACAGCTCCATTCAGCTCAACGACGGAACCCAGAATCTGTTGAGCGTTTTGGCGGCGGGCACACCGGCCCAATATCAGGTGGACGGGCAGCCGTCGACGCCGATTTCCTCGGACAGCAGCACGGTGACCATCGCCCCGGGCGTGACGGCGAATCTGCTGGAGGCGGGAGAAACGACGGTGACAGTGGCGCCGGATTCTTCGGCCGCCGCGAGTGCGCTTTCGGCGTTCGCCACGGCGTATAACCAGGCACTGAGCGACCTCGATGCGAATCACGGAACCAGCGGCGGCGCTCTGACCGGCCAGAGCATTGTTCTTCAGCTCGGCCAGCAGTTGCAAAGCCTGGTCCAGTATTCCGGCGGGAGCGGCGGTGTGCAGAACCTGAGCGATCTGGGCTTGACCTTCAACTCCCAGGGCCAGTTGAGCTTCGACCAGGCCACCTTCGAGAGCGCCGCGGCGTCGGACCCCAACGATGTCGCCAATTTTCTGGGGTCGTCCGCCGGCGGAGGCTTTCTGGGGACGGCAACGAATGTGCTGAATGGCCTGGAAGACGTCGGCACGGGATTGTTCGCGCAGACCCAGGATTCCTATCAGCAGCAGATTACCGCGGACAATCAGGAGATCACCGAGACGCAAAGCCGCATCACCACGATGCAGAATAATTTGACGGCCCAGATGTCGCAGGCCGACGCGACGATCGCTTCGCTCGAGTCGCAGGTGACTTACTTTACCAGCCTCTTCACGGACACGCAGGATGCAATCCAAAACGGCTGAATTTCGCGCGGCGGTGTGCGCAGGAAATCTGGGCGCGGCCGATCGCCTGCTCAGCGACCTGCGGCAGGAAGTGGAACTGCGCTGGTCCGCGGCAACGGCCGCGGAGCGCCCCGGGATCGCGGCGCAGATACTCGATCTGTTAGCCTGGGCGCGCCAGGTTCTGCTCGCGCGGAGAGCGCACACGCAACGCCGGCTTACGCAGGTTGTGCGTCAGGGCGCCTACGCCTGGCCGGCCGCGGGCGCAACGCGGGTGGACTTCGAAGGATAGCGTCGAAAACTCAACGGCGGCGTTGGATTTATGACGCCCGACGGCGAACAGCTTTCGCAAAACCAACGACTTAGGCTGGCGGATTGCGTGCACCACGCGGCAGCGTCATGTTCGAAGGCATCGAAGCCAATTACGAACGCTACATGAGCCTGTTGAGCGAGCGGCAGAAATTGGTCGCCTCCAACATCGCCAATGTGGATACGCCCGGCTATCGCACCCAGGACATCGATTTCCAGGCCGAATTTGAAAATGCGATGGGCGGCCAGCCAGCGGTCATCGAGCCGCCAAACCTTGCCGTCAAGCCGGACGGCAACAACGTCGATCTGGACCGCGAAGCGCGGCTGCTGGCGGAAAACACACTGCGATTCCAGATTGCCACCGATTTCGCGCGCAGCGATCTGGCGAATATTAAGCTGGCGATCCAGGATGGGAAGACCTCATGAACCTTCTTTCCGCGTTGTCGGTCAGCGCGTCGGGGATGTCGGCGCAAAGAGAACGCACCGAGCTGCTGGTGGAAAATCTCGCCAATTCGGATACCACGCGCACTCCGGAAGGCGGTCCTTACCGGCGCAAAGACGTGATATTCGAGGCCGACCCTTCCACCGGCGAATTCTCCTCGCTGTATGCCAGCCAGATGGGTGGCAGCGCCGAGGGAGTGCGCGTCGCGCAGGTGGTTACCGACACGCGCGAACCGGAAAAAAGATATATGCCGGGCCATCCGGACGCCGATAAAGACGGCTACGTCTCCTACCCGCGAGTGAATCCGGCCGAAGACATGGTGGACTTGCTCAGCGCGTCGCGCAGCTATCAGGCCAACGTATCCGCGATCTCGGCGGTGAAGGACATGATTCAAAAATCGCTGGAGCTGTTCCGGTAGAACCATGTCGCTGACGCTCAAAATGCCCTCGCTGGCGACCATCGCGCCGATCGCGCCGCAGCCGGTCGCGCCGGAGGCGGCACAGGGCTCGACGACACCGTTCGGGGACGTCCTGAGCAGCGCGATCCAGGAAGTGGAAGGCACGCGCGCATCGTCCGACCAAAGTATTCAGCAGTTTCTTTCCGGCGAAGGCGGCGATCTGCACGCCACGATTCTCTCGAGCGAGCGCGCCGATCTCGAATTCCAGATGTTCCTTCAGGTACGCAATAAAGTGGTTTCGGCGTACCAGGAAATCATGAAAATGCAAGTTTAGATTCTTACATGCCCACAGATCAAATCCTACGATTGCTGCGAACGCTTTCGATCCGCCAGCGGTGGACCATCGGTATCGTCGCGGTGTTGCTGGCCGGCGGAATCTATGCCTTGTCGGTCTGGGAGCGGGAGAGCGGTTTTCGCCCGTTGTTTACCGGATTGGCGCCCGAGGACGCCGCGGCGATGCTACAGAAATTGAAAGAAACGGGGGTCGCCTATCGCCTGAGCAACAACGGCGCGACGATCTCGGTTCCCGAGGAGCGGGTCGCGGAACTTCGCCTGGAAATGGCCGGCGCGGGATTGCCGAAAAACGGGCGCATCGGTTTCGAGCTGTTCGACAAAACCACGTTCGGCATCACCGAATTCGCCGAACACGTCAATTACCGCCGCGCGCTCGAAGGCGAGCTCGAAAGATCGGTTATGTCGGTGGCGGAGATCGAACAGGCGCGCGTGCATATCTCGCTGCCGCAGGAATCGGTTTTTCTGGATTCGCGCGAACCGGCCAAGGCGAGCGTGCTGATCAAGATCCGCCGCGGCGCAACTCTGCCCGATACGGCGATTCCGGCGATCACCAACCTGGTGGCGAGCGCGGTGGAGGGGTTGACGCCGGACAATGTCGCCGTGCTGGACATGCGCGGCAATCTGTTGAACCGTCCGAAGCGCGCCGGAGCCACCGATGACGAGACCTCCAGCTCAGCGCTCGAGTACCGTCACAAAGTGGAGCAGGATCTCGCCGCGAAAATCAATTCAACGCTCGAGCCGCTGGTCGGCGCCGGGCGTTTCCGAACGGCGGTTTCGGCCGATTGCGACATCACCAGCGGGGAACAGAGCGAGGAAACGTTCGACCCCACGCGCTCGGTGATGGTCAGCTCCCAGAAAACCGAAGACACCTCGAGCACTTCGCGCCCGGCGGGAGTTCCAGGAACGGCATCGAACCTTCCGGAGCCTCCCGCGCGCCCGGCGAACGGCGGATTGACGTCGCGCAAGACAGAGAGCATCAATTATGAGACGTCGCGAACGGTCAAGCGGACGGTCCTGCCGCAGGGCGCGATTCGACGGCTTTCCGTTTCGGTGTTGCTCGATCAAGAAGTGCATTGGGAAGACAACGGCAAAAAACGCGTGCTGACTGCGCCCAGTGACGAACGGCTCAAGACCATTCGCGACCTGGTGAGCGCGGCGGTGGGCCTGAATCCCACCCGCGGAGATTTGTTGATCGTCGACAGCCTGCCGTTCGAGCAGACGCTCAACCTGGAACCGCCGAATTCCTATGCGCCGCTGGCGGAAACGAACCGGAAGCTGACGCCGCAGGAGCAGCTCCGCAATAATCCGAAGCTGCTGGTCGGCGTGATCGGGATGTTCGTGCTGGTGCTCGGCGGAGCCACGCTGGCGCTGCTCAAGATGCGTAAGGCGAAAAGAAAGGTTCTCGGCGTCCAAGTGGAAGGGGCTTTGCCCGGATCCGCCGCGGGGGCCACGGCGGCGCTTGAAAATGGCCGCGCGGCGAGCCCGGAACGATTCGCGCCGCCGACGGAAATACCGGGTCTCGGACCGGGCCGGGTCGAGGTGCTGACGACGCAGCTCCGCGTGACTGCGCAGAAAAACGGTGAGGTCTGCGCCGGTATTCTGCGCGGCTGGTTGCGGGGAGAAAGCGCCTGATGGCTGCCATCGCGACCGCGCCGAAGCTCACCGGTCTGCAAAAGACGGCGATATTGCTGGTGCTCCTGGGCGACGAAGCCTCCGGGGTGGTGCTTCGCCATCTCAATGATGAGGAGATTGAGCAGGTCACCGGCGCCATCGCCACTCTCCCGCCCATCGCCGCGGAGCAGGCCGAAGCGATTCTTGAAGAATTTCGCCTGGCGACCACGGGAGCGCTGCAACTGGGCAGCGGCGGCGCCGAGTCGGCTCGCCGGATGCTCACGCACGCGTTCGGGCCGGAGGGCAGCCTGAAACACCTGAGCCGGCTGCCGCAGGGACGCTCCGGGATTCACCAGCAGCTTCAGCGGATCGATCCGCAATTGCTGGTTCGCTTCGTCACCGGCGAACATCCGCAGACCGCCGCGCTGATTCTCTCGCGCCTGGCGCCGGGGCAATCGGCGGCCGTGCTCGCTTCGCTCGAGCCGGCCTTGCGCGCCGATGTCGCGATGCGGGTCGCCCGTTTAAACAAGATCTCGCCCGCGGTTTTCAGCAAGATTTCGTCGGTCATCGGAGAGAAGCTGAAATCAATCGGTGAAGTGCAGCGGGAGTCCTCGGGCGGCCCGCGGGTCGCCGCCGAAATTCTGAATGAGCTCGATTCCGCGATGTGCGATGCGGTGCTCGAACAAATCGGCCAGCAATACGCCGATCTGGCCGAGGAAATCCGTCAGAAAATGTTCGTCTTCGAGGATCTGCTTTCGATCGATGGGTCGGGCGTTACGGAGCTGCTCTCCCGGGTGGACCGCCGCCAACTCACCATCGCGTTAAAGGGTGCCAGCGCGGAGCTGCGGCAACACCTGCTCAAGGGGCTGAGCCAGCGCGGCGCGGCGATGCTGCTCGAAGACATGGAAGCGCTCGGAGCCATCAAAATCCGCGACGTGGAGGGCGCGCAGCAGCAGGTGATCGCCACGGTGCGGCAGATGGAAAGCGAAGGCACCATCAGCCGGAATCGCGGAGGGGGCAAGGATGAGCAGTTCGTCTAGAGTACTGCGCGAAGACGAGCTCGGCGCCGTGACACCCATCTGGTGGCGCGAACGTTCGCCCAAGCAGGAGCCGGAACCGCGTAAGGAAAACCCGAAACCGCAGCACGCGCCGGTACACGCGAGCGTAGAGGTCGATCGCGAGAAGATCGAACGGGATTCCTATCAGCGGGGTTTCGCGGAAGGTTCCTCGATCGGCAAGGAGCAGGGGGCGGCCGAGCTCAAACCGGTGCTCGAACGGCTCAGCCGGTCTCTGGTCGAATTATCGTCGTTGCGCGGCCGGATGCGGAGGCAGGCGGAAAGCGACGTGGTGAAGCTCTCGATCGCCATCGCGCGCCGCGTGCTGCACCGGGAGCTCACGCTCGATTCGGAATCGATCGCGGGACTCATCCGGGTGGCTCTCGAAAAGCTGGAGTCGCGCGAGCTCTGCCGGGTGCGCGTACACCCCGACCAGGAATCGCTGATTCGCGAGCTGGTCGAGCGATTTTCCGGCTCGAAAGTCGAAATCATTCCGGATACTTCGCTCGGCCAGGGCGACGTTCTTCTGGACACCGGAAACGGGACCATCGACGCGTCCGTCGATGCGCAGCTGCGCGAGATCGAGCGCGGTTTGGCCGACCGCCTGGAGAGCTGATCATGCCGAACGCAACCGACGCCATCTCTCTCGAACCGTACTTCCGGGATCTGGAAAAGCTGGAGCTTCTTCCCTGGTGCGGCCAGGTGACCGCGACGGTGGGATTGCTGATCGAATCGATCGGTCCCGCCGTGGCGATCGGCGATTTCTGCGAAATCGAAAGCGGCGCCGGCCGGCGCATCCGCACCCAGGTGATCGGCTTCCGCAACGGACGCGTGCTGGCGATGCCTCTCGATGAGCCGGATGGTTTGCAGCTCGGCGCGCGGGTCATTGCTCGCGCGCAGGATGCGCGGCTCGCGGTGGGACCCGGGCTGCTGGGCCGGGTGTTGGACGGTTTCGGCGGCCCCATGGATGGCGGACCGCCGATTGAAGCGACGGATTCCTATCCTCTCTACGCGTCGCCGCCGAATCCGCTTCACCGGAGTCACATTACCGAACGGCTGGTGACCGGGATTCGCGCGATCGACAGCCTGCTCGCCTGCGGCAAAGGGCAAAGGATTGGGCTGTTTGGCGGCAGCGGCGTCGGCAAAAGCACTTTGCTGGGCGCGATGTCGCGAAAAAATTCCGCGCAGGTCAGCGTGGTCGCGCTGATTGGCGAGCGCAATCGCGAGGTGAAAGCGTTTCTCGATCACGAGCTTGGTCCGGACGGGATGAAGCGATCGGTGGTGGTGGTGGCCACTTCGGACCGGCCGGCGCCGCTGCGGATTCGGGCGGCGTTCGTCGCGCTCGCCGCCGCCGAATATTTTCGCGATCAGGGCGCTGACGTTCTGCTGGTGATGGATTCGGTGACGCGCCTGGCGATGGCGCAGCGCGAAATCGGCTTGGCCGCGGGTGAGCCGCCCAGCCAGAAAGGTTATACGCCTTCGGTGTTCACGCTGCTGCCGAAAATTTTCGAGCGCGCCGGGAATTTCGAAAAGAGCTCCATCACCGGTTTCTTCACCGTGCTGGTGGAAGGAGACGATTTCAACGAACCGATCTGCGATGCGGCGCGCGGCATTCTCGACGGGCACCTGATTCTTTCCCGCGAACTGGCGTCGCTGGGGCATTATCCGGCGATCGACGTTCTTTCCTCGGTGAGCCGTCTCGCCAACAAAGTCACCAGCAAGGAAGAGACCCAGGCCGCGCAGAAAGTCCGTGAAGCGATGGCCTTGTACCAGCGTTCCGCCGATCTGATTCAGCTGGGAGCGCATGTGCAGGGCATCAATCCGAAGCTGGATCAAAGCATCCGTCTTCGTCCGCAGATCTCCACCTTTCTCCGCCAGGACGCGGAGGCGTATTCACCGCTCGAACAGACGCAGGCGAGCTTGGTTTCGCTGGCCAACCAGCTATGACGCCGTTCCGTTTCCCGCTCGACAAGGTTCTCGACTGGCGGCGATTGCTGATGCGCGCGGAGGAAGAAAAGCTGGCTGTCCTTCAGAGCCGGCTGCAACAGATCCGGCAGCGAATCAGCCTGCTGGTTTCCACGCAGCAAAAGTCGGAGTGGAGCTATCGGAACCTGCCGTCGGTGGCCGGGTCCGACTTGCATTCGCTTCCGGCTTTTCAGGCTCGGGTGAACCGGCAGCGGACGGTGCTGGAGCTCGAACAGAAAAAATGCGAGACGCAGATCGAGGCGCAGCGGGCTCAATTGCTCAAGGCTCGCAGGGATTATCGGGTCCTCGAAAAATTGAAAGAACGCCGCCATCGAGCGTGGGCCTATGAGCTGGATCGCGAGCTGGAAAACACGGCGGCCGACGCCTATTTCTCGAAACTGATCCAATCGCGGAGCGAGGAATGAATATCTTTCTGCTCACCGAAACGAACAGCGGATGCTATAAATGGCGCGGCGCAATTCCCGCCAAATACCTGCGCCGCCGCGGGCACCAGGTAGAGATTTTCGGGACCAACGATAAGTCCTGTTCGGCGCCGGACGTCATGGTTTTTTACCGCGCTCACTATCCCGAAGCGGTCAAACTGATGGAATGGTGCCGCAAGAACTCGATCCGCACCATCTTCGATACCGACGACGCGCTGGACCTGGTTCCTCCTGAAAATCTGAACTACGCGGCCGTGCGCAGCAGGCTGGAGCTTTATCGCACCCTGCTCAGCGCGGCCGATGCCGTAACCACCACGACGGAGACGCTGGCTGCGCACCTGCGCAAGACCAACCCGAACGTGATCGTGGTGCCCAACAGCGTCGATCCGGAAGAATGGACGATAAGTCCTAGAAGAGACCACGTTCGCGTCGGCTGGACGGGAAGTCCGACGCATTTCGCCGACCTGGCGGTCGCGCTGGACAGCGTTCGCGAGTTACAGAAGGAACATTCTTTCTTGTTCGTGCTTCAGGGCATCTGTATCGAGCCGACGCTCGACGAGCTTTACCAGGTCCTGTTGGCGAAACACGGAAAGCCGTTTTGGGAGAAGCCCCTCGGCCGCGCGATCAAACACTTCATGACGAAACTGTCCGGAATCCGCTACGAGTTTCATCCGAATGTTCCGCTGGAGCGCCACGCGGCGACCGTTTGCGATCTTGCGCTGGACATCGGGATTGCGCCGCTGTCTGACGACCCCTTCAACCGGAACAAGAGCTGCATCAAGTATTACGAATACGCGATGTCGGGCGCGGTCACGGTTGCATCGCAGGTTCTTCCTTATTCCGCCGAAGTTCCGCTGACGGCAAAAAACATCCGCGAATCCTGGAAGCAGAAGCTGGCTTACGTCCTTGAAGCGGACCGCCAGCGGATCTGGCGGGAGCAACGCGAATGGGTTCTCACTTACCGGAATATCGAAACGAACGTCGTGCTCTGGGAACAGGCGCTGAGCGGCGTTTCGCGCGAAGTTCCCGCGCCGGTTCCGGCGTGATACGGCAGCGCCCCGACGCAGGCGGCGGATTTTCGACGGCGGGCCGAAGTTCCGCTCCGCAATTTCAACGCCTTCACATGGCGCGCGCCGTGCTGCCGAGATTTCGGGTAAACCGTTTTGTCCACTTCTGCCGCAGTTCTGACGCAAACCGCCGCGCGTCGGCGCTCCTCGCGACGGCGCATCGACCTGGGACTTCTGGGCGGGTTTGTGATTGCCCTCGCCACCATGGTCGCCGGAATTGCCGCCACCGGCGTAAAGCTGTCTTATTTCATTCAGCCGTCCAGCCTATGGATCGTTTTCGGCGGAACGCTGGGAGTGACGTTCGTCACCACTCCCCGGCGCGTTTTCGGGCAGACCTTGCGGCGAGTCGGCGGACTTCTGTGGGAGAAGCCGTCCGATCCCGCGCAGTTGCTCGAGGAGATTCTGTCGTACTTGCGCAAAGCGCGAATTGACGGGCTGCTGAGGATTGAACCGCTCATCGAAAATGCCAGCCATCCGCTGCTCAAAGACGCGCTGGTGCTCGCGCTCGAGATGCCTCGCACCGAGTTGCAGGCGGCCATCATGACCAAGATCAGCGCCCACGAGCGGCACGGCGAAGCCGAAGCCAAAACTTTGGAAGTGGCCGGTGGATTCGCACCCACCATCGGAGTGATCGGCACCGTGGTGGGATTGGTCGAGACGCTGCGGCAGTTCTCGGATGTTTCCTCCGTCGCCAGCGGCGTGGGCGCGGCGTTTGCGTCAACCCTTTATGGCCTGGGATTGGCGAACCTGGTGCTGTTGCCGCTGGCCCACCGAATCCGCGCCACGGTTCTTGAGAATTTCGAGATCGAAACGCTCATTCTGGAGGGCGCGATCTGCATCCTGGACGGCGTGCATCCGTCTCTCGCGCCGGAACGCCTGAGCGCGTTTGTCCGGACCAGACCGAACGCATGAAACCGGGTTACCTGAATCCGGAATCGAACCATCGCGACCGATGGATGGTCAGTTACCTGGACGCGGTCACGATTTTGCTGATCTTCTTCATCGCCATCGCCAGGATGGTCCACCCGCCCGCGCACGCCGAGCCGACCGTTCCGAAACCGCCGGCGGTCCGATTGATCGACGCCCGCAAGCCGGTTCTCGATAAGATTGAACAGCGCCTGCACACGGATGGTCTCGAAGCGCATCGCGAATCGCGCGGTCTGATGATCCACCTTCCGCAAACCATCCTGTTCGCTTCCGGAGAGGACCGCCTGAGCGAGTCAGCCTTTCCGGTGATCGAGAAGGTCGCCGAAACCTTGCGCGAGATCCCGAATCCGGTGATTCTCGCCGGCCACGCCGACTCGGTGCCGATTCACACCCGGCGGTTTAAGAACAATTGGGAGCTGTCCGCCGCGCGCGGCTTGCGCCTGCTGGAGGTGTTGCATTCGCGCTACGGCATCGACGAAGCGCGGATGTCCATCGCGAGCGATGGCTCCAATGGTCCTGCGCAGTCGAACCAGACGCCCGCCGGACGCGCGAACAATCGCCGCGTGGATATCCTGATCCTGGACGAGCCGGCCTCCCATTCGGGCGCAAACTAAAAATCTGAACGATTCCGTGGCCCTCGCCTCAGAAAAGCAGGCGCAGCGCGAATTGATTCTGCCGCGCCGGCGTTCCGAAAGCGATGGTCGAGGCGATCGTCCCGAAGGCGGAGCTGTCCGCCGTGGTGCTCGGCGTATTGAAAATCGGGTGATTCAGGGTATCGAACGATTCGGCGCGGAACTGAATCTTCACTCTCTCTCGCACCGAGAAGGTACGAACCAGCGCCGTGTCGAGATTCACCAAACCAGGGCCGATGATCGTGTCCCTGCCGGCGTCACCCCAGGTATACGGGTTATTGGCCGCGTTGGCCACCGGCGGCAGCACGAAGCAACCCGTGTCGAAAAACTGATGCGGAGTCTTTGGGCCGCTGTTGGGATTGCAGCCGGCCACCACATTGGGCCGGTCCAGCGTATCGGCCGTATTGGTGTAATTGCCGGAAAGCGTGGGGGTGAGAGGCGTGCCGCTCTGCACCTGAAATTCGAAGGAAAGCTGCCATCCGCCGGCCAGCGCGGCGGGAACGCCTCCGGTCAGCCAATATTTCCCTTTGCCGAAAGGCAATTCCCACACCGGGCTCGCGACGAAACGGTAGCGCACGTCAAAAGGCGATAATCCGTAGCCGGTGCCCCGGTAGTCGTATTGGTTCGATGCCGCATTTCCACCATTGGAGCCGAAGTCGTCAATCGATTTGCCGTAAGTAAACGAGGTCAGGAACGATAGACCATAGCCATAATGCTTGTTAAGCTGCGCGGTCATCGATTGGTAGTGCCCATTGGCCGACCATTGGATCCAGGTGATGGCGCCAAGCGGATAACCGTTGTAAGAGGGATAGGGCCGGCGCGCCTGCACCGCCTGCGAAGTGCCCGCGCCCGGCAGCGGCTGATTGATATTCTGCTCCATCTGCAAGTGGTTGCTGTCGTTTCCGAAGTAGTCGATTTCGAACAGCATATCCTTGGTAAGCTGCCGCTGAATTCCAAAGCTCCATTCATAAACCCGGGGATTTTTGAAATTCGGATCCGCGCCGGTAAGCGAGAGCGAGGTGACCACCCCGCCGCCCACCGGGAAGGGGTTGGACAGCGACAGAGGGTTCGTAAAGCTGGAAGCGTAATTGTAAGTCAGGGTGTAGGGAAAGCCTTTGAAGAGACCACCCAACCCATTATTGATATTCAGACCATTGAAGAAAGTTCCCGCCCCTGCGCGGATGACCGTCTTGCCGTCATGAAATGGCTGCCACGCGACGCCCAGGCGCGGACCCCAGTCGTTCCAATCGTAATTAAACACCCGATCCCCAAGGCCATCCGTCGGCGCCGTCGCGAGCGCACCCACGCCGGGATGTTGCTGCGTCTCCGGCGCTCCGGTCACCGGATTGAACGTGGTCATGCGATTGGCGTAATCAATCGGGGGCGTGTTCATCTCCCAGCGCAAACCGAGATTGAGCGTCAGGTACGAGCTGACCTTGTAGTCGTCCTGAACGTAAACGCCGATGTTCGAATTGCGCCCGTAATATTTTTCCTGGTACGGCACGTTGACGCTGGTGGCGGGATAACCCATCAACATGTCGGCCATTCCGTAGCTGGTGCTTGGCGCGGTGCTCGACAGCGTGTTGGTGAAGCCTAAGCCGCCGTTGTAGTCGCTGCTCGAAAAATTGTTGGTGCCGAAATGCGACAGGTTCGCGCCCATCTTTATGGTCTGTTTGCCCTTGGTGAGGGAGAAATTATCGTTGAAGATCCAGATCGTATCGGCGCGGCGTTGCGAGCTGTAATTTCCGAATCCGGAACCGGTGAAATAGGAAGTCACCGTGGTCAGCGGAGGTCCCATGTAGCCGGAGGTTGCTTTGGGCAGGCAGCCGGTGCAGGGGTTGGTGGGAGCGACCAGCGTCGGAGTGATGCCGTAAGGACCCCAGAAATTACTCAACTCCTCCGGCGTCCGCGGCTGGATCAACATGCTGGTTCCGACGCGTATCTGGTTTACCATGCTGGGCGAGAAAATGTGCGTTTCCGCAATGCCATACACCTGCGACCGCTGATTTACCCAGCAGCCGAAGCCCGGCAGATCCTTGGGCTGGCACAAGGAGTTGTTCGGCTCAAACGACGGATCATTGAAATAGTTCGCGGTCACGTAGCCCGAGTCCCTGGCGCTGAAGGTCTCATCGATCTTCAGGCTGTCCTCGTTCATGTTCTCGACGCGCGTGTCATTGTAAGTGTAATTGTTGCTGGGCAGCGCTCCGGTTGGCGTAGAGATGGTGGGCGCCGGCAGGTAGGAAAACAGCGCCGCTCCGATCGGGTTGATCCGATTCGCGGGAATGATGTTGCCCGGGAACGGAGTCGCGCCGGCGCAGGAGGTCGCGCTGCACGTCAGCGGGTCTTTGATCGTTACCGGCAGTCCGCTGAAATTGCCCTGCGATTCGGCGACGGTCGGAACCGTGTTCAGCGCGCTGAATCCCGAACCTTGCCGCAAGCCTTCGTAACTGTAAAAGAAGAACAGCCGATCCTTCAAAATCGGACCGCCCAAGGTCCCGCCGAAATCATTCTGCTTGAAGGACGGCGTCTTCCCCGTAAGGAAAAAGTTCCGGGCGTCGAGAACCTGATTCTCAATGTATTCAAAACCCGTTCCGTGGAAATCGTTGGTTCCGGATTTGGTGACGACAATCACCTGTCCGCCGGAGCCGTATCCGTATTGCGCCGAATACACGCCGGTCAGGACATTGAATTCGTCGATGGCATCAATGGACGGGCGGAAATTCGGCGTGAACACGTCGGGATCGTTGTTGTCGAATCCGTTCAGCAGAAAGTTATTACTGGTTTCGTTCTGGCCGGCGACATTGAATCCGCCGCGGAAGCTCAACGAGGAATTTTGCGCCGGCGGCATCACGTTGGGCACAATCTCGGTAAGAGACCACATCTGCCGGCCGTTGAGCGGCAACTGCGTCACCTTGGTGTTATCCACCACGTCGCCGACTTCGCCGGATTCCGTGTTCACCACCGCGGCCTCCGCCATAACCGTTACGTTTTCCGTGACATTGCCAACCTCCAGGCTCATATCGAGACGCATATTCTGCGCGACCGCCAGGTTGATATTCGATTGGGTCTGGCTCTTGAAGCCGTTCGCCGAAATCTCCAGGTCGTAGGTGCCGGCCGGAAGAAAGGTGAACTGGTACACACCGGCCGCATTGGTCTGCGCATTGCGCACGGTGCCCTGTTCATGGTTGGTCAGTTTCACGGTAGCGCTCGGCAGAACCGCGCCGGAACTATCATGCACGGTGCCCGAGATCGCCCCTTCATTCTGCGCGCACAGCACCGGCCCAAATAGAGCTACACAGATGCTAAGTCTTGCCAAAGCTGACTTCATACAGACCCCCTAATAAAACAACTTGGCGGAAAATATCAGATTTTTTGCTTTTCCGAAATATGCCCCGCAAAATATTGATCGATCTTCTATGTTGCAACGTTACAAGTCGATCGAAAGACGTATGGTTGGCGAATCCGCCGGATGCGCGCTTCTCGCGATGCGCGCTCCGGTAACTCACGCATTCGGCAACGCCCTTAAATAGGGCGCTAATATACTTGATCCAACCAGTTGCTTCGGTCCGTTGGTGGCGCACGCACTCCTGCGTGCCGCGTCGAGACTCTTCTCGACGCATGGCTGATCGAGCGGAACCAGCGTCGGCAAGAGTGCCGACGCGGCACGCA
>DATJNW010000104.1:0-128333 GCA_035507655.1 Bryobacteraceae bacterium | reverse complement strand
TGCGTGCCGCGTCGGCACTCTTGCCGACGCTGGTTCCGCTCGATCAGCCATGCGTCGAGAAGAGTCTCGACGCGGCACGCAGGAGTGCGTGCGCCACCAACGGACCGAAGCAACTGGTTGGATCAAGTATATTAGCGCCCTTTTTCAGCACCCCTGCTAGGCCGACTCGCCGGACTCTTCAACTACCCGTCCGTCGAACAGATGAATGTTGCGATCGGCGTAACGCGCGTAACGCGGGTCGTGGGTCACCATACAGATGGTCGCGCCGCCGCGGTGCAGCTCGCGCAGCAGATCCATTACCGCTTCACCATTAGCTGAATCGAGATTCCCGGTCGGCTCATCCGCCAGCAGAATCGAGGGGTCGCCGGCCAAAGCTCGCGCCACGGCGACGCGCTGCTGCTGGCCGCCGGAGAGCTGCGAAGGATAGTGTTTCACGCGATGCGACATGCCGACACGTTCCAGCGCTTCGTGAACGCGCTTTTTCCGCTCCGCGCTGGGCATGCCGCGATAGGTGAGGGGTAGCTCCACGTTTTCATACACCGTCAGATCGCCGATCAGGTTGAACGCCTGGAAGATGAAGCCGATTTCGCGGTTGCGGATGCGCGCCCGCTCGCTCAGTTTCAGGTTCTGCACGGGTTTGCTGTTGAGGATATACGTTCCGCCGCTCGGCGAATCGAGCAGGCCGAGAATCGCCAGCAGCGTCGATTTGCCGCAGCCGGAGGGTCCGGCGATCGACAGATACTCGCCTTTGGCGATATCCAGATGAATGCCCGCCAGGGCGTGGGTTTCCACTTCGTCGGTGGTGAAAACCTTGGTCACGCCTTCCAGATGAATCAATGAATCGGCCATTTTCCCTCTTTTCCTAATTCAGTCGGATTCGCGGATTCTGATCCTGCGCCGACATGTCGGACAAAATCACCTGATCGCCTACGTTTAACCCTTGCAGCACCTCGATGGTGTTCACCGAGCTGCGCCCCAGCTTCACCTGCACGCGCGTCGCACCCTTGTTGTCCTCGTCCACCTTGAACAGGCTGACCACGCTGTTTTCCTGCCCGAACACCGGACGGCCGACGTACAGCACGTTATCGAGGCGCGAAATTTCGATGGTTCCGTCCACGCTCAAATCCGGCACGGCGCCCGGCGGCAGCGGACCATCCATATCGCAGTCCACCGTCCGGGTCCCATTCACAATAGACGCATCGATTCGAATTACGTGCCCGGGAACAATTCCGTTCCGTGTATCGATCTCCGCTTTTTGTCCCAGGGCGATATCCTTCGCCTGAGTTTCGGCTATCTGGAGCCGCGCCATCAGCTTTTTCGGCTGCGCGACCTTGGCCAGGACGTCGCCGGGCTTCACGCGCTGCCCGACTTCTAGCGTCATTTCCTGGACCTTGCCGACGATTCCGGCGCGGATGGTCAGCTCCTCCACCTGTTTTTTCTTGAGCGCGTATTGCGCCTGTAGTTTCTCGATGGCGACCTTTTTGGAGTCGAGCTGGGCATTGATCGAATCCTTCATGATGTCCAGTTTCTCTTTTTCAATCTTGTACTTGGCGACCAATTTTTCCCAATTCGCCTTGGAAATTTCGGCGTCCATCTCGGCCTTTAATTTGAGCTTCAGCAGCTCCTGATCGCGATCCTTGGTCAGCTCGGCCTGCTTCATGTCGCTTTCGGTGCCCTCGACCACGGATTGCTGGTCGAACTGCTGGCTTTCCAGCTTGACCCGCGTATCTTCAAGATCGGCTTGAGCCTGCTTGATCTGCCATTCGAGGTCGTTGGCGGCCACTTCCATATCCGGATTGGTTAATACCATGATGATGGAATTTGGTTGCACCTCATCGCCGCCCTTTTTGTCGATGCGCGCCACCTGGCTGTCGAACTGTGCCGGAATCCAGACGATATCCTCGGGAACCAGCGTGCCCAGACCGCGGCGCTCAATGACGATGGGTCCGCGCTTTACCGAATCGATCCAAACCGTGGCGCGATCGACGGTCGGCGCGGCTGGCTTGAGTTTCGAAAGCTGCCAACTGATGGCTCCGACGGCCGCCAGCGTGATCACAATGACAATGGCGCGCCGGATGGCCTTTTTTTTCGCCACGCCTTCCCGTTTGACATCCATGAAAGAAGCCCCCTATCTGTGACTCGAAGTATTGAAATGGCACGATCGCTGCCATCTTATATTACTGTAAGCAGTACGAAAGCGAGGCCTTCGGTGTTCGTTCCTGGGAATTGTTTGTGCGGATTGAAGCTTTTACGGCTGGAGCGGGAGACGGGATTCGAACCCGCGACATCAACCTTGGCAAGGTTGCACTCTACCAGCTGAGTTACTCCCGCGCTCCGGACAAATGCGGTAGAATCCATTGTCGCGCTCCATTATGCGATTGTCAAAATCCTGTTTTGCGAGGTGAGTGGGCATAAAACGTAACCTGACCGTAACGCCTTAAACGACTTTTCCTGGAAATGTTCTGGTACTGGAACTGTGTCTTTATCTTACTGAAAATGAAGTGCAAATTGTCTTAAACTTATTGTTGCCTAAGGGCGGATTTATGCTAAGCTGAGAACCGTCGCCTGAAATCGGAGGGCGGCGCAGGCGGCGGGTAACCGGGTACGGGCAAGAGGAAATTCAACCAGATTTTCTGAGCTGTCTTGGTGGTTTTCCACAATCTGTGGAAAACTTGTGGGAAATTTTTGCGTTCTTGGAGGGAACAGGATGACGAACAACCTAGCGACAGCGGCGATCATGAGCCGGGCGAATGCCTGGGATCAAATTAAAGCGCTTCTGGCGGCTAAGATCAGCACTCAAGCTTATCAGAACTGGATCATGCGCACTTCTTTCGAGGGTTTCGAATCAGGAGTGGTCCGCGTGATCGTTCCCGATCAGGTAACCAAGGATTTCATGGAGCAGGAATACGCCGAGGAAATCCGGACGGCCGCGCGGGAACTGAATTTGCAGGTCGAGCGTGTTCAGTACATTCCCAAAGCGACGCATTTTTCAGCGCCGGCCGAGACCGCCGAGCCCATCTTTGGCTCAGCGGTTAGTCAGATTAATCCCAGATTTCAGTTCAATAATTTTGTTGTCGGTTCCTGCAATCAGTTCGCGCACGCCGCGGCGCGCGCCGTGGCCAATACTCCTTCGCGCAGTTATAACCCGCTATTCATCTATGGGGGAGTCGGTGTAGGGAAAACCCACCTGATGCACGCGATCGGGCGCGAATTGCTGGATCGCTATCCTTCGATGCGCATTGTGTACACCTCGAGCGAGCGATTCATGAATGAGATGATCACCTGTCTCAAATCGGAACGCATGCCGGCGTTCCAGCGGCATTATCGCTCGGCTGATGTGCTGCTGGTGGATGATATTCAGGTGCTGGCCGGCAAGGAACGGACACAGGAGGAATTTTTCCATACCTTTAACGAGCTCTACGACCATCAGAAACAGATCGTGATTTCGAGCGATTCGACGCCGAAAAGCACGCCGGGCTTGGTGGAACGGCTGCGCTCGCGCTTTGAATGGGGATTGATGGTGGATATTCAGCCTCCCGATCTGGAAACCAAGATGGCGATTCTCGACAAAAAAGCCGAATTAGAAGGAATCAGGCTGCCGGAGGATGTGCGCAACTACATCGCAACCAAAACCAAATCGAATGTCCGCGAACTTGAAGGCGCGCTCCTGAAGTTGATCGCATATTCGGAGGTCACCGGGTCGGCGATCACGCTTCCCATGGCGCAGCAGGTTTTAAAATACCTGATCCCCAACCAGGAACGGCGAATCACCATGGATACGGTGCTGCGCGCCGTGGCCGAAAAATTCCAACTCCAGCCGGCGATGCTCAAGCAAAAAACCAATGCGCGCCACATCGCTTATCCGCGGCAAATTGCCATGTACCTTATCAAGGAACTGACGCAATCCTCACTGCCCGAAATCGGGCGAATGTTCGGCGGGAAACATCACACCACAGTGCTGCATTCGGTCCACAAAATCGACCGCCTGCGCCAGCGCGATGCCGACTTGAACAGATTGATACACAGTGTAATCGACTCGATTCATTGAGCTTACAATGGTTATCCACATCCGGGTGTGGAGAATTCCTGTGGATCACTGTGCACAACCCCGAAGGCGCCCGAATACGCAGCGTTTTTGACCTCGCCGCGCACAGGTTTTGGTGGTTTTAACCCCACGGTCTTGCTATAATTTAGGAAGAAATCAACTTTTCAACAGTCCCTATGAATCTTCTTCTTCTCTGGAGATGAAATGGAACAGAATCAGAGAAGAAGAATTGCCAAGGAATCGCCTAAATGGAATTCACCGTCAGCAGGGCCGACCTGGTTCGTGAACTGAACCTCTCGCAAGGAGTCGTCGAGAAGAAAACGACCATTCCGATTCTGTCCAATGTGCTGGTGGAGGCGGATAGCGACCGGATCCATTTGACGGCAACGGACCTGGAGTTGGGGATTCGCTGCTCCTGTCCGGCGCGCGTGAAAAAATCCGGCGGCGGAACGATCCCGGCGCGGCGTCTGCTCGATTATGTGCGGCTCCTACCGGATGGCGATGTGCAGGTGAAGATTCAGGAGAATCATTGGGCCAGCCTGGTGAGCGGGCGGTCCCGCACGCGGATCGCCGGCATGTCGCGCGAGAGTTTTCCGGAATTGCCGCAGATGCCGGCTCAGTTGGCCGAGATTCCAATCGCTGTGATCGCGTCGATGATTGGCAAGACTATTTTTTCCATCTCCACCGAGGAGTCGCGATTCACCTTGAATGGCGCGCTGCTGGTGCTGCGCAAGGGCGGGCTGACGATGGTCGCGACCGATGGTCACCGCTTGGCCATGATCGAAAGCGCGGGCGAACTCGAAGGGATCAGCGGCGAGTATCGCGCGCTGCTTCCGAAAAAAGCGATGCAGGAGTTGCAGAAGCTGGCGAGCGAAGCGGATCCAGCGGCGCTGGTGCGTTTTTCCGGCGACGACAATCATCTCTTTTTCGAACTGGGCGACCGGATGCTGTTGAGCCGCAAGCTGACCGGAAATTTTCCGGATTATCTCCGCGTGCTGCCCAAGGATCATCCATATTCGGTGACGCTCGATGCCGAAGAGCTGCGCGGCGCCATTGAACGCGTGGCGCAATTTTCCGATGAGCGGTCGCGGGCGATTAAGGTGCGCGTGGCTGACAGTGAAGTAAGAGTCCATTCGTCGGTTTCCGAAACGGGCGAGAGTGAAGAAAGCATTCCAGCGCCCTACACCGGTCCGGCGGTGGAGATTGGGTTCAACGCGCAGTACCTGCTCGATTTTCTGCGCGCGGTGAATGAGAGGCAGGTCCTGTTCCTGTTTAAAGATCCCAACAGCGCCGGCGAGCTGCGTCCCGCGCCCGGCGAAAACGCCGAAAACGCCGCGAATTACCGGTACGTGATCATGCCGATGCGTATCTGAAATTGCATGGAGTAGTCGTTTTACAAAACAAGCATCATGTCCACAAAAGTTACAAGTGCGTCACTCCCGGAAGACCAGACGAAAAATCCCAACGTGTACGATTCTTCGAGTATCAAAGTCCTCGAAGGACTGGAAGCGGTGCGCCTGCGCCCGGCGATGTATATCGGTTCGACCGGCGAGGCCGGACTGCATCACCTGGTCTATGAAGTCGTCGACAATTCGGTCGACGAAGCGCTGGCCGGGTACTGCACGGAAGTTAACGTGACCATTCACGAAGACGACTCCATCACCGTGACCGACAACGGGCGCGGCATTCCGGTGGACCTTCACGAAGACGAAGGCGTTTCCGCGGCGCAGGTGGTGATGACCAAGCTGCACGCCGGCGGAAAATTCGATTCCAATTCGTACAAAGTTTCCGGCGGATTGCACGGGGTCGGCGTGAGCTGCGTTAATGCGCTTTCGGAAACGCTGGAACTCGAAATCTGGCGCGACGGCGGCACCTGGCAGCAGGAATATTCGCGCGGGATTCCGAAGGCTCCGCTGGCGAAGACCGGAACGGCGCGGCGCAAGACGGGCACCAAGGTTACGTTCAAACCGGACGCCTCGATCATGGTCGAGACGAAGTTCAATTTCGATACGCTTTCGCAGCGTCTGCGGGAGCTGGCGTTTTTGAACAAGGGTCTGAAAATCACTTTGAGCGATGAGCGCGAGGAACCGGCCAAAACGGCCGAATTTCAGTTCAACGGAGGCATCGCGGAATTCATTAAGCATCTGAATCGCGGCAAGGCGGTGCTCCATGACAAACCGATCTCCTTCGAGGGAGAGCGCGAATTGCCCAACGGCGGCACGTTGACCATGGAAGTGGCGCTGCAATACAACGATTCCTATAGCGAATCGGTGTTCAGCTTTGCGAATAATATCAACACGGTGGATGGCGGCTCGCATTTGACCGCGTTTCGCAGCGCGCTGACGCGAACCATCAACGCGGCGGGGCAATCGGCGGGATTGTTCAGAGACGTGAAGGAAAATCTCACCGGCGACGATGTGCGCGAAGGACTCACGGCGGTGATCAGCGTGAAGCTGCCGCAGCCGCAGTTTGAAGGGCAGACCAAAGGGAAGCTCAATTCCGATATCGGCGGCTACGTGGTCCAGTTCATCAACGAAAGGCTGGGCGAGTTTTTCGACAAGAATCCCACGGTGACGAAGAAGATCGTCTCCAAGGCGATCGATGCGGCTCGGGCGCGCGAAGCGGCTCGCAAGGCGCGCGATCTGACGCGGCGCAAAGGTGCGCTCGATGGCGGAGGATTGCCGGGAAAGCTCGCCGATTGTCAGG
The DNA here is from genome assembly GCA_035507655.1 of Bryobacteraceae bacterium. Classification (GTDB taxonomy): domain Bacteria; phylum Acidobacteriota; class Terriglobia; order Bryobacterales; family Bryobacteraceae; genus Palsa-187. Next base: position 121,582 of record DATJNW010000104.1, on the reverse strand, counting down.
AAAAAGATCCGGAGCGGTGCGAGTTGTTTCTGGTGGAGGGCGAATCGGCCGGCGGAACGGCCAAGGGCGGACGCGACCGGCGCTACCAGGCGATTTTGCCGCTGCGCGGAAAAATTCTGAACGTCGAAAAAGCGCGCTACGACAAAATGCTGAGCCACGAAGAAATTCGCGCGATGATCACCGCGATCGGCACCGGCATCGGCAAGGACGATTTCGATCTGGCGAGACTGCGCTACGGAAAAATTATCATCATGACCGACGCGGACGTGGATGGCTCGCATATCCGCACGCTGCTGCTCACGTTTTTCTTCCGCCACATGCAGATCCTGATTGATCGCGGCAACATTTTCGTGGCGCAGCCGCCGCTGTACCGGATCAAGAAAGGCAAGAGCGAAAAATACATCAAGGACGACAAAGAATTCACGCGGGAAATTCTGCGCCGCGCGACCGAGAATCTGAAAGTTGAGCTGGCCAACAAAACGGCGCTCGAAGGAACGGAGCTGCGGAATTGGCTGATGCAGCTCGATGAATTGCAGATCACCTGGCGGCGGCTGGAGCGGCGTTTGCGTGATCCGCGCGTGGTGGAAGTTCTGGCGCGCGTGGATCTCGTGATCGATACCAAAGCCGATTTCGCGGAAGAGAGAAATCTGGGCGTAGTTCTGGATGCTTTGAAGGCGGCAAAGATTGAGGCACAGTTGAAGCTCGAAGAGGAGCACTCCTCATGGATGGTGGTCTATAAAGATCCGACCAACGCCGAACGCGCGATCAACGTGGAACTGGCCGGGCAGCCCGAATACCGTCGTCTGCGCACGATCGCGCGGCAGATTGCGAAGTTCAATGTGCCGCCGTTCGTCGCGGCGCGGGAGAATAATCGCGAAACGCTGGCGGACTGGCGCTCCCTGCTGGCCTGGGTGAAAAACGAAGGCTCCCGCGAGGTGAGTATTCAGCGCTATAAGGGCCTAGGCGAGATGAACGCGGAGCAGCTTTGGGAAACGACGATGAATCCCGAGGCTCGCACGCTTCTGAAGGTTTCGCCAGTCGACTTCGCTGAGTCGGACCATATTTTTACGACGCTAATGGGCGAGGACGTGGAGAACCGACGCAGGTTCATCGAGGAGCACGCGCTTGAGGTCCGCAACTTGGACGTGTAACGTCATCGGCGGCCTGCTATAATTGCCTCGGCAAACGCACATGCCAGACTACAAGTACAAATTCCGGGAGCCCGAATACTACGAGCATTCCATTCAGGAAAACGGCAGCGGTACGGTCGTTGGTCACCTTCGGGTGAAACCATCACGAATCCTTTGGAAGCCGGCAAACGGCAAGAAGTATTACTCAAAGTCGATCGATGCCTTCGAAAAATGGATTACGAGCCGCGACGCCCGTGCCACAAAAACCACGCAGTAGAGTGTGTCGTCCACAGAAGGCCCGAAAATGATCTAAAGGGCGGAGCCGCGAAAACCGACGCGCTTTCGTAGAAAATGGGTCCGCTGCTCGATCGGCTTGTCCATCAGGCGGCGAATCATATCCAGGAGCGCACGGTCACTCTCTTTCTTTAACGCGGCGAGTTTTTGTGTTCGGGTGACGCGCTTGTTCTTCATGCAGTGCTTTCTCCAGAATATCAAGAACCGCTTTGTCTCTCGGCCGCCCGGCGGCGCGTTTGCTCTTCACGATCGCGGCCAGATTCGCGATGAGAAGCGGTTGTTCGCCGAGCGCAATCGAGTCGGAAGAAGCGCGCAGGGCCGCGAAGGAACGAACGCCGTGAATGCTCCCCATGAAGTCGGCCTGCAGACCATCATCTTCGCGGATCAGGCGATACAGATCGGAGACGGGATAATACGGACGCATCAGCACCGCGTCAAGATCCCTGGCGAGGGCCTTCAGCTTCCGTAAATTTTGTGGGGTCTTGCGAAAGAAAAAATCGAAATCGACGGTGGTGACCGGAGCGCCGCGCAAGGCGGCCGCGGCATTGCCGATGAGGATGGCTTCGAGTCCCACTCGATGCAGAGCGCCCGCGAGTTTTTCAAGAAGCGGGCGCGCGTCCATTGATTCAAGTCTAGCCCTGCCCTGACGGGCACGGCTGCCGGCGGCGTTATCTCATCAGGAACGGCCAGTGCCGCACCCAGTGCATGTGATAATGCGCGATCTCAAAATACGCGGCGCTCGCGAGCAGCACGACCAGCACCGCCATCCACATCCAGAACTTCGCCCAGGGGAAGCGGCGCCCTTCGCGATGCATCACCAGCAGGAAACTGGCGAACACGCCGACGAAGTACAACAACACCATCGGCACCGCGAACAGCATCAGGTTGAAAACATCCGGCGTCGGCGTGACGATGGCGGCGATGATCACGATGGCCAGAATGGCGTAGCGCGAATGCGCGAGTAACCATTTGGGAGACGCGATGCGCAGCAGCGTGAGGAAGAAAATCACCACCGGCATCTCGAACACCAGCGCCACGCCGAGCATCACGTTGCAGAACAGATCGAAATAGCTGGTGATGGTGACCATCGGGACCACGCCGACCGGCAATCCCAGTCCCAACAGAAACGCCAGGCCGTAGCGGAAGGCGATGAAGTACGCGAATAATCCACCGGTGATGAACAATCCGGCGGTGGTCAGCACGAAGGGCACCGCCCATTTCTTTTCGTTCCGGTATAAGCCCGGCGAGATGAACGCCCAAACCTGGTACAGCACCCACGGCGACGCCACAAACAGCGAGATCACCAGGGGGACCTTGAACCAGATGACCATGAAGTTTTCCATGGGTTCCGTGATCACCAGGTGCGGCGGATTCACGCCGATTTTGGTGAGCGCCGAGATCGCCGGCGCGCTGACTACGTTCCACAACTGCATCGAAAAGCCGATGCACAGAACGAAGGCCACGCCGAGCCCGGCAATCGCCTTGATCAGCCGCGAGCGCAGTTCTTCGAGATGCTCCAGGAAGGACATGCGGAGCATGCCGGATTCTTCGTCGTCTCCGTCCGCTGCCGGCGGCGGAGGAGGAGGAATGCGCGCCCCGCCGCCGGAAGGCACTATGGCCTGGGAATTCGAGTCGTCCATGCTTTTTTCGAGCTACCTTTTCAACCGGGCTGGGTGGTCGGCTCGGAGCGAGGAACGGTACCCTCGACCGGCGGCACCGCGACTGCTTCCGAATGATGCTCGGAGACAGCTTCGGTCTCATGCGATTCGGCGCTCGAATTTTCGGAGGCGCTTACCGTGGTTGAATTGGTTGCGGTGTTGGGGTATGTCTCCGCCGAGTAATCGCCGTAATCGTTATACGGGTACTCGTATTCGGAGGCCGCAGGCAGAGCGTTCTTGATTTCCGTTTTCGTTTTGTCCAGCTCTGCTTCCCGCTCCAGATTGTGCATTTCGCGCTCGAAGGATGCTTTAAGGTCGTTCGAGGCGCGACGGAATTCGGTTAATGCTTTCCCGATGGTCCGCCCGAGTTCTGGAAGCTTCTTCGGCCCAAACAGAACAAGGGCGAGAATGAAAATGACCACCATTTCCTGAACGCCGATGGTGCCAAACATCCGCCTTGCTCCTTTAACTAGACGCCAATTGCGCCTATGGCCATGATAGCAGGAGCGGACGTCGGCGCAATGGAGCGGCGGGTGGTGCTTGAAATCTGCGTCGACCGCGAGAGATGGGAGAGCCCCCGCCATGACTGGCGGGGCTGTGACGCGCTTTAGCCCCGCCAGTGATGGCGGGGGCGCGTTACGAATCAACGCAGGGCCGGCGATGTTTGGCCTTGGCCTGGGGCGCCGCACGGGAACGCAGAGGCGCAAGTGAAACGACAAGAAAATCCTCATTCTTGGGAAGCTCATCCGCGTTCGGACTTTTTTCGCGCCAACATTCCCTGGTAGGCTCGCAGCAGTTCTTCGCGAGCTTCAGCGGCAGCCGGCTGCGGCAATTCGGCGGGACGATAGTTGCGGCAGAGCTCGACCGTCTTCTTGAGACTTTCGGTGAACTCGATGCAGGGCGCGCAGCCCTTGAGATGATTTTCAATCTCGGCGCACGTCTCCGTGGGCAGCTCCAGATTCAAGTAATCCGAGAGCATCGCGAAAATCTCCCGGCATCTTTGAGTTTCCATGGGCGAAGGCATGTCATGTTTCTCCCTGGCGAGATTGCAGGCTCCCGGCGAGCAGGTATTGGTCGAGCGTCTTGCGCAGCGTCAAGCGCGCGCGATGCAGCCGCGTCTTAACGACATCTTCGCTGACGTCGAGAATCGCCGCGGTTTCCTGGGTCGAAAGCTCCTCGAGGTCCCGCAGCAAAATCACCGATCGATACAACTCCGGAAGCTGGCCAATTGCCCGGCCCAAAGCCGCGCGCATTTCGGCTTGCAGCGCCTGATCGTCGGGAACCTGCGACCAATCCGCGATGTCCAGCTTCATACGGCCGTTTTCACTGCTTTTTGAAGGCATCAGCTCTTCGAGCGACAGCTCCCGCGCGGGCGCAAACAGGCTCTTTCGCCGTTTCATCAGACACTCGTTTTTGGCGATGCGAAAAATCCAGGAGCGGACGCGGTCCGGCTCGCGCAACTGCTCGAAGTTTTGAAAAGCCTTCAAAAGCGTTTCCTGCGCCACCTCCTCGGCGTCCTCTTTGTGGCCGCACATCAGCCAGGTGTAGTGAAAGACTTTGGCGCGGAAATGATCGACGAAATCGTCAAACGCTCCCGCGTCGCCCGCTAAGAGCCGGCGCGCCAACTCGATTTCCTGTTCACGGTTGACGAGCGCGGCCACGTCCCGATCTTAACGCGCAATCCGTTTACGCGACGGGCAGGTTGAAGTTTTCCCGTCTCCAAAGATGCGATCCGTTCACCGAGGTGACGGCGCGGTCTCAAAAAAACTCACCCGCGCGTCACCTCGGTTATCGAAATGCATCCATGAGAGCGAGATGAAAGAATGTTGCGCCATTTGGCGCGGAAATACGAGATTCGCGCCAGCCGCCGTGATTCTTTTGGCGATCCTGCCGGGGACGGCCCGGGCGCAGGACGGGATCTCATTGAAGGATGCGGTTCGTATAGCGCTCGAAAAAAATCCTGCGATTGCGGCGTCGGCTGCGGAGCAGAACGCCGCCACAAGCCGTACGGCGGAGGCTCGCGGCGGAGCGCTGCCCAAGGTGAATTACGCCGAGTCCTGGACCCGCAGCGATAATCCGGTGTTCGTCTTTTCGTCCCTGCTCACCGAGCACCAGTTCGGCGCACCAGATTTCGAGCTCGGGCCGCTGAACCGTCCGGATTTTATGAATAACTTCCAATCGCTTGTGACTGTGGATCAACCCATCTATGACGGCGGAACGACCAAGCACGCGGTGCGATCAGCGCAACTGGGGCAGGCGATGGCCGGCGAGGCTCGAAGGCTCGCGGAAGCTGAAGTGATCGCTGGTGTGGTGCGCGCCTACTGCGGCGTGCTGCTGAGCTCCGAGCAGCTTAACGCGGCCGTGCAGTCGGTGCGATCCGCGCAGGCCGATCTGGAGCGGGCGCAGTCGATCCGCGCGGCGGGAATGTCCACCGATGCCGATGTCCTATCGATTCGAGTGCACCTGGCGGGCGTCGAAGAGCAGCGAATCCGGCGCGCAGCGGACCTCGACGTGGCGCGAGCGGCGTTGAATGACGTTCTCGGGTTGCCGCTGGACCATCCGCACACGCTCACCAGTTCGCTCCAGCGGGTGAATCTCTCGGAAACTTCTTTAGCCGACGATGAAGCGGCGGCGGTCGCCGATCGGGCCGAGGGGCGGCAGGCGAAGCTGGCGGTCGGGATGGCGGAGAATCGGGCCGCCGGCGCGCGCGCGAAACTGTTGCCGCAGGTGGTGGCGCACGCGGCGTTTGAAGCCGACCGCCAGAACTTCTACGACAAGGGCGGGGCGAACTGGCTCGCATCAGTTGAGCTCAAGTGGAACCTGTTCGACGGTTTTTCCGATAAAGCCAGGATCGAGGAAAGCAAAGCGGCCATCCAGCGGAGCGAGGCCGAACGCGCGCAGGCGAACTCGCAGATCCGTTTGCAGGTGCGTCGCGCGTGGGCCGATCTGCGCGCCGCCGAACAGCGCATCGAAGTGGCCCAGGCGTCCGTTGCAGAAGCGGAAGAAAGTCTGCGCATCACCCAGAACCGCTATCAGGCAGGCATGAGCAATGTGACCGATCTGCTGCGCACGGAGACGGCTGTGCTCGAATCGCGCACGCGGTATCTTGCGGCGATCCACGATCAGCGCATTGCGGCGACCATGCTCGAGATGGCCGCGGGCCGTTTAAACGCGGACTCGGAGGTCCTCAATTGATGATGAGAATTGCACTTTTTGCACTTCTACTTGCGCTGGCCGGCTGCGACAGCGAATCGGCGCGGGAACCGGAAACCGCGACTGCGGCGAGCCCGGTGGCGGTGACTGTCGCCGAGGCATCGCAGGAACAGTGGCCGGCGACGTATGAAGCGACAGGCACCGTTCGCGCCAGAGTTTCAACCACCATTTCGTCCAAATGGATGGGCTACGTTCGCGAGGTGAAGGTTCAGGTGGGGGATCGCGTTCGCGCGGGGCAGTTGCTCATTACCCTCGACGCTCGCGACCTGGATGCGGCCGCGAACCGCGCTTCGGCGGCGCGCGATGAAGTACGCAACGCGATGCCGGAGGCGGACAGCGGGATCACCGCGGCGAAGGCGCATCTCGACCTGGCGGAAGCCACGTTCAAGCGGATGAACCAGCTGTTTGAGAAAAAATCCATTTCCGATCAGGAGTTCGATGAATCGAACGCCAGGCTCAAAGCCGCGCAGGCCGACTTCGCGATGGCGCGCGCCCGGCGCTCGGAACTGGACGCGAAGCTGGCGCAAGCCGAGCAGGAAATGCGCGCCGCCGAAATCACGCGAAGTTACGCCGAAATTCAATCGCCCGCCGCCGGCGTGGTGACGGCAAAATCGGTGGATCCGGGAAATCTGGCCGCGCCCGGCGCGCCGCTGCTGACGATAGAAGGCGGAGGGTACAGGCTGGAAGCATCGGTCGAAGAGTCGAAACTCGCGTCCATCCGGCGGGGGCAGAGCGTCGCCGCGACGATGGACGGAATGGAAAGCGCCATCGAAGCCAGAGTCTCCGAGATTGTGCCGTCGGTCGATGCCGGGTCGCGAACTTACCTGGTGAAGATTGATCTGCCGCCGGCGCCGTCGATTCGCTCCGGCATTTTCGGCCGCGCCGATTTCACTCTCGGCAACCGTCCGGTACTCGCTGTTCCCGCCGCTGCGGTCATGCAGCATGGGCAGCTCGAATCCGTCTTCGTCGCCGATCACGAGACCGCGCGCACGCGTTTAATTACGGCCGGAGACCGGTCGAACGATCGTATCGAAATCCTGTCCGGATTGAGCGCCGGCGAGAAGGTGATCGTCCCGATTCCCCAAAATCTCGCCGACGGCGCGCGAATCGAGGTCCGGCCGTGAGTGGCGACCGCCAGCTCGGGCCCGCCGGCTGGCTGGCCCGCGCGTCGATCGATTCGAAATTAACTCCGCTGGTGATTGCCGGGGCCATTCTACTGGGGCTGTTCGCCGTGTGGAAGCTGCCGCGCGAGGAAGAGCCGCAAATCGTCGTGCCCATGGTCGACGTGTCGGTGGCGATGCCCGGCGCCAGCGCGCGTGAAGTGGAACAGCGCGTGACCAAGCCGATGGAAAAACTTCTGTGGGAGATTCCCGGCGTCGAATATATCTATTCGACCTCGAGCCCAGGAATGTCGCTGGCGATTGTCCGTTTTCTGGTCGGACAGGATGAAGAGAAAGCGATCGTGCGGCTGAATCAGAAGCTCGCCGCAAACATGGACCTGATTCCGCCGGGCGCCTTGCCGCCGCTGGTGAAGCCGCGCTCGATCGACGACGTCCCGATTCTCGCGTTGACGCTGTGGAGCAAGCGGTACGGCGATTTCGAACTGCGCCGCATTGCCGCCCAGGTGGACGACACCATCAAACAGACCCCCGACGTTTCCGCGGTCACGCTGATTGGAGGCGCGAAACGCGAAGTTCGCGTCACGCTCGATTCGTCGCGGCTGGCGGCGTACCGGCTTTCTCCGCTCCACGTGGTCGCGGCTCTGGGCGCCTCGAACCGTCGCTTGCCGTCCGGCGAATTTTCGAACGGCAACGAAGAATATCTCCTTGAAACCGGCCAGTTCCTCACTTGTGCCGACGATGTGCGCAACGTGGTCGCCGGAATCGCCGACGCCAAAGCCGTTTTTGTGCGCGACGTGGCGACGGTCACCGACGGCGGCGAGGAGCCTTCGCAATATGTCCGTTTCTCCGATGGCCACGGCTTTTATCCGGCCGTGACCCTCGCGGTCGCCAAGCGAAAGGGGACGAACGCCGTCACCGTCGCCGACCACGTTCTGGACCGTCTGAATCTTCTGCGCGGCAACATCATTCCCGCGGATGTGGAAATGACCATCACGCGCGATTACGGCGAAACGGCGCGCGAAAAATCGAATGAGCTGCTGTGGCACATGCTGATCGCCGTCGTGTCGGTCAGCCTGCTGATCGCCATCACTCTAGGGCTGCGCGAATCGGTGATCGTCTTCATCGCCATTCCGGTCACGCTGGCGCTGACGCTCGCCGTTTTTTATCTGTACGGCTACACGCTGAATCGCATTACCCTATTCGCGCTGATTTTTTCGATCGGCATTCTGGTGGATGACGCGATTGTGGTGGTCGAAAATATTGTGCGCCATTGGCGCATGCCCGCCAATCAGCACCGTCCGCCCTTCGACGTCGCGGTGGAAGCGGTCAACGAGGTCGGCAATCCGACCATCCTCGCGACGCTGGCAGTGATCGCCGCGATTCTGCCCATGGCCTTCGTCGGCGGATTGATGGGGCCGTACATGCGGCCGATCCCGGTGGGCGCGAGCGCGGCCATGGTTTTTTCGCTGCTGGTCGCCTTCGTCGTGACGCCGTGGGCTGCGGTGCGAATTCTCAAACCACCGGCGACCGCCGCGCACGGCGGGCGCGAAGACTTCTTCACGCGTCTCTATCGCCGGGTCATGGGCGCGCTGCTGCATCGCGCGGCCTGGCGATGGACCTTCCTGTCGGGCGTTGTGGTTCTGCTGCTCGCTTCGGCCGCGCTGTTCTATGCCGGATTCGTCAAAGTCAAAATGCTGCCGTTCGACAACAAGAGCGAGTTTCAGGTCATCATCGACATGCCCAACGGCACCACGCTCGAACAGACCGAGCGCGTGGCGCAGACGCTTGCCGAAGAAACCCGGAAGCAGCGCGAGGTGGTCAACGTCGAAAGCTATGCCGGTACTGCGTCGCCCTACAACTTCAACGGTCTGGTGCGGCATTATTATCTGCGGCGCGGCCCCAACGTCGCGGATCTTCAAGTGAATCTTCTGCCGAAGGACCGGCGCAGCCTGCAAAGCCACGACATCGCCAAGCAGGTGCGCCAGCGCCTGGATCCGATTGCCGCGCACTATGGCGCGCGGATCAAAATCGCCGAAGTGCCCCCGGGTCCGCCGGTGCTCGAAACGCTGGTGGCCGAAGTTTACGGGCCGGATCTGAATCGCCGCATCGCGCTTGCGCGCCAGATCCGCGATCTGTTCCAGCGGACCAGCGGCGTGGTGGACGTCGACTGGTACGTCGAAGACGATCAGCCGCAGTACCGCATGATCGTCGATCGCGAGAAAGCGGCGCTCAACGGCATTTCCGAAGACGACATCGCCAGAGCGATGCAGGTAGCCTCGGCGGGCGATCCGGCCGGTTTGCTGCATCAGCCTGCCGAACAGGAAGACGTGCCGCTGATGGTTCGCCTCGACCGCGCCACGCGCTCCGATCCCGAGCGCATGCAGGGTTTGAAAATCCCGGGCCGAAACGGCCAGATGGTCGCGCTGAGTGAGTTGGTTCGCGTTGAAAGCGGCCTCGAAGACAAGAGCATCTATCACAAGAACCTGATGCCGGTGACTTATGTCACCGCGGATGTGGCGGGCTCGATCGAGAGTCCGGTTTACGCCATCCTCAAGCTCAGCCCGCAGATCGACCGGATCAAGATTCCCGAGGGTTACTCCATCGAACAGCACATGGCCGCGCTGCCGTCCGACGCCTCGCGTTATTCCATGAAGTGGGACGGCGAGTGGCACATTACCTATGAAGTGTTTCGCGATCTCGGCATCGCCTTCGCCGCCGTGCTGATCCTGATTTATGGATTGGTGGTCGGCTGGTTCCAGTCTTTCCGGACGCCGCTGATCATCATGGCCGCGATTCCGTTTTCTCTGGTCGGGATTCTTCCGGCGCACGGCCTGCTGCACGCGTTTTTCACCGCGACTTCGATGATCGGCTTCATCGCCGGCGCCGGAATCGTGGTCCGGAATTCGATTATCCTGGTCGATTTTATCGAGCTGCGTTTGCGCGAAGGGATGCCGGTCGATGCGGCGGTAATCGACGCCGGCGCGGTCCGATTCCGCCCGATGATGCTGACGGCCGCGGCGGTCGTGGTGGGATCTTCGGTGATTTTATTCGATCCGATATTTCAAGGACTGGCCATCGCCCTGATGGCAGGTGAGATCGCCTCACTGCTGCTGTCCCGGATGACGGTCCCGGTTCTGTTTTTCGTGTTTAATCAACGGAGGCAAGTATGACAGTGGAGCGTTATCTGCGTCTGATCGCGGGCACGGTCGTAACTTTCAGTCTGGCCATGGGGCACTGGGTGAATCCCTGGTGGTACCTGCTGACGGCGTTCGTCGGTTTGAATCTCCTTCAATCCGCCTTCACGAACTGGTGTCCGATGATGTCCATTCTTCGAAGATTGGGCGTAAGGCAATAACCAAACGGGAGTCGCACGCGGGATTCGCGGCGATAATGAAGCATGATCAGGAAACGACGCCTGCTGACTCCCGGACCGACGCCGCTTTACCCCAAGGCTTTGTACGCGATGCTCGGCGCGGACGTGCATCATCGCACCGAGGATTTTCGCAGCGTTTATCGAGCGGCGCTGGGCGATTTGAAAGTTGTGATGGGCACGGCCAACGACGTTCTGGCGCTGGTTTCTTCGGGAACGGGCGCCATGGAAGCGTCGGTGACGAATTGTTTTTCGGCCGGCGATCGGGTGATCGTGTGCTCGGCCGGAAGATTCGGCGAGCGCTGGGCGGAAATCGCCCGGGCTTACGGGTTGAACGTCACGTTGCTCCAAGAACCCTACGGACGCGCGGTGCAGCCGCAAGCGCTGGAAGGTGCGCTGGCGGCCCATCCGGATACGGTGGGCGTTTTCGTGCAGGCTTGCGAAACGTCGACCGGCGTCGAGCACGACGTTCGCGCGATGGGCCTGGCGGTGAAGAAGACGCCGGCGATTTTCATCGTCGACGCGATCACCGGGCTGGGGACGATGCCGCTGGCGATTGACGATTGGGGACTCGATATCGTTATCGGCGGATCGCAGAAGGCGTTCATGGTGCCGCCGGGGATCGCGTTTCTTTCGGTGAGTGAAAAGGCGTGGGGCAAAATGGAATCGGCCGCGCTGCCCCACTATTATTTCAGCCTGAAAAAAGAGCGTAAGATGGCGGCCATCGGCGAATCGAGCTGGACGCCGAATACGGCGCTAATGCTCGCGTTTTCAGAAGCGCTGAAATATATCAAATCGATGGGCATGGAGAATCTGATCGGCAACGCGCGCGAGCTTGCGCGGGCGATGCGCGCGGCGTCGCTGGCGATGGGATTGGAACTTTTCGCGCCGTCGAGTCCGAGCGCGGCAGTGACTGCCGTGAAGGCTCCGCCGGGGATGGATTCGGGCGTAATCGTGAAGGAATTTCGAAACCGTTTCGGTTCGATCATCGCCAACGGGCCGGGAGCGCTTAAGGGGAAGATTTTTCGAATCGCCCATTTGGGATATTTCGATTTTCCGGACCTGTTCGCCATTGTTGCGGAACTCGAATTGATCCTTCAGGCCAGTGGCTTGCCGGTGAAGCTCGGTTCCGGAGTCACTGCCGTTCAGCAGGTTTATTCGGAGATTGCGATCGCCAATCCTGAAACCGTCCACGCATAAAGTGTGCGCGTGCGAACACTCAAGTGTTCGTATTGACCGATTTTGGAATTAAGAGTAGACTCTCATTAAGAAGTTGGCCTCCGTGCGGGGGTTTGTTGTTGGGGAAAGGGTCCGCACGGAGGCTAGCTGCTTTGGTTATATAGACGGACGTGGGCCGCTTCGCGTTTGTTCCCTTTTTTGGAATATTTTTCTTTCGCCCTTCCCTTAAACAAAAAATGTAACCGTGAAGGCCCGTTCCGGTATTGCCCTACATTCCGGATTTTGCGAGAAAATCCGCCGCAACGTCCGCGGGACGGCGATGATCCACGTCAACCTCGGCGTTTAGTTTGCGCATCGTTTCGCTGGAGAGCTTGCCGGATAGTTCGAGCAGCGCGGGTTTCAACCGCGGCTCCGCGGTCAACGCATTGGCGCGCGCCAGAATGCACGCCTGATACGATCCAAACGCTTTTTTGTCGTCCTTTAGAACGGTCCAGTCGTGCGCGGCCAGCGGACCATCGGTGGCGTTGGCGGCGATCATGTTGACTTTGCCGTCTTCGAGCGCTTTGTAGACCAAGCCCATGTCCATGCTGACCGGGGCGGCCGACATCGGCAGATGATACTGGCTCAGCGCGGGCATTCCGTCGATACGCTGCGAAAATTCGTAACCCATACCGATCTTCCAGCCCGGTTTCACCTGCGCGGCTTCGCTCAGCGTGGCGATTTTGTACTTACGCGCGTCCTCGCTGCGAATCACCATTACGAAAGCATTGTCGAAGCCGAGCGATGGCAGCAGCTCCAGTTGCGCGGTGCGGGCCATTTCCAGCCGCGAGCGCTCATAAACCTGCGCGGCATCGGACGACGGCGTCTCCTTCAAAATTTCCGCTTCGATGGTGCCGGTGTATTCGGGATACAGGCTGATCTGCCCGTTCAGCAGCGCCTGGTAGGTGAGCAGCGTGCCGCCCAGATTCAGTTGCCGCTGCACCGGGCGACCCAGACGATGCTCCAGATGCTGCGCGATGATCTCACCCAGTATCACCTGCTCGGTAAAATTTTTCGATCCGACGATGATCGCCGGCTGCGATTTGCCGCAGCCAATCAGCGTCAGGGCGGCTAACGTCAGACCGCAAATTTTCGCTCTAGCCATCCCAATCCTCCATCCGAAATCAGCGCGATCAGCGCGGCTGGAACGGCGCCGGCCAGGATCTGCACCGTGTCCACGGAAGCGACGCCGCGAAAAATAAAAACTCCCAATCCTCCGCCGCCGATGGCCGCCGCGATGGTTGCGGTTCCAACCGTGGTCACCGTGGCCACGCGGATTCCGGCGAGGATGGTGCGCGCGGCCAGCGGCACTTCCACCTGGCGCAAAATTTGCGGCGCGGTCATCCCCATGGCCACCGCGGATTCGCGCACGGCCGGGTCCACGCCCAGGATTCCCGCCAGCGTGTTGCGCAGAATCGGCAGCAGCGCGTAGAGCACCAGCGCGACGATGGCGGTGCGCGGTCCGATGCCGCCGATGAACGGGATCGGAATCAGGAATCCGAATAGCGCCAGGCTGGGGATGGTCTGAAAAATGTTGGCGATGCCGAGCAGCGGCGCGCGCCAGGCGGCGCGGCGGGTGAGCACAATGCCGAGCGGGAAGCCGATGGCGATGGCGATGGACATGGCGGTCGCCACCAGCACCAGGTGCTGCGCGGTGAGATTGAGGATGTCGCCTGCAAGGCCGCTACGCACGGTATTTTTCATGATCGCAGATGCACGCAAAGCGGCGTAAGCCGCCGGGCTTGCGGCCGCGCAGAACACAAGTCAGGCTACAGTGATTCCAAAAATGCCCGCGCTTCGGGACTCTTCGCCTGGCGAAATTCCGCGGCGGGCAGCAATTCGCACAACGTTCCGCCGGTGAGCAGCGCGATCCGGTCGGCTAATTCCAGGGCTTCGCGAACATCATGCGTTACGAACAGCGTGGTTTTTCCCAAATCGCGCGCCAAGGCGCGAAACTCGCGGCGCACTTCAAAACGCGTTACCGGATCGAGCGCGCCGAAGGGTTCGTCGAACAGCAGCACTGGCGGATCGGCGGCGAGCGCCCGCGCTACGCCGACGCGCTGCCGCTGCCCTCCGGAAAGATCGCGCGGAAAACGATGCGCGAAATCCTTGGGCGCGAGTCCGACGCGGTGCAACAGCTCATGGACGCGCGCGGCGACTCGATCGGCAGGCCATTGGCGCAGCCTCGGCACCACGGCCACGTTATCGAATACGGTGAAGTGCGGAAACAAGCCGGTTTCCTGGATGACGTAGCCGATGCCGCGGCGCAGCTCGATGGGGTCCCAGTCGCGCGTCGATTTGCCGTCAACGCGCACTTCGCCGGAGGTGGGCGTCAGCAGCGCATTGACCATTTTGAGCGCGGTAGTCTTGCCCGAACCGCTGCGGCCGAGCAGCACCAGCGTGCTGCCGCGCTCCACCGTGAAGCTCAATTTGCGAAGAACCGGCCGGCCATTCACGCCATAGGAAACGTCGGCGAACTGGATCATACGAAGTGGCGTAAGCCGCCAGGCTTGCGTCTTCGCACAGGATGCTGAAAACGGGGACAGACCGCTCTGTGCACGGCCATGGTCGCACGCGGACATTTTGATTTTTTCGGCTGGCCCGGAACGCAAGTCATGCGGCGCGCCAGAGATTTTCGGCGAAGGGCCACTCGCGGTCGATCCACTGCGCTTCCGGCTCGAAACCGGCGGCGTGCGCGATTTCGGGGATTTCCCCGGCTTCGAATTTGTGCGACGATTCGGTCCAGATGGTTTCGCCGGAGCAAAACGCGCAGGTAAACGACGCCTCGCGGATGGTCACCATCTGCGCCGCCAGCGAGCGCAGGTGCATTTCGATGCGCTGCTCGCGCGTGTCGTAGCGCGCTTCGTGGGCGAACGCGCGCAGGTCGAAATCGCCGCCCAGTTCGCGGTCGATGCGGCCCAAAAGATTTAAGTTGAAAGACGCCGTCACGCCGCAGGGATCGTCGTAGGCTTCGAGCATCACGGCCGCAGGCTTGATCAAATCGAAACCGATCAACAGCGCGTCGCCCGGGCATAAACGTGCGCGCACCTGGCGCAGAAAATCGTTGCGGCAGCGCGCGTCGAAGTTGCCGATGGTGCTGCCGAGAAACAGCAACAGCAGCGGATCGCCATTGCGTGCGATCCGGTCCAGGCCATTAAGATAAGACGCTTCGACCGGCTCGATCCCGGCCAGGCCACGCAGCTCGCGGCGGCAGCGGTCGAGCGCCGCGGCCGAAACATCGATGGGAAAATATTGCCGCGGGGAGAGCGCTTCAAGCACGGCCCGCGTTTTGCGTCCCGATCCGCAGCCGAATTCGGCCAGCAGAGGAAATTCGCGCGGAATCTTGCCGGCACAGCGGTCCAAAATGCGCTGATCGGCCCGTGTGAGGCCGTATTCCGGCAAAACCGTGATGGCGTCGAACAGCGCGCTGCCTAATTCGTCATAAAGATATTTCGACGGCAGCTCCTTTTGCGGCTTGCTCAAACCGGCGCGGACTTCACAGGCGAATTCGTTCATGAAGAGCCTCACGGGCCACCGGCCACCGGCCACTGACCACTTTTCCTGGTCTCACATCGCCTCCACGATGCGGAATCCGGCGTAGACGTAGGGATAGTCCGCACGAAACCAGTTGCGGAAACTTTCCCGCAGCATGCAGCGAGCGGTGCGCGGCGAGCCGCCCTTTATCACGAAGTGCTTGCCGTCGAAAAAATCGGCGGAATAGCCGGGATAAAACGAGAAGCGTTCGAATCCGGGGAACGGACCAAAGACGGTTGAGGTCCACTCCCAGCCATTGCCGATCATCTGCGAAACGCCGTGACGGCCCGCTTCGCCGGCATCGACGGGAATCGGATCCCAGCGTTCGAAATCGGCGTTGACGGGGACCGCATCCTCGGCCGCGCGATGGAACTGCGCCTCGCTCGGGAGCGCGCCGTTGCGCCACTTCGCGTAGCCCGACGCTTCCGCGTGAGTGACGTACACCGGCCAGTCGAGCGGCAGAGGAATTTCGCCGAACATCGCCCGCAGAAACCAACGGCCGTCGCGATTCACCCAAAAATTCGGCGCCGCGGCCCCTTGGTGAACGTAGTTCAGATAATCGCCGTTGCTGATTTTGTAGCGC
Source organism: Bryobacteraceae bacterium (assembly GCA_035507655.1). Classification (GTDB taxonomy): domain Bacteria; phylum Acidobacteriota; class Terriglobia; order Bryobacterales; family Bryobacteraceae; genus Palsa-187. The sequence continues at coordinate 105,461 of DATJNW010000104.1, read as the reverse complement.
GAAATGCGAAACGCAGGAACGTCCACGGTGTGCCGGTCGAATTCGTTATCCCAACCGAAACCGTCCTTTTGCGCGCGTCCGAGCACGGCCGTTCCCGCCGGAATTTCGATCATGGCGTTGGCTATGGGATGCGATTCCGCAGCCGAAGGACTCGGACCGCGCTTCGATTTGTAAGGCAAATTGTGAAACAGGTAAGCGAGTGTTTCGGCGTGCATCAGGCGATGCTCGATGGCGACATTCAGGAACAGGTCAGGGATTGCCGGCAGCGACGTGTCAATTTCGCGACGAACGCGCGAGCCGTACTCGCGCACTTCCCCTTCCGACGGCCAGTCCGAAGCGCGATCGGCCGGCGCGCCGCCGGGTTCGGGATCGATGCCGAAGGCGAATAATTTGTCGAAAGCCGGATGAAACGACGGCTGGTCAAGAGCGTGTTTCGAAATCAGGTTCCAGTCGAAGGCCTCGACGTGGCCCAGGTAGAAAATTAGCCGGTGGCGCTCGGCCACCGGGCGATCGTACAGCGCGGCCGGGTCGAGCAGATGGAACAGCGCATCGGTCCGCGCGCGGGCCGCTTCGAGTGCGTTCATTTTATCCTCCGCCTAGGCCAATTGTCGCTCTGTGAGGCCATCATATCCCATTCCCATTGCTACCTTGCTATGCTGAAAACTCGCACGGATGTCGTTTCAGATACGTCCTTTAAGAGAATTCCTGGTTCGCCCGGCGCTGCCTGCGGCGCTCCACCGGCTTTCGGAAATCGGAATGAACCTGCTGTGGAGCTGGGACCATAATCTGCGCGCCCTGTTCCGGCGGCTGGATCCGGTCATCTGGAAGCAATCCAATCATAACCCGGTGGTGATGCTGGGCCGGATTCCGCAGACGACGCTGGAGCGCGCGGCCACCGATCCGCGGTTTCTGGCGCTGTACCGGCGCGCCTGCGACATTCACGACAGCTACCTGGCCGCGCGCGGCAACCACCCCTCCAGCATGCTGATCGCGTATTTTTCGATGGAATACGGCCTGCTCGACTGCATGCCGATTTATTCCGGCGGCCTGGGTGTGCTCTCGGGCGATCACCTCAAAGCCTCGAGCGACGCGATGTTGCCGTTAATAGGCATCGGGCTGTTGTATCAGAAAGGCTATCTGCAACAAACGCTCGGTCCGGACGGCTGGCAACAGGAACGCACGCCGGTCAACGATTTCTACTCTCTTCCGGTAACGCCGGAAACGCGCGCCGACGGGAGCGAATTACTGGTTTCTGTGACGCTCGCCGGCACGCCGGTGTTTCTGAAAGTCTGGCGCATCGACGTGGGCCGGGTCAAATTGTATCTGTTAGACACGAACATTCCGCAGAATCAGAATGCGGAGCATCGCGAGATCACTTCGCAGCTTTACGGCGGGGACCGTCACCATCGCATCCGCCAGGAAATCGCCTTGGGAATCGGCGGTTTGCGTGCTTTGAAGGAACTCGGGCTGACGCCCACCGTTTATCACATGAACGAGGGTCATTCGGCGTTTCTGGCGCTCGAACGGATCCGCGTTCTGATGACGGAGCAGCATTTGAGTTTCGAGGAAGCGCTCGACGCGGCGCGCACCGACAATATTTTCACCACCCACACGTCTGTTCCCGCGGGAATCGATCTGTTCGATTCCGGAATGATGTACGTGTACTTTCAGGATTACTGCAATTCGCTGGGGATCGGCTTCGATCAGCTTCTGGCCATCGGCCGGCGCGAGCCGAACGATTCGCAGGAGCCGTTTTCGATGGCCATCGCGGCGTTTAAAACCTCGGCCTACCGCAATGCGGTGAGCCGGCTGAATCGCCGCGTGTCGCAGCAGATGTGGGAGGGTTTGTGGCCGAGCCTGCCGGTGTGGGAAATTCCCATTACCTCGATTACCAACGGCGTGCATCTGACCAGTTGGGTGAACGGCGACCTGGCGGGAATCTACGATCAGTATCTGGTGCCCGATTGGCGTGAAGGCCACGTCGACGCGAAAATGTGGGATCAGATCGCGGAGATCCCCGATGCGGAGCTGTGGGAAGCGCACCGCCGGCGGAAGCGGCGCCTGGTGGGCTTCATCCGCGAACACGCGGCGGCGATGGCGATGGAACGAAACGCGCCGGCGTCGGAAGTGCGGCGGTTGCAGGAGGTTCTCGATCCGGAGACGCTGACGCTCGGCTTCGCGCGGCGTTTTGCGACGTATAAACGCGCCACGCTGATTTTCCGCGACCTGGAACGGCTCAAGAAGATCCTGACCAATCCGCGCATGCCGGTGCAGATCGTCATCGCCGGCAAGGCCCATCCGCAGGACGTGCCGGGCAAGACGCTGATCCGCGATATCGTGCAGTTTTCGCGCTATCCGGAGCTGGCCGGGCACATCATTTTCGTCGAGGATTACGGGATTCATGTGGCGCGCGAGCTGGTGCAGGGCGTCGACGTGTGGCTGAACACGCCGCGCCGCGGGGAGGAAGCCTGCGGCACCAGCGGCATGAAAGCCGGCATCAACGGCATCCTGAACATGAGCATTCTCGACGGCTGGTTCGACGAAGCCGCCGAAAATTCCGGGGGCTGGGCCATCGGCGACCGCGAGCCGTATTCGCCGGAGCGCGACGATGCCCATGCCGCGGTGATTTATTCGCTGCTCGAAAGCGAGATCGCGCCGCTGTACTACGGGGTTCGCGAACAGGGCGTACCTGTCGAATGGATGCGCCGCGTCAAAAAGTCGCTGGCGTACGTGAGCGCGAATTTCAATTGCCAGAGGATGGTGGGCGAGTACCGGTCGCAGTTGTATGAGCCGGCTCATCGCGCGTATGAAGCGGTGATGCGCGACCAGTTCGCGCCGGCGCGGGAACGAGCCGAGTGGAACCGGAAAATCGCGGAAACGTGGCCGCGCGTCTCTTTTCTCGATTCCGGCCTCGATTCCGGCGGCGCCGTAGTCACGGGATCACCAGTACCCTTGCGGGTGCGGTTGGATCTAGCCGGGCTAAATCCGGAGGACGTTCGCGTGGAAGCGGTGGTCGGGCGGGTGGGCGCGAATGGCGAATTAGAGGAAACGCAGGTGCTGACGCTTGCTCCGCTGGAACGACAGGGAGCGGTGTTTATGTTTGGAAGGGATTTTGCTCCGTTCACCACCGGGAGATTGGGATATTCCCTGCGAGTCAGCCCCAATCATTATGACGATCCGTTGAATCGCCCGTGTAATTCCCCGATGAAATGGGCGCAAACGGACGGACGCGGCGGGTGATTCGCTAAAGTAACCGTGGAAAATGACCGATGATGGGGTGTCCGCGAAGATTTTACTGGATTCCGCGGCCGGTTCGTGGTACATAGTGGTTTAGACGTGTAGCGGGTGCTGCGGCGGTTTATCGATGTGAACCGCTCCCAACCGGCGCCCGGCAAGTCCCCGAACTCTCGCAAGCATTCGATCTCCCGGCAGGACTGTGACGTGACGGTTTCGGTAAAGGAGTAAGCAATCCGCTTCAATCAGAATTTATGGAAGGCGATCGCAAGTACCGGCAACGCGGCTATATGGACTCCGGCCGCGAATATTCCGGAAACGGCGGGCCACGGCGCGAGGAGCGCCCGCGTCCGCAGGGTCCACGGCCTCCGATCGACGTAACCGGTCCGCGTCTGCCGCGGATGGTGCAGGCGGTAGCGGCAGCGCGCTGTTACAACTGCGCGACCACGCTTGCTGCCGACGTCGACTGGCGCGGCAATTGTCCGAAATGCGGCGCGGCGCTGCATTGCTGCAAGCAGTGCGCGCATTTCGAGCCGTCGACGCGCTTCCAGTGCCTGAAGCCCATCCCCGTGCGCATTTCGCCGAAGGATCACGCCAATCAGTGCGAACTGTTCAATCCTCGCGTGACGGTGGCGCGCGATGCGGCGCATCCGGGCAACGGGCTGTCCAATGGAAACGGGGCCAGCAACGGCCACGGTCCGGCGGCTGCGAACGTTGCTGCGCCAAAAAGCGCAACCGATGCCCGCGCGATTTTCGACAGCCTGTTCAAGAAGCCAGACTGAAGGCGCCCCATAGCACGCTGTCGTCGCCGAGCGACGCCGGCTGCACGTCCAGACGCGCGCGCGACCAGGCCGTCACCTGGCGGCGTAATTCTTGCCGCAAGGGAACAAAAAGGGCGTCGCCTGTTTTGGCGATTCCTCCGCCGATCACGATGCGCGCGGGGTTCAGCATCATGATGGCGGCTTTCAGTCCCTGCGCCAGATCGATGACATAACGGTTAAGGAAGGAAACATCGCGCAACAGCTCCTGCGCGGGCTTGCCGTAATCCCGTTCGAGCCACAGGCCACAGCACATTCTTTCGAAACATCCGCGCGCGCCGCAGAGGCATTCCGGGCCGCCGGGATGAAGAGTAATGTGCCCGATCTCGCCGGCCCAGGAATCGGCGCCGCGATAAAGTTCGCCGTTTTCTAAAACAATCCCGCCGCCGATGCCGGTCGAAAGGGTCATGTAGAACATCGGCAGATGATCGCGTCCGGCGCCAAATTTCGCTTCACCGAGCGCGCCGGCGTTGGCGTCGTTATCGAGGATCACGGGTACGTGCAAGGCGGACTCGAGGCGTTCGACTAAAGGAAAATCCGTCCAACCGGCGACGTGGGTCGAGAGAGCGACCCGCTGCCTGGCGAAATCGACGGGTCCGCCGAAGCCGACGCCGCAGCGGTCGAGGCGCCAGCCGCGGGTGATGGCGAGGAGCTCGGCGAGCATCCATTCGGGTCCGCCCTGGCGGTCCGTAGAGCGGGTTTGTTTTGCGACCATGCGGCCGTTTTCAAAAACCGCCGCGGAAAATTTGGTGCCGCCGATGTCGATGGCGAGCGTTGACATACCGGCGTTTGAACTGACCTCCTGAGTCTCCTTGACGATTGACCGCCGGACCGCTTCCTCCGCTCGCGGAGTGGTTCAACATCACGCTTCTTGAGCGAAGAGCAGCTCGATCAGGCGTTCGTGGCACAAATAATTCGGCACAATATAATCCGCGCCCACGCCGATCAGCCGTTTGCGTTTCCAATCGTCGACCAGCCGGCACTCCGGTTCCGTGGTGGCCACGCCGACAGTGACGCCGCCGACCTGTTTTACTTCTTCAATTTCGACGTAGCCGTCGCCGAAACCGAGAATTTCCGCACCCGCGACGGCCGTGTCGTTGATGATTCGCTGAATCAGAATCTTTTTGGAAAAACTTTTATAGTCGTCCTGCGCACCGTAGACGCCGCCATCGAAATAGCGCGCCACATCGAGCAGGCGCGCTTCTTCCTTCATGTAAATTTCGTCGGTGCCGCTGGCCAGATACATGGTCAGGCCGCGGGATTTGAGCGATTCCAAAAGCGCGCGCGCCCCGGGCACTAAGTATTGCTCCGGCGAGACGCGGCCTTGCTGAAGATCTTCGATGCGGAGGTGAATGCGCGTCCACAGGCGGTCGAGATACATCTTCTTGTATTCGAGCGGATCGAGCGCACGGCCGCCGCGGAGGCGCACCTGGCCGGCGAATTCCATCATCTGGTAAATGGTCTCTTTTCCGGTGAGACGCCAGACGAAATCCTCGACGATGGACCGAAGCTCGGTTTCGCTTTCACCGGTTTTGAGGCCGGCCAGAATTTCCACCATCATCGGCACCATCACGTCCATCCAGCCGGAGCGGATCAGCGACAAGGTGCCGTCAAAATCGAATAAAACCGCACGCGCGCGGGCGGCGGAAACAGGACGGATAGGTTCAATCATTTTGGGTAGCGGGTAGTGGGAAACCCTCCGCTTTTCACTTCCCGCTGCCCACTTCCCATTCCCAATTTTACAACCAATATTCCCATTTTCCCGCCGCGATCACATACGCGCAGAGGCAGGCGTTGGTGACGGCGTGGGCCAGAATCAGATCGCCCAGGCTACGGGTTCGCACCATCCACCAGTTGTACAGAATGCCGGCGGCCAGACCGACATCCCAATAAGGCCCGTGCTCGGAGGCGAACAGCACCGCGACCACCCAGAAGGAAAGCGCGGAGTAGGTTCCCAGCGGAATTTTGCGGAAATTCGGGGAAATGATCCAGCGCATCATCCAGGCGCGCCAGAACAGTTCTTCGACGATGGGCACGATGACCACGGCGCGAACGGTGCGCAGGGTGAGGACCGGCGCACTGGCGAGCGCGGCTGGGGACATGGAGGATTTCGCCACGCCGGTGATGGCGTTTTCCAGTTCATGACGATAACCAGGGAACAACAGATCGGGCGCGATCCAGATGGCGAAGACCACAACGCCCAGAAGCACGCTTGAAACCGGCGCCTTGAGCGAAAAATCCAGCGCGGGGCGGGCGATCAGGAGAATCACCGCCGTCATCAGCACCAGCCGGATCACCGCGTCGGCGAGCGGCGGCGCCGGCAGGATCGAGGGCAACCCGAGCAGCGCGACAAAGACCACGAACGGAACCACGTAGGGCGCCGAAGGATACGCCGCGACGCTCCGGCTCCGCGTCGTCAATCGGTATGCTGGAGCAAGTCCTGAATCTTGCTCTTTTCGTCGGTGGAAGGATTATCTTTAAGCGCGGTTTCGAATTGCTTACGGGCTCCGGATTTGTCGCCCTTCTGAAGCAGCGCCATCCCGTAGTGATAATGGAACGTCGGATTATTGGGATCCTTCTGGACCAGGTCGGTGAAGACGCGGACGGCGTCCTCGGCCATGTTCTTTTTGATGTAAATCCAGCCGAGAGTGTCGGCGATGTCGGGCGAGGAAGGGGCTTTCTGCCGGGCGCGCTCCGCCATGGTCAGCGCCTGGTCGAGATCATTGCCCTCCTCGGCCTTGATGAACGCCAGATTGTTCAGCGCCAGCGGTTGGTCCGGCTCGATTTTGAGGATCTGTTCATAGATCGGCTTGGCCTGGTCGCGCTTGCCGGTGCCATCCATCAGCAAACCCAGCCGCAACAGGCACGCGGTCGAGTTGGGCGCTACCTGGGTGCAGCGGCGGAAGTTGTCGATCGATGCGTTCAGGTCGCCCTTGAGGCGCTCCGTTTCGCCGAGCTGGAACAGCAGGCTGGGCGATTTCGGTTCCTTATTGAGCAGCGACTGGTAGATCCCGATGGCCTGGTCGTAATGCTGGGCGCGGACGTCCAGGTGAGCCAGGTAAACCTGAAGATCGCCGCGCTGGGGCTCCTTCTGAAGCGCCTGCTGGACCTCTTTAATCGCGTCGTTCATGCGCCCCTCGCTGGCCAGAGCTTCGGTCAAGCCGGCCAGACCGCGATGATCGTTGGGGTTGGTTTTATTCAGGTCGGAAAAGACCTGCTCGGCTTCCTTATAATTTTTTTCCTGCCAGGCCAGGTAACCTTCCTGATAACGCGCTTCCGTATTCTGCGGATAGGTCTTGGTGATGTAATTGATTTCCTGCTGAGCCTTGTCTTTATCGCCCATAACCAGCAGCGCGCTGGAGCGCAGCAGGTGCGCTTGCAGATTATTGTGATCGATAACCAGCATGTCGTCGGCGATTTTCAGGGCGTTTCCGGAATCGCCCTTGGCCAGGTAGATGCGGGCCAGGAGTTGCCGTCCGGCCAGAAAATCCGGGCGGATCTTGATCGCCTCCTCGAGCTGGAGCCGGGCGGCTTCGACATCGGGCGGCGTCTTGGCGATCAGCGCGCGCGCGTAATTGAAGCGGTACAGATGATTATTCGGAGACTTGGAGACCAGCGCCTGCAAATCGTTCGCGGCCATGTTGATCTGCTCGCGATTTCCCGTGGTGAGCATCAGCGCGGCGCGCATGGCAATGGCGTCCACGTCCTTGGGATGGTCCTTCAAAACCGTGGCCAGCATGGCGTTGGCGTCCTGATTATCGCCGTGCGCGGCGTAAAGTTCCACCAGGCGTTTCTGATAGACCGCTTTGTCCTTGGGGAAATCCTTCAGGGCCGTTTCGTATTCCTGCTTGGCGCGATCGTACTCGTGTGCGCGGAACAGGAAGAAATCGCCCGCCAGAAGATGCCCTTCACGGAATTTCTTTTCGTCGGTGAGGCGCGCGATGGTGGCGTCCAGGTCCGGACGGCGCTGCAGCAGATAATAATGCTGCGCCAACTGAAGCAGATATTGCGCGCGATCGGGATTGTTGGCGACTTTCAGCTTGAGAATCTGCTCGGCGTCGTCCACTTTGTTCTGCCGCATGTACTGGATGTACAGCAGGTCGTACATTGGCGAGAAGGTCTTCTGTTTGGCGATCATTTCGCGGGCCAGCTTCTCGGCGTCCGGCATGCGATTGGTCACCGCCAGAGCCTGGAAATAAGAGATGACCAGGTCGGACTGAAACGGCTTGATCGTGTTGGCTTTCTCAAGCTCCGGCACGGCGTCGGCAAATTTGCCGTTCACCATGGCCAGTTGCCCGCGGATGCGATGCGCGTCGAAGGAATTGGGATCTTTCTTCAGGAGTTTGGCGCTGAGATCGTCGACGTCGCTGGAAATTTGCGCGCGGTGCGTAGCGTCCTGCGATGCCGCGACCAGATAGATGTCGGCCAGTTTGGTGATCGCGTCGGTATTATCGGGCTGGAGCGATACGGCGCGCTGAAGCTGATGGATGGCGTCGCCATAATTAGCCAGTTTGAGATCGGTGAGGCCCAGCCTGTAATACGCCTCACCGAAACGAAGATCCTTTTGCAAAGCCTTCCGATACATGATCGCCGCTTCTTTGTACTTGGCCTTGGCAAAGAACTTGTTTCCGTTTTCCGTGTAGCGCTGCGCCTGCACCTTCGGATCCCGGCTGCACGACGCCAAAATCAGCAACAGAGGCAACAGCCTCAGCAATTTACGGCTTTGCATGACTTTTTAAGTAAAGCACAATCAAACTCCGGTGAAAAGGTACTAACGTTCTGGCCCCGCGGATTTAGAGGCCGGCGCGAATGAACCCGCCGAGGAGTGGTAGACGATGGCGACGACGTCGCGGACGTACTGCTCGTCGGCCAGTTGTTCTGTTACTTCAATTGGATACGGCACCATGGCCCGGAACCGCGCGGCCAGATCGGCGAAGACGGCCAGGCGAGCCGCCGGATCGAGCCGGTCGCGGCGCAATAACGCTTCAAGGCCGATCCGCGCCAGCTCCGGCGTAACTTTCTGGCGCAGACGCGCGGCCAGATGGCGCGATTCGGCCAGCGAATTGTACTTACGGGGGAGCAATTTATCGATGTCCGGTGCAGCAATCTGCGGGGTCCGGATGACCACCGTTCCAGCCACCAGATCGCCCAGCCGCTGGTGGTAACGGTTAAGGACGCAGGCGGCTCCGCCGACCAGATAAAAGAGCGGGAGGGCGTCCAGGAATCGCAGCAGGTTGCGGACGATCACTTGCGCCGGTTCCAGACGCAAACCCCGCGCATCGACGACGCGCAAGCCTAGGACCCGCTTCCCGATGGTTTGGCCGCGCCAGAACCATTCGGCCAGCGTCGCGTAAAGAAGTGTCAAGAGGAAGTAGAGAACGACGCTGAGCCCGCCGGCGACGTCCTGGCCGAAGATGGCCAGCGCACCGAGTATTTTCTGCAAAGCGTAATTGAATGCGGCAATCGCAGCCAGGTCGATCGCCAGAGCCAGCATGCGGCTGAACGGTCCGGCCAGCGGCAGGGCGAATTCGATTCCCTCGGGAGTGCGGATGGGGAGAACGTTGCCGGCGATCATTTTTCCGCTTCGCGTCCGGACCGGGTCAAGAACAAGGTGAGCAGCGCGGCCTCGGTCAATCCGAACGCGATTTTTAAACTGTAAGGGAGCACCGGCTCGTGATATTGCGACAAGAACGATTCGACCATTCCCGCCCAGACCAGCATCAGCGCCAATCCGCCGGCGAGGGTCACGACGTCGGGCAAAATGGCGCGCAGACGATCGGTGCGCGAGACGCGGCTGCCCCAGCCGATCAGCGCGTGGGCGATGACGAATCCGGTCTGGCCGCCGATCAGGATCGCGGGAATTTCAATGACGCCGTGCGGCAGCAGCCAGCCCAGCAGAAAAATGAGCTGCCCGCCGTGAATGTAATCGTAGGCGACGGCGCCCAGAATCACGCCGTTATAAAAAAGAATCACCAGCGTGCCGAAGCCGAACGTGATGCCCAGCGCCAGCGTGAACAGCGACACCTGCGTGTTGTGGGTCATCAATTGCGCGGAAAATCGGGTTTTGAGGCCGGCGAGCTGTTTGCCTTGCAGTTTCTGTTCGCGGGCGACGCGCTGCGCCGGCGTTTCGTTTTGCAATTCGGGAAACGGCATGATCACGGATTTGGCGTCGGCGTCGATGCGCAGGGCGAGCGATCCGAATGCGGCGCCGGCCAGCGTCAGCGCGACGGCCAGCTCAAACGCGCGCACGTGGCGGCGAAAGGCGCGGGGAAATTCCACCGTCAGCCAGCGCCAGGGACGGAAGCGGCGCCGGTCGCGCGCTTCGTGAATTTCCGCGTACGCCCGCGCGACCAGCCATTCCAGATATTTTTTCAGCTCGCCTTCGGCGGCCAGCGCGGCGACTTTGGCGAGATCGGCCGAGGCGCGCTGATACAGCGCGTGGAAACGCTCGAGATCGGCAATGGACAGCTCGCGATCGGGATTTTCGGTCAGCCAGTCGAGCGTTTTTTCAAGCTTGTTCCAGTGCGGGCGCTCGGCGACGACGAAGCGGTCCAGATCGAGGATCATAACAACTGCCTCTGCTTGATCTCATCATAAAGGCCAATCAATTCGCCGCCGAAATGTTCCGGCTGAATCAGCGCCAGGCGGATGCCGAGGCGGCCCAGCGCGGATTCGGTCTCGCGCAGTTTTTTCCATCCAAGATGACCGGCGAGAGCGCGGTAAATGTCGCGCGGCGATTCGACGCTGGACTCCTCAAACAGCGGTCTGGCCCAATCCGGTTTCGGCATCGCGGCGACGACCAGATGCCGGCGCGCCAGCAACTGCATGGCGCGCGCGAAATTTTCGGCGAGCACCGGATCGTCGAGCGAGGTGAGAAAAAACAACAGCGCGCGGCGGCGCAGGCGGAGGCGCAGGAAGGTGGCGATTTCCTCGAAATCGGGTGGAAGCAGGCGCGGCTGAAGCTGGTAGATCGCGTCGCGGCAGGCAGCGTAGTGCGATTTGCCGTTGGCGGCGCGCGCGAAGGCTTCGACTTGCGTCGAAAAGGCGGCCAGGCCGAAGCGGTCGCCGGAGCGTTCGGCCGCGGCGCCGATCAGAAGGGCGGCGACGATGGAGCGTTCGAGCGCGGTTTCCTCGCCGGCAGGACGCGCGGAGAGGCGCGAGGCGTCGATAATGACGTAAATTTCCTGCGTCCGCTCCACCTGAAAAACTTTGGTGATCGGATGCCCGCGGCGCGCGGCGGCTTTCCAGTGAATTTCGTCGAGCGCATCGCCGGCGACGTATTCGCGCAGCTTCTCGAATTCGCGCCCGCGTCCGATCTGGCGCAGCGAATGGACCCCTTCGGCGCCGCGGCGCAAAGCTTTCAGATCGTCCTTGCGGCGCAGATTGGGATAGACGCGCATTTCCAGCGCGAGCGGATCGCGGCGGCGAACCGCGAACAGACCGAGCAGCGATGGCGCCTCAAGAAAACAGGAATCGAAGCGATAACGCCCGCGGCGGCGTCCGGTGAAGGTCCAGGAAATCGCGGCGGCTTCGGCCGATGCGGGAAGTTGAACGACGCGGTCTTCGTCTTGCGTTTCGAGTCCCTCGGGCGCGGCGACGCCGATGCGCAGACGGCGCGCGTTGCGATTCGCATTGTGAATTTTGATCTGAATCTCGCCTTCGCGATCCTTGAACAAGCGCACCAGCTCCGGAGTTTCCACGCGAATCCCGGCCAGCGCGCGACGGCGCAGAGCCGCGTCGATGAAGGCCGCCATCGCGATCAGAGAACCCACGCAAATCGCGGCAATTCGCGCGCCGGGAAAAAGCGCCGCGAGAATCGCCGCGGGAAAGCCAATGCCCGCGACGATCCAGATGAGAAGGGCGGACGGAACAATTGTGTATCCTTCTTTCACACCGGCACCGCGACACTTTGCAGAATTTTCTCCACCGCCTCGGCCGCCGTCATGCCTTCGATTTCGAACTCGGGGCGCAGAATCAGGCGATGTTCGAGCACCGGAATCGCCATGGCCTTGACGTCGTCGGGCGTGACGTAATCGCGCCGCGCGATGGCGGCGTGGGCGCGGCTTGAAACCACCAGCGCTTGCGTGGCGCGCGGTCCGGCGCCGACCAGAACGCTTTCATGCGCGCGTGTGCTGCGTGTTATGTCGACGATATACGCGGCGATTTCGTCGCGCATGGCGACATCTTCGAGCGCGCAGCGAGCCATTGCCAACTGCCCCGCGCCAAGCACCGCGCACACGCGTCCATTTTCGAGCGCCGCTTCCGGTGAATTTCCGCCGAGCATGCGCCGAGCCAGCTCCAGTTCATGTTCGCGGTCCGGCGCGGCCATGGGAATTTTCAGCAGGAAACGATCCTTCTGCGCTTCGGGCAGCGGATAGGTGCCTTCGTACTCGATCGGGTTCTGGGTGGCGAAAACGGTGAAACTTTCGGGCAGCGAATGGGTTTCGCGGTCGATGGTGACGGTGCGTTCCTGCATGGCTTGCAGCAGCGCGGATTGCGTTTTGGCGGGCGCGCGGTTGATTTCGTCGGCCAGCAGAAACGACGTGAACACCGGTCCGCGCACCAGCGTAAATTCGTTACGCGCGAAATTGAAAATGTTGGTGCCGGTGATGTCGGCGGGCATTAAGTCCGGCGTGAACTGGATGCGCGCGAACTCGCAGCCGAGCACATGCGCCAGGGTCCGCGCCAGCAGCGTTTTGGCCACGCCGGGCACGCCTTCCAGCAGCGCGTGCTGCCGGGCCAGAATGACGATCAGCGCAGAGTCGATCACTTCATCCTGGCCGAGAATTACTTTGGACGCTTCGGCGCGCGCGGCTTCCAGGGTTTGGTGAAGCTGTTCGAGTCGTTCGGTCATTTATTTTCCCTTTGCCAGAGCCTGGCACGCGGCGCGATAGGCTTCCACCGGATCGCGAGCGCCGCGAATCTGATCCTCGACGGCGGCCGCGCGCGGCTCTCGCGTCGCCGATTTGCTCCACTCGGCGAAACACGCGTTCAGCAGGTTTTTTTCCGGGACGCCGCGGACCAGCAGCGCGGTCATGCCGTCGATGGCGTCGCGCCCGGCGACGGCGTCCATGGCTCGCGATTCGCGCGGCGGAAGAAAACTGGACGCGCTGCGCCACAGAAACAGCGCCGCGGCCAAAGCCAGCACCGCGACGGCGACTTCCAGATGATATTTCCGCATCAACGTGGTGACGCTGCCGGTTTCGGTGACGCCGAAATGATTTTCGTCGAAAACGATGCGCGTCGCGGGGCCGGCCAGACCGGCGAGAAATGCGGCGTCGCGCGCCTCGCGCAGGCCTTCGTTGCTGAGCGAAAAACTATCGGCCACCAGCACGATGGAGCCGCGGCCGAAGTTGCGCTCGACGGAGTTGTGCCGGCCGGCACTGCGCCATTCCGGTCCGGTCACGAAGTACAGCGCCGTTTGGCGCGGCATGGCGGATCCGGGCCTGCGAATCTCCGCGAGATACATCATCTGCAAATGCCAGCGTTCCGTGATGGGGAGTTTTTCCGTGACGGAGCGGAAATGCACCGGCAGGAACGCGATCACCAGGCGTCCTCCACTGTCGACCAGCTTTTCGAAATGTTCCAGCTCTTCCGCGGTCACGTCGGTGAAACTCGCGGGATCGACGCCGAGCACGAACATCGTTTCGTGCGCGTCGAGCGAGGTTCGGTCCTTATATAGCCGTTCCACTTGAATTCCCGGCAGCGCGGCGAAGCTTTCATACAGCGCCTTGGCGCCCAGCGGATCCGAACGCAGCGACGAATAGGGCGGATAAACGTCGCCGGTTTCGAGCGGCGAAATCTCCACCTGTTCCAGTCCCCAGACGAGCAGCGCGAAGAGCAAAACGGCGTAAATCCAGCGCATCAGTTCTGCTCCAGCATGCGGCGAATTTCGCTCAGGCCAAACGAAAATTGGTTCACCATTCCCCGGTCAACCGCGCGAGAGCCGTACCAGCCGCGTTCGAAAAGATCGACATTTTTGGAAAATAGCGATGGAATTTCCGGCGTCGCGCGCGCTCTTCGTCCAATTTCGCGGCGGTAATCGAGTCCGCTTTTCCAGCGCCGGATGGACACCAGGTTTCGTCCGGCGAGATACTTCAATCCGGCCAGATAAAGCGCACGCAGCGCCAGGCGGCAATCGCCCTTTTCCAGCCATTCTTCGGCCAGCTTCAGCCAGGAGCTTTCCGGCAGTTGATCCGCGGTGACGGATTCGTCGGCCACGTCAACGGCCGGCGCGGCGATTGTCACCGCGGTAGCCACGGTCGCCATCCGGCGCCGCCGCGGGAAAAACACAAACGTCGCGCCCGCGGCGAGCGCCACGGCGATCGCGAGCATTCCTTCCAGTTCGTGCGGTGTGACCGGCGAATCCCTGCCGGAGTTCCCGGTGGTCGAGTGATTCTCAAAAATTTCGCGAAGAAGACGCAGCAGCGCGTCCCATCCGCGCGCGATCAGGTCCTCGGCGCTGCGAATCCAGCCGACCCAGCGGCCTTGCGGCCCGGCGCCGGCGGGATGCGGCTCGCGCCAGGTGAATTCGCGGCTGTGAATTACGCGATCGATGGAATGATCGAGCTGTACGGGATCGACCTGCGCGCCCGCGTGCCCCGGAATCATCAGGAACAGCGCGATCAGCATCGTGGTGGCGACGGTGTGGCGCAGCGCGGCTCGCAAATCTTCGCCGCTCGCGATCGATTGACCGTAGAAACAGCGCAGAACGTAAACCGCGTCGAGCAGCGGATCGACCATCATCCAGGTGACGGTCGCCGCGACGGCGAACGTGGTGAGATTGAAAATGCGCATGCCGATTCGCGCAAATTCACCTTCAATTCCCAGAAAACTCCGCGCGAGTTGCGGCAAAAATGCGATGGTCAGAAGAAGATTCGCGAATAAAATCAGTCCCGCCAGGCCGGTCAGCGCGAGGATTCCCCAGTTTTGCGCGGTCCACAAAACCGCCTGACGGCGGGCGGCGCGGAGCGGACGCGGCGAACCCAGCGCGGCGAACAGCGCGACGTTGCGAAAAAATGCGACCAGCCATGGAAACGGCCCCGCGATGGCGAGGCCGAGCGGCTGAAGCGCGGCCTGAATCGCGGTCAAGCGCGCCAGCGCCGGGCGCGGCTGATCCGGCGAAAGCGTCTGATAAAGCTGCCGCGCGAACAGCGCCTGCCATACGCTTTTCCAGATATACAGCGCAGCCAATCCCGCCGATGCGGCGGCCAGATGGTCGAACGCGAAGGGGCTGCGGTTCATGTCGTTCAGGAAAAACAGCAGCGCGATGGCGAATGGCACCGCGCCGGTGAGATAGATGAGCAGAGCCGCGGGCGCGCCGCGAAGCAGGTTCACCGCCTGTTCCAGAATTTCGATGGCGTTCATCGCGTCCCTTCGAAAAAATCGGAAGGGACGCGAGCCAGCATCACGCCCGCGTAATAAAAAATCAGCCATGCCAGAAAAAAACCCGCCGCTCCCAGCGCGGGCCACAGCGCGGCGCGAAATTTCCCGGTGTCCGGTGCGGCGACGGCCGCGGCCATGCAGGAGGTGCAGATCATGCGGCCGCGATGTTCGATGACGCATTCGCGGCAAAAAAAGCGCCGGCATTCGGGACAGCGGACCACGGCCTCGCGCGAGGCGTGATTCAGGCAGCGTTGATCGAGGATCGCGCTCATGCGATTCGGGACAGGTAGGCCATCACCAGGCCGACGGTTCCGGCCGCGATTCGCCAGGCGACGGCGAAAATCGCTTCGCCGTGAGCCAGCGGTTCCCAGGCGGTCATCAGCGCTTCCGGGTGCGGACGCCGCGCCGATTCCAGCGACAGAGCGATCAGGCTGCGGCCGAGATGGAAACCGTCCCAGCCGATGCACACCAGCGCCGCCGCGATCACCGCGTAGATCACGCGGCGGGATTCGCGTCCGGCCCGGAGCAGGGCCACGATCACCAGAACAATTTCAGCAAAAAATGTGGTGGGCAGCGCGCCGGCCACCGGGCTGCGCGGAAAACGCAAACTGGCGAGCAGCAGCGCCGCGTCGATCAGAAACAGAACGAACACCAGTTCCGGAAGGTATCCGTGCGCGGCCGGAATTTCCGGCGGAGCCCCGGCCGGCGTGAATGGCGTTTCGACGGGCGCCTGTTCGAGACGCCCCTGCGCCGCTTCGACGGCCGGGCGAATTTCAGCCAGAAACCTTTTCGCGGTGCGCACCCGGTCGACGGGCGCGAGCAGTTCCCGGCTGACCGCCGTATATAAATGACAGCGGCAGCGCGGCCCGCGAAGAATATCGACGGCAACCGCGGCGACGGCCAGCGCGCCGGTGATCAGAAAAAACCCGCGGCCGAACCATCCCTGCATGGCCAGCGCAGCCGCACTCCACAAGATCGCCGCAAGGGCGATCGAGATCTGCGCCACCAGCCGGTCGCGCCGTTCGGTGACGACGATCGCCTGAACATCGGCGAACGCGAAACGCTGATAATTTTCCACGAAGCGGCTGGATTGAACCAGCAGCAGATGATCCGGCGCCGCCCACAGCTGCGAGTAGCCGAACAGCGCGCGTCGGCGGCGGGTGAGGCGCCGGTAAATCGATTTCGCCATTTACGACGGCCCCAGCCGCGGCACCCGCACAAACGCCCAGATTAAAAACCCGGCGCCGGCCAGTTCGGCCAGCGCGAAAAGCGCGGCCAGATAAAAACGGACGCGCGTGCGCGGCACAATGCTCAGCGGCGCGTTCCAGCGGCGAATCACAACGTATAAGGCCGCCGGAGCGCCGAAGATCGCCGGCCAGAACAGCGCCAGCGGAAAGGTAGCCAACGCCAGCGCGATCGAATCATAAAGCGTGCGCCGCGTCTCGACGTGCGCCGAGCGATTGAAACACGCCGGGCAGAAATGTTTCCCGTCCATTTCAATGTCACACAGCCCGCACAGGAATCGGCCGCATTGATCGCACGGCGCGACGGCGCGGCTTTCGGTGTGATAAAAACAGCTGGCCTCGGATTCGGCCTCGAGAGCCTGCGGCAGCGGTCCCGCGCGGGCCCGGGAAATCGCGGGGAACACCGAAACATCGAGCGGCGCGCGGCATCCCGGACAATGCGCGCCTTCCTCGCGGTTCCCGTCCCAGTTCCACAGTTCCGCGGGCACGGGCCAGGAGCATTCGCCGCAGCAGATCGCCTGAGTCATCCTTTATTTAGCGTAAATGACGCGGGTGTTGCAGATGCGATCGTGCAGCGCGCGCTTCTGCTCGTCGAAGCCGGCGATGATGAATCCGATCAGCAGCGTGAAGCCATCGAGGATAAACGCGAAAAAGCGTCCGACGGCCTGGCCCGGAGTGAGCAGAGAGCCATCGGTGCGAACCACTTTGAGCCCCAGCACCATCTTTCCCGGCGTCGCGCCGCGCGTCGAAAGAAAGTACACTTCATAAGCGCATTGCAGCGCGAAGTTGACCAGATAAAGCACCCCGAACATACCGATCACTCCCGCCAGTCCCGCGGGATTGCTCATCCGCGAGCCGAGTCCGAGCATCATTTCGATCGGAACATTGATCACCAACAGCGCGACCGCAAGAATCACGGCGTCGATAATCCGCGCGACGAAGCGGATCCAGAATCCGCCGTAGCGCCAGGCGCCGATTCCTTGCCCGCCTTCGCGCATGCGCTGAAGGTAGACCGGCTTACACGCCGCACACACGCTGGCGTTGCCGATTCCCACCAGTTGACTCATGGGAAACGGCCGCCCGCATTCCGAGCAGTAGCCGCTATCGGCGGCAACCGGCATGGCGGCCGGCGGAGGCGGCGGCGGACGCAATCCGCGAACCGCACTATGCGGCTGCCACGTCGCCATTCCTTCGCGCCACACCAGCGTATCGTCGCGCACCACCCCGGCGCGAACCAGATCGTCCAGCGCGGTTTCTTCAACCGGGCCGACCTGGCGTCCTGCATCGGCGTAATACCACGTCATCCGTGTCTCCTCCATGCAGCGCGTGGGCTGCTTGAGGATTCAGTCTATCAGCAGTGTCATAGACTGGGGCAATGAGCGATTTCACCTAGGCTGGCGATCAAAACGGAATCGGGAAAGCCGTGGGCCAGGCGATCGCCTCGCTCGACCACGAAATTCCCTTGGGCGACGTGACGAACGGTGGGGCGATGCGGTTTCTGACGGATCTTCTCGACGGTGTGAAACCGGAAGATCCGCGAACGCTGGCGGCGGTGTCGGCGGCGTTGATCCTGGCCGCGTGCGCCGGCGCATTGGTTCCGGCGCGCCGGGCAATACGCGTGGATCCGATGATCGCTCTCCGCGGCGAATAGCCGGACGCGCATGTTATATTGGCAATCGTAGACGTCTGAAGTGGGCGGCTAGCTCAGTTGGGAGAGCACGGCGTTCGCAACGCCGGGGTCGTGGGTTCGAATCCCATGCCGTCCACCATTCCATCCCATTCATTCTTAAGGGGTTGCGAGTCGTCGAATGTTTGTGTCGCGGATACGTCGCGGGAATTCTTCCAGATCCGCGCCAACAGGTCCGAAATCCGCGCCTGCCGGCCGCGGCTCCATTTGACGTAGTGCTTGAGAATGATGCCCGGCGAATCCCCTAAGATGTCGGCCGCCTCTTCGATCGAGCCGCCCATTTCGAGCACTTCCGTCGCGATGGTATGGCGGAAGCGGTGCGAGCAGGCATCCGCCACGCCGGACTTCTCGTATACCGTCGCCATGGTGCGCGTGACGTCGCGAATCACCGCGCGCTTCGATCCGTTGCCACTCCAGAAGAAATAGGCGCAGTTCGCGCCCTCGGCCCCACGCGGCAGCGGCAGCAGTTCCAGCGCGGCTTTCAGATCCGCGGGAACGGGCAGCTTCACCGGCTTGCCGTTCTTGGTGGTGCGCACCAGAATCTCACCATGGCGGACCCGGTCGCGGCGGAGGGTCGCCACGTCCGAAATCCGCAATGCGGTGTAGCGCAGCAGCAGCGCGATCGCGCGGGCGCGGAGCCGTTCATACGGCCATTGCCCGATGACATCGCAAGCCGCGATGATTTTCGTGATTTCGTTCGGTTCATAGGGTTCCCGCGGCGCCGGCTTCAAATTCTTCGGCATCGGTACGTCTTCGGCGACGTTGTAGATGGCCCATCGATTCTTCAGACAGAAGCGGAAGAAATGCCGGAGGATCTCCAGTTCCTTTATCCAGGTCCTCGCGCTGATCTTTCGCGCCGTCCGGAACGTGTTGATCATCTCCAGCTCGATCTGGTCGACCGTTTTCGCGCCCGCCGCGATCGCGTGATCCTCGAAAAAGGCCAGGCTTCGACGCCGGTTGCGCCTGGTGCCCTCGGAAACGTCCTGATGCGTCTCGTGGTACGCGGTGACCGCGTCCGTAATCGAGCGCGTGTGCCGCGCGCAGCGGCCGCTCTGGACCCGCTCGGCGCATCCGGGCTGTGCGCACGGCCGCAGCCCGAAGGCCGGATCTTCCACGCTTCCGAGCTTCCGCATCGCCCTTGCCCAGTCGCGCGTATCGAGGCTTTTCGAAACCCGCTTGCCGTCGATCACGCCGTCGTACCAGATCGGGCAGGAGCATTTGATGAAAGCGCGCCCCTGGTCCAGGTGCGGGCAGCCCTTCAGATGCCGGCGATACAGCGTCAGCATTCGGCGCTCCCGTAACGCAGCTCGAGCTCCGGATCGCGGGAAATAGCCTCCTCGGCTATCCGGTCTGCGATCGATCGTCTAGTTAACGTCTTCACCATTCACGCTCCCGTTCTCTTCCGTGCTTTCGCGCTGCGCACCTTCGCCGACGCGGCCGCGGCCTTCTTCGCGCGCGCGATCCGCTGCGCCGGCGTCATGTTCCCGGCCGCGATCTTGCCGCCGATCTTGCCGCCTTGCCGGCCGCTCTCTTTCAGGAACTCCATCAGCTCCACAAGTGAATTAAACTCCCGTTTTTTTCGGCCCACTGCCCGCTAGCGTAGCCGCGCCGGCCACCCGCGCGCCCTTGACTAGCTAAAGGGGCTTTAGTACACTCTCAGCACTTATGTTATCACGGATACCAAATGGCCGGCCGATCGCGCGTCGCGATCGCCGCCTGCACCAATCAATCCTCGACGCGCTTCTTCGCGAGCTTCCGGCGCGACACCGGCGAGCGCTGGTCTGCTATTACCGCGATGGCTTGACCATCGACCAGGCCGCGCAGCTCGCGAGCATGGGCATCGAAGCCTTTCGTGAACTGAAGCGCAGCGTCCGCGCGCAGTTTTTCGCGGCGACAGGCGGACATCATGAGCAGCAATGATCCTTCCGAGCCGTGCCTGCGCCAGCAACCGAGCGTCATCGCTGTGATCGGAACGTTCACGCTGTCGCCGGTCGAGGTGCTGTACCTGGCGCTTGCGCTGCCCGCGCCGGCGATTTCTCTTCGATCCCGCCGTCCGCCTTCACCAGCTTCATCCGCGCCGCGGATTCCATGTTGCGCGCTACGTTCGGATTGCCCTGGTGCGTGCTTGTCCGGTCGCGCTGGCCCTTGAAGATGAACTGGTAGTGGTAAGTGTCCCCATCCCCGCGTTTATAGATGGCCATGGATCGTTCCTTATTGCGATTGCCCGCGCCAGCGCTTCAATCTTCCGTCGCCTGTTTTGCCGCGTCGACCATCATTTTCATCGCGGTTTCTTTGCCAAACACAATCGAAAGCGTTTTAGCAAGCTGGAACGGCCGCGCGAACAGCCAGGACTCCTGAGATCGCACCTTGTTCCAATCGTCGTCAGAGAGTGTGTCTCGATCGAAATCGATGAGAACACTGTCGAAGTCTCCGAACGCGAATTTGAGCGCAGAAATGATTCGCCAGATGTAGCGCTGATCCAATGGCAGCGCAGTCAGGGCGTCGAGCGCTCTTTGCATGCCTGCGTCGTTGCCCTTCATAGTTTGCACCAGGAAATCCTGGTACGGCTTCATTGACGGAGAGTGCCTCAATTCGTCCATGTCGGACTCTCCCTTCTTAAGCCACTCTCTTGCAATCGCGGGAGTGATTACTACGCATCTCGTGTGATTGTTCATTTTGCAACCTTCCTTTTCAAGTTGAAATTTTCGAGGATGGAACACAGAATATGCCTTCGACACCTTCGCAATCAAGACCGCACGGCATTCAAGGATTCTGTTTTAAGCGGCTCATTTAGATTTCCGCCCCTTGGCCTTCGCACTCTGCTTTGCCTTCGCGCTGCGCACCTTCGCCGACGCGGCCGCGGCCTTCTTAGCGATTTCCACTCGCCGACGCCTACTGAGCTTCGCGGCGCGAGCCTTTCCGCCCTTTGGTCCGCCGAGTTTTCCGCCCTTTCGGCCGCATTCCTTGAAAAATTCAATCATCTCCGTCATCGATGCGAAGACCCTTTTCTTTCCCACCCCGCCAGCGTTGCAGCTTAAAGCGGGTCCATGTCAATAATAGCTTGAAACGGCTTCAAGCTGATGTTATTATAAGCCGACTTGCGCCGCCGCGCGCAAGCCCCAACCGTTGCGCCGATTCCCGCAACCTTTCCGCTTGAAAGGGTGAAATCACAATGATGCTTGACGACCACGCAGCCAGGCTCGGAGCAGAAAGCCAGTGCCTGGGCGAGCTTTCGGAATTTCTGAAACGGACCGAGAACACCGCAACCGTCGAACTGATGGCGCGGATGCTGAGGAAGTTCAACAGAAGCTACAGAGAGGACCACAATATTATGCTGCACGAGGTCGCATTGGAGGTCGCCGCGGAAGCCGCCGCCGACGCCTGGGGTGCCACGGAACGCATACGAATGCCGAAAGAGCGCAGGAAAGCCGCTAAAGAGATCGGCCGGACTATCTACTTTCTGATAGGACGCCTGTCGCGGGAAGCGGGAGGCAGCACCGGAAAGCTGACATACGTCGACGGCTTGCTCGACGCCGTCCTGGATGCCGATCTCTTCTTCTGTAAGACTGATCCTCAAGCCGACGCCGCAGATTGGACAACCGTCTTTCGGAACGCGATCGAACAATTCCTTAACAAACCGCATATCGACCAGCCGGCCTCGAAAGATCTGCGCGTTGTTGCATACGGCGATTAAATTTTGACGCGGATCCTCCCCGCTTTTTTGGGCGATGCTGGCCACCTTTTTGCAACCGGGCCAGCATCGCCTTTTTTCTTTTTGGAGTAGCGTGGCCTCATTCTTCCTCGTCGTTTCCGGCGACGGTCGCCGGCAACACATCCGCATTTCTCTGCCGCCCCACGCCGTCCCCTGCGCGAAACGGCCACCTGCCAAGCCCGAATGATGTCTCATCGCGCGCCTCCTCGCGCCGCGAAATCCGCGCGATCGCGATCGTCACCGGCTTCCTTTGTCGCGCGATCGCGCTGGCGAGCGCTTCCCAGGGTTGCATCAATTGACCGCCTGGCGGAGCAGCGCAGCGCGACACAGAAGCATCTCGTTGCATAGCTGGAAGACAGGGATCAAGCCGTATAGCGCGCGGCGCGGCATGTCTTCCGTAAACACCGTCAGAGCGGGTTCAAGGATTTGGCGCACGACAGGATCCAGAGCCTCAAGGCCAGTTTTCAGGGTGATCGCGTACTGCGCGTGCATGCCGCTTTCCGCCGCGCGCAGAGCATCGCGCAGCTCGGGCTCGAAATCTTTGAACGGTTGTTCACGATCGATAATCGAATCCATCAAAATTACCTCTGCGGCACCCGCCGCGATCTCTCGTGTACCGCCTGCACCGCCCGCGCCGTAACCCGCTGCTCGTGCTGCCGCAGGATCATCTGGAACTCCTCCGGATTCATCCGCGATCCCCGCGCGTCAATCGCCGTATGGAAGTGCAGGTGCGTGTCCCCGCCCAGCGAGCCGTTCGGAAACACCCGCCCGGCGGACGCCGGCACAAACGGCTCCGGCCCGTTCTCGCCGACCATGTACATATTCCCCGGCATCACGTCCCCGCCGCCCGCCAGATACCCGCCGAACTTCAGCGCGCTGAAAATGAACGGAGTCAGCTTCGCCATCCCGCTCAGCGCCGACCCTCCCGGCGACGCCGCGTTCGGATCCAGGCTCGCGAATCCCCCCGCCGGCAAACCCGGCGTCACCCCGTTCAGCACCCCCGCGCCGACGATCTTCACCCACAGCGGATTCGCCGCCGTCCCGTCCGGTTTCACCGCGCCGATGTCGACCCCGAGCGTTTTCCCCAGCGCCCCCAGCCCGCGCTGCGCCACGCTCTTGATCGCCGAGGACGTCATCTGCTCCCCGACCCCCTGGAACTCCTTGGCCCACTCCTGCCCCCAGCCGCCCTTCGGAGCTTTCCCCGTGGTCATCTTCGCCAGCAGGTTCGAGCTGTCGTTCAGCGCCGCGTGCAGCGAGTCGTAGATGATCTTCGCCGCCGTCTCCGCGTGCTGCTGCATGTCGATGAAGAACGCCCGGAAGCCGTCGCTCAGTTTCCCCATCGCCAGCGATTCCTGCACCAGCGCCTGCAGCCGCTGATTCTCGAGATCCCGCAGCGCCATCTCGATCCCCAGCGTGTCGCCCAGCACCTTTTTCGCGTCGTTCAGCTTCCCGATCTCATCGTCGATGGTCTGCACCCGGTCCGCCCGCGCGGCCGTCGTCGCCAGCTCTCGCTGGTAATCCGCCTCCGCGGCCGCCGAAGCCGCCAGCCCGCGCGCGCCGATCCCGGCCACTCCCGGTACCGCCGTGTCGCCCTCCCGCGCGATCGCCGCCAGTTCGTTCGCGAGCGTCGCCGCCCGCACCGCCGCCGCGCCCTTCAGGATCGCCGCCGTCAGCCGCTCCGTCGCCGACGTCTTCTGCTCCACCTGCGCCACCTGGCCCGCGATCGCGTTCGCGCGTTCGTTCTGGTACAGCTCGATCTCGGCCGCCATCAGCTTTTTCGCCGAAACCGCGTCGTTGTCCCGCGCGATCTGCCGCAGCTTCACCGCCAGCGTCGCGTCCCGGACCGCCTGCGCCCCCGCCGCCTGAACCCGCGCCAGTTCCTGCTCCAGCGTGATCGAGTCCCGCAATCGCTGCAGCGATTCCGCGGTCTTGGCCCCCTGCTGCGTGTCATATTCGCGACCGAAGCCGGCCCGCAGGTTCGCCACGTCGCCGGCATGCGCGGCCATCCACGCCGTGTCGCCGTAATGCTGGCCCAGCTCCTGCATCAGCCGCGTCTCGACGTTCGCCTGCTTGGTGGCCTCGTATCCCGCGCCGATCGCCGCCGTCAGCATCTGCTGCGACTTCACCCGCGCCGCGATCGCCGTCGACGAAGCCGCCAGCTTCGTCTGCCACTCCGTATCCGCCTCGGTCTGCGCCAGCGTCAGTTCCTTCGCGCGGATCTGCGCCGTCTGCGCGTCCGTCAGCGTCTTGCCGTGCCGCTCCAGCGCCTTGTTGGTTTCTTCGATGGCCTTCTGCGCCTCGCCGAACGCCTTCGCCAGAATCTGCGCCGCCTCCGGCTTCCCGATCGCGGCCAGCTTCGCCTGCGCCGCGTCGATCGCCGCCCCGATCGCCTTCATCCGATCCTCGAACGGCTTATCCGCGAGCGTATTCTGCCGCCCAGCTTGCAGCTCGTCGTTGCGCCGCGAAAGCCCCGCGTTCTGCACCGTCAGCGGAATCTCCTGGCGCTGCTCGTTCAGATCCTCAAGGAGGCCTCGGAGCAGTTCCTGCCGCGCCGTGGTGTTCTCGCCCGCGATCGTCCGCGCCGGCGCATAGATCGTTCCCGGAACCGTCCGCGGCTGCGACGCTGCGATCGCATCCTGGAGCTGCTTCTGAAAGGACTGGATCTGCTCGTCATACGCGCCCTGAAGCACCTTGGAGAGCTGCGCCGCGGCCTGGTCCGCCTGCGCTGGAGTT
The DNA here is from genome assembly GCA_035507655.1 of Bryobacteraceae bacterium. Classification (GTDB taxonomy): domain Bacteria; phylum Acidobacteriota; class Terriglobia; order Bryobacterales; family Bryobacteraceae; genus Palsa-187. The sequence continues at coordinate 80,648 of DATJNW010000104.1, read as the reverse complement.
TTCGCCGAACCGATGGCCGCGCGGCCGGCCGCAATCTTCTCTGCGATCTCGCCGGTGAATCCGCCGAATCCGGTCTTTCCGCCGATCCGCTCCGAGATATCCTGCGTCTGCTCTTCGCCGACAACCAACGATCGCAAACTGACCCGCCCGATCTGATTTTCGGTGAGCAGCTTGTGCACCGCCGTCAGATCCTTTTCAAGCGACTGCCCCAGCCGGTCCGCCATCACCCGCATCTCATCGAGTGCCAGCGTGGTCGTGTTCTGGTGCTGCCCCTGCAACTTCGCGATGTCGTCAATCAGCCGGTCATTCGCCACCCGCAGTTCGTCGTTGGTGAGCTGAATCCCCGCCGTCGCCGATTGAAACGCCCCGCGAATCTTTTCCGGCGCCTGCTGAATCTCCCGCACGAACTCGGCGACCTTCTTTTCCAGCTCGCTGAGCACGCCGAGCAGCGCAATCGATCCGGTGACTGCAAAAACTTTTTGCAGCGCCGGCCCCAAATGTAAGGTCTCCGCGAGGAAGCGCTCGGCCGCTCGCAGATTGTTCGTCATGTTTCCTTCGAGCACCCGCAGCGCCGCGCTCGTCGCCTGGACGTTCGTGACGCCGTGCTGGCCAAACTCGCGCATCTTCGCCTTCACCGTGTCGACGTCGGCGATAAACTTCGCCGTGCCGGCTTTAAAATTGACGACTGCTCCTCGGATTGCTTCACCCATAAAGTAAATTTACGCCGCCTCCAAGTCGGCTCAATTCCTCTGCCGCTCCCTCTTTGAGCATGATGTCGACGGCCATCAGCGCACCCGGCTTTCGCGGATCGTCGTCGATCCAGAATTCGACGGTGTCACCATAGCGGATTGGCCCGCGCAGCGCGTCGGGACGAAAGAAAAAACTCACGCCGAAGCCGCAACCGATGAAGCCGTATTCGCCAGTCCATTTTGTGACTTTGCCGGTCATAGCTGGCCCCCGCGCCGCGGCGCGCACGCCATCGCCGCACCCGGCAAAAAAAAGAGGCGCGCCCGAATAAAACATGCACCGGACGCGCCTAAGGCAACGGTCATCGGAGAAAAAATTAAGCCTTTCTGAGCCGCTCCTGGCGCACAAGAATCTCTCGATCTTCCGCGGCAGGCGCCGGCGGTTGCGCACCCGCGTTTCTGAGCCGCTCCTGGCGCGCAAGAATTTCTCGATCTTTCGCGGCCGGATCGAGCGCCGGCGGTTGCGCACCCGCGTTAGATCGATGCGCAAACGTGCGCAATATCAACTGCCGCTCTTCCGCCGAAAGCCGCGGATTGGAGAGCGCGGCGCTGTAATCGACATCCGAATCGACCGCCCGCGCCACGCTTGCGCTATACGCCGCGAAAGCGTGCGGCGAAACCTCAACCAACTTGGCCTTCTCGATCACGCGAACGCGCTCATCGTTTCGCATCTCCCAGCGATGCTGGAGGATATAAAATGCGGCTGAAGTTTCCCGCACGTCGCCGCGCCCCAGCATGACCGCCAGATCGCGCCCAATCTGCGTGTCGGGTAAATCCGCCTCGTAATGCAGCCCGTCCGCCTCTTCCCAAATCCGCGCGGTTCCAGCAGATCGCCGGCCGAGGATCAGGCTCACATCGTGGTTGAACAGAACCCTGACGTCGTCGCCGTCCTCCACAGATTCCTTGAAGCAGCCTGGCTGGTAGACCTCGCGGAAGCCGCCCAGATCGGCCGAGAGCGAATTGTAGGGAGCGGCCACTCCGCACACTTTGCGGGTATTGCCCGCCAGCGCGTATTTCGCGGTGCCCGCTTTGCGCATCGCGAGAATCGTGGACGATCCGAGGGTCAGGTCGTTAAAGCGAACCTGGGGCGCGCGAAATACGCTGGCGAGCTCGCCGGCGGAGGATCGCTGTTTCCGGTTCTGCTCGGGACAGTCGACGCAATTCGGATCATCGCAGTCCGGATTCGAGCACTCCGCGCAGTTCCCGTCCTCGCAGGCGGCGCAATCACACTCGCACTCGGTTTCGGGCTCTGCTCGCCTCAGATTCATGGGAGCATTGCGGAATCTCCGGATCGCTGAAAATGATCGGACGAAGGCCAGGCCGCGCTCGGCCTCCTCGGGACTACGCTCCGCGATCGCGGTGGCGAATCCTTGATCGACAGCTTCTTGCGCGCCCAGCCAGGTTTCGGCCGCCATCATCGCGACGATCTTCGAGACCTCAATCCCAGATCGAGCTTGGTAGATCTCCGCCATCGACTTGCCAATTTGCGCCAGGATTTCGGATTCCTTCGCCATGGCCGCGGTATCGCCGACGCACATGGACCAGGCGTTGTGAATCATGAGCATCGCGCCGGCGCCCATAGTGATCGTGTCGCCGCACATCGCGATCAGGCTGGCCGCGGAGGCGGCGATTCCATCGACGTAACACTCGATCGGCTTGCCTTGCGCGCGCAGCAAGTTGTATATCGCCGCGCCCTCGAAGGCGTCGCCGCCAGGCGAGTTAATCCGCAACCGGATCTTTGAAAACGCGCCGGCGGAATCGATTTGCTGTTTGACGGTCTTCGCGGTGATCCCCCCATCCTCGCTCCAGAAATCCCGCCCGATCACGTCGTATGCCTGCAACTCCAGCGCGCCATCCGCTTGGAGCGCGGCGCGGAAATGTGGCCGCTCCAGTGAGAACCGGGCTTCATCCCGCCGGCGCGGACGGGACGCAGCCGCTCCCGGCCGCTCCCGTCGCGATTCGGCCGGCGAATGTCTTGGACTCGAAAATTTCAGCATATCGATCTCCTGCTCCTTCCCGTCATTGAAGCGGGATCAGGATTTTTCCCGTCGCCGCGATCGCGCGGACGGCGCAATCGATCGCTTCGCTGGTGGCGTCAATTCCGTGCGCCGCGGCGTAGCGGACCGCGGCCGATGTGTCATTCGCCGACCAGCGCCGCGTTAGGTCCGGGCCGCCCCAGGGCGCTGCTCCGTCCAGCACCGGGGCCCCATCGTTGGCGCGAGCGATGATGCCGGCGAGTTGCCCACGGAGGAGCGTCTCGCAAACGATTGCGAGCTGGTGATCACGAGCCATTCGGATCGCCTTCGGACGCAATTCGAGGATCTGGGACCGCTTTACCGCCGCGGCCAACTTCTCGTGCAGCTCATCGACGACTTCCTCGCGCTCCTCGATAGCGGCGCGCATACACTCGTCCGTGATCGCGACTTCCGCTTGGGAGACCTCCTCCTGCGCGCTTGAAATTGCGGCAGTCGCGCTCTGGAGCCGCTTTTCGATTCGTTCGTGCTTTTCGATTGCGAGTTGTAATTCGTTCATGCGTTCTTTCCTCCAAAAAGTCTCAAACAAAATACGCCGTCACCTGCGTTGACTGCGTGGATGACCACGCCGCCGGATCGCGACGCCGCAGCGGTGGCGTCGGAATCTGAATCGAAATCAGCAACACGACCTTCGTAGGCGAGGCGGGGATCGATCCAGACGCAATAGGCGCCAGCGGCCAGGCGCCGCAGAAAATAAGCAGCGTGATCGTCGAAGGCCTGGCGGAGGCTTGGCTGGCTTCTGACTGAGCCAATGCCCGCCACCGTTTTTTCGAGACCGGCGAAAAACAGGACGCCGAGCTCGCTCGCGTCGTTGCGAGCGTCGTCGACGGATTGATAGAAGGTAATCGTGTCGTTGGAGACTCGGCACGCCGCCCCGTCCGCCAGGCCGCGAATGAAGAATGCATTGCCCGTTACCATTTTTCCCGCCGGCTCTAAGCCGCGCCCCCGAGGCGCTGCTTGAGTCGTTGGATTTGGCCCTTTGCCGACGCGATCACGCGATCGCGCTCATCGTTGAACGGCGAAGCGGGCATCCGGGACGCATTTTGCAGCAGGGTTTCAGCTCGCTCCAAGCGAGCGCGGGCGTCTTTCTCTTCGATTTCCGCAGGGTCTAATTGTGCATTCGCGAGCGCGTCCCAGGGAGGTCCGCTTTGGGCGTCCGAGGCGATCTGAGCATTGAGGCTTAACAAGGCTGCCATGACGGCGAGGTACGCGCCGCGCACGGGCTGCATAATGGTGCCGAAATCCCCGTCTTGGAAGGGAAATGTCTCGTAATTAAACTGCGCGCCACAGTTATACGCCGCAAACTTCGCGATCATTTTGCGGGCGCATTCCCGGCAGGCGTCAATTGCCGCGACCATCTCCACGCGCAGTGGCGCGAATTCCCGGCGGAAAGTTCGGATTTCCACCTCGAAAAGTTTTTCGCCCTCCTGCTGCACAATCCACTCCTGCCGCGCCAGTTTTTTTCGCAGCTCCTGAATGCGATGCCAGCTTGCGTCTGCGCCGCCCTCTCTAATCGTAAGCATTTCGACCACGAGCGCCTGGCGCGCAGCCTGATCGTCGGGCTCGATCTCCTTGAGCTTCTGTTGCAACTCCGCGAGCCGCTTCGGAATGGCGTCATAGGTCCGGTACTCATCGAAAAGCCGATCGCGCAAACGCTGCTCCTCAGCTCGCGCCGATTCCAGCTTCGTTTTTAGCTCAGCAAGCTGCATATTTCTCCGCGCCTCCAAAATTCTGCTTAAAAAAACGTCTTCTATGTCTCGTCCAAAATCCGGGGCATCACCGCAACTTGCTGAAAAATCGGCTTGCGATGGCAGCATTTCGAATCGACCCCGCAGCCGGCGGACCCCGGAACCGTATTCGTCGGGGATTTCTTCGATGAAGTCGTCGGCGGATTTTTGTAGTTTTTCGAGCCCAGCGGCGAGCGCCCTGCGTGTCAACACGCGCGGAGCGCCGACCCGCCGGGGCAATTCGTCGAGCGAGATCCCGTCGAGAATCCTGGCCGCGACGGTCAACGCTTCCAAATCCTCCAGCCGCTTGAGCGTCATCTCCAACCGTTCGACATCTACGCGTAGAGAGCAGCAGCCGAAGGGTGCGGCGAGGGCTTGATTGATGGGAATCGGTTGACGTGATGACGCGCGGCGCTCCTCCCGAGGAACGGGTCCCTCAAGGCTCAGTGTTCGCCGGGCGCCGAAGCGTTCGCGATCGACGCCCTGCTCGTCCTCGACTTTTTGAAGCCGGAGCACGGCGTCCCAATCGCCGCGCGCCGCCGCGGCGAGGAGGTGACCGGCGCTATCGTCCGCGTCCGCGTGATCGTGGCCTGGCGCGGCCGGAATCGCGGCGCGCTTCTTCGATCTCATCCTTTTGCTTCGAGCCGGCTCGAAATTTCCTTCACCGCCGCATCCGCTAATTCCGCGGCGAGCTTCACGCGTTCCGCGGCCGACAAGCTGGATGGCCCGTGGGCCAGCTCGCGCACGAAAATCTCAAGCCAGGCTTCATTGAGCCGGCCCGTTCCCAACTCACTTCCTTTTCGTACTACTCTCATAAAAAAAGCTCCCTTGTCTTTTGTCATCCGCCGGCTCCTGATCCAGGCCGAGGCTCCTGTGAATTTTTGCCAGCGCGGTCAGTAAGACCGCCTCCCTCCGCGCTGCGGGGTGCATCACGGCCTGGCCCTTCCGGTCGTTGAAAAAATAGCCGTGCGTTCGGAGATCATCCTGACAGACCTCCAGCTCAACGGCAATCTTGATCGCCTGCCATAGCAACTGCTCGGTCAATCCATCCTCGGCGAGGATTTCGCGGCGCAAGCGCGAGTAGAGCTCTCGGGCCCACTCGGGCAACCCCGCCAGGCGCACCTGCTCGATGCCCGCACCATCTGGCCGCTGCGCTTCTTTATCTTCTGCTTCGAGCATCATGCGTCGTCACCGCGATTCTGAGGTTCGAAATTCCCAACCCGCCGTTTTTCCGGTTGCCGTGCGGTCGCGGCGTCCGAGACCCCCAAGGATTTCGACCCGCCCCCGGCCCCCCCGCCCCCGATTATGCCCGCAACCCTGCGCGACATCAAGATCGCACGAGAATCGCGATTCTCGTGCGGTGCCCGTGACCCGGTGTCCCACTTCGCCGATAATGCCGGGTCACCGTAGAGAGATGATTCCAAAGTGGTGACCCGGTGTCCCATGTGACCCATGTAGGTACACACACGTACGCGCGCGCGCATTACGACTCTATAGAACTACGGGGACACGCCGGGTCACCGGGTCACCGGGTCACCGCCGCTCTTAGGCCGATAGCGCCATTGCCTGGCGCTGCGCGGGCCGGCCTTGTACCGCTCCCACCCGAGCGCGCGCATTGCGCGTCCGACTGCGCTTCGATCCGCAGCCGTCCACCTTTCCATCGGCTTCTGAATGCAGGCGCCGAGGATCTCGTCAGCGGAGACCGATTCACGTCCCTCGACCCACGGCTCGATGATACTGTCCCAAACGCCGCCCTCATAGCGATCGGCCTGTTCCGATTCTGCCGCAGAAACCAGGTCAGCGCGATCAAGCCACCAGACCGCGCCATCGCGGAAACGCACCAGAGCTTCCGCCCACAACTGATCGCGATCGCGCCGCAGCGCATCCACATCAATCGCACCGCACTTCACCGGCCAGAACCGCCGCGCGCCCGTTTCGTCCTTCAGGTAACGATCGCTATTCGTCGTTCCCGAGAAAACACTCTGCCGGGCCAGATCCACCAGGCGGTGGCCATACGGCGGGCGGAAGCGATCCGCTCCGCGCGAAACGAATGCCTTGATGCGCGCTACTTCGACGCGGCTCATGGCATCAAGCTCGGGCCACTCGACAATCCAGATGCCGGCAATCTGAATCTGTGAATCCTTGCTGCCGATATCATCGAGATGATCCGTGAACCAGGGCTCACCCAATACACGCAACGCGGTGCTTTTCCGCGCGCCCTGCGGCCCCTCCAAGATCAGGACGCAGTCCGCCTTCGTGCCGGGCCGGAACACCCGCGCGATCGCGCTGATGAGCCAGCGCGCGCCCACGGCCGCGGCATATTCACTCGGCTCGACGCCGAGATATTCCGTCAACCAGCGGTCCACGCGCCCGTCGCCGTCCCATTTGAGACCATCAAGATAATCCCGGACGGGATGAAAACGAAAATTGATCGCATGCGCCTGCATAGCCTGCGCCCACGTCAGCGGCGTCGCGCAGGCGATACCATTGACCTGGCACCATTCAGCGCCGCGAATATCGTCGGTTTCGACGACCTTACGCGGAAGGTCCGCCGCGGAGGGCCATGGCGGAGCCTTTTTGAAAACTACGCTATTCGCGAAATCGTCAAAAGCGACCACGCCGGCCCATTCCGGCGCGTGGCGCAGCGCGATCGCGCAGTTTGCCAGCGCCCGCTTCGCGCCTTTATCCAAGAGCCGCGCGCGCCAGCCGTCCGATATTTCAGCGACAGGCTCAGGCTGCCGAGCTGCGCCGCGCTGCACCTCCGGGAGCCAGGATTCATCCACGCGACGGATTCTCCTTGTTCCAGCGCTGCGTGCTGCGCACGATCCGCTCGATATTCGCAGCCGGCCCAGGTTTTTCGCACTGATGCCGGTTTATCGCCAGCAGGCACGCGAGAATAGCCTGATCGCAGACGCGCCTGGCGCGCAGCGTTCCCGCGATCGAAACCAGCGTCGAGTGTTGCTGGCCATGAGGAATGCGACCGCCGCGCAGCGGCTGCACCGGCCAGCTCCCCGCGCTGCCGCGCGTCAGGCGCTTGTGCAGCGCCAGCAGATCAGCCCCGTGATCCTCGATCTCCAGCGGAGCCTCGCGAAAACGCGCGCCGGTGACGGTGAAATAGCGCGCGTGATCGTACATCTCGATCGCGCCGTCGCCAACCAGAACGCCTGGCACGTTTTCCGGAATTTTTCCGCGCGCCCAAATCTTTAAACCCGCGCCGGATGGCGAGACCTCCATATACGTGTCGGAGAAGCGCTCCACGATGCCGGCCGCCCACGGTTTCACCTTGCCGCCGGCGAGGCAATCGTCAAGATCGATCCCGCAGTAGGGATCATCCCGAAAAAACGCGAATCCGAGGCCTCCGGTGCCAAAACTCGCGGCATTTGCATGGAGCGCCTGGCGCGCCGTCTCAAAATCGGTCCAGGTTCGCGGGTTCGTGGTGCTCGCGCGCCTTAGGTCTGTCGCGTAAGGCACCTTGGCCGGCTTCCCCGCGCGAATATCGACCTTCCAGAGAACCCACTGATCGAGCTCAACGATACTTTTCGGCAAGCGCTCCGCTTCCACCGGAAACATTCGGCCCAAACCTCCGAAGGATCGATTCCGTTGCCGCGGAATCCGCGTCGACGAGAATGTAACCGCGGTTATCAGCATGATCGCAGTGACCCGCACGATGTCCGAGCATCCGGCGCGGATCCTCGCCGACAAGGCCGCCGCCATGAACATGCCGCTTTTTCGAGCACAAAGGGCAGCGTCGCACGACCCATTTGAAAGACCGCTCCCAGATCTCCAGATCCGCCAGCGCGATCGGCCAGGCCGTTTCCGCCGCGGTTTTCATTTCATGCGCTCCCGATACACGCGTTCGGCAACTTCGGCGGGAATCCGCAGAGTCAGATGCCCGCGTTGTTTTCCGCGGCGCGGCCGCGCGCTCCCGATTCGCAACACCCCCGGCACATCCACAAAAATCCGCCGAATGGTGTTTTCATCGAGCTGCCAGGCCTGGGCGAGCTGCTGCGGGGTAAAATGTTCGCCGAGAATCTCCGATGCCAACTTTACGTCCTCCAAACACTCGTCGGAAAAACAGCCGGATGCCGCAAATCCTTGAAAAAACAATATTCTCCAGCTTTGTTCTTGTCGGAGAAAAGCCGCTTGGGGAGAAACCGCTCGAAGAGAAATCCGCGCGATCGCGGGAACCCAGAAAAGGGGAGAAACAGAGATTCACATCCGCAACTCGTTTGGTGTCGCGGATACGTCGCAGAAAACTGTCGTTTTGGACGTTTAGAAGCCCTTGGTAGAACGGAGAATCTATAAGTTACTGAGCTTTGGTAAACTTTTTATTTTCGAATCCCATGCCGTCCACCATTCCATCCCATTCATTCTTGGGGGTTTGCGGTTCCGATTTTTTTTCGCGTGCCATATACGCGCCAAAAGATCCGAAATCCGCGCCTGCCGGCCCGTCTCGTGGCGCCGCCAGAGGCTCAGCATTCGAGGCATTGAATCATTACGTATGAACTGATCTTATCGATTCGGCCGATTCTACGGGTCCCCTCCATCCTGGAAGACCAATAGAAGCGCGGACCCGAATGATCAGGCCCAATCGAGCGCGACGCATTCAATCTATAGTGGTAAGGATGCTTGAGAAACGTACTGGTCATGCCCTTCTGCTGCTGGCACTCGTCATCACCACCGGCGGCTGGCTGAGAGGCGAACACGTCTTCTTTCGTGTCCAGTTGGCTCCTTCCGCAGCAGCGCCGTTGAATGGACGACTGCTGATTTTTCTGAAGCAAGGGAGCGGGGACAAAGAAGTAAACCTAGACGAATTTCATCCTGGGGCAACCTGGGTCGCGGCGCGCGAGATTCGGGCCCTGGCGCCTGGTCAATCGGTTGAAGTGGATGCGGACGAGAATGCCTTTCCGCAGCCCTTTTCCTCGATTCCGCAGGGGAATTATGAGGCCCAGGTCGTGCTCGATGTGGACCACACATACAATTACAGCGGGCGTGCACCGCAAGACTGGATCAGCAACGTAGTCGCATTGGGCGGCTGGCCGGAGGGCAAAGAATCGTCCTTAATGCTGGATCATCATCCATCCGTGAATCAGCGCCGCTCGGATCTGATGCGCAAGGCCATGGAAAAGGCGCGAGACGACGTGGCAAGAAAAGAAGAGTTCGTCAGCCCCGCCTTAACGCGCTTCTGGGGCCGAGATGTCGCGATCAAAGCGTGGGTGATCCTCCCGCCGGGATACGGCGCGGAAGGGCAGGAGCGCTATCCCACCGTGTACTGGACGCACGGGTTCGGGGGGAACCTCGACTCCTGCCTGCTCGCAGGCCTGGAACTTCACGATCGCATGCAGCAGCGTAAAATGCCGCCGATGATTTGGGTCATGCTCGACGAATCCATTCCGGAAGGCACTCATGAATTCGCCGATTCGGTAAACAACGGCCCATGGGGCACGGCGCTCACCACCGAGTTCATCCCTTATCTCGAACACAAATACCGGATGGACGCGCGGCGAGACGGCCGGTTTCTGAACGGCCATTCGAGCGGCGGATGGGCGACGCTGCAACTCGAAATCAACTACCCGAAGATTTTCGGCGGGACTTGGTCAACCTCGCCCGATCCGAGCGATTTCCACAATTTCACCGGACCCGACTTGTATGGCCCGGGCGCGAACCTGTACACGAAAGCCGACGGCGCGCCGTGGCCCATCATGCGGGAGCACGGCAAAGTTATTTCAACGCTTGAGCAGTTTGCGAAGCTGGAGACCGTTTTGGGGCCGTACGGCGGACAGATCTCCTCGTTTGATTGGGTGTTCTCTCCCAAAAGCGATAGCGGCGCGCCAGAGCCGATGTTTAATCGCCAAACCGGCGCTGTCAACCCGCAAGTGGTCGAGTACTGGCGGAAGCATTTCGATCTGGCACACATCGTGGAAGCCAACTGGGCGGCGCGCGGGCCTGATTTGAAGGGTCGCATTCACCTGTTCGTAGGAACCGCGGATACCTTCTATCTGGATGGCGCCGCGCACCTGTTTGAGGCTGTCCTCGATCGGCTCGGCGCGGAGCCGCACTTTTATTTTCTGCCGGACAAGACACATTTCGATCTATACGCTGAGGGCAGGGACAACGACGCATTGTTCGACCGTATCAGCGCGGAGATGTACGCGATCGCGAGGCCGGGGACGGCGTGGAAAACGAAATAGCTAAACCACAGCGAGCACGCGGACGCAGCCGGCGTGCCGCTGATGGTCAAGTCGACGGAACGCCGACGCGACCCGGGAGACGCTTTTCCAACTCTGATACCCAGCCTTGCCGCCAGCTTCGGACACGCATGAATTTCAGTCATGATTTTGTCGCGAAGACATGGCGGGCGGGTTCGGTGGGATAACCGCGGGCGAGCCAGCCTTCATAGCCGCCTTCGAGCGGGCGGACGCGCGTGATTCCTAACTTGTGAAGTTCGAGCGCCACACGGGCGCTGGTGGCTTCGTTGGGTCAAGTGCAGTAGAGGATAACGTCCTTGTCGCGTGGAATCAGGTCGTGGTGAAGCGCGAGTTCCTGGCGGTCGAACCAGATCGCGGTGGGGATCTGGCGGCCTTCCCATTCGACTTCGGTAGAGGAGCGGAGGTCGATGACCGCGAAATCGGGCAGGCGATCGACGATTTCTTCCGGTGTAATTCGGGCGACGCGCAGTTTGCGGATGAAACGCTTCCTCTGCCAAAATTTCCAGGCAACCCACAGCAGAGCAAGCAGACCGGCGATGGCGGCGAGACCGGCTCCGGTGCGCGAAAGGAGGCGTGCGGCGTCCTCGAGCTGAGCGCGGAACAGGTCACCGATACCGAGATAACAGGTGGCCCAAAGGAAAATTCCCGCGCCGTCGGCGAGGAGAAATTTCCACCAGGGCATCGCCAGGAGTCCGGCCATCGGCGTGGCGATGGAACCGAGGCCCGGAATGAATTTCGAGACGACCAGCGTCCAGGCGTCGAGCAGTTTGAACCAGGCTTGCGTGGAACTGACGCAGGAATCAGGTTCGATGGAGATGCGGCAGAGCAGCCGCAGAACGGAGTGGCCGTTGCGGCGCCCGAGGGCATACCAAACGGAATCGCCCAGGATCGCGGCGATGAAGATGAGCGGCATCACGGAGGAAAAAGAGCGGGCACCGGTGCCGATGAGCGCGCCCATGGCCAGAAAAATGGGGATGGAGGGTACGGGTATGCCAAGTTGTTCGGCGAGGACCCAGATAAAGAGAACCCAGGTGCCGTGGCGCAGAAGAAAGTCGATGATTTCGTGCACTTGAAAGGGTACCCTCTTTAAAGATGTTACGCGCAACACGCAAGGTACGGGAAACTTTTTCGCCGCGCGATGGTAAGACTGGCGCGGCTCCGGCAGAACGCTGAAAGGTGGTAAGTACGGCTTGGTGAATCTGTCTGGCGGTCCAGCCCCCGACTCGACTCGCGCGCAACGCGCTGCTCATCTGCATACGCCCGGGGTGCGGTAACCACGCATGAAAGACCCGCCCCAGAAGAGCGCTCCGCCAAACTGAAAGGCGACCGCGTATGTGACGTCGCGCAGTCTTGATCGTGTCGCGAGCAGACCTCAGGTGAACCACTCGAATCAGGGAATCGAACGGAGTTTCAGCACGTGCTCGATGAGATCCGCCGCGCGGCCTGGTCCATCCAGCTGCTGGATGGCTTTCTGCAAGGCTTGGGCCGCATTACGGTAGCTCGCATCCCGGAGCACCAGCATTACCGCTTTGCGAAGCCGTGCCGGATTTAGCCTCCGGCGTGGGATCACCAAACCTGCTCCGCGGGCCTTGAGCCGCGCCGCAACTCCGGGTTGGTCGTTGCCGAGAGGGACGGCTACCATCGGCACTCCTTCGGCCAGCGACTCGAGGACCGTGTTGAGGCCGGCATGCGTGATGACCAGCGCGGCCCGCTTGAGAATTTCCAGTTGCGGAGCAAAGCGCACCACCAGCGGATCGCCGGGCAATTGGCCGAGTTCTGCGGGATCGAGTCCGCCACCCAGCGAAATTAACAACTGCGAATCGAGCCCGGCGCAGGCATCCGCGATGGTTCTGAAAATCTCCTGGAAACCGTTCTCAAAAGTGCCCAGCGATGCGTAAATGAGCGGACGTCCGTCCAGGCGGTCCCAGGGAAAGTCAACGGGAGGGCGCTGTTGAGGATCAATGAACGGTCCGGTATAGTGAAGCCCCGCCGGCTTTTCGCCGCGAATTTCGAACTCCAGCGCCTCGGGTAACTGGGTGATTTGCGCCAGAGGCGATAGCTCGTCCTGGGGGCGTGCGTGGGGCTTCAGTCCCCAGGCGCTGCGCTGCTGGTTGACTTGTCTGAAGATGGGCGCGGCGATCCACAGGAGCGCGTGGATGGCAAGGCGATTCCGGAACCGGCTGAGCCGATCCTGCCGCGCTGGCCAACCGAACCAGAAGGGTGGGAACCGGTGGTCCGGAAGCAGCGGGGGAATCAAAGCGATGGAGATCCAGGGCAGGCCCAGGTAGTCAGCGACGTTTCCGGCAAACTCCGCTTCATCCACCAGCAACGCGTCTATTTTGGCGGCCCGCACCGCCTGGGGCGCGTCGCGCAGGACCATTCGCGCCGAATTTCTCACCCGCTCCAGCGTGAATCGAAGCGCCGCGAGCCCGCTTAATCGGGCCATGCGCTCGTCCAGTTTTTCGAGGGTGCCGGCGGGAAAATCCTCCGCGCCGATCTGCTGAAACTCGATGCCCGCGGCTCGCACGCGCTCCGCGGTGTCAGCGATCCCGAAGATGACGACCTGATGGCCTCGGATTTGCAGAGAACGCGCCAGCGCGGTCATCGGGTTGAGATGACCGGCTCCCGGAAAACAAAATGCTCCAAACCTTGCCATCGCTCCCTTCAATGATTGAGTGATTTCAATTGCCAGGAGGAACCGGTGCGCGCAGTCGTTTGCCACGACATAAGCTCCGCGAACGGTTTCCGCACAAGATCGGCTAATCGTGCCTCAATGCATCCACAGGTGAGAGTTGTCCCGCGCGCCACGCCGGAAGCGCTCCGGCGATCAGACCGGCGAGTACCGCGATTCCCAGCGCTTCGATCAGGAGCGGCCAGTGGATGGACGCCGAAACGAGACTCGCCGTCTGGGGGAAGGTCGCAAGCAGGCGCAGAGCACACCATCCGAAAGCGATACCGAGAATTCCCCCACTCAGGCCGAGCGTGACTGCTTCCAACTCAATGTGCGTGAGCACCTGCCAACGCGTCCACCCCAACGCGCGCAGAATCCCGATTTCCCGCGTACGCTCGAAGACCGACATGGCCATGGTATTGGCGATTCCCAGGATTCCGATGATGAGGGCGAGCGAAGACGTGCCCCACGCGGAAGCATGGGCCAGCTTCACGAATTGATTGTCGCTGGCGCGCTCCGCCGCCGGAATGGCGCGCGTTCCCGGCAGAGCGGCTTCGATTTGAGCCTGCGCTTGTTTCAAGTATTGACCCGGCGCTTCTCCGCGCGGCGCCGGGCGCAGGCGAATATCGATAGTAGACACCTTGCCCTGCATGCCGCTTAGCTGTTGCAACTGGCTGAGCGGCATGATCAGCGCGTCCGCTTCGAGAGTTGAAGCTCCGTGATAAACCGCTATGACGGTAAAAGGCGAACCCTGAATTTCAAAAGTGTCGCCGACGGACTTCTTCAGATCCTGCGCGAGCATATCGCCGAGCATGACTTCGGGCAGGCTGTCCCGAAACCGCCGCCCCGACAGAATTTGCAGAGAGTCAAACTGAAATGCGTCGGCGTTCCAGCCGTACGCCAGCGCATTCACGTCCGGCGTCAGATCCATCAGGTTAAAGATGCTGGGCGAAGCTTGGGCCACAACGGGCACATCCCTCAGTTTTGCCGCCCCCGATTCGTCCAGAGATGTGTTCAGGAAGGTTCCCCGAATCACCGAGATATCTGTGCCGCTGCTCGAGTAAATGCGCATCCACTGCTGTTCGAACCCGCTTGAAAAGCCCACCAGGCCTACAAACGCGCCGACCGCCATGCCGATTCCAGAGAGCGACAGCAGAGTCCGCAGCCGCCTGCGCAGGAGGTTTTTGAAAACAAATCCCGTAAACGACAATGATCTGGCCATCGAGTCGGAGGTTGTCCTTCTGTCTCCCCATGAGGAGGGTTGAGCCGCAAGTATGCCGCGGCGATAATTTCGATGTTCCCTCTTAGCATAAGGGGTTGCGGCAGCTTTTTCCAATTCGCAGGCTTAAGAAGGCGATGGCGTCCGCACCACCACCAAACGGTAGCGCCTGAAATCTGCGTTGATTCCGAATGCGCCTCCCGCCATGGCTGGCGGGGCTATAACGGGTACTACAGCCCCGCCAGTCATGGCGGGGGCTCGCCATGCTTCAGGATCAACGCAGATTTCAGACACTACCCATCAAACAATCGGCGCGAAAGTGCATGCCGCTATAATAACAATGGACTGAGCTACAGAGGTATTGATTGACCGGCCTTTCATGGTTCGCGGGACTAGGGCCGGTTTGGGAATGAACAGCGAAGAACTCATCCTGATTACGGGCGCAACTGGCTTCCTCGGAGTGCAGCTGGTGCACGAACTGCTGGAACGGCAGCCGAACGCCACGCTGGCGCTTCTCATCCGCGGCAGAGCCGGGGAAACGAGTCGGCAACGCGCGGATTCATTCATTCCTGAGGCGGAACGGTCGCGCGTTCAGGTTTTTTCCGGAGACGTCAGCCAGCCTGACTGCGGACTGGACGCAGCCGCGTACGCGCGCCTCTCGGCGGAAACGACCCGGGTGATTCACTCCGCTGCCACGGTGCGATTCGATCACTCCCTTGACGAGGCGCGCCGCATTAACGTCGAGGGCACCCGGCACATTCTCGATTTCGCGGGCGGCGCGCGCCGGCTTCGAAGCTTCGCCTACGTTGGTACAGCCTATGTGGCCGGCGAGCGCTCCGACCTGGTGCGCGAAAACGAGCTTGCCGTGGGCCAGGGCTACCGCAACACTTACGAACAAACCAAGGCCGAGGCTGAAGCCCTGGTACGATCGCGCCTGAGCTCACTTCCCGGCGTGATCTTGCGCCCCAGCATCATCGTGGGCGATTCGCGCACGGGCGTCACCTCCAGCTTCAAGATGATGTACTGGCCGCTGAAAATCTATGCGCGCCGGCTGTGGCGCACCGTGCCAGGCTATCCTGACGCGGTATTGGACATTGTGCCGGTGGATTTTGTGGCCCATGCCGTGGCGCGGCTCCTGTTTGATGAGTCTGCCCTGGGCAGCGCCATTCATCTCTGTGCCGGGCCGCGCGGCAGCGCCACCATTCAGCAGATCGCCCGGCGCGCTATGGAATTTTTCAGCGCTCCCGAGCCGCGGTACGTTGATCCCAAGCTGTTCTTTGCGGTCCTGCGGCCTCTTCTGTTTGTCTCCTTGTGGGGACGCAAGCGCCGGGTGCTGCGCGACGGCCGCGCCTACCGGGACTACTTCACCATGCGCATGCAATTTGATATCAGCAATGCGGAGCGTCTTCTTCAGCCTGCCGGAGTGAGCCCGCCGCCTGTGCTCGATTATCTCGATCGCCTTTTCGATTACTGTTTGGCCAGCGACTGGGGCCGCAAGCCCGTTTCCGCGCAATGAGCATTATCGGACGCTATCGGCTTGCGCGGGACCGCGGAGTGACGGTCGCAAATCTGGTGGACGAGCTGGTACGCCGGAAAGGGGATTGCGAAGTGGCCGTGTTCGAAAACGGTCCCTTCCATCTCTCCGATCTGCATGCGGAAGTCTGCGCGATCGATGCTTTTCTTCGTCAGTCCATCTCGCTTCGCCCCGGCCAGCCCGTTGCCATCTATTGCAGCAACGACCCGAAATGCTTCCACTGGTTTCTTGCCATTATCCGAGCCGGAGGGATTGCGGTTCCCTTGAATCCACTGCTCTCGCTTGACGAAGTGCGCCGGATTCTCGGCGATAGCGGCACCGGGATTCTCGTCACCGACAAAGTGGTTTTTGAACGAAGCATCGGTGATCGCCAAGCCCTGGAGGTACGCACCTGGATACAGGCGGATGAGGAGGAGGAGACACTCGACGGATTCCTGCGCGTCTCCGGGACTCCGGCGCCGCTGCCGCCCGTCGACATCGATCCGGCCGCAACGGTCGCGATCTTTCATACCTCGGGCACCAGCGGATTTCCCAAGGGCGCGGCCTTGTCCAGCAATGCATTGCTTGGCGCGCGCGCGTCCACGGTCCTGTGCGGGATCTTTCTGGGACCGCGGGATCTTGCGCTGATCGCATTGCCCTGGTCGCACATCATGGCTGTGAGCATTGCTCTCTATGGGCTGATGGCCGGTATCCGCGGGTGTTTTCTCGATCGCTTTGATGTGGACGCCGCGCTGGATCTTGCGGAGCGCTTCCGCGTTACGGCCTTCGTCGGCGTACCCGCCATGTTTGCCCGGCTGGTCAACAGCAACCCGGAGCCTGGCCGGTTGGCGAGCGTGCGTGTCTGGCTTTCCGCCAGCGATCACCTTCCGAATGAAGTTCGACTGCGTCTGCGGCAGTTTGGAGCCCTGTTCCGGCTGCCTGGAGGAAGGCGTATCCCTCCCGTTCTTCTGAACGGCTATGGAATGGTGGAGTTGGGCGGCCTGGCCATGATGGGAATCGAGTTGTCCTTCGTGCCGGGGAGCGGCGATCTGTGTCTGCCGGTGCCGCCGTTCCGCATCCGCATTGTCGATGAGGATGGGCGAACCGTGCCGGCGGGCGCGGTGGGAGAATGCCAGATTCGCCGTCGCGGACTGGCTCCGCACTATTGGAAGGACAAGGGCGATTCCCCCGGCCTGCTTACCAGCGATGGATGGTTGCGTACCGGCGACTTGGCCACGCGCAATCGTCTGGGACTGATCCGGCTGGTGGGGCGATCGAAGGAAGTGATCAAGTCGGGCGGCTACTCCGTGTACGTGCGCGAACTGGAAGAGGCTATGCTGGCCCATCCCGATGTGGCGCGCGCCGTCGCGTTCAGCCTGCCGCACAAGGAAAAGGGAGAGGCCCCCGTGGCCGCGGTTGAATTGCATCCAGGTTCTTCTTCCGGCGAAGGTGATCTTCTCATCTGGTGCCGCGGCAAGCTGGCAGCTTATAAAGCGCCGCGGCGCATCTGGATTATCAGCCCGGGCGACCTTCCGCAGAATCACAGCGGTAAGTTTCTTCGACGGGTGCTGCAGGAGCGTTTTTCAGGGCTGCTGGACTGAACACGCCATTTCCGGCCTCAGCGGTTGACGAATTCCTTCCGCCGGCGCGCACCTGAGCCCGTTAGTCGCCGGGATCTCCGCGTGGTGGTGACGGCCGCCACCATCTCGCGAATCGAATCGACCACCAGCTTGGGCTCATCGAGATGAATCCAGTGTGCGCTGTCCGTCGCGATCACCTGCCGCACATTGTTCCCGATTTGGGTGAGACACTCGCCGGAAAGAGGGCTCGAAGTTCCGGCGGTCAGCACCAGGACCGGGATGTCGCGAATGGGATCGGCGTCCTGCATTTCGCGAACTGTTTCGGGAACTGCCTGCACATGCTGTTGCATCCCGGCGTAGTAACTGGGCCGCGACCAGTGTGCGGCGACAATCGGCCACACCTCCCTGGGCATCTTGCCCACTTCTTCCGTCACCCGTTTCAGAACATGGCGGCCGCCGTCTCCGGCCGCGCCGGCAAGGTTCCTCGAAAGCCGCCCCGAACGGCACAGCAGAGAAGTTACGGCCAGCCGGGCCAGTCCGAAGTGCGCAATCGGAATCGCGTAGCCGGAGAGCTTTTTCCCCAGGTCGATCATGGATTGCTTTTCCGGGTTGAGCGGCGGCCACTCATCACAGCGCATCGGATCGATCAGCACCACGCCTGCGACGTGTTCCGGATAGGTGATCGCGTACCGGCGCACCACTAGACCGCCAAAGGAATGTCCCACCAGGATGTAGGGAGGCTTGATGCCGGCGGACCGGAGCATGGCGTGCAGTTCAGCCGTGATGTTGGTGGGTGTTGGCGTGGTGGAGCAGGGACTGCTCCAGCCAAGGCCGCTGCGATCATACGACGCGGTCGAGGTGAAGCGAGAAACGGTCTCCTGGATGTGATGCCAGTTCAGGTTGGTGGCCGCGATCCCAGCCTCGAAGAGGACTGCGGGTCCGCCCGATCCTTTCTCGACGATATACAGTCTTCGCCCTCGCTCAATTTCGACCCAACGCCCCGGGCTGGTAAACCGCCTCCGGTCACGATGGTCGCCGATGCGCTGATAGAGATAACCTACAACGAAGAGCGCGGCGACGGCGGCGAAAACCACGAGTAGAAGGGTCATGGGTGATCCTCGAATTTGCTGATTTCCTCGGTACTGAAATCCTTCATTTTAAGATTTGCTTTGGTGCTTCCGCGCTCAAGAATCAGGAGGCTCGACCCGGCACGGCCACGAATCTTCGCTTGGACCTGTCTGGCTGCCCAGACTCCGCCCGATCGGGTCAGACCGAGGTACGTGAACTCCTTTACGCCTTGCCCATCCTTCAGAGTCTCCTCGGCATAGATGGGATAGATGATGGTGTGGTCGAGCCAGGTTTGGATCTCGGCATAGTGCGTACGGTCCGCTGCGCCCGGCGTGCTCTTCAGAACATCGCAATCGCGTCCCGCGAATCTGGCATGCTTGATGATCTTCTGGTCCGGCCAGAAGTACGCCGGTTCGAGAAAGTCCTCGTAGCTGAAGTCGCTGCCGAATATGCTCCTGGTCCATTCGTCGAAAGGAAGTCGAGTTGGGGCGGACTCGTGGGGATGGAAAATCCGGATCGCATTCTGGCCGTTGGGCCGCGTTTCGAGCAAGATGCTGAGGCGCGCATCCTGCTGTGCTTCCCCCTCCGCAACCACGGGCGGGACAATCTCGACCAGCGTGCGCAGAACACCGGGAAACCAGCGCGCCTTGATGGTAATGGAATTGTTCGTCCGCTGCCCACTGGCATCCACCTGGACCAGTCGTCCGGTGGCGCGATAATCCGCGGTTTCAATGCGCTGCCGCAATACGGCAATCGCCTCTCGCGCATCGGCCGCGTGCGCCGTGGCGGCCGTCGCACGGAGAGTAATGAGCAGCGCTGCCGCAGTCGCAACGGAGGCGAGTCTCATGGCGCGATCCTTCCGTCCACGATCTTTCCATCAAGGATACGGATGTGACGTGGAGCGGCGTTGGCAATCTCGTCCTCGTGCGTGACGACAATCAGGGTCATGCCGTGGGTCTTCTGAATACCAGTGAGGATCTCCATAATCCGCGCGGTGTTGTTGCTGTCGAGATTTCCGGTCGGCTCATCCGCCAGCAGGATTGAAGGCTTATTGGCCAACGCCCGGGCAATCGCTACGCGCTGCCGCTCCCCCGCCGAGAGTTCATTCGGATGCTGGCGCATGCGGTACTCCAGCCCCACTTCGCGCAACAGCGCCTCGGCACGCTCCAGGCGATTGCCGATGCCATTTCCCGCGGCAAGCATCGGGGCCTGCACGTTTTCGGCGGCAC
The DNA here is from genome assembly GCA_035507655.1 of Bryobacteraceae bacterium. Lineage (GTDB taxonomy): Bacteria > Acidobacteriota > Terriglobia > Bryobacterales > Bryobacteraceae > Palsa-187. Next base: position 60,653 of record DATJNW010000104.1, on the reverse strand, counting down.
ACAAGGTGGGCAGCAGGTAGAAAGCCTGAAAAATGAACCCGACATGATGGCACCGATACGTATCGAGGCTAATCGCAGAGCCCAGAGGCTGACCTCGGAACAGGACTTCACCGCTGCTGGGCGTATCAAGGCCGCCGAGCAGGTGGAGCAGGGTCGATTTACCACTACCGCTATGCCCGCTAATGGCCACGAATTCGCCAGCGTCGATGGAGAGATCGACACCGCGGAGAGCCTGGATTCGTCCGTCGTCGTAGTCCTTGCGCAGGTTGCGTACTTCCAGAATGGGACTAGACACGACGCAACGCCTCAACCGGGAGAAGGCGCGCGCCGCGCGTTGCTTGAAACGCGCCGGCCGTCAGTCCGGCGAGCACGGCAATCCCGAGCCATTCGTGTTCAAAGGCGCGAGGATAGCTAACCGGACGGCCAGATGCGCCGGTCGCCGTGCTTACTCCGTAGACGGTCATGAGCGTCGTGAGACGTCGCCGCCCAATTTTCTTCCTTGCAAATCCCGTAAATGGCAGTTGAGAGGCCATATGGTAGAGGTATGTCCTATGGTTTGTGTCCGAGCTCGCGGCGAAATGATCTTCCAGACCACATTACACTCGATTGCGCGATTGGCTCTACCTGCCCAACAAAATCTCCATTCTCTCCCGCGGTGGACCGCGGTCCCTTAGTCTTTACAACCCGGCCATACTTCACTCGTTCCCTCGGTCCAGATCCGGGCCGCATTGCAATTCCTGCCCAGACACCTTTCGTCTCGATCAGGAAGGCTTCGCCTGGACTAATGGCCATATTGTGCGAGGGCAGGCGTGGTGAGGGCTTTTACCTGTGCGGATATTGCGGCGCGGCCTTCCGAAAACCAGAAAAGCGTCACAAAACCGCTCAAGCGCAGCATAGCGGCGGTACGCTTCATCAGGTCTCACTTAGAGCCATTAGTTCGAAACCGTCCAACTCCAATTCTTGCCGGAACCAGGTCGAGTCGCCGACCGGATCTGGTTCGCGTACTCTCCAGCCGATGCGATCGTATTAGACGTACCGGCCGCAGACCTCAGCGCGACTTTTGCTCATACCCCGGCCCATTCCGTTCCACCGACCGTCTTATACGATAACATACCCGGCGGCGCCGGCCTCGTTGCGATTGTCTACAAGCGGGATTGCATTCTTCATGGGAGGAGCGACCCTTCGTCAAGTTCACCACGTAGGTTTTTTGCCGGGATTTATCGGCGTAGCATCGCATCCGATAAACTGTACGCAAAACCGCGCTGCGGGCTTTCATAGCATCATTATCGGCTCGGTTTTAATGGCGCGGGCGGCGCCCCGCGTCCCCGGGCAAAAGAGTGATCGATCCGATGCTCGTCAAAGTTAATCGCTTTCAACCAGAGAAAGCCGCTTCCCTAATGCGACGCCAGTCACTTGCCAAGCGCGCGCCGAGCGCATTAATGACGCAACGCGCGTCGCTGCCAAAGCGGGACGTAACCCCTCCAGACGAATATTGGATACACAGTTCCGTTCCGCATCCGTCCGTCCAATCCGCGGCGACCAAGTCAAATAAACGCCCAGGCTGTCCGGAGAACTCAGACCTGGACGCTCGCCAATCATCACCGCCGCAAGCCGGGCGCCTACGCGCTCGCCGATTTCATCCCCGATCGCGACACGTCCCTGCTCCACCACGAACAACGGAGCGATTTTCCAGTCTGCAAGCTCAGCGCGCAATCCGTTAACAAGCGCCTGACCATGCCGCTGCACCGCTCTCGCCGACAGACCGTCGGCGAGAATGAGAACTGCATCCCAGTCGCCTTTGTTGAGCAGTTTTGCCGATTCGCCATCCAGGCGCCGGCCCAGATCGGGGCGGCGCAGATAGGTGCCGCGGTCAGGCGCGGCGCTCTTCAGAACAATCCCCTCAAACGCGCGCGGATCGAGCGCGTCGTGAACCGCATCGCGGGCGCGCGCGTGATCGAACCGGAACGCGAGCAGCTCGCGCGTCGGAATGCTGTGCCCGGCGCGGCCCAGCCTGATTCGCGCTGGCGTCAGTTCGCGCAGCTGAACCCAGCCGTCCTCCTTCATGCGATCTCAAGCGCTCGTTCGAGCGTCCCCGGCAGCCCGCGCATGGCCCGCAGCCGCACGCCGTCTTCCATGATGCCCATTCCCTCCAACCATGCCTCAAATTCCGGCGCCGGACGGAGCTTTAGCATCGAACGCAGATACAACGCATCATGAAACGACGTGCTCTGGTAATTCAGCATGATATCGTCCGCGCCCGGCACGCCCATGATGTAATTGCATCCGGCAACGCCAAGAAGAGTGAGCAGCACGTCCATGTCATCCTGGTCAGCTTCCATATGATTCGTGTAGCATACGTCACAGCCCATTGGAAGACCAAGCAGCTTGCCGCAAAAATGATCTTCGAGCCCAGCTCGAATGATCTCCTTGCCGTTAAAAAGATACTCCGGGCCGATGAAGCCAACCACGGTGTTCACCAGCAGAGGCCGGTACCGGCGTGCGACTGCGTAGGCTCGTGCCTCGCACGTCTGCTGGTCCACGCCATGGTCGGCCTGCGAGGAGAGCGCGCTGCCTTGACCTGTCTCGAAGTACATCACGTTTTCGCCGCGCTTGAGTTCCTTTGCCGCGGCGGATGCCTCATCGAGCAGCGCAAGACTGACGCCGAACGCCCGGTTCGCCCCTTCCGTTCCCGCGATCGACTGAAAAATCAGGTCCACTGGTGCACCCCGCTGCATCGCCTCCATCTGCGTCGTCACATGCGCAAGCACACAGGTTTGCGTCGGCGCAGCGAGCATCTCCCGGATTCGATCGAGCGTGTGAAGAAGTCTCTCAACCGAGCGGATCTCGTCGGATGCCGGATTCACTCCAATCACGGCATCTCCGTTCCCGTACAGCAGCCCGTCAATGATGCTCGCCGCAATCCCTCGCGGATCATCCGTCGGATGATTGGGTTGAAGTCGCGTGGATAACCGTCCCTGGAGGCCCAGGGTGTCGCGAAACCGCGTGATCACGCGGCGCTTGGCGGCAGCGCTTACCAGATCCTGTACGCCCATGATCTTCGAAACGGCGGCCGCCATCTCCGGGGTGAGGCCCGCGGAGACGTCGTTCAGCATCTCGCCGGTCGTCGCCTCATCGAGCAGCCATTCGCGAAATTCCCCGACCGTCAGGGACGAAACCGGCGCGAATGCCGCGGTGTCATGCGAATCGCAGATCAGTCTGGTGACTTCATCGGTTTCATATGGAATCAACGGTTCTTCGAGAAAGCGTTTTAGGGGAACAGCGGCGAGCTCCATTTGCGCGCGGACACGCTCCTCCGCCGATTTCGCCGCGATGCCGGCGAGCTCATCCCCGCTACGCGCCGGACTCGCCTTCGCCAGCAGTCTCCGCAGATCCATGAGAAACAGCATATCCTGCCGGGGAATGCCCCGGAATGATGGACGCAATCCATCCCATTCATTCTTCGATACTTGCGAATCCGATTTTTTTTGGTGTCCCAGATACGTCATCCGGGCAAGAGCTGACGGCGGAAGCCCCGGCCATTGTTCCAGATTCCGGAGAGCGATATTATAAGCTAGCTTCAAGGAAGCCTATGGTGTTTCAGGTCGGCGATGTCGTCGCGGATTACGAGATTCTTGAAGTGCTCGGACAGGGCGGCATGGGAGCCGTGTACCGCGTGCGGAATACACTTTCGGACCGCCAGGAAGCCATGAAGCACATCCTGCCGTCGCTCGCCACGAAGCCGGAAGCGGCCGACCGTTTTCTGCGCGAGATCCGGATTCAGGCCAGTCTCCAGCATCCCAATATTGCGGCGCTGCACACGGCCAGGCACGTCGAGCAGGGGATCATCATGATCATGGAACTGATCGATGGGCAAAGCGTGGAGGCGATGCTGCGCCGCGGCCCGCTGCCGCTCGCTCAGGCGATCCGCATTGCCGACGACATCCTGGGCGCGCTCATCTACGCCCACGTCCGGGGCGTCGTGCATCGCGATATCAAGCCCGCCAACATCCTGGTCACCTCGCGGGGCATGCCCAAGCTCACCGATTTTGGAATCGCGCGCGCCACCGATCGGGATATGATCACGCGCAGCGGCATGGCAATCGGGTCGGTGCCGTACATGTCGCCGGAGCAGGTGATGTCGAAGACCGCGGATGAGCGCAGCGACGTGTACTCATTCGGCGTCACTCTTTATGAAATGCTCACCGGCGCGCGTCCTTTTGACGGCGAGAGCGATTATGCGATCATGAGCGCGCATCTGGCTCAAACGCCGCAGCCGCCCTCGGCCGTCCTTTCCTCGATTTCCGCCGAAATCTCCAGCGTGATCCTGCGCTCGCTGGCTAAGGCCCCGGAGGAGCGTTTTCAGACAGCGGCGGCGTTTCAGGCCGGGCTCCGCCAGGCAGTGCTCGGCGAGGAGGAGACGCGCGAAGTGCCGGCGCTTGATCCCGCCGACGTCGCCCGCGTCGAGGCGCCTCTCCGCGAGATACTCGGCCCTATCGCCAAGACGCTGATTTCGAAAGAGTCCCGGGTGCGCTCGCCGTTTCCCGAATTTTGCCGCCGGCTGGCCGATCAGATTCCCGACCAGACCGACCGCACCCGGTTTCTCCAGACCGTCGGCTTGGAAACGGGGTCTCCCTCCGCGGCGCCCAGCGGCGGCATGGCTAAAATCGATGACGCGAGTATCGCCGCGGCCCGGAAAGCCCTGGCGAAGTATCTTGGCCCCATCGCCAGCGTCATCGTTTCGCGAGCGGCCAAGGGAGCGCGATCCCGGGAGGATTTTCTCGCGGCCATGGCACGGGAGATCCCTGGCGAGCGCGAGCGGCAGGCGTTCCTGAACTCGTTTCCGGGCTATTGATCCTCGATCATTTTCATCGCCGCCACCAGACTTCGCCGCATGCGGTTGAAGGCTTCCGCCAGAGCGGCAACCTCGTCCTTCCCTTTTACCGGCAGTTCCGGCGTGTGGAGATCGCCCAGGCTGATTTGATTCGCCATCCGCGAGAGCCGCGCGGCGGGACGCGCGATAAGGGTATAAAGCGCGATATTTAAAACCACCAGGCTGACAAGGAAAACGAGAATCAGGGACTCGAGCAGCGAACGGAAATGCGTGTCGGCCATCTTCAGCGGGACCGACATCGGCACGGAGATGATCTGCGCGCCCACCACCTCGCCCAGTTTCCAGCCGAAACCGTTATCGGAACCGTACAGCGCCACCATGGCCTTCGGCGCGGCCGAGGGCACGCTGTGGCACTCCAGGCAAGCCTCCTCGGCGCGGATCGGCTGAGCCAGATAAAGGGACGGGCCGGTGGCCGCCTCCCGTTGCCCGCTGAGCAGCGTCAGGCGAGGCGAGTTGCGGAAGGCGTTAATGAGGTCGGCCTCCCAGTCCACCGCGCGATCCCGCGGATTACTGGGGTTGAGCGCCGCTTCTTTGTAATCGTAATCGGGAAAAGTGCGGCGCAGGTAGTTGATGTTTTCGGTTGCCGCAAAGGCCGGAACGGTTTGCGGCAGAAAAACGTCGTCCCGCTTCTCGACCGGCAGAAGCAGGCTTTTCAACTGTAAATTGGTATAGTCGCGCACCGCGCGGGTCGCTTCCATCATCAGACGCGCCTGGGTGAGAACTTCGGTGCGCGCTCCGTCGCGAAGCAGACGGTAAGAAAACCAGCAGATGGTCGCCGCGCCGGCGCCGAACACCACGGCGAAGATCACGCTGAACTTGAGCAGCAACCGCATTCCTGAAAATCCCCCCCGAGTTCCTTCAGATCCGCATCGCCAGCAGGAGCGCGCCAACCAGCGCCGCTGCCGCGATTCCCGCGGCGATCCACCAGCGCTTGCGTGTTTTCGCTCGAACTCCCGCGGTGATCGCGGCATTCAGATCCGCCGCGAAATCCGCGCAGTTCGGGTATCGTTCGTCCCGTTTCTTGGCCAGCGCGCGATGAAACACCGTGTCGACCGCGGCCGGCAAGTCGCTTCGCAGCGAGCTGAGCGGCGCCGGCGGCTCGTCCGTTATCTGATAAATAATCGCGGCCAGCGATTCCGCGGCGAAGGGCCGTCTCCCCGCCAGCAGCTGATAGGCGATCACCGCCAGCGAAAACTGATCGCTGCGCCCGTCCACCGCCTGTCCCCGGATCTGCTCCGGCGACATATAGTAGGGCGACCCCACCGCGGTGCCCGCCGTGGTCAACTCCATCGCGTGCTTCCGGTCCAGGATTTTGACCGCGCCAAAATCCATCACCTTCAAACCGCCGTCTTCGGTGAGCATCAGATTGGCGGGCTTTACGTCGCGATGCACGATGCTCGCCTGATGGGCGAAGTCGAGAGCGCTGGCGGCGGCGGAAATGATTCTGGCGACGTCCTTGGAAGCAAATTCCTCTTTCTTGCGGAGAGCCTCTTCGAGCATGCGGCCGCGCACCAATTCCATGACCAGATAGACCTGGCCATGGTCTTCTTCGAGACCATACACGCGCACGATGTTGGGATGTTGCAGGATGGCGGTCGATTCCGCTTCGCGCCGCAGCCGCTCCATCATGGTGATGTCCCGGACCGGGTCCAGCCCGGCTTTGGGCAGCGCTTTCAGCGCCACTTCCTCACCGGTCTCCGGATCGAGGGCGCGATATACGACCCCTCCCGCGCCGCGTCCCAGCTCGCCTTTGATCTCGTACCGGCCCAGCTTTTCGCTCACTTATTCGGCCGCCTTGCCCGGACATCGCACGCTGAAGAAGTTGCGATCGAAAATGTCGACGCCCGAGGGAAATTCGGGAATTTCAACCCGCAACACGATCGGATGCCCCTGCGCATCGGTCGGCGCCTGCGGCTGGCCATGGCCCTGCCGCAGCATGCTCCATTGCGCCGTCTTGCCGCCGGGGGAGCGGGTATCGGAGTCGTACATCCAGCGCAGCAGCGCCCAGGGCCCCGAATACGACCCGAACGGAATATTGCCGCCGGCGCGAACCGTCACCACCACCTGCCCCGATCCCGGCCAGCTCAATTGCTCCACATCCGCCTTGCCGCGATTTTCGGTGAATTTGTGTCCATCGATATCGAGGGTCACTGCTTCCACGTTCTGCTCCGGAACGGGCTTTAGCGAGTAATGCATCTTGAACTGCGTCGAGCCGTCCGCGAACAGCGCGTCCTGGGTCTGCTGCATGCGATTCAGAAACCGCAGAAACTCCTCGGACGGATGCGCATCCTGCGAGGCCGGGTTCGCCACCCAAACCTTCCCCTGTTTGGCGACCAGTTTGTCAATCTGCTGCTCAAGCGCGGCCAAAGCGCCCGATTGCGGCGCGAAGATCGCGGCCACTTCATCCATGGTCGCATCCGTATCGCTCGAAGGATTGAACGGAAATTTCTTTTCGAGCGGCGTCAGACGCGCGCAAAACGTGCGCAGCGCACCATTGGCCCGCTCGCGCCCCGCCTTGGCCGGATCGGTGATGATGAATTTCAGCGATTCCCGGAACGGCGATTCGAGCAGCCGCTTCAGACTATCGTCGACGCCCTGGGAATCCGCGATATTGAACTGCTGCGCAATCTGCCGCACGCTGTCGAGACCGGCATCGGTGGCTTTCCGCGCCGCGTCGTGCAGCGAAAGATCGGGATTATTCGGCCGGTCGTCCTGAAGGCGCTGCATCGCCCGTTGCAAATCCGCCATCGCGTTCATGTAGGCGCGGTTGGGATCGTCAATCAATCGCTCGCGGTTGTTGGGCGAGACCACCTGCCGCGCGGGCTGGAAAACGCGGCCGATATCGCCTGGCGAGCGCGTGGCGGGCGCCGCGGCTTTGGCCGCATCCAGGACTTTTTTCGCGTTCGAGGAAAGCAACTTGTTGGCCACCGCGCTCACCTGGCTTGAGCCCGGCGCAGCCTGAAAATTGGTGTTGTCGGCGATCAGGAACACCGCAGACAGCAGCGGCGAGCGGTTGTCGGCCAGAATTTCCAGCCGCTTGGCGGCATCCGCCGGATTGCGAAACGCATCCACGCTGGTCGAAGTGAGAAACGCTTTCCAGTGATCGATATAATCCTGGACGTACAGATTTTCCAAGTCCGACTGCACCTGAACGCCTTGCAGCAACTGCGCGCCGGCGTTGACCCCTCCTAAAACACACGGCTCACCGAGGGTCATGCGGCTGGGATCCTTGATCGCGGCCATCACAAAACCGGAACCCTCCCGGGTGAATGCCGCCGGAACCTCGCCGGGCGTGTTCAGCACGTCCTTATAATTCGGAGCCAGATCGGCCAGGCGGGCGGGAACGCGCGGGGTTTTGTTGGCTTCCTCGATGATCCCGCGATACAGCCTCTCCACGCCGCCAAACGTCGATAAATACGCGCGGCCGCGCTCCAGCGCTTCTTTATTCTCTTCGAGCTTGTAGGGATTCTGCTGCTTCAGCTCGTCGGAATAGAACTGAATCTGGCGGAGCGCCAGCTCGCGGCGCTCCGGATCGAGGTCGCGACCGTTCAGCCACACCGATTCGAGCACCGGCGCCAGAAAGGCGGGATTCGGCGCACAATTGCACTGCGTAATCATGCGATAGGCTTTCAGCTTATCGTAAGTCGCGTTGTACGGATTCTGATCCTCGGGCGAAGCGGGCAGGTGCAGCAGCGTGGCGGCGATGGAACCGTGAATGTCATCGAAGAATACCTGCCGGAAACGCGAGAAATAAAGATTGTAGGCGCTCGGCAAAACGCGGTCGCCGCCGTACAATCCCCAGCGCATCCGCCACGGCGCGCCGCTGCGGTTGTAGTCGAGCAGCAACGCCAGTTGTTCACGAAGCGCATCCAGCCCCTTCAGCGTATCGAGGGAGGGAATGTTGTGAGCGCTGGGCTGAAAAGCGTAGCTCGAGCGGGATGCGGCGTCGACGTCGGAAAGAAGATCCGCATTGAGCCACCAGGAACGGATCCACAGAAAGCAGACCAGCAGCGCCAGCGCGCACGCTCCGCCGAAAGCGATGCGCCTGTAGATCGCCTGCCGCGTGCTGGCGAAGGCTACCGCTTGTCCCATCGGATCGGGAAGAATCACGCGATGGAACAGCTCGCTGACAAAGCACCAGCGCTCCGCCGTGGTTTCGATCGGGCTGGGATTCTCCACCAGGCCCATGCGCTTCTGATATTCGGCGAGATTGAAAAGCGACGTCGCTTCACCGGCCGAGCGGGTCATCGGTTCGCTCGCCGAGGGGCCCAGCGCCGAAACGGTCACCTGGCGCGTTCCGGTGAAATAAAATCCGCGCAGAATCGGACCGGGCTGGAGCGGATCAGGCCGGAAAACGTCCACCAGGAACTGCACCACCGTATCGCGAATACGCTTCAGCTCGCGCGGGAACTCGTACACGGCCGGACGCGCCGCCGCATTGGTTTCCCGCGCCAGCATCACCAGCCGGCGTTCCGCCAGCGAATAATACAGCCGATTAAAGGTCTCGGTGAGCCGCGCCGTCTCGGCTTCGGCAAACACTTCGCCCGCCGGACGCGCGCCCGCGGTCGCTGCTTCGAGCGAACAGCCGAGAATCTGCTGATCTTCATTCTCCACCAGGCGCGAGAAAAAGTCCTGAAAATAGGGGACGTTGTCGGACTTGGTGAAAACCACATAAACCGGGAAATTGGTGCCGAACCGTTCCCCCACCAGGCGCAGCCGTTCCTGAATGCGCCGGCCCAATCCGGCGAGCCGTGTGGGATCGGGAACGCCCAGAAACGGGGCCGCGTCGCAGAACAGAACGAACCCGCGAAGCTGCGCGTCGCTCTTGCCGCCGAACAGCCGCTTGAGAAAACCCGCGGCCGACCGTCCCTGGAGTTTCTTGAGCGCGGAACTCCAGCGGCCTGCCTCGCCGCTGAAAACCGATCCCGACAGCTCGGCAAACAGGCAATCCTCCGCGTACCACAGATTGGCGAGCGGCGTGGCGACCACGTTCGAATCGCGAAAAACCTGGCCGGCGAGCAGTTCCGGCTCGAAGCCCGATTTGAGGAAGGTCGACGTTTTGCCGGCCCCCTCGGTGCCGCCGAGCAGGAACAGGGGAAGCCCGGTCACGGTGGTCTTCACACGCCGGCTCGCCAGTTTCGGAGAACGCGCCAGCCGGTTGTTCGCCTCGCTGATCAGCGCGGCCAGCGCCATCATGTCCGGATCGTCGGAGGAGACCGGCCGAGCCGCTGCCTTCTCTTGCTGCCCCTGGGGCTGCGCCGCGGCCGGCGCGGCGGCCGGCAGCGGGTGCATCCGCGAAACCAGCAGGTACACGATCAGCACCGTCAACCCCAGCACGATCAGCACGAACACCACCAGCGCGAGCGGCGTTCCGCTCAGGAACCACGACGCGCCGAACCACACCAGCGCGGCATAGACGAGAAAGATCAGGACGGAAAAAAGCAGCTTTCGTTTGGTCACATCAATAAAGCCTTCGCCAGCAGGTCGCGCACCTGCGCGCTGGACCAGAACAGGTGACCGCTCGCGAACAGAAAAATCACCGCCGCGGCGCCACTGACGGCCAGCGCCGCCACTTTGAGCGATTCGGCGACGCGGTCCGGCGGCGCGACCGCAACCGCCTCATCCGGCAGGAAGCCGTTGGGCGAAAAACGCTGCTCGCCGCCGCGGATGCGCTCGATCCGCTGGCGGACGCGATCGGCCAGAAGATGAAGGTCGGTCTTCGGCTGGGTGGCATACTGGCCTTCGAATCCGAGCAGGATGCAGAGATAAAAAACCTCCAGCATGTCGGCCAGTTCTTTGGAGTCGGGCCGCCGCAGAAGTTTCTCGATTCTCCCGAAAAAGACTTCGCCCGCGGTGCTTAACCCGAACAGCTCCTCCTGTAGCGGCCGCTGTGCCCAAGCGTCGCGGCTCGGATCGTGGGAACTCAAAACCACCTCGTCGAGCAGCGCGATCAGGGCGAAATCGGTCTCCATGGTATGCTCCGCCGCATAACCCCTTTTGATCGCTTCCCGGGTGATTTCGGCCAGGGTCTCTTTGGTTCGCCGCCGGAACATTTCCGCGTTAGACAGCGGCTGTTTGCCGGAGCGGATTCGCACGATGCCCGTCAACAACCCCTGATACAGCAGCGCGAGATTTTCGCGGGTCATCGGTGAAAGTCCTTGTTCGGGAGATTCGTTTCGAACTTCACTGTATCCAGGCGCACTTCGAGGCCATGCTGCGACTGATCGGCAAAGCGAATGGCCATCGATTTCGGATACTCCGCCTTTCCGATGGTGAGGTAGTCGGAATAGAGAACTTCGAGACCCGAGCCCAGTCCCGAGGCGGAGTCGTAAATCACGCGTGCGGGCAGAAAATCGGGGCCGAGCAGAACCGTCAGCGCGCCATCGGTACCCGTCGCGTGCAACCGCCATTGCCCGTTGACGGGAGCGAGATCGAGCGCGCTCAGTTTCATTTTCCCGAGCGTCTCCACCAGCATCGCCGGCTGGTAATCGCGATACAGCCGCACCAGCTTCTCCATCTCGACTGCGACCGGGCCGCCGCGCATCTGCTTCGATCCGTCGGCCTTGGAATCGCTTCCGGCGAGCGACGTCCACCACTTCAATCCCGCGCCGTTAATCTCGATGAGCGCCAGCGATGGCAGTTTGAGCCGCGAAATCATGCGCCACTCCGTGCGCTGGCCGCCGGATTGCCACAGGCTCGCGCTTCCGGCGCCGGAAACCAGCCTGGACTGCTGCAAAGCTTGCGCCCCGCCGAGCCGTGCGATCATCTTCGCCAGCAGATCCTTGCCGGCTTGCGCCAGCGTCGCGGCGTCGGGCTTGAGCGTGACACCGCGCATGGCCGCCACGCCGGCATGAAGCGTCAGCGAAAGCTGCTGCGCGTCGAAACCGTCCTTGGCGAACTCGATCGTCACCTGACTCGGCGGAAGACCGCGTATCTCGATCGAGCCCCGGGAGGTGGTCCCGCGCGGTTTCCCGTTGATACTGACGGTGCACTCCGCAGGAAGGCATTCGAGCGTCAGCGGACCAGCGGTGGGCGGCGGGGTCGGTTTGGGCGGCGGAGCCGGTTTGGGCGGCGGCGGCGGAGCTTTAACCGCGATGGTGGAAATCAGCTCCGCGCTCGCGCCCGCTTTTTTCAACCTGTCATAATCTTGCGGCGTCGGCGAAAAGTTCACGCCGCGCCGCAGAACGGCCACGCGCAACCGGCGGTCCGCGATCACCCCGACCCGCTGCAGCAGATCGTCCAGAGAGAACGGAGGTCCGCTGAAAAACGGGTCTTCTTTTTCATCTTTTTTGGTGTTCGACTGGGCGTGCAGAGCGGGCCCCGCCAGCACCGAGGCGACAAGCAGCGCCGCGAGCGCCGGAAGAACCCTCATTTGCCCTCCAGTTGACGGGCCTTCACCACTTTGTTGAGCAGTTGCCGGGCTCCGGCAAGGTCCGGCTTCAGTTCGAGTACACGCCGCAGCAGACGCTCCGCGTCGTTATATTGACCGTTCTCCCAAAACGACTGCGCGCGCGCCAACAGCGCCGCGGGGTCGGCGTCGCTCACCGGCGGCACGGCTTTTGCGGCGTTTTCTGGCGCCGCCGCAGGCTGGCTGAGACGCGTCAGCGCCGCGGTCGCCTGATTCAGGTCGGTTTGCGCCTGCACCACTTCGGGGGCGCCCGGAAAATGTTCCACAAAAGCGGAAAGCTTCTGCTGATAAGCGCGCCATTCCGCTTCTCCGGCATCGGCGCCGGGGGCCTGCATTTCCACCAGCTGGAATGCCACGTCGGATTTGTTGCTGCTCCAGTTCGCCAGGTTCGAGGTTTTGATGGCGCCCGCGGGATAGATGTGATTACCGGCGCTGTACTGCACCTCGGTCCACTCCTGGGTGAGCGAGCGCGGCGGCTGGATCACCTTCACCACCTCGCCTCTTTTGAGATTCACGATCACTCTGGCCGACTCGGATGGGTCGCTCAGCACCGCGGCCTGGTCGCTGGCGATCTCCGCCGTGGCGGCCGCGGGCAAGGCCACGGCGGCCGACGGCCGCAGGATAAAGAATACCCCCGCGGCGACCGCCACCAATGCCACCGCGATCACCACCGCGATTAAAGCCAGGTTGCTCTTTTTTGCTGGCGCCGCGGCCGGCTGCGAAACCGCCGGCTTCGCCGCCTCGGGCCGTTTCTCGACCTTAACCGGGGTTTGCGGAGGCGACGGCTCCGCGCGCGGAATCGGCCGGGGCGCCGGGGCTGGCGCGGGCGGCTCGAACGGCCGGGCAGCGGGCTGCGTAGCGGCGCTCGTGGAGAAAAATGAAGTCGCTTCACCGGTCACCGGCGACACCGAACGCCCGTTGCCGGGCGGAGCCGGGGGAACTGGCGGCTCCCTGCGGATGGGGGAAGAAACCGGGGGGCTAACCACGGGAACCACCGGAGCGGGCGAAGTGGGAACCTTTGGCGCCGTCTCCCGGCTCTGGCTCATCCGATCCGGTTGCGGTTCGGCCTGGGGAGCGGGCGGCTCGGGCTCCGGGACGCGCGCTTCGAGCTCTTGCAGCCGAACCCGCGATTCCTTGGCCGCGGTAGCGAATCGATCATCGGTTTTCGCAAGCCGCTCGATCCGCGCCAGCGCCACTCGAGCGACGGCCACGTCTTCCCGCTCGATCGCCGTGTCGAATTCCTGGAGCGCGGCCAGGATTTCGGACATTTTGAATTCGGTGCTCGCGTACGCCGGCGTGGCCCCGGCCGGCGCGGGAGCCGCGGGAGCAGCGGCAACCGCGATCTCGGGCGGGGCGGCCGCACTCTCACCCATCGCGTTGCGCAAAGCGGCTCCGAACTCCCCTGCGCTCGCGTAGCGGTCCGCCGGGGATTTGGCCAGCGCCTTGGCGAGCACCGCGTCGAGCGCCGCGGGAAGCGACGAATCCCGCGCCAGCAGTGAATCGGGCGTGCCGTTGATGATGCGCTTGGGAATCGATTCCCCGGCAAAGGGATGCGCATAGGTCAGAAATTCGAAGGCGACGATCGCCGCCGAAAACAGATCGCTTCGCGCATCGCATGGCTTGCCGAGAATCTGTTCCGGCGCCATATAGAAGGGTGTGCCGAGCACGCGGCCCAGCACGGTGAGTTGCGATGCCGCCAGGCGCGCTACTCCGAAATCGAGAATTTTCGCGACGCCCTCGCTGGTGAGAAAAATATTGCTCGGCTTGATGTCGCGGTGGATCACGCCGCTTTCGTGGGCGTGCTGAAGCGCATCGCAGACGCCCGCCATGTCTTCGACCTTCTGCGCCAGCGGCAGACTCCGGCGTTCATTGATGAACTGGCGCAGATCGCATCCGAAAAGAAGTTCGAGCGCGATAAACAGCATTCCATCCTGCTCGCCCAGTTCATACACCGTCACCACGTTGGGATGATTCAGCCGCGCGCCGGCTTTGGCCTCGCGATAAAAACGCTCCTTCAGCTCCGGGTCGACGGCGCCTCCGCCGGCGATCGTCTTGAGCGCGACGTCCCGATCGAGAATGGTATCGCGGGCGCGGTAGATCACCCCCATCGAGCCGGTGCCCAGCTCGCCCGCCACTTCGTACTTGCCGATTCGTTGCATCTAAGAAACTATTCTGGCCCGTGCCGCAGTAAAATACACGACGCGTTGTCCGGCCCGCCTTGATCGAGCGCCGCTTCGATCATCCTTTTCGCGCCCTGCTCCAGATTCCGGCACGACGCCAGAATCGAACACATCGCGGAGTGTTCCAAAACTCCGTGCACCCCGTCCGTGGTTATGAGCAACATATCACCCGGCGCCAGGCGCTGCTCGGAGGTGTGAACTTCCACCTTCTCCAAACCCAACGTCTGCGTCACCACGTTTTTCATGCTGTGATTCCTTGCCTGCGCTTCCGTGATTGCGCCGTCCCGCACCAACTGCCCCACCCAGCTATCGTCCACGGTGAGCTGTTTGAGCACCGCGTCCCGCATCAGATACACGCGGCTGTCGCCGACGTTGCCGACGGTCGCCACCTGACCGTCAATCAAAGCCCCCACAATGGTGGTCGCCGCATTCGAGTGTTCCGGCGATGCCTGTCGTAATTTATGAACCTGGCGATTGGCCATTTGAAATGCGGTCCGCAGCCGGTTCTCATTGGCGGATTGCGCCATATCATAGCCGAAAGGCCAGCTCGCATCCACGGTATCGTGCGTGGCGCGAAGAAAATACTGGCTGGCGTTGATGGCCAATTCCGCGGCGGTGTCGCCATGACTCTGGCCTCCCACTCCGTCGGCTACCAGATACAATCCAAGGTTTTTATCGATCAAAGTCCGATCCTGGTTGCTGGTCCGGACGAGACCCAGATCGGAAATCGCGACTGATTGTACCATTCTCAATGATTTTACTCCAGGTTACGTTGCACCGGAAGATCATTATCGAAATTGTCTTAGGATCCGGCATGTATCACGCGGATTTTCCTGCGCTTACCCGGAAGCTCGCACGGTGTGTATTGACTTGAACGGTAAGCGTTCGTATAATCGACTGGCCTGATTCCGGATATGTTACCGGAACTGTCCCGGCGATCGACTTAACCGGTCAAAGAGAGGAATTGTTTTTCATGGCACGTGAAAGTATCAATAAAAAGCTGGAGCGGGTGCGCCCGCCCAGGGTTCAAATCACTTACGACGTAGAAGTTGGAAATGCGATCGAATTGAAAGAATTGCCCTTCGTCATGGGCGTTCTTGGGGATTTCACCGGGCAGCCGGAAGAGCCGCTGGCCCGCTTGAAAGACCGGAAATTCGTTGAAGTCAGCCTGGATAATTTCGATAATGTCCTGGCCAGCATGAAACCCCACTTGTCCTACTTCGTCGAAAACAAGTTGAGCGAGGATCCCGATGCCGGCCGCATCGGCGTGAATCTCCACTTTCAGAGCATGGACGACTTCGAACCGGAAAACGTGGCGCGGCAGGTTAAGCCGTTGCGCGAGATGCTGGAGTTGCGCACCAAGCTGGCGGACCTGCGCGGCAGCCTACAGGGAAATGAGAAGCTGGACGATATTCTGCTCGAAACGGTAAAGAACGAAGACAAGATGAAGAAACTTAAGGCTGAAGTGGAGGGCGCAAACAATGGCTGATCCTCAGCAGGCGGTACCCGCGCAGGCGGCGGCAACGGAAGAAAAAACTCTGCTCGACTCGATCGTGGAAGACGGGCGTCTGGCCAAAGACGATGCGGCGCGCGATCGCGGCAGGGACCTGATCAAGAATTTCGTCAAGGAGGTGTTGCAGGGCACCATCACCATCGCCCGCGACACCGATGCGATGATCAATGCGCGCATCGCCCAGCTCGATCATCTGATTTCCATCCAGTTGAACGAAGTGGTGCATGCGCCCGAGTTCCAGAAGCTTGAAGGCACCTGGCGCGGCTTGAAATATCTGGTCAGCAACAGCGAAACCAGCGACAAACTGAAGATTAAAGTCCTGAACGTCAACAAGAAAGAGCTGTTGCGCGACTTGCAGCGCGCGGCCGAGTTCGATCAGAGCGCGATGTTCAAGAAGGTGTACGAAGAGGAGTTCGGCGTCTTCGGCGGAGCGCCATTCGGCGCGCTGATCGGCGACTACGAGTTCAGCAAGGGCGGGCAGGATATCGAGTTGCTCGAGAAAATCTCTCAGGTGGCCGCGGCGGCGCATGCGCCGTTCCTCACGGCCGCGTCGCATGAGATGTTCAACCTTGAAAGCTACACCGATATCGACGCTCCACGCGATATGGGCCGCGTGTTCGATACCACGGAGTATGCGCGGTGGAAGGGTTTTCGCCAGAGCGAGGATTCGCGCTATATCGGATTGACCTGCCCGCGCATTCTGCTGCGCCTGCCGTACGGCAAAGACACGGTTCCGGTGGACGGATTCAATTACGAAGAAAAAGTCGACGGGACGGATCATTCGAAGTATTTGTGGGGCAACGCCGCCTGGGCATTGGGAGCGCGCCTGACCTCGGCGTTCGCCTTGTACGGCTGGTGCGCCTGCATCCGTGGCGTCGAAAGCGGCGGACTGGTAGAGGGTCTGCCGGTTCACACCTTCCAGACCGGCGAGGGCGACATCGCCATGAAGTGCCCCACGGAAGCGCCCATCACCGACCGGCGCGAAAAAGAGCTGGCCGACCTGGGCTTTATTCCGCTGGTGCACTGCAAGGGGACCGACTACGCGGCGTTTTTCAGCGTCCAGTCGGCGCAGAAGCCGAAGATGTACGATCAGCCGTCGGCCACGGCGAACGCCCGTATTTCGGCGCAACTGCCTTATATCCTCGCGGTTTCCCGTTTTGCGCATTACCTGAAGGCGATGATGCGCGATAAGATCGGCGGGTACATGTCCCAGCAGGACGCGCAATCGTTCCTTAACCGCTGGATTCAGAATTATGTGGTGCCGAATGACGATGCAGCCTTCTCGGTCAAGGCCAAAAAGCCGCTTAAAGAAGCTCGGGTGGACGTTTCCGAGATTCCGGGCAAACCAGGATGCTATCGGGCGGTTGCGTTTCTGCGGCCGCACTTCCAGTTGGATGAATTGACCATTTCGATGCGGCTGGTGGCGGATCTGCCACAGCCGGCCAAATAGCAGAGGACCATAGGAACCCACAAAGAGAGAAGAACAGGAGAACACCAGAATGGCATTCGACAGTTACATGATCATCGACAACGCCAGCACCATCAAAGGCGAAGCGACGGCCACCGGCCTCGAGCCAGCCACGGGCTGGTTTGAGCTTTTCAGCTTCAGTTGGGGCGCGAGCAATCCCACTACGGTCGGGTCCGGCAGCCAGGGCCTGTCCGCCGGCAAGGTGAGTGTGAGCTCGTTCAACGTGATGAAGAAGAGTGAGAGCTCGAGCCCGCAGCTGTTTCAGGCTTGCTGCACCGGCCAGCATTTCCCCACGGCGAAAGTGAAAATGCGCAAAGCGACAGGCACGTCCGGCAAGCAGGAGGTTTTTCTCGAGTACGACTTTACCGACGTGATGGTGGAGTCGATTCAGTGGAGCGGCTCGTCGGGCGGCGACGACACGCCCACCGAGAGCGTTTCCTTCGCCTTTGCCTCAGTGAGTATCCAGTACTACGTGCAGGATTCGGGTACGGGCGGTATGGCGGCCGGACCGGTCGGATCTTGGGATCTCACCAAGGTTGCGACGGCTTCCTAAATTGCCATGACTTCCCGGCAGCTCTTTGACGCCGGAAAGCTACAGCCAGCGATCGAGGCGCTGGGCGTGGAATTGCGGGACAACCCCGCCGACGCCCAGCGCCGCACGTTTCTTTTCGAGCTGCTGTGCTTTGCCGGAAATTTTGACCGCGCGGAAAAGCAACTCGAGGTCCTCAGCTCGGGCGGGCCGGAGGCGGGCATGGGAGCCCTGCTTTACCGCAGCGCGCTGCACGCGGAACGCCTTCGGGCGGAGATGTTCCGCAATGAGACTTTTCCGCTCGACACGGCGCCTTCGGCCGAGTTCAGCGGGACTCTGAACGGCAAACCATTCAGCTCCCTGGAGGACGGCGACCCGCGCATTGGCGCCCGTCTGGAGGTGTTCGCCGCCGGACAATACATGTGGATTCCCTGGGCGCACATCGCGCACCTCAAGATTGAAGCGCCGAAGCGGCTGCGGGATCTGCTGTGGACGCCGGCGCTGCTCACCACCGGCCAGGATTTTCGCGGCCAGGAACTGGGGGAGATTTTGCTTCCCGCGCTGGCGCCGTTGTCGTTTAACTCGGCCGATGACGAGATTCGCCTGGGCCGCGCTACGGACTGGGTGGATCTGCGCGATGGCGAATTCGCTCCCCTGGGGCAGAAAATGCTGCTGGTCGACGGCGAACCTCTCCCGCTGCTCTCGCTTCGGGAGCTGGAAATCGCTCAATCCGGCAAGGCTGCTTCCTGAGCTATGCCGCTGAACCTGGAAGAATTGCTGGAACCGATTCCGGGTGCGAATCCATCCGGGGCGGACCTGCGCTACGCACCGGTTTACGACGAAATCAAAGAAGCGCGCCGCGAAGATGACGCGGGTCCGCAGGGCAAGTGGGAACACGTCCGGAAACTGGCGGACTGGCCGCTGGTGGTGCGGCTGACCACCAAGAGCATCGCCAAACAGTCCAAGGATTTGCAGCTTGCGGCGTGGCTTCTCGAGGCGCAGCTCAAGCAGGAAGGATATGCGGGTCTGCGCGGCGGGCTCGATCTGATCTGCGGCCTGATCGAAAAGTTTTGGGACACGCTTTATCCCGAACTGGAAGACGGCGAAGCGGAACTGCGCGCCGCGCCCTTATCCTGGATCGGGTTAAAGCTGGACATCGCGGTTCGCAGTGTGCCGCTGGTGCGCGTTGGCTACGATTTTTTCAAGTACAACGAAGCGCAGCTTATCGGATCCGATGCGGATAGTAAGGGTGATGCCAAAAGGGCGGCCGACCGAAAAGCCGCAATCGCGGCCGGGAAGCTGTGCGCCGAGGACTGGGACAAAGCCTTCGAGGAGACGCCCAAACCTTTTTACAAACAGTTGGTCGCGGATTTGACCGTCTCGCTGAAGCGGATCGCCGAAATCGAGAAGATGGACGAACGGTTCGGCGAT
This sequence comes from Bryobacteraceae bacterium, assembly GCA_035507655.1. Taxonomy (GTDB): domain Bacteria; phylum Acidobacteriota; class Terriglobia; order Bryobacterales; family Bryobacteraceae; genus Palsa-187. Next base: position 41,233 of record DATJNW010000104.1, on the reverse strand, counting down.
GCCGTGCCGAGCTTCGGCCCGGTCCGCAAGGCGCTCGAAGAAGTTCAAACGCTCGCTGCCTCGCTGCTGAGGAAAAAGCTGGAGATCGACCCTGACCCGATCGAGGAAGCCAAACCGGAAGCAGGCGCGGCGGAAGAAGCGGCGGCGCAGGCGAGCGCGCCCGGTTCGCTGACCATCGATCCCACGTCTCGAGACGACGCCGTCAGCCGGTTGATCTCGGTAGCGCGATTTTTGCGCAGCTCGGAGCCGTTCAATCCGGCATCGTACTTAATCCTGCGCGGATTGCGCTGGGGCGAAGTGCGGACGTCGCGGGGAAAGCTGGACCCGCGGCTGCTCCAGGCGCCGACCACGCAGCTCCGCAGCCAGCTTAAGCTGCTGTTGCTCGATGGAAAGTGGGCGGCGCTGCTTGAAGCCGGGGAAAGCGCGATGGGCCAGCCTTGCAGCCGCGGATGGCTGGATTTGCAGCGCTATATTCTGGTGGCCTGCTCCAAATTGGGTTCTGATTATGACGCCGTAGAGGCGGCCTTGCGCAGCGCATTGCGCGCTTATCTCGCCGATGTTCCCGAGCTGGTCCAGATGACCATGATGGACGATACGCCGACGGCCAACAGCGAAACGCGGGAGTGGCTGATCGGGGAATTGAGCGGCGCGGCGCCGGCGCGGGTGAGCCCGGCGAATCGCGATGGCGCCGCGACCGAGGAAGACGATCTTGAAGCCATGGGCATCGCGCGCGCGGGACGCCCGGAAGAAGCGGTCGAGATGCTGAAACGCCAGCAAGCGCAGGAAGCCACGACGCGCGGACGATTCCGGCGGCGGACGCAGCTTGCCGCGGTTTTGGTCGAGACCGGGCGGGAGGTGGTCGCCCGGCCGATTCTTGAGGATCTGCTGGGGCAAGTCGATAATTACAAACTGGAGGAGTGGGAGAGTGGAGAAATGATCGCGGAGCCGTTGGCCCTGCTGTACCGGACGCTGCACAAGCTCAATGGAGACGCGGCAATCCGGCAAAAGCTGTATCTCCGGATCTGCCGCCTGGACCCGATTCAGGCGTTGAAGTGCCCACAGTAATCCATGGCCCGGGAAGAACAGCGCCCCGTTCAACAATCCGTGCTCGACCGCTTAATGGACCAGGATCCCGGCACGCCGGACGAGTTTATGGGCAGGGCGCAGTCGGTTCGTGCACTCAAGGCTGCGGTGCGCCGCGACCTCGAATGGCTGTTGAACACGCGGTCGGTGGCCGTGCCGCCGCCGGAAGGATTGCGTGAAGTGAAAGATTCGCTGTACACTTTCGGGCTGGGCGATGTCACTTCGCTGAGCGCGGACGATCCGAAGGCGCGGGCCCGAATGCGCAGCATGATTGAACAGTCGGTGGCGCTGTTCGAGCCGCGCCTGAGTGCGGTGCAAGTGCAGGAAACGGCGAGCGGAGAGGGGGATTCGCGGCAAATCCGCTTTAGCATTCACGCGGTGCTCAAAATGGACCCCAGCCCGGAGCGCGTCACCTTCGATACGGTTCTGGACCTGGCCTCCGGCCAATATCTGATCCAAGGGGATTCCGGTGCGGGATGAGCTGCTCGAATATTACGAGCGCGAACTGACGTTTCTGCGCCAGAGCGGCGCGGAGTTCGCCGAGCGCTACCCTAAAATCGCCTCCCGCCTGATGATCGAGCCGACCAAGTGCGAAGATCCGCACGTGGAGCGTCTGCTCGAAGGGTTTGCGTTTCTCGCCGCGCGAGTCCATTTGAAGATCGACGACGATCTCCCGGAGATCTCGCAATCGCTGCTCGATCTGGTGTATCCCCATTATGTGCGGCCGATCCCGTCGGTTTCGGTGGTGGAGTTTCGCAGCGATCCGGAACAAGGCAAACTGACCACCGGATTCAAGATTGCGCGGCAATCCCTGCTGTACTCCCGGCCGGTCGGCGGCACGCCGTGCAAGTTCCGGACTTGCTATGACACCACTCTGTGGCCGCTCGCGATCGAATCGGCCGAGTGGAAGACGCCGGAACGCATTCGCCCGCCGATCCGCACCGGGCCGGAAACCGGGGCGGTGCTGCGGCTGGAGCTGCGCTGTTTTCAGGACATCACCCTGGACAAACTCGACGGGCTCGAATCGCTGCGCCTGTTTATCAATGCGGAAAGCAATCTGGCCTTCACGCTTTATGAGCTGCTGGGAAATAACGTACGGCAGATTATCATTCGCGATCTGACGCCCGGATCAAAACGTTCCCCGGTGGTGCTGCCGGCAAGCGCGATCCAGCCGGCCGGCTTCCAGGAAGACGAGGCGCTGCTGCCGTATCCCAAGCGCTCCTTCACCGGCTACCGGCTGTTGCAGGAATACTTTACGTTTCCGCAGAAATTTCTGTTTTACGACCTTTCGGGGCTGGATCGCGTGGTGCGGGCGGGTTTTGGCGGCGCGGCCGAGGTGCTGATTCTGTTCTCGCCGTTCGAGCGCGCCGAACGACAGCAGTTTCTCGAAGTCGGGGTCAGCGCGGAGACGCTGCGGCTGGGCTGCACTCCGGTGATCAATCTGTTCGAACAGACTTCTGAGCCCATCCTTCTGAATCAGCGCGTTCACGAATACCTGGTGGTGCCGGATGCGCGGCGAAGGCAAAGCACGGAGACGTTTTCGATCGACGAAGTGTTGGGGGTTAAGCCGCGCGCCACGGCCGCGATTCGGTATGCCCCGCTGTACTCCTACCATCACGCCTCGACCCCGGGGCGGGCGTTCTGGTTCGCGACGCGCAGACTCTGCGGCTGGCGCAGCGACGGCTCCACGGATCTGTATCTCTCCTTCGCCGATTTGAGCGGCCGGCCGGCGCTGCCCGAAGAGGATTCGCTGACCCTGCACCTGACCTGCTTCAATCGCGATCTTCCCAGCCGGCTGCCGTTCGGAAACCCGGATGGCGATTTCGAGCTGGAAGGCGGCGGGCCGGTGCGCGGGGTGATCGCGCTGCTGAAACCGACGCCGGTGATCCAGCCGCCGCTCGGAAAATCGCTGCACTGGCGTTTGGTTTCGCAGCTCTCGCTCAATTACCTCTCGATTGTCGACGGTGGGGTCGCGGCGCTGCGTGAGATTCTGCGGCTTTATAATTTCGCCGATCTGGCCTTTCACGAGCGCCAGCTCCAGGGCATCGTCGACGTCAGCAGCCGGCCGGCGCTGACCCAGATCACTTCCGAGGAAGGGGTGAGCTTCGTGCGCGGCCGCCGCGTGGAGATCGAGTTCGACGAGGAGCAATTCACCGGCGGCGGAGTCTATCTGTTCGCCAGCCTGCTGGAGCGGTTCCTGGGGCTGTACGTTTCGCTGAACAGTTTCACCATTCTGGCCGCGCGCACGCGGCAGCGGAAGGAGGCGCTCCGGCAGTGGCTGCCCAGGACCGGCAACCGGGTGCTGATTTGATTGCGGCCGACGCGAATCTGCTGCGGCTCCTCAAATCCAGCCCCTGCGAAGTGGAATTTTTCCAGGCGGTGCAGCTGCTGGAGCGCATTTATCCGGATCGCGCACCGGTCGGCTCCTTCGTGCACCCGGCGAACGAAGTCGCGCGCTTCACGGTGCATCACCGGCTGATTTTCCCGCCGAGCGAAATTCAGGAGATTCGCTGGCCGGACAACGGTCCGCCGGTGCTGGTGCTCAACTTCATGGGGCTGACCGGGCCGTCCGGCGTTCTGCCGCATATTTACACTTTGCTGGTCATCGAGCGGCGCTGGGCTCGCGACCGCGCCCTCGGCGATTTTCTGGATATTTTCCATCACCGCCTCATTTCGCTGTTTTACCGGGCGCGGCGGAAATATCACGTCGCCGCATCGTACACCGAAGACGGCGGGGTCGCGCCGTATCTGAAGGATCTGACGGGAATTGGAACCGCCGGCCTCGAAAAACGCCAGGACGTTCCCGATGCGGCGCTGGTTTATTATTCAGGTTTGCTGGGACTTCAGCCGCGTTCGGCGTCGGCGCTGAAGAATCTGGTGGAAGATTATTTCGATGTGCAGGCCGAGGTGCTGCAATTTGTCGGCGCCTGGCATGATTTGCCGCGGGAAGCGCAGTGCGAGATGATTCCGGAAGACGTGCCGGCGCGCCAGCTCGGCCTGGGAGCCGTGGCGGGCGATCAGGTGTGGGATCATGCCTCCAAGGCGCGCCTGCGTATCGGACCGCTGACGCTGGAGCGTTATCGCGAGTTTCTGCCGGGATCCGCCGGGTGCCGCGCGCTGCGCGCCGTCACCCGGTTTTATTCGGGCGGCCAGGTGGATTTCGATGTGCAACTGGTGCTGGCACGCGGCGAGGTTCCGGAATACGAGCTCGGCGGAGACGCCGAGCTTCCGTTGGGCCTGTGTTCGTGGGCCAAAACGGGCGAGTTTGATTACGATCCGGACGACGCGATCGTATCCTTGGGAGAAGAAACATGGGCGTAAATTTAAAGGCACTGATCGGGAAATGCAACAGCGAATCGCGCGCGGCGCTGGAGGCCGCGGCGGGCCTTTGCCTGTCGCGGACCCATTACGACGTGGAAGTCGAGCACTATCTGCTGAAACTGCTCGATCAGAATGACGGGGATTGCGCCGCGATCCTGAAGCATTACGGAGTGGACCGGTCGCGGCTGGCCAGCGAGCTGACGCGCTCGCTCGACCACCTCAAATCGGGAAATGCGCGCAATCCGACGCTGAGTCCCACGCTGGTCAGAGCGTTCCAGGAAGCGTGGACGCTCGGTTCGCTCGAATATGGCGCGACGCGGATTCGCACCGGCTACACCATTCTGGCGCTGCTGACGGATGAAGAGCTGAGCCGCATGATTCGCGAGATCAGCCGGGAACTGACGAAAATCAACGCGGACGGCCTGAAACAGGACTTTTCGACCATCACCGACGCTTCGCACGAAAAAGATTATTCGGAAACGGCTGCCGGCGCCGCGGAAACCGCGCCGCGTCCGGGCGGCGGCAAGACTCCGAACCTGGATCAGTTCACCATCGATCTGACCCAGCGCGCCAAACAGGGAAAGATCGATCCGGTGCTGGGGCGGGATTTCGAAATCCGCCAGGTGGTGGATATTCTCACGCGGCGCCGGCAGAACAATCCGATTCTGGTGGGTGAAGCGGGCGTGGGAAAAACGGCGGTGGTGGAGGGATTCGCGCTGCGCATCGCGCAGGGCGACGTGCCAGCGGTTTTAAAGAACGTGAATCTGCGTACGCTGGACCTGGGGCTGCTTCAGGCCGGCGCCGGCGTAAAGGGCGAGTTCGAGAACCGGCTGAAAGGGCTGATCGAAGAGGTGAAATCGTCGCCCACGCCGATTATCCTGTTCATCGATGAAGCGCATACCATGATCGGCGCGGGCGGCGCGGCGGGGCAAAATGACGCGGCGAATCTGTTGAAGCCGGCGCTGGCGCGCGGCGAATTGCGAACGCTCGCCGCCACGACCTGGTCCGAGTACAAAAAATATTTCGAAAAAGATCCGGCGCTGACGCGGCGCTTCCAAATGGTGAAGGTCGAGGAGCCGGATGAAAAGAAATGCTCGGTGATGATGCGCGGCGTCATCCCGGCGCTCGAAAACCATCACAACGTGCGCATCCTCGATGAAGGATTGGAGGCTGCGGTCAAACTGTCGCATCGTTATCTGCCGGATCGCCAGCTTCCGGACAAAGCCGTGAGCGTGCTGGACACCGCCTGCGCGCGCCTGGCGCTGGGGCACAACGTCACCCCCGGCCCCATTGAAGACTGTCATCGCGTGCTCGACGATGTTGCCGTGCAGATTCGCGTGCTCGAACGGGAGTCGTCGGCGGGCGCGGATCATTCCGAGCGGCTGGCCGACCTGGCATCGAGGAAATCGACCACCGAGCAGCGGCTCACCGGATTGCAGGCGCAATGGGAAAAGGAACGCGATCTGGTTTCGCGGATTCGCGAGATCCGGACGCAGCTCGAAGCGGCCGCGCATCCGGTTGGGCAGACCGCGCCGGCGGGCGAATCGGGAGCCGCGGCACAGCCGGCCATCGATGCGGCCGCTCTGCGGGAAGAGCTCGGCAAATTGTACGGTGAACTGGAAGCCGCGCAGGGCGATTCGCCGATGATGCGCGTCGCGGTGGACTCCAACCTGGTCGGCGAAGTAATTTCCGGATGGACCGGCATCCCCGTCGGCAAAATGCTGACCGATGAAGTGCAGGTTGCGCTGTCTTTGGAGCAGCGTCTGGGGGCGCGCGTGATCGGGCAGGACCATGCGCTGGAGGTCATCTCGATGCGCATCCGCACTTCGCGCGCCGGCATCGAGGATCCGGGCAAGCCGGTGGGCGTGTTTTTGCTCGCCGGACCGTCGGGCGTCGGGAAAACCGAGACCGCGCTGGCGCTGAGCGAGCTGCTGTACGGCGGCGAGCGCAACCTGATCACGATCAACATGAGCGAATTTCAGGAAGCGCACACGGTTTCGACGCTCAAGGGATCGCCTCCGGGATACGTCGGCTACGGCGAGGGCGGCGTGCTGACCGAGGCGGTGCGGCGCCGGCCGTACTCGGTGGTGTTGCTCGACGAAGTCGAAAAGGCGCATCCGGACGTGCTGGAGTTGTTCTTCCAGGTTTTCGACAAAGGGGTTCTCGAGGACGGGGAAGGCCGGCAGATCGATTTCAAGAATACCGTGATTATTCTGACCAGCAACGCCGGAACCGACACGGTGATGAAGCTCACCGCCGATCCGGAAACCATGCCCAGTTACGAAGGGCTGGTGAAGGCGCTGAAGCCGGGGCTCGATAAAATTTTCAAGCCCGCTTTCCTGGGGCGGCTGGTGATCATTCCCTATTTCCCGGTCCGCGACGAGGCCTTGAAACGGATCGTGCATCTGAAGCTCGGGAAGATCCAGCGGCGTCTGCTCGAAACCCACAAAATCGATTTCGGCTACGAGGACGCGCTGGTCGAGGAGGTGGCGCGCCGCTGTACCGAGGTCGAAAGCGGCGCCCGCAACATCGATCATATCCTGACCAACTCGCTGCTTCCGGAAGTTTCGCGGAAGCTGCTGGAGCATATCGCCGAAGGACGCAAGCCGGAGAATATCCGGGTGGGCATCGGCGAAGACGGCGCTTTTACGTACTCCTATTCCTGAGCGTACCCGGATGGCTTCTTCTTATACTCAAGCCGGCCGCCCGATGCGGGTGTACACCCCGCTCGGCAGCGACGTTCTGCTGCTCGAAAACGTCGAAGGGACCGAAGCCGTTTCGCGGCCGTTCGAATTCCGCCTCGATATGATCAGCGAGAACGATTCGATCGACGCGAGCAGCCTGATCCGCCAGCCGGTTCATGTCGAAATCGACCTGGTGGGCGGCGGCGAGCGCTATATCCATGGCTTGGTCAGTCATTTCACACAGCGCGGACGGCGGCAGATCTTCACCTCTTACGAGGCGGTGATCCGTCCCTGGTTCTGGTTCCTCTCGCTGTGGAAGGATTGCCGGATTTTTCAGAACAAATCTGTGCCCGACATTGTCGAACAGGTCTTCAATAACTGCAATTTCTCGGATTTTTCGCTGAATTTGCAGGGAAGCTATTCGCCCCGCGAATATTGCGTGCAATATCGCGAGTCCGGGCTCGATTTCGTTTCGCGGCTGCTCGAGGACGAAGGCATTTTCTATTATTTCCAGCATTCCGCGGACAAGCACGAGATGGTGCTGATCGACAGCATGTCCGCCTGCGTGTCCTGCCCGGGCCAAAGCACCGGCCGGATGTGGGTCACGCGCGGATCCTTCCTGCCGGACGACGTGATCGAAGAGCTCAAGTACACCACTCGAGCCAATACCGGGAAGGTGACGCTCGACGACTACAATTTCACCACCCCCAGCAATAGTTTGCAGGTTAACGTCGCCAATCAGGATCCGGAGGAGAATTACGATTATCCCGGAAAATACGCGGACCGGAGCTCCGGCGAGCACTACGCGAATCTGCGGCTCGAGGAGAAGGAGATGACCGAGCAGGTGATCCGCGGCGCAGGCAATGTCCGGGCCTTCACGGCCGGCTTTCAATTCGACCTGAAGGATCACTACCGCCCGGATCTGAACGAAAGCTATCTCCTGACCGAGCTGAAGCTCAAGATGCAAACCAGTTCGTACGAGACCAATCGCGATCTGCGGGAGGATTATGCCAACGAATTTGAGGCCATTCCGCTATCCATTACCTACCGTCCGCTGCGCCTCACGCCCAAACCGCTGGTCGCCGGTGTCCAGACGGCGGTCGTGGTCGGTCCTTCCGGAGAAGAGATTTATTCGGACAACTACGGCCGCGTCAAGGTGCAATTTCATTGGGACCGGATCGGCGCCAACGATCAAAACAGCTCCTGCTGGATTCGCGTCAGTCAGGAATGGGCCGGCAAGAACTGGGGCGCCATCTTCCTGCCGCGCATCGGGCAGGAAGTGATCGTCGAGTTTCTGGAAGGCGACCCGGACCGTCCCATCATCACCGGGCGCGTGTACAACGCCGAGCAGATGCCACCCTACACGCTGCCGGGCAATCAAACCCAGAGCGGCATCAAGACCCGCAGCTCAAAGGGAGGAAGCGCATCCAACTGCAACGAACTTCGTTTCGAGGACCTGATGGGCAGCGAGCTGGTGCTGCTGCACGCCGAAAAAGATCTGACGACGGAGGTGGAGCACGATGAGAACCGCACCGTCGGCAACAACCGCACCACCACCATTACCCAGAACGAGAGCAAGACCGTCACTCAGGGCAACGAAAGCATCGAGATTCAGCAGGGAAATCAGAGCACCAAGGTGGACCTCGGCTCGATCACCACCCAGGCGATGCAGTCGATTACGCTGAAGGTCGGAGAGAACAGTATCGTGATCAACCAGGAGGGGATCACCATTTCCGGCTTGAACATCAGTATCCAGGGGCAGGTGCAGATTGCGGCGGAGGCGCCGGTGATTCAAGTGAGCGCCGACGGCGATCTGGATATGGATGGCGGCATTACGATGATCAACTGAGATGACGGCACAGGAACTTTGCGAACGGGCGGAATTGGGCGACGGGGCGCGGCAGATGGCGCAATCGGGATTGCCCGCGCGCACGCTGATCGAGCAGATGGTTCGCGGCGGCGAGGTTCGCGCCAGTATCGGCGCGCTGGCGCAGGTGCTGCCGCGGGCCGAAGCGATCGCCTGGGCATTGGCATCGATCCGCGGCATCGAGCCGGTTCTCCAGAAAACCGGCGCAGCGAAGGCGGTGGAGTCGATCGAGAAATGGCTCGCCGAACCGGGCGAGGAGCGCCGCCGCGCGGTGCGAATTGCGGCGGACCAGGCGGGGATCAGGACGCCGGCCGGGTGTCTCGGGATGGCCGTGTTTTATAGCGGCGGAAGCATCGGGCCGCCCGATTCTCCGGCAGCGCCGGAGCCGCCGCCGGCGCTCTGCGGGAAAATGATCTGCGGGGCGATCGCGCTTGCCGTGGCGCTCGATCCGCGGCAGGCTCCGCAGCGGCTGCGCGCGTTTTTCGATGCCGGGATGCGACGCGCCAACGATCTGAAGGTCTGGGAGAAAGAGGCTTAAACCATGGGAATGCCTGCGGCGCGCGTCACCGATATGCACACCTGCCCCGCTTTCGATGGCCCGGTGCCGCACGTCGGCGGACCGATTATTCCGCCTTGCGCGGTGACGGTTCTCATCGGTGGTCTGCCGGCGGCGCGTGTCACCGATATGGCCACCTGCGTCGGGCCGCCGGATATGATTGTCCTCGGTTCATTCACGGTTCTGATTTGCGATCTTCCGGCCGCGCGGCTGGGCGACGAAACCGAGCATGGCGGCGTGATCGTCTCCGGCGAACCCACCGTATTGGTCGGATAGCCTGTTCTCAGGAAGACCACTCCCGGTATACTTAGGATTCGCAGCCTATGAAGCAATTGCAGCGCGTCGTCTGGACCAAGGGGATGTTTCTGACGCCGCAACATTTTCAGGCGCAGGACGAATATTTCGAACAACACATCCAGTTCCGGGCCACTTCTTCTTCTTCCTGCAATTGGGGCGTGGCTGGACTGTCCATCGATCTGGAGGCGCTTTCCAACGGAATTTTCACCCTTCGCCATTGCCGCGGAATTTTTTCCGACGGCCTGATTTTCAATATTCCCGAAGCGGACGAGCCGCCCGAAGGCCGTGAGGTCGGCGATTATTTCGCGCCCACCGATCCCGAGCTCGATGTGTTCCTGGCGCTGCCGGAGGCGAAACCGCGCGGCAAGAACGTCACCGTATACAACGGCGAGCCGCGGGGCGATGCCGGAACCCGCTATATCGCCGAAACGCGCATGATCCTCGATGAGGCCGGCGGCCAGGAGCAGAAGCCGGTGCAGGTGGCGCGAAAGAATTTTCGCATCGTCTTCGGCGGCGAATCTCTGGACGGCGCCGTCTCCATCCGCATCGCCTGCGTGACGCGCAGCGCCGCGGGAACCTATATTTTGCGCCCCGATTTCGTTCCCGCTACGGTTTCCCTCGATTCGAGCGAGTATCTGTTGCTGATGCTTCGCCGCCTGATCGAGTTGCTGGCCGCCAAATCGGCTTCCCTTTCGAACATGCGGCGCCAGGGCGGAAGAAGTCTGGCCGAATTCGGCCCCGGAGATACGGCCAATTTCTGGCTGCTGCACACCGCCAACACCTACCTTCCCCAGCTCAAGCATCTGTGGACCGAACGGCGGCGTCATCCGGAGATGATGTATTTGATGATGCTGGGCCTGGCCGGCGCTCTTTCCAGCTTTTCGCTCGAAGAACACGCCCGCAATCTTCCCGATTACGATCACGAAAACCTGGGGAAATGTTTTACCGAGCTCGATGAAAAGATTCGCATTCTGCTCGAAACCGCGATCCCGTCCAAGTGCATCGCCGTGCCCTTGTCGCTGACCGAAAAATCGGTGTGGTCCGGCGAGATCAAGGAAGAATATTTCAAGAAGACCCAGTTTTATCTTTCGGTGGGAGCGCAGTTGGGCGTCGAGGAGGTCATCAAGCAGGTTCCCAAACTCTTTAAGGCGTCCTCGCCCGCGGAAATTCACCGGCTGGTGCGCAACGCGCTGCCCGGGATTTCGCTGCGCCACACCGCCGTCCCCCCCGCGTCCGTTCCGGTGAAATTGTCACGGCAGTATTTTGCGCTCAATCAGAGTGGAGTGCTGTGGGACGGAGTCGTCAAATCACAGAAGGTCTCCGTTTTCGTGCCGGAAGAGATCGCCAAGCCGGAAATGGAATTGTTGGTGGTGATGCTCGATTAAGCGGGCCGCGGGCGGCCCGGGAAAAACCGCGAACCCTCGCAGCGCACCTCACAGAGGCCAGCGCCGTTATAACAGCAAAGGCCGGTTACTGGCCCGTTTTCAATTGCGGTGCGGCAGGGATTTTGGGCGGAACGACCTTGAAATCCGGCGGCACCTGGAACATTTTCGGATCGAGATTCACTCCCGGCTGCACATTTTTCATTTGCGTCTTCATCACGCAACCGGTGGACGGGTCCGTAACCGTGGATTGAATCGGCAGTTTGAGATCCTTCGAGGTCCATACTTCGTTCGCCAGAGGGAGCGACTTGCCCACCACCGGGATAGAAAACTGTTTGCCCGATACCTTGATTCCGTCGATGCTTTTTTCGCCCAGATCGGCGATTTGCGTGGGCTTCGGGATCTGCGCGCCGGGAACTTGCGGAAGCGTCACGCCCGGAAGCTTCGGCAGGGTCACTCCCGGAATTTTGGGCGCCGAGGGCAGGGTTACTCCGGGCAGTTTGGGCATCGCCGGGAGGGCCATTCCGGGGATTTTGGGCACTCCCGGAATGGCGATCTTTTTGGCGGGGTCCAACGTGAAACTCTGATTGCTCACCGGATCGTGGATGCTGGCGAGCCCACCTTGCTCGAGGCGCGTTCGCGACAGCTCATCGCGGAAAAATTGCGCCGTCGTCGCGCGGGTGAACGATTTGCACTGCGTTTGGCTTTCGAGAATGGCCTGAATCGAAGGCACTTTCTCCATTGGGCCGATTTTATCACGACACCGTCTGCGCGACCTTGGGGTAGTGCGTGAAATCCGCGTTGATCCCGAAGGATGGAGAGCCCCCGTCATGACTGAGCGGGACCGTAGTGCTCGTTACAGCCCCGCCAGTGATGGCGGGGGCTTGCTTTCGACGGGACCGGAGAAAGCGGGAGGATGGTTTGTTGGGGAATTGGTTTGTCGGGGAACCGGTTTGTCGGGGAATTTAACTCTTCCCCCATCGGCGGCTCCGGGTCGCATAGTAAACTTAAGGATTGGACTGCGAACCAGCCTCCGCCCTTTCTGTGACTCCGCCGAAAAAATTGACGGTCGAGCAGCAGCTCGAAAAAATGCGACGCGATTGGGATGAGCGGGCTCGCGAAAACGCCCGTTATTACGTCAATACCGCGCGCCAGGATTGGACCGACGAGGATTTTTTCGCCTCCGGAGAACAGCTGATCGCCGAAGACATTCTCACCGATATGGGCAACATCTGCCAGGGCAAGGATCCGCGCCAGATGCGGGTGCTCGAAATCGGCTGCGGCGCGGGACGGCTGACGCGGGCGCTCGCCAAAGTGTTCGGCGAAGTGCACGCGGTCGACATCAGCGGCGAAATGGTCGCGGCGGCGCGGCGCGCGGTGGCCGATTTTCCCCACGCGCACGTTTATCAGAACAACGGCTGCGACCTCACCGTGATTCCGTCCAAGCCCTTCGATTTCGCTTATTCGGCCATCGTTTTTCAGCACATCCCCAGCCGCGAAATCATCGAAAATTACGTGCGCGATGTGCATCGCCTGCTGCGCCGGGGCGCGCTGTTCAAATTTTGGGTGCAGGGCGATACGCGAACCGAATCGTCGCCCGACGACACCTGGCTCGGCGTGCCGTTTTCCGACGCCGATTCGATCGACATGGCCGAGCGCTGCGGATTCGAGCCGCGCCATCGTCACGGCGCCGGCGGCCAGTACTTCATTCTGTGGTTTTTCAAGTATGGCTGGTTGGGCGCGCAGCAAGCGCGGGTGCGGGTGTGGGCGCGCGCGGTTCGGAAAAAGCTGGGCCGCGCGAAACGGTCGCTCCTTGCGCGGATGAAACGATAGAACCTCGTTTCGGCGAACCATCGCAATCTTTGAAAACTTGACAGGCTGTTCGAGCCTGTGTCCCCTTTTTTGAGCACCCTGCTAGACGGGTTCGGCCGCAAGGGCCTCCAACTCACCCACGGCGCGATCAAGTTCGGCCACCAGCGGCGCGATCTCCTCGCAGCGCAGCGCGTCGACCAGGGCGCGATAATACCACAGCGTTCCTTCGCGCCGGCCGGTAAAGCGCGACCAGATGGCTTCGCCGCACATCCGGTAATCGCGCGCCATGGCTCGGGCGTTGTGCAGCTTATCGCAGGCGACGACGAGACGCACCGCGGGAGAAGCGCGGCGCAAGGAAAGCAGAAATTCCTCCTTGCGCGGGCGCCACGGCGGTTTGGGTTCCTGATCCGTGTCGGTGCAGCCATCGACAATTTCCGCAACGCGCGCGCCGAAGCGCGCCCGAATTTCGCGGCGGATCGGTTCGCCCCCCTGATCCTCCACCGCATCGTGCAACAGCGCGGCGATGGCCTGATCTTCTCCGCCGCCGTATTCGAGCACCAGCGCGGCGACACCCATCAGGTGCGAAATATAAGGGATTTGGGAGCCTTTGCGCAGCTGTGCCGCGTGCAGATGCGCCGCGTAGAGAAAAGCGTCTTCGAAGCGCCGGGTCAGCACTTCTATTTGCCCTTCAGGTCCTTGGAGAGTTTTGCAGCGATTTTGTCGGCGGCGCGATTCAGATCGTCGGGGGAAGTGGTTTTGGGGCGCTCATAAACGCTCCACAGCACATTGCGCGTCTTACGATCGATCAGGAAAATCATTCCGCGCGCGCGGGAGACCGGCTGGATCACGGGTTGCGGAGAATCGTCCATGGAGTCCTTCGGCTTGGGCTTCGATTTTCCGTACAGGTCGTCGAGCTTTTGATCGAGGGTCGCGCCAATGCGATCGGACAGGATGGCGTCGGCCTTTTTGGGGTCGGTCACCACCTGCAAAACATTGCCCGCGGTGAGATGCATGGCCAGATACTGATCAAGCGAGCTGGACATCGGAAGAAGGTACACGGTTTTGACATCGCCGATGGGGGCCGTCTGCGCGGTGAGCGCGGCGGCGAGAAGAGCTACATACCACTTCATAAAATTCATCATACACTCGCGGCACGGTATTCTATGGAATTGTTTCTTGCGCCGCCCCGATGTATAAAGAACAACGGATCACGGTGATCATTCCGTGTCTCAACGAAGAACAGGGCATCGAGTCCGTGCTCAAACGCATGCCGGAATTTGTCGATGAAGTGATCGTCGTCGATAACGGATCGACCGACCGCACTTCCGAGGTCGCGAAAAGTTTCGGCGCCAAAGTGATTCGCGAAAACGTGCGCGGCTACGGGCGCAGCTATAAAACCGGCTTTGCGCAAGCGACCGGCGACCTGATTATCACGCTGGATGGCGATCACAGCTATCCGCCGGACGCGATCTCCTATCTGCTCGAAGCGTTTTTGCACCTGGACGTCGATTTTCTGAACGCGTCACGTTTTCCGGTGCGCGACCGGAACGCGATGAGCTTTAAACATAAATTTGGCAATTTGATTTTGTCGCTGGCGATGTCCATCCTCTATTTCCGCTGGGTGCGCGATTCGCAATCGGGGATGTGGGTTTTCCGGCGGTCCATTCTCCAGGGCATGAAGCTGGTGTCCGACGGCATGGCGTTCTCCGAAGAAGTGAAAATCGAGGCGCTGAAGAACAACCGCGTGCGATTCGCGGAAATGCCGATCCTGTACACGTCGCGGCTGGGCGAGGTGAAGCTGAATCCGTGGCGCGACGGTTTTTATAATCTCTGGTTCCTGGTGAAGAAACGGTTCACGTAAAATGCGCGTCGCCGCGGTGATCCCTCATTGGAACCGCATCGATCTGCTGCGCGAGCTGGCCGCGACGCTCGACGCGCAGACGCGCCCGTTCGAGGAGTGGATCGTCGCCGATAACGGATCGGGCGACGGCTCGGCCGAATGGGCCGAATCGGCCGGGGCGCGGGTGCTGCGACTGGGGCGCAACCTGGGCTTCGCCGCGGCGGTAAATCGCGGAATCGAGGCCGCGCGCGCGGATTACGTCGCGATTCTGAACAACGACGTGACCCTCCACCGCGAATGGCTGGCGAAGATGCTGGGTGGTATCGGCGCGGCGTCGTTTGCCGCGGGCA
This sequence comes from Bryobacteraceae bacterium, assembly GCA_035507655.1. Classification (GTDB taxonomy): domain Bacteria; phylum Acidobacteriota; class Terriglobia; order Bryobacterales; family Bryobacteraceae; genus Palsa-187. The sequence goes on along the minus strand of DATJNW010000104.1, from coordinate 26,041 downwards.
AACTTCTGCGCGCGTCCGATCCCAAAATCATCGACGGCGCTTTCGACGAAATTTCGCGCGGTGCCTGCGCCTGCCGCTGCGGAGCGGGTGCTCCGGATTCCGCTTTTTGGAACCAGTTGCGCCCCATCCGGTTCGCGCCGATGACCGCCGCCTTGTTCCGGCGGGATCTGTTCGATGAAATCGGTCTGCTCGACGAAAGGTTCGAATCGTATCTTGAAGACATAGATTTCGGGCTGAGATGCGCGGCGGCCGGACGCAGCGGAGTGTATCTGCCCGGCGCGGTGGCCTTCCATCGGGGCAGTGCCACGCTGGGGGCGTGGAATTCGGACACGGTGTTCTATCTTTCCCGCAACCAGGTTTTATTGACGGCAAAGCACTTCCGGGGAGAGCCGCGCTGGCCGATTGTGGCCGGTCAGTTGCTTTGGGGAACGCTGGCAATTCGTTACGGCGCCGGGCTCGCCTGGCTCCGTGGGAAACGATCCGGGTTGAGGTTAGCCCGGGCGATTAACGGGGATATTATCGGCGCTCCAAGCGCCGGGCTTCATGAGATCGTTGAAGCCAGTGAGCGGGCTATCTTTGAAACGCAGCAACAGACCGGGTTTGACCGTTACTGGAGGGTCTATTTCTGGCTGTTACGGCGATAATCGTTACTCACAATTCCGCGCAGGTCATCGAGGATTGCCTGGAGTGTCTGGCTGAAATGGCGCCCTTGCTGACTCCACTGGCGGTAGACAATGCCTCGCGGGATGCGACACTAAGCCGGATTCGCGCGGCGAACATCGCCAACGGGAAAAACCTCGGCTTCGCCGCGGCCGTGAACCAGGGCGTGCGCGCTACTGACACCGATTTTATTTTGCTGCTAAATCCTGACGTGAGTCTGCTCACTTCGGTTGACGCGCTGGTGGAAGCTAGCGCCCGGTACGGGCTGGCCGCCGGCAAACTGGTGGACGCGAGCGGGCACGCGCAGGCTGGATTCACGATTCGCCGGTTTCCGACTCCCGCGTCGCTGATTTTCGAGCTGTTCGGCCTGAATCGATTATGGCCGTCCAATCCAGTGAACCGGAAGTACCGGTATCTGGACCGGTCGCTCGAGCAGGCGGGCGCGGTGGAGCAGCCGGCGGGCGCGTTTCTGATGTTCCGGCGGGACGTTTGGGAAAAGCTGGGGGGGTTTGACGAAAAGTTTTACCCCATCTGGTTTGAGGACGTCGACTTTTGCCGGCGCGCGGCCTTGGCGGGATTCCGGATCGAATATGTGCCGAATGTCCAGGCCCGGCACCGGGGCGCCCACTCCATCGCCCAGCTTCCGGCCGGATGCCGGGCGTGGTACTGGTGTGCTAGCCTTCTAAGATATGCCGCTAAGCACTTCGATGGATTCGGTTACCGGGCGGTCTGTGCGGCGGTTGCAGTCAGTTCCCTTCCGCGGATGGTCGCGGGGATGATCGAACAGCGGAGCCTGGCTCCGGTCCTTGTTTTTAGCAGGATTGTACGTTTTGCAGGGCTGTGCCTTGTGTCGTCAAGGAGGCGCGGCGTAGTACCACCGAATTTATAACCATTCGCATGGCCTACAACGACTTGGTCTCCGTCACAATCGTTACTTACAACAGCGGCCGGTTCATCCGGCGCTGTCTGGAATCCGTGCTTGATCAGAAATATCCTCATTTGGAAGTGATCGTCCTCGACAACGCGTCGACCGACGGCACGGTGGATATTCTGGAGCAGTTCGAGGATCGCTGCCGCATCCACTACAACGACGAAAACGTCGGCTTCGCCGCGGCGCAAAACCAGGCGATCGGCTTGTCGTCGGGCGAATGGGTGCTCACGTTGAATCCGGACGTTCTGCTGCTCAAGAATTTTATTCAGGCGCTGGTCGACGCCGGGCAGGTCGATGCCAAGGTGGGCACGGTGTGCGGCAAGCTGCTGAGCATCCGGGCCAGCTTCGATTTTCACGACAAGCAACTGGTCGATTCCACCGGGATTTATTTCACGCCCATGCTGCGCCACCTGGACCGCGGCAGCCAGGAAGTGGACAACGGCCATTACGTCAATTTCGAATATGTCTTCGGGGCGACCGCGGCGGCGGCGCTGTACCGGCGGCAGATGATCGAAGACATTCAGATCGGCGGCGAATTCTTCGACCCCGATTTTTTCGTATACCGCGAGGACGCCGATGTGGCATGGCGCGCGCAACTGATGGGCTGGCGGTGCATCTATACGCCGCTGGCCCGCGGGTATCACGTGCGTAACGTGCTGCCCGGGAATCGCCGGGCGCTGCCGCCGGAAATCAACATGCACTCGGTCAAAAACCGGTTCCTGATGCGGATCAAAAACATGACCGGCGATCTGTACCGGCGCAACTGGTTCTCGATCACCGCGCGCGACCTGGTGGTGGTCAGCGCGTGTTTGCTGCGCGAGCATACTTCGCTCAAAGCGTTCCTCTATCTGGCGCACAACTGGAGGCGTGTCGTCGCCAAGCGCGCCGAGATCATGAAGCGCCGCCGCGTGAAGGATGATTACATCGCCAGTTGGTTTTCCTACAAGCCGGTGAGCCGGCCGGCGCCGCGTCCGACGGCGCGCGGACTGGCCAAGGCGCGCGCGGCCCGGGGATAATCAAAAGCGGGAAGTGAATTTCGCGATTCTGGGCACCCGCGGCATCCCCGCCCGCTACGGCGGTTTTGAAACTTTCGCTGAGGAGCTGGCCACACGCCTGGCCGCGCGCGGGCATCGCGTCACGGTCTATTGCCGCGAGCGTTATTCCGAAAAAACGTATCGCGGCGTCGAGTTGCAATACCTGCCGACGATCCGGCACAAATATCTCGATACCGTGGCGCACACGTTTTTTTCGACCCTGCACGTCCTCGCCACGCGGCAGGACGCCGTTCTTTACTGTAATGCGGCCAACGCCGTTTTCACCTGGATCCCCCGCGTTTTCGGAACGCGTGTGGCGCTGAATGTCGACGGGCTCGAACGGAATCGCAAGAAATGGAATCTCGCGGCGAAAATGTGGTATCGAATGTCAGAGCGGCTGGCCACCTGGATGCCGAACGCCGTGGTCACCGACGCGGCGCACATCGCCAAATATTATCGCGCGCGCTACGGCCGCGATTCGATCATGATTCCTTACGGCGCGGAAACCCGCAAACTGGAAACGACGCTGGTGCTCGATCAACTCGGCCTGGAGGCGAAAAAATATTTTCTCTACGTCAGCCGCATGGAGCCGGAGAATAACCCGCTGCTGGTGCGCGAGGCCTTTGAGCGGGTGAGCACGAATTTCAGGCTGGCGCTGATCGGCGACGCGCCCTATGCCGCCGATTTGATCCAGCAGGTGCGCGACACGCGCGATCCGCGCATTGTGATTCCGGGCGCGATTTATGGCCAGGGTTATCGCGAGCTCGGCTCGCATTGTTTTGCCTATATTCACGCGACCGAGGTCGGCGGCACGCATCCGGCGCTGATCGAAGCGATGGGCCGCGGGGCCCTGGTTTTGTATCTGGAAAATCCGGAAAATTCGGAAGTGGCCGAAGGCGCGGGAATTCCGTTTCGCCACGAAAATTTAGCGGAAGTTCTGGAGCGCGTCCTGGAAATGCCCGAAGCAGAACGCGACGAGCTGCGCGCGCGAGCGGTGGAACGCGTCCGCTCGCGTTACAGTTGGGATGCGGTGACCGACGCGTACGAAAAATTGCTGACTGGTTTGGCCCAGGGGCTGGCGAATGCGTAGCTGGGTGGAGGTTTCGCGCGCGCGCATTCGTGAAAATTACCAGGCCGTGCGGCGCGTGGTCAGCGGCGCGGCGCAGATCATGGCCGTGGTGAAGGCCGACGCCTATCGTCACGGCGCGGTGGAAATCTCGCGGGTGCTCGAAAGCGAAGGCGTGAAGTGGCTGGCGGTATCAAGCGTCGCCGAAGGAATGGCGCTGCGCCAGGCCGGGATCGGCGCGCGGATTCTGGTGATGGCCGATTTTCTTCCCGAAGACCGGGCCGCGCTCGAAACATTTCGCCTCACCCCCGTGGTTCACTCGCTCGAAGATCTGGCGCAGGTGCGCGCTCCCTATCATTTGAAGATCGACAGCGGCATGGGACGGCTGGGAACACGCGCCGCGCCGGAGGAAATTCTTCGCGCCGTGCGCGCCGCGCCCGCGCCGCTCGAAGGTTTGATGACGCACTTCGCCTCTTCGGCCAATTATGAAAGCTCGCAGACCGACGAACAGATCGCGCGTTTTGAAGCCGTGCTGGCCGCCTTTCGGGCCCATGGCGCGCCGCCCGATTATGTGCATCTTTCCAGCACCATTCCGGTCGCCTACGGTCGCGCCGAAGCGTGGGGCAACCTGGTGCGGCCCGGCCACGCGATTTACGGCTACGTTTCGCCCGGCCGCGGTCCGGCGCCGGCGGCGGTGCTTCGCGTGAAGCCGGCGCTCACCTGGAAAGCCACCGTTCTTTCGGTGAAGGACATCGAAGCCGGCGCGCTGATCGGCTATGGCGGCATTCATCGCGCGGCGCGGCCGATGCGCATCGCGATTCTCGCCGCGGGCTATGCCGACGGCATTCCGCATCGCCTGTCGAATCGCGGAAAAGTGATCGCGCAGGGGAAATTGGTGCCGATTGTCGGCGCGGTTTCGATGGATTTGACCACCATCGACGCGACCGAGACCAGCCTCTGCGCCGGCGACGCCGTGACGCTGCTCGGCTCGGAGGGTGGCGTTTCAATTGACGCCCAGCAGATCGCGCGTTGGGCGGGCACCATTTCGTACAGCGTCCTATGCGGGATTCACGCGCGAGTGACTCGCGTGTACGTGGATTGAGTTTCCAGCCGCGGTGGCGCACCAAGAGCGTTTCCGTGGCCCTTTAAAAATAGGGATCCGGTTCCGGAATTGCGGCGCCGTCTTTGCGCGGCGACGATGCACCGTAATTTACTCGCGTGCCCGAATCGCGCATCACCGCCTGGCCGCCGCCGACGAAACCGGAATAGTCGCCGATCACTTCGACGTCGTGCCCTCGCGCGCGCAGTTCCTCGATCACCGGCGCCGGCACGCGAGCCTCAATCCGCACATCGCGGCCGCCCAGCGTGACTTTCGTAAACCGTGGAGCCTCCAGCGCGGCCTGAATATTCATCCCGTGATCGACCACGTTTGAAACAAACTGCGCGTGCGCCTGCGCCTGGTTCATCCCGCGCATGATTCCGAACGCGATGTGCTGCTCGCCGCGTTCGAGAAAGCCGGGAATAATGGTGTGATACGGCCGCTTGCGCGGTTGAAGCGCGTTGGGATGCGCGGGATCGGAAGAAAATCCGCCGCCGCGATTGTGCAGATGAAATCCAAATTCGTCGACCATCACGCCGGAACCCCACAAATCGGAAATGCTTTCGATCCAGGAAACGGTGTTGCCGTCGCGGTCCACGCACGCGAGATAAATGGTATGGCCGATTTTCGCGGCCTGCTCCCGCGCATAATTTTTCGACAACATTTTTTCGAGGGGAACGGCGCTGAACCGCGGATCGGCGATGTAGCGCCGCTGATCGGCAAAGGCGATTTTCTGCGCCTCGATTTTGATGTGAAAGGCCTCTGCGCTCAAGAAATCCAGCTGCGGCAGCGGAAACTGCTCCATGATGTTGAGCATTTCGAGCGTCCCGAGGCCTTGCCCGTTTGGCGGCAGCTCGGCGACGCACCAGCCGCGATAATCGATCTTTAAAGGCTCCACCCACTCCCCGGAAAATTCACGCAAATCCTCCGCCGCGATCGTTCCCCCCAGGCGCCGCGAAGTGGCGAGAATCGCCGCGCCGATTTCGCCGCAATAAAAAGCCTCCGGCCCTTGCGCCGCCAGAATCCGATACCCGCGCGCCAGCGCCGGATTGCGAAAAATTTCCCCGACTCGCGGCGCCTTGCCAAAAATCCCGTCACTCACCTTGGCGCTGGTGTGCTCCCAGTCGTACTGGATAATTTCCGTCACCGGAAATCCGCGCTCGGCGTAATAAATCGCCGGTGCGAACAGTTCCGCCCATTTCAATTTGCCGAAGCGGGCGTGCATTTTCGCCCAGCCATCGACCGCGCCTGGCACCGTCACCGAATGAATGCCCGCCGCCGGAACGGAAAAATTCAATTTTTCAAGGGTCAGCGCTTTCGGCGCATAACCACTCGCGTTGATCCCGGTCAGCTCGCCCGTTTTTCCGTCGCGATGAATGGCAAAGAGATCGCCGCCGATGCCGCACATCATCGGCTCTACGACGCTTAAAACGAGATTCGCGGCGATCGCCGCATCGACGGCCGATCCTCCGCGCGCCAGCGCCTGCGCGCCCGCCTGCGAAGCCAGCGTCTGGCTGGTGGCGACGATTCCGCCTTCGGAAATCACCATCGACCGCGCCTGCGATCGATTCATGCTCGCCGGGTCGAAAATCATGTTCCGGGATGCAGATATTTCGCCAGGAATTGATAAATCTCCTGGCGCGATTCGCGCGCGAGCCTGGTGTCCAGTCGATTGAACATGTGCCCGCCGGGAGCGTTTTCGTAAATCTTGTATTGGAACTGTTTTCCTTCGGCCTTCAGCGCCGTAATCAGCCGCTCCACTTCGAGCACGTTCACGTCTTCATCGTTGGTGTTGGTATGAATCAGCAGCGGCGTCTGCAATTTCGAAACCCAGGTGATCGGCGAGCGCCGCTCGTATTCCTTCATATCTTCGCGAACCGTTTTTCCGATATGATACGGCGCCGAATACAGCGCGCGATACGCCTCATTCTCATAGCCGAGCCGCAACACCAGGTCGCTCACCGGGACGCCCGCGTAAGCCACTGCATAAGCGTCAGGGTGCTGAAAAATATTCATCAGCGTAATCAGCCCGCCGTGGCTCCAGCCGATCATGCCCACGCGCTTGGGATCGAGAAAAGTGTACGTTTCGAGCATCCACTGCCGCGCATTGAACACGTCGTCCACTTCGCGCCCGCCGTAATCGATCTGCTGGTAAAATCCCTGACCGTAACCCGTCGAGCCGCGATAATCGGGCGCGATCACGCTGTAGCCCTGCTCCATCAGCTCGCGCATGATATGGCCCAGCTCGGTCGAATTGACGTTGCCGTGGACACCTTGATGCGCCAGAACCAGCAGCGGCTGTTTCTTGCTGCGGTCGAGCTTCTTGGGAATAAACGTGTAGGCGTGGATGATCAGCGGATTGCCCGCGCCCGGCGCGTTAGGGTTCGGATTGTGCGCCGGCGGGAGACTGGCGTAAGCGACCTTATCGACATCGGCGATGTCGGACAATTTGAGACGCCACTCGAGATCGTCGAGCGCCTTCAAAACCTGATCGCTGGAATTGCCCTGCTGGAAAGGATTGGCTTGCGGGCCCGGGCTGCCCTGCGGCGTCGCGGCGGGCGGACCTTGGCCGAACATTACGGCGGAAACGAGGAGAGAAACGAAAATTCGCACAGTAAAAATAGTCTAGCCCATGCGGAGTGGCCTAAGCCTGCCGACTTGCACTGCGGCTATGCCGGCAAAAAATGAAGAATGGTGGGGAACGTCGCGCGGACAAAATCGATCGCCGAGTTCTGCGCCGCGTTCACGTCGCGATTGGCGATCGGGACGATCACCCGGATCAGCGCCGTATCGGTGCGATTGTAGCGGATCGCGTCGGCGATCACCCAGAATTTGGCCCTGAACTCGCCCGCGACCGAACGGTTGCGCGACTGGTACCAATACAGCACCAGACTGCGATCGTCGCCATGCTGGATGATGTAGCGGTTCACCGGAATTTCTTTCCCGGTTCCCGCATCGATCTGAATTTCGCTGGCCGATACCTGCATCCAGCCGTTGCCGGGCAGACAATTCTTCGGCGAATGCGGAGCCTTCCCGTTGCGCTGGGAGCGGAATGCCGCGATGTACAAATCCGCCGCCTGGCCGGTCGACGGCTTGGCGTAGATCCGGGTCAGCACGTCGTCAGCTTGCAGCACCGCCATTACATCCGGCTCGATGACGCCTTCCTGAAGCAACTGCCAACCGCCGATCTGCTTCGGGAAACCCGCGAGCGGCCGGCCCGGCGGTACCGCTTCGGGACGAATCGAGCTGTACAGCAGCGCGGCCTGCGCCAACAAAAATAGGGTCACAATCCGAGCGGGCGTCGAGTTGAGGAACTTGAACAAATCCGCCTCCTGCTACATTCCCCAGTGTAGATCAGAAAGGAACGGATGGCGTGTCTTTTCGTAGTGCCTGAAATCCGCGCTGATGCGCGGTGCGCCCCCCGCCATGGACGGCGGGGCTAGAGCGTTACAGCCCCGCCAGTAATGGCGGGGGTTCTCCATGCTTCACGATCAACGCAGATTTCAGGCCCTACCCGGTAATCCGAACCGCGGACGGATTCGCGTAAGCTGGTAGCTGTGATTCCGTCCGCACCTTACCAGATCGAAAACAGCGCCGCGCTGCTCACGCCCGCGCTGGCGATTTATCCCGCCATCGTCGATCAGAACATTTCCGCCACAATTCGTCTTCTCGGCGGCGATCCCAATCGCTGGCGTCCGCACGTCAAAACGGCCAAGCTCGCCTTCATCATGCATCGCCTGGTGGAACGCGGCATCGCGCAAGCCAAATGTTCCACCACCATCGAGCTGGCAACGGCGTGCGCGGCGGGAATCAAAGATGTTCTGCTCGCCTATCCCGTGGTCGGCGCCAACGCCGCACGCGTGCGCGAAATTGCCGAAGAATATCCGCAGGTGCGCGTTTCCGTGCTAGCCGAAAATCCCGCGCAGGCCGCCGCATGGGCCCGCAGCCGCGTCGGCGTTTTCGTCGACGTCAATCCCGGAATGGACCGCACCGGCATCCCGCAGGATCGCATCGCGGCCATTCTCGACGCCATCCGCGCCATTGAATCCGGTTTTCGCGGCCTTCATTATTACGATGGCCATATTCACGCGCCGGCGCTCGAAGAACGCGACAAGCTCGCGCATCGCGGCTACGATCATCTGATGGAAATCGCTGCGGCGGTCGAGCGCGCCGGCTTCCCCGTCGAAGAAGTGATCACCTCGGGAACGCCCGCCTTCCCCTGCGCGGCGACCTACCGGCCGTTCCGCGAATCGCGCTTCATTCATCGCGCTTCTCCCGGGACGGTCGTCTACAGCGACGCCACCAGCCTCACCCAGCTCCCCTCCGAATGGGGCTACCAGCCCGCGGCCGTCGTGGTATCGACCGTGGTCAGCCATCCGCGCGAAAATTTTCTCACCTGCGATGCCGGCCACAAAGCCGTCTCGGCCGACGCCGGCGTTCCCACTTGCGTGGTCGCCGGTTATCCCGATTTTGTTCCGCTCAAGCCCAGCGAAGAACACCTGCCCATCGAGTTAAAATCCGGCGCGCGTCCGGAAATTGGCGAGAATCTTTACCTGATTCCACGCCACGTCTGCCCGACCGTCAACAATTTCGACGAAGCCTTAATCGTCCAACACCACCACGTCGTCTCCATCGAAAAAGTCACCGCGAGAGGCCACGAATCCCCTCGGCATCGGCCGCTGGCCACGGGCCGCTGACCACGGTTCACTTCTTATAAATCACCCCGCCCTTCATCACAAACGAAACCTTCTGAAGCGCCGAAATATCCTCCAGCGGATCTCCGGGAACCGCCACGATATCCGCCAGATATCCCGCCTTCAGCGCGCCAATCTGACCCTCCCATCCGAGCAGTTTCGCCGCATTCAACGTCCCCGCGCGCAGCGACTCGATCGGCGTCAGCCCATACTTCACCATCAGCACAAATTCCCGAGCCTGCGTGCCATGCGGAAAAGGACCCACGTCCGATCCCATGGCAAACTGAATTCCTGAGGCGACCTCTTTCTTAAACGCCGCCGTCTTCCAGTCGAACATTTCCCGTTCGTGAGCCCGCGCCGCTTCCGTCGGCGAATGCTCCGCGAAGTACTCGAAAATCGTAAATGTCGGAACCGCGAAAATTCCTTTTTCCTTCATCAGCCGCATGGTTTCGTCGCTCAACTGCGTGGCATGGTCGATCGACGCCACTCCGGCCTGCGCCGCGTACAGCGTTCCCGGTTCGCCCTGCGCGTGCACGGCGACGCGCGTGCCCAACCGCGCGGCTTCCGTCACCGCCGCCCGCAACTGATCGGCCGTGTATTGATAGGGAGTGGAAAAAATCCCGTTGCGAATCTGATCGCGCCCCGTTTGATAAATCTTGACGAAATCTGAGCCTTCCTTATGCTGCTCGCGAATCACCGCCACCAGTTCCGCCGCATTATTCGCGTAATCGGCGTTTGACAGAACATGCTGCGCCGGATTGTAGCCGATCGCGTCCTCATGCCCGCCCAGAATGGAGATCGCGTTCCCGCTGATCCGCATCCGCGGCCCGGGAATTTTTCCTTGATTGATGGCGTTGCGCACTGCGGTGTCGGCCGATCCGGCGCCTTCGGTTCCCATATCGCGCTCCGCCGTGAATCCCGCCATCAAATCGTCGCGCGCGCTGAGTGTGGCCTGGATCGTCCGTTCCGGAACCGATTCCTGCACTGTCTGCAAATCCTCCGCGCCGGGATGCAGGAACAAGTGCACGTGCGCGTCGATCAATCCCGGCGCCAGCGTCCGGTCGCCCAGATCGATCGTCTCCGCCCCGGCCGGATGCCGCACCGAAGTTCCCACTTCGACAATGCGCTGCCCCTCCACCAGCACTTCGCCGGGATGCAAGGTTCTTCCCGCGATCACGTCCACCAGCCCGGCCGCGTGCAGGATAATCGGATGCGGCGTCTGCGCCCAGGCCGCCGTCATCAGGCAAAAAAGGATCCATTGTTTCATTGCAATTTCCCGCTCAGCTCCGCGTAAACCCTGCGCACCGCGATGGGACCCTGAGAACTCTCGAGCGTCCACGACGAATACTCGCCCCAATTGGCCTGTTTCACCGCCTCGTCCACCGGCACGCCCGCTTTGTACAACCGTGTCGCTTCATCGATCACCGCCTGCAACGCCCGATGATAAGCGTGCAGCTCCTCTTTCGAAACCGCCGCCGTCTCGGTGAATCCGTGGCCGGGAATATAAATGTTCACGTCCATTTTTTCCGCCCGGTCCAGCGCCTTCAGCCATTCGCTCGGATATGCCGACCGCATCGCCGGAAACACGCGATTCAAAAACGTCTCGCTGAGGTACAAAATTTTCTGCCGCGGCAGATAAACACTCAGATCGCCGCCGGTATGCGCCCGGCCGAGAAATAAAATCTGAACCGGCTCGCCGCCGAGCTTTAAATCCTTCTCCTCCGGCACCAGCACCGCATCGGCCGGCAGCGTCCACAATGGTTTGCGCTTCGCGTGGGCCGCCTGCCGCTCCAGAATCGCCTTCGAATTGGGATGAATAAAGAACGTAATTCCCGCGGGCAGCGACGAATTTCCGCCGGTATGATCGCCATGATCGGAGCCGATCACCACCCAGCGGATCGGCTGCGGGGTAATTTTCGCGATCGCTTCCACTTCCTTGCGCGTCGCTTCCGGATCGCCCTGCGCATCGCACAGCAGAACGCCCGCGCTGGTCACCACGAACATATTCGTAGTCGTAAATTTTTCCGCCCCGGCGTGAAAATCCTCATAGGTGTAAACATTCTGCGATACCTGCACGGTGCGCGGAAAATCGGTCAGCTTAAATCCGCGTTTGATCGGATCAGCCGTCCGCACCACGTCCTGCGCCATGGCCAGATGGAGAAAACCAAAGTTGAGAAAACAAAACAACCAAATCTTCATCGAAGCCATGGTAACAAGCTTTCCGCAAACAATATTTACAGCCGCTACAATCAGATCCCGCTTCGCTGCGGCTGGCCGCTTCCCATTTCCCGTTACCTTAATGCCAGATGGCTGGCGCGCTCAGCAGCTTCCAGTCAACCGCGCGGTGGCAGTCCTAGGAAACTCCGCTGCAACGTAATGGGGGGCACCCCGATGTTGGGCCTAATGACTGGGGATGGTTAATCTGGTTACGCCCGTCGCTTGGCGGAAACAGGCGATCCCTTACTTTTCTGGGTGATCGAGAAGAAAGGTGGCCACCGAACGAAATACGGCGGGGCTTGGATTCAAGCCCCGCCAGTCATGCCCGGTTTTCTGGTAATGGCGGAGCAGCTCGAGCGGGAGACGTGTGCTCCGCCCTTTGCAGCCGGAACGACGCCCGGGCGTCGCGCGCCGACGCCACGCCCGCATAATGTGTCCCGAATCGCAAACACAACGATCCGGCGAGGCCCAGAATCCCCGTCGCGATCCGCTTCTTGCGCGATTTTCCCGGCAGCACCGATAACAGCAGACTGCCCGCCGTCAGCGCCGTCGCCGTCTTCCACAGGGTTCCGCTCACTCCGCGCTGAAGCGGACGCGCCACCCGCTCCTCGACGCGCCCCGCTTGCCGCTCCATCACGATCGAGGACGCCAGCTCCGCCACTCGTCCGATCGTTCCGAACGTATACGTGATCCGCCGCGCCTGCCGGTCCTCGACGAGGAAATCGAACAGCGACCCCGCGCTGGCCATCGCCGACGCGCCGAACAGGATCGGCAAAACCCTCCGCGATTCCTGCCAGACCGGCACCGCCGTGTTTGAAACAAGAACACCCGTATATGTCGCCAACCCCAAACCCGCCAGACCCGACGCGATCCCGCTGATTTCTCCGAACGCGCCCAGCAGCCCGCGCCGTCCGTGGAACAGCGACGCCATGATCGCCGACGGCGCGACCGCCGACAAAATCCACACCCCCACATTCATCGGCGACGTCGGCCGGAACACGCGCAGCATGTGATGAAATCGCGCCGGCCGGCCCAGATCGTAAATCAACAGCCCGCCGCTGATCATGCTCCCGAGAATTCCGGCGGCGTGGCAGCGCCGCACGAACGTCTTCAGTCCAGGGCTGCCATCGAACTGCGCCGCCGCGCCCATCACCAGCGCCGCCCCCGCCGCGCCGCCGACGAAATAATACGCCGGAACGTGCCACTCCCACACCGGCTCTTTCAGCAGCGGCCGGTCATAATAGGTCGGATCGGCATCATCCGGCGCGAGAATTTTTTTTGAGTCCTCGGAAATTTTCTCGACGTGCTCTTCCTGCGGACCCGTCTCTTGCAGCGCGCCCTCGCCTTCGAGCAGGCCCAATTGCGGGCTGATATCGCGGCCATCCGTCCGCATCCAGTCGACCGGTTTCATTCGCGCCCTCCACGCCGATTGAACCACACCGACCCGAGCGCCGCCAGCGCCATCCCCGCCATCGCCAATCCCATCGACGCCCACGCGTCCTTTCCTTTTTTCGTCGGCGCCACCGGATCCGGCGGCAAATTGTAAACCTCCGGTTTATCGAGCAGCAGAAAGAACGCGCTTAACCCCTCGGTGCCCGGCTGCTGCTCCGCGCTTTCGCCGTAGAGATAGGCCTCATGCACGCCGGCCTGATGCAACTGCTCGACCCGTTTTCGAGCCTTGGCGCGCAACTCTTCGATTTCGCCGAACTGAATCGACTCCGTCGGACACGACTTCGCGCAGGCCGGAATCAGATCCGCGCGCTGCCGGTCATAACACAGCGTGCATTTCCAGGCGCGGCCATCCTCTTCGCGGCGGTCGATCACGCCGAACGGGCAGCACACCACGCAATATCCGCAGCCGTTGCACACATCCGGCTGCACGTAAACCGAACCGAATTCCGTCCGCAGAATCGCGCCGGTAGGGCACGCTTCCAGGCACCCGGCGCGCGCGCAATGTTTGCAAACATCCGAGGAAAACAGCCAGGAAAACTGCCCCGCGTCCTGATACGAAAGCGGCGCCGGCCGTTCGATGAACGCGACGTGCCGCCACGTCGACGCGCCCAGCGCGGCGGTATTGTCGTAGGACATTCCGGTGAAGTGGAAGCCGTCGTCGGGCAACTGGTTCCACTGCTTGCAGGCGACTTCGCAAGCCTTGCAGCCGATGCACAGCGTGGTGTCGGTAAAGAATCCGGTTTTCAGGGGTTGCCCTCCTTGGTTTCGTGCGCTTTTACGCCGTGCGTTTCAGGCTTGCGCCGCGCCGCCGGCAAATCGCGGTCTCCGGCTTTCAGGTCCATCTGCCGCGCCGCGATGAGCGGGCGGCCGCGGCTCTTTCGCCCCGCCACCAACATGCCGGTGAATGCCTTCGATTCCTGAATCGACACGTTGGGATCGCCCACGAATCCGATCAACTCATTCGCGGCATCTCCGCGCACCAGGCCGTTCGTCGACCAGTGATACGGCAGCCCGATCTGGTGCACAAAACGTCCGCGGATGCGCAGCGGCCTCACCCGCCGCGTCACCAATGCCCGCACTTCGATTTCCGCGCGCGCCGTGCGGATGGTCACCCAGTCGCCATTCTGCAACTGATGTTCAGCCGCCAGCTCCGGCGAAATTTCGCAGAACATTTCCGGCTGCAATTCCGATAACCAGGAAAGCCAGCGGCTCATTCCGCCGGCGGTGTGATGCTCGGTCAGGCGGTAGGTGGTAATCACGTACGGAAACCGCGGATCGTCATACGGACGATGATAGGGATTGTCGCCGCGATTCCATTCCATCCGCATCGGGTTGCACTGCTGGCCATAGAGTGGATTTTTCACCACCGACTCCTCCGGCTCGTAGTGAGTCGGCAGCGGACCGTCTTCGAGTCCCGCCGGAACATAGATCCATCCTTTACCATCGGCCTGCATGATGAATGGATCGTCACCGGCAATGGTCTCCTGGCCTCGCGCATCCTTGCCCGGACGATAAGATGGCGGACGCTTAACGATGAAATCCGGGTTATCGTAACCGGCCCATTCCCTTTTCGTTTCGTCCCACCAGACTAACTTCTTTCTTTCCGACCATGGCTGGCCCTCTGGATCGGCGGAGGCTCGATTGTATAAGATGCGCCGGTTATGGGGCCATGCCCAGGCCCATTCCGAAGCCACCCAATTCTGCTCCCAATGCGGTTTCCGGCGCGCCGGCAGATTGATTCCATCGCGATAACATCCGGAGTAAATCCAGCAGCCGCAAGCGGTCGAGCCGTCGTCTTTTAACGCAGTGAATCCCTCCACGGGTCTCTGATCGGCGACCGTATAGCCATTAATTTCCTTGAGTACCGCCTCGGCGTAAACTTCCTCCCGTGGACCGTGAGTCGGATAAGTCCAGGTCAGGTCGCGAATGGGCCAGTTTCGCCGCTGATCGTACTCTCTTTCATAAAGCCTCTTCAGCCGTTTTCCCAAGTGATAAATAAAATCGAGATCGCTCCGGCAATCCTGCGGCGGATCGATGGCTTTATGATGCCATTGCAGAAGTCTCTGAGTATTGGTGAAGGCGCCGTCTTTTTCGGTGTGCGCGGCCGCCGGAAAAAAGAATACTTCCGTCGCGATCTCCTTTGGCTTGACTTCTCCGCGGCGAACCTCCGGGCCTCTGCGCCAGAAATCCGCCGTCTCAATCAGTTCCATATCGCGAACCACGAGCCAATCGAGTTTCCGCAATCCCTTGGCCTGCAAAGCTCCATTCATCGAGCCGACCGTCGGATTTTCTCCCATCACGAAATAGCCCTTTATTCTGCCATCGGCCATGGCCGTGACCGTATTCATGTGAGAGTGATCGCCGGTCAGTTGTGGGAGGTAATCATAACACCAGTCATTCTCTCGTTTAGCCTCATCGCCGAAATAAGCTTTCATCAGAGAGACGAAATACTTCGGAAACTCGCCCCACCATCCCGACGGCGACTCGTTATTTAGCAAATAACACGCAAGATCCCGATCATGCTTCGCCTTCGGCATCGGCAGATACCCGGGAAGCAAATTGTAAAGAGTCGGAATGTCGGTGGAACCTTGAATAGACGCGTGGCCTCGCAAAGCTAAGATCCCTCCGCCCGGCCGTCCCATGTTGCCCAGCAAAAGCTGAATGATGGCCGCGGTGCGAATGTACTGAACCCCAACCGTATGCTGCGTCCAGCCGACCGCGTAGCAGAAAGCGCTGGTGCGTTCCCGCCCGGAATTGCGGCACAGTGTCTCGGCGACTTTCAGAAACAAATCTTTCGGAACCCCGCAAGTCTCTTCGACCATTTCCGGCGTGTATCTCGAATAGTGCCGCTTCAGGATCTGAAAAACGCAGCGTG
Source organism: Bryobacteraceae bacterium (assembly GCA_035507655.1). GTDB lineage: Bacteria > Acidobacteriota > Terriglobia > Bryobacterales > Bryobacteraceae > Palsa-187. Next base: position 10,013 of record DATJNW010000104.1, on the reverse strand, counting down.
GATGCTCCAGTGTCTCGTCTTTATGTTTGGCCTGAACCGGCTGCCTTGCCGCGGGTGTGGGATCGACGTCCTTATACATCCAGGTCCGCTTCTGATACTGATCGCCACCAGGCTCCCAGCCGCTGAATAAACCGTCCAGATCCTCCGTATCGCGAAAGTGATCATTAACAATCGCCGGAGCATTGGTATAATTCACCACATACTCTTTAAAGTAAGAACCCGTTTCAAGAATATAGCGGATGATTCCACCCAGGAACACAATATCCGACCCGGCGCGAATAGGCACGTGGATATTGGCGGCCGCGCTGGTTCGCGTGAATCGCGGATCCACGTGAATGATGGTCGCGCCACGCTCTCGAGCCTTCATCACCCAGCGAAATCCCACCGGGTGGCACTCGGCCATATTGGAGCCTTGAATGACGATGCAGTCCGCGTTCTCCAAATCCTGCTGAAACGTGGTCGCGCCGCCTCTGCCGAACGAGGTCCCCAAACTGGGGACGGTGCTGGAGTGTCAAATACGGGCCTGATTTTCGATCTGCACCATTCCCAACGCGGTGAATAACTTTTTAATCAGATAATTTTCTTCATTATCGAGAGTCGCGCCGCCTAAATGGGCCATCGACATGGTGCGATGCGTTTCTTCTTCCCAATTTTCATCGCGAGCTTTCTTAACCCGCTCGGCGAGCATGTCCATCGCGCGATCCAGCGGAAGCGTCTCCCACTCGGTTCCAAACGGACGCCGGTAAAGAACGCGCTGCGGGCGATGGGTCGCCGTAACCAGTTGAAAGCTCGCCGCGCCTTTGGGACACAAACAACCCTGCGAAATCGGCGATGCCGGGTCGCCTTCGATATTGATGATTCTTTCGTCCCTTACATACACCAGCTGGCCGCAGCCGACCGCGCAATAAGGGCAGATGGAGCCAACCACGCGATCCGCACGGGTAGTGCGCGCCTCCAGGCTTTGCGTGCGTGCGGAAGCCGCGGATGTTCCCAGGCCGAAGACATCGCCCGTTTGCACCTGGCGTAGAATCGGCCAGCGCGGAGATGAACCATTCGATGGTGCCACGTGGATATGATAGCTCCGGCGGGGACGGATTTCGTAAAGTCTTCGCGGCCAGGTGAGACTTACGCGCCGTCCAGCCTGCGGTCCAGGTTAAAAGCCGCGCTGATGAGGGAAAGATGAGTCAGTGCCTGTGGGAAATTTCCCAGCGCCTGGCCTTGCAACCCGATCTGCTCCGCGTACAAGCCGAGATGATTGGCGTAAGCCAGCATGTGCTCGAACAGCAGCCGGGCCTCCTCCAGTTTCCCGGCGCGCGTCAGCGCCTCCACCAGCCAGAAGGTGCATAAATTGAAGGTTCCCTCGTGACCTTTGAGCCCATCCGGAGACTCTTTGCGATCGTAGCGAAACACCAGACCGTCGGAAACCAGGCCGTGCTCAACGGGAGGTTTCATTACCGCGTCCAGCGTCGCTAGCATGCGCGGGTCCGTGGGCGCGACAAAGAAAACCAGCGGCATCAATAAAAGCGACGCATCGAGTGAGTCGCTGCCGAAAGACTGGACGAAAGCCTGCCGCCGGCGGCTCCAGCCGCGCTCCATAATCGCTTCATAGACACTGTCACGCGTGCGCATCCAAAGCTTCCAGTCCGCGGGAAAACCACGCTGATCCGCCAGGCGCAGCGCGCGGTCCAGGGCGACCCAGCACATCATCTTGGAGAACACGAATTTGCGCCGTCCGCCGCGGACTTCCCAGATCGCGTCGTCTTCCTGTTCCCAGTTCCTGGCGACCCAATCCGTGAGCCGGCGCAGGTAAGTCCAGAGGTCGTAAGAAATCGGCGAGCCATGCTTATTGAACAGATACACGGAGTCCATCAACTCACCATAAATATCGAGTTGAACCTGTTTATAAGCGGCATTCCCAACTCGCACCGGCGCGGAGCCTTTGTAACCGTCCAGATGAGTTAACGTTTCTTCAGTAAGAAGATGACGGCCATCGATTCCATACATGACTTGCAGCGTACCGTCACGTTTCATTTCGTGACAACGCGCGTCCAGAAAGGCCATGAAGCGACTGGCTTCTTCGGTAAATCCGATACGCAGAAGCGCGTAGATGGTAAAAGATGAGTCACGAATCCAGGTGTAACGATAATCCCAGTTACGCGCGCCGCCAATCACTTCCGGAAGGCTGCAAGTCGGCGCGGCGACGATGGCTCCGGTCGGCTCGAAGGTCAGCAGCTTCAACAACAGGGCGGAACGGTTCACGGTTTCGCGCCAGCGGCCGTGGTAGCGGCTCCGATGCAGCCAGCGGCGCCAATATTTCACCGTGGCGCGAAACAACTCATCACTCTGGGGAGCGGCCATGCCAGGCTGTTCACCCTGCGCCGGACCGTACACTTCAAATGTCTGGCTGGCTCCCGTTTTCAGGTGGAACTCGGAAATCAGAGTGTCCCCCCGTCTCTTCCACTCCACCTGTGAAGCCAGACGAAGCGTAAGTTTCTTAGAATGAAAATTCACTCCGCCTTTCTGAAATTCCAATTCATAAGAATCACGGGCATAGTTAAAGGCCGGCTTACATTCGACGCGAAACGTCATCTCTCCGCGGATCATTTTTAACTGCCGGATGATTCCGTCGTAACCGTGACCTTCATGGGGAACCACGGGCATGTAGTCGATGATTTCGGCGACTCCTTCGGCAGCCATGAAGCGCGTGATCAGGATATTCGTGTCCGGCCAGTAGAGCTGTTTGTGAGTCAGTTCCCGAACCTGCGGAGCAATGCAGAAATGCCCGCCCTTTTCGGCGTCGAGCAGCGCTCCGAACACGCTGGGAGAATCGAAATTCGGATAACAGAACCAATCGAGGGAGCCGGTCCGCGAAACCAGCGCCACCGTGCGCATATTCCCAATGACCCCATAATCTTCGATCGGCTCATAGGTGCGATTCATATCATCTCTGATAAGACGATCGCGGTGGCAGCCGGAGTGCAAGAAAAATTCCAGTGCACAAATTTTTTGCCCTGTTTCTGCACATTGGATTATTTGGGCCGCTGATCCTGGGAGTGCTCGATTCTTCGTTTCTCGTCCTGCCTTTTGGAAACGACATCCTGCTGGTGGTTTTGATCGCGAGAAAACACGAGGGTTTTGCCTGGTATGTCCCCATCGCCGCGCTGGGCTCAACCATCGGAGTGCTCCTGCTCGACCTGGTGGCGCGCAAGGGCGGCGAAGAAGGTTTGCGGAAAATGCTGAAGCCGAAACGTTTCGACTATTTCGAAAAAAAAATGAAGAAAGACGCGGGCATTCCCATCGCGGTGGCCTGTATCGCTCCGCCGCCGTTTCCCTTCACCGCGGTAATTGCCGCGGCCAGCGCCTTTCAATACTCGCGCCAACGTGAATTGACCATTGTGTTTTTCGCCCGGCTGCTGCGTTTTTCCCTGGTGGGCGTCGCGGCCATCCGGCTAGGGCGGCAGATTCTGCGAATCGTCAAGTCCGGCCCGTTTTACTGGACCATGATCGGATTTATCGCGCTGTGCGCCGTGGCCAGCGCTATTTCGGTTTATGGCTGGATCAAGCGAAGTAAGCTCCAGGGCGCGGTGCAGCAGGCGTGACGCCTGCTCATCTGCTACGCTCGCATTTGATCAAGAGAAGCGCGGGATTATTAATGTACCGGCGCCGGGGCGGCGCGCCGGAAGTTTTTCTGGCGCATCCCGGCGGTCCGTTCTGGGCGAAAAAAGATTCCTGGACGATCCCCAAAGGTGAATACGACCAAACCGAAGCTCCGCTCCAGGCGGCGCGGCGCGAGTTTCAGGAAGAGACCGGATTCACGCCGCGGGGCGATTTTCTCGCATTGGGAGAAATTACACAGCCGGGCGGAAAACGCGTGACGGCGTGGGCGTTTGAAGGCGATTGCGACCCGTCGAAGCTGGTGAGCAACACCTGTCTGATCGAATGGCCGCCGCGCTCCGGACGGCGGATGGAAATTCCGGAAGTCGACCGCGGCGCGTGGTTCCCGATCGCGGCGGCGCGAAGCAAAATCTTTCGCGGCCAGGAAAAATTCCTGGACCGGCTGCTCCAGTTACTTCCACCCGCCTAATAACCTTCGCAGCAGCACCAGCTGGCCGAGATGATACGCGTTGTGATCCGCCACCAGCAGCGCCTCGCGCAGCACGGTCTGGCCGTCGCCGTGCGGAATGCGCGCGAATAAGTCCGTCGCAGGATCTTCCACCAGAGCGCACATCGCGGTCAAATCCTGGCGAAACTGCTTTACGCTTTTGGCCCACGCGCCGGCCGTCGGCGGAGCCGGCGTTTTCGGCCAATAACCCTCCGGCCATTTCGGCGACTGATGATTGGCGTCACGGCTGAACTCGAGAATGTCCCATTGCGCGATGCGCAGATGTTCCAGCAGCTGCCACGGCGAATACGGAGATCCCTTGGGACGTTTGCCGCGAAGTTCCACCGGCAGTCCCTTGACCGCCGAATCGAAATCGGCGTGCGCATTTCCGCCTTTGAGCAGATTGAGAAGATGTTCGCGAAGAGGGTCCATGTTCCTAAGGATAATCTCATCGCTTCAGCGCGAAACGGTAACCGACCCACGGTTCGGTCAGCAGATGTTTGGGGTGCGACGGGTCGCGCTCGATTTTTTTGCGCAATTGATTCACGAACACGCGCAGATATTCCACCTGGTCGCCGTAATCGGGACCCCACACCGCTTGCAGCAGCCGGGTGTGCGGGATGGGCACGTTCGGATTGGCCACGAAATATTGCAGCAGCTCGAACTCTTTGGGCGTCAGGCGCACCTCGCGGCCTTGCGCAATCACGCGGCGCGTGGCCAGATTGATTTCGACGTTTTCCAGTCGAATGGTTTCAGCGCCTTCTTCGATCGACGTGGGCGCGCGGCGCAGCGCAGCGCGGATCCGGGCCGATAGCTCCGGCATGCTGAACGGTTTGGTCACGTAATCGTCAGCGCCGGCGTCGAGCGCCGCCACTTTATCTTTTTCGTCGTCGCGAACGGTCAGCATGATGATGCCGACCTCGGAGCTTTCGCGAATCCGCCGGCACGTTTCGAGGCCGCCCATCCCCGGCATGTTGATGTCGAGCAGCACCAGGTCGAAGCGCGAATCGCGCAGGGCCAGCAGGGCGTCTTCTCCGGTGCGCGAATCGGTCACTTCGTAACCCTGCGCCGTCAGCGCCGCGCGGACCACGCGGCGAATCTGCGGCTCGTCGTCGACCACCAGAATGCGCCCGCTCAATGGACGCCGTCTTTCCCGGGAAGCAGGATTCCGTTGTCCATGGGAAGGGTGACCCGAAATTCGCTGCCCTGCCCCGGCTCGCTGGATACGGCGATTTCGCCGCCGTGCGCGCGCACGATTTCGCGCGCGATGAACAAGCCCAAACCGGTTCCGGGGACGCCGTTTTTTTCCGCCGCGCGGCGCTGAAATTTCTCGAAAATGCGCTCGCGATCCCGCTCCGGAATCCCGCCGCCGCGATCTTGAACGCGAATCACCACGCGATGATCCTCGCTTCCGGCGGAAACCGCGATGGGCGATCCGGGCGGCGAATATTTGAGCGCGTTATCCACCAACTGCCGCACGGCCAGCCCTAGCAACTCGCGGTCCGCGTGGATCCGCTGCACGCCGTCGCCGACCGTGAGTTTCAACTCGCGGCCGTCCGCGCTGGCTTCAAAACGGCTCATCACGCGGCGCAACAGATCGCCGACGTCCACCGAAGCGCGATCCAGGCGCACGTTTCCGGCGTCGATCTGGGCCATGCGAACCGCTTCCGTCACCAGAATTTTCAGCCGGTCGGCTTCTTCGTCGATGATGGTCGCCAGCTCGCGCGTTTGCGGCGAAAGCGACGGGTCGGATAGCAGCGACGTGGAACCCGCTTTGATGGACGTCAGCGGTGTTTTGAATTCGTGGGCGATGGCATCGAGCAGCGTGGACTTGAATTCCTCGCTCTGCCGCGCGGCCTCGGCGCGGCTCGACGCTTCTTCGGTGCGCACCCGTTCCAGCGCGATGGCCACCAGATTTAACAGCGCTTGCAGAGCGCCGTCGGAAAGCGACAGGTTTTTCAGCGCCAGCCCGCCGACCGGCCGTCCGCCCAAAAAAATCGGCACGATGGTCAAGCCCGCCGCGGCTTCGCTCAGATTGGCTCCGGTGACCGCGGTTTCCTTCAATTGCGCTTCGATCCCGGGCAGGTCCTCCACGCCGCCGCGAAAAATCTCCGCCGATTTGGCGTCATAAATCGCCACCGCGGGACAGTCGAACACCTGGGCGATATGCTGCGCCGCCAGCTGGCCCACCGGCTGCGAATGTTCGGCCAGAAGGATGAAGCGGCTGACCGCGTAGAGCTGCTCGGTTTCCTGCTGGCGCACCTTAGCCTCGCGCGCCTGTCTTCTGCCGCGATCGGAAACCTGGCTGGCGATCAGCGCGGTCGCCAGGAACGCAAACAGCGCGATCCAGTTCTGCGGGTCGGCGATGGTGAAGCGCCCGATCGGCGGCAGAAAATAAAAATTGAAGCACAGCATCGCCACCACCGACGCGAAAATGGCTTCGCTGCGTCCAAAAGCGGTGGCAATGGCCAGAACACCGAGCAGAAAGGCAAATCCCGCCGTGGTGGAATTCACCGGCACAACGCGAAAGCACAGAAATGTTGTGGCCGCGACAATCGCGAGGCTTAGGACCAAATTTTTCAGCAGAATTCTCAAATCCACGGATAAGCCGATTCTACCGAGGTCCGGAATGCTTTGGTAGGTGCATCTTGCTCAGGGCTCATGACGGGCGGGGCTTTCCCGCGCCGCAAAAGCGCAGGCTAATCTTCGCGGCGTGGCAAGCCGTCGCGTTTTGCTCTGCTCAAGACCCGATCATGCGCGTCAGATCGCGCGGCAGACGCTGCTTCAGCTTGAGCACCGGCGCGAACAGATCGCCCGACTTCTGCGCGATTTCGAGCGCCTGTTCCGGCGTGAAATCCAGGCTCCCGCGATCGTGGCGCGACATCGCGCGCTCGAGCGTTTCCCAACGCAGCGGCATCGAAACGTACGGAGCAGCCCGTTTGGCGCGCAGCGAATAGACAGAAACCGTGGTCTTGAAATCGGAGTTCTGGCTCCAGTCGATAAATACCTTCCCGGTGCGCGAAAGTTTGGCCATTTCGGCGACCACCAGCTTGGGATGCTCCCGCGCGAGAAACGCGGCGACGGCTTTGGCGAGTGGGCGCGTCACCTCGTAGGTCACCGTGGTGTTCAGCGGAACGTACACCTGAAGGCCTCGCGACCCGGAAACTTTGGGGAATAATTCCAGTTCCCACTGCGCGAAAAACTTCTTCAGCAGAAACGCGACCTCGCCGCAATCGAGAATATCGGAACCGTCCCCGGGATCGAGATCGAAAACCACCGCCGTCGGCTGCTCGATTTGCGGCGCGCGATGCAGAAACGGGTGAAGCTCCAGATTGGCCAGATTCGCGCACCACACCAGACTCGGTAGATCGTTGATCACGAGGTAGCAGATATCCTTGCCTCCGGTGCGCCGCGGCACCGGAAAAGTCTTCACCCACGCGGGCGTGTAGCGAGGCTTATCCTTCTCGTAAAAATATTTGCCGGCGACACCGTCGGGATAACGTTTCATGGTGACCGGGCGATCTTTCAAATGCGGCAGCAGCAGCGGCGCGATTCGAATATAGAAATCGATCACTTGCCCCTTGGTGAATCCTGTTTCCGGATAAAGAACTTTATCGAGGTTCGAAAGCGGCAGCTTCCGCCCGTCCACTTCCACAGTCTGTTTCACCGGCACGCACCCACTTTAGCGCGATGGGAAACGCGCGCGAGTCTACGCCGTCTCGATTTTTGCCGCTCTTTCGAGATGCCGTTCGCGGATCTCCGTCTGGCGGATCACGTATTTCTGAATTTTCCCGGTCACCGTCATCGGAAAGGTTTCGACGAACCTTATATATTGCGGAATTTTGAAATGCGCGATGCGGCCCCGCGAGAATTCGAGCACCTCGTCCTCGCTCATTTTTTCGCCGCTCTTCAGCTTGATCCACGCGGCCACCGCTTCGCCCAATTTTTCGTCCGGCAGCCCGACCACCTGCACGTCCGCGATTTTCGGATGGGTGTACAAAAATTCCTCCACCTCGCGCGGATAAATATTTTCGCCGCCGCGAATGATCATGTCTTTCAACCGGCCGGTGATGCGGAAATAACCATCGGGACGCATGGCGGCCAGGTCGCCGGTGTGCAGCCAGCCGTCTTGGTCGATGGCGCGCGCGGTTGCTTCCGGCTCCTGATCGTAGCCTTTCATCACCAGGTAGCCGCGCGCGCACAGCTCGCCTGGTTCGCCGATGGGAACGGTCTCGCCGGTGGGCGATACGATTTTCACTTCGGTCGCCGGGCAGACTTTGCCGACGGTGGACGTGCGCCGTTCGAGCGAATCGTCCACCGTGGCCGCGGTGATCACGGGCGAGGATTCGGTCTGGCCGTAAACAATCGTCATCTGCGGGCAGTGCATGTCGCCGACCACGCGTTTCATCACTTCAACGGGGCACGGCGCGCCGGCCATGATGCCGGTGCGAAGGCTGGAAAAATCGAAGCGTGAAAAATCGGGGTGCTGAAGCTGGGCGATAAACATGGTGGGAACGCCGTAGATGGCAGTGGCGCGATCGTCCTGAATCGCCTGCATGGTCGCCAGCGGATCGAACGCCGGCGCGGGTAAAATCATCGCCGCGCCGGTGTTGATGGCGACCATGGTTCCAAGAACGCAGCCGAAGCAGTGATACAGCGGCACGGGAAGGCAGATCCGATCCACTTCGGTGAGCCGGACGCTGTTGGCAGTAATGAGCCCGTTATTAATCAGGTTGTGATGCGTGAGCAGCACGCCTTTGGGCGATCCGGTGGTGCCGGAGGTGTATTGAATGTTGACGACACTGCGGCAGTCCTTCGGTCCGGCGCCGCAATCCGCGCCCTGGCCGATCATGCGCGTCCAGGAATCTTCGTTGAGATAAACGATGTGCTCGAGCGCCAGCTCCTGTTCCGCCGCGATCGCTTGATCGAGAATTTCGCGATAATTCGAGCGCGAATCCTCGCCGCGCAGAAGCAGCGCCTTCATGCCCGATTTTTTAAGAACGTACGCCAATTCGTAGGCGCGATAAGCGGGGTTGACGTTCACCTGCACCAGTCCGGCGCGGGCGCATCCGAGTTGCAGATAGATCCACTCGGCGCAGTTGGTGGCCCAGACACCAACGCGATCGCCGGGTTCGAGGCCGAGTCCGATCAGCCCCCGCGCGGTGCGCTCCACTTCCTTCGCCAATTCACGCCAGGTGAGCCGGAGTTTTTGATGGCGCACGATGAGCGCGTCATGATTGGGGAATTTCGCGGCGGTTTCGAGGAAAACCTGGTGCGTGGTTTGCGTGCGGAGCGCGAACTCGGGACCGCGGGCGTAGCTGGTCATCTCGCTGATTCTATCGAACGATAATAAGAGTTGCGCGTCATCGCCGGCGAATTCCGCAGCCGTCTGCTCAAGAGCCTTCCCGGTCTCGACACGCGGCCCACGCCGGACCGTCTTCGCGAAACTCTGTTCAACGTTCTCGCGCCGCGCATCGAAGGGGTGACGTTCGCCGATCTTTACGCCGGGACGGGCGCGGTGGGCATTGAGGCGCTGAGCCGCGGCGCGGCGCGGGCGATTTTCGTCGAACAGAATCGCGCGGCGGCCGCGGTGATTCGGGAAAATCTCGCGTCGCTGCATCTGGAATCGCGGGCGTTGATTCGGCAGGCGCGCATCCGCGCGGTGCTTGCGGAGATCGCTGCGGATATTTTTTTTCTCGATCCGCCGTACCGGATGGAAAAGGAATATGAATCGTCGCTGGCGATTCTGGGGGAAAAAGCTCCGGCGCTGGTGATCGCGCAGCACCCGTCGCGTTTTACGCCGGGCGAATCGTATGGCCGATTGCAGCGGGTGCGCGTCTTGAAACAGGGCGACAATTCGCTGAGTTTTTACCAGCCGTAAAACGCCGTGGCGCACGCACTCCTGCGTGCC
>DATJNW010000103.1:0-24203 GCA_035507655.1 Bryobacteraceae bacterium | reverse complement strand
AGGAATCGCTGGCGATGGGGAAACTGCAGGACGGCTTCCGCGCGTTCTTCATCGACATGCAGCAGCATGCGGAGACGGCGGCGAAGATCATCTACGACTCGCTGCACGCGGCGCTGAACGACAGCTCGAACCTGCTGGCGAAGATGGCGATGGGCGAGCATCCGAAGCATGGATGGGGCCAGGAGTGGGGGAAGGCCTTCCAGCAGCTCGGCGAGGAAACCACGCAGAGCTCCATTAAGAGTTTGGAGCAGCGGGGCCTCGGCGCGCTCGGAAAGCATCTCGGGATCGATATCGGCGGCGTAAAGCCGGATGGGACGGCGGCGAATCCGCTGTGGGTGAAGATCGTCGGCCCGGGGGTGCTGAACGGGGTGACGCCGGGGCTGCCGGCGGAAGGATACGCGAGCCTGGATCCGAACGCGGCCAGCGCCGCGGCAACCTTGCCAAAGCTCGCCGCAACGTCGCTCATTTTCTCCGCGATTTCGAAACTTTTCGGTGGTGCCGCGAAGGCCGGCGTTCCTCAGGGTGGATTTGCCTCGCTAGATCCTAACGCCGCAAACTTCAGCGGATTCCTGGCTGGCGGCGGGGATGTGACGCCGGGCAATATGTACATGGTTGGCGAGAATGGGCCGGAACCGTTTGTGCCTTCGACCGCTGGGCGGGTGCTTCCGAACGGCTCGCTGGGCGGGAATACGCACCTATATTTCAATACGTCGATCGATGCGCGCGGATCGGAGATTGATGAGTCGCGGCTGCGGTCGATTCTGGCGCAGTCGCATCGCCAGGCGGTGGCGCAGGCCGTGGAGGCGATGCACCAGAGGCAGCTGCGGACCCCTCGAAGGTAAAAAAGATGCTGGTGATCGATTCTGACCCACGGTTCGCGCATTTCCATCCAGAGCTCCGGGAGAAGCTGCGCCGCAGTGAACAGGATCTCGTCGACCGGATCAAGCTGTCACTCGCGGCGAGCTGCGAGGGGTACGCGGAAGACGTTATCTCCGCCGTCGCCCCGATGTTCAGGGCACTTGAGGAGGGGATCCCGGCCGCGGTGATGGTTAGTTTGCTTGAGGCGTGGGAGTTCGTGCACCGCGCTTTAATTTTGCGTGACAACATGACGAATCACGTAAATACGGCACGTCCGAATTAAACGAACGTGGCCGAAACCAAAGGAAGTAAACCAAAAGAAGGAGACTTTATCCAATGCCAAAATGGGTACCCGAAATCGTAGCCGGCGGTGAAATCGCGGCAGGTTTCGCCCTCGGGCCGCTCGGAGCAGGCCTCATCGGGAAGGGAATGGCCGAACTGCTAATCACCGCCGGGTGCGGCAGTCATTGCGCCGGCGTCGGCGCACTGATTTCGACCGAGGAAGGAGGGGTGAAACCTTGAGCCTCGTCGTTATTTCGATGACGCAGACCCTCAGTGTTGTCTGCGCCGACACTTTGGTAGTCGAACGCAACGGCTCTCGCTCGAACGATGCGCAAAAACTGTTTCAGGTCGGCGGCCGCGGCGTACTCGGGCTCACGGGAGTCCTCACGTTTGGCCGCTACGGCTACATCGGAGGCAGCGTTGAGCGGTTCTGCTCCGATCGATCTCTTGCAGGCGATCCCAGTGCGCTCCTGTGGGCGATTGGAAATGACGTCCGCGAACGAGTCCGGCGACTGGGAGCTGCGGCGGCGTCTTTCGGGCGTGTTCGCCGCCAATACGGCGCGATCACGTCGGCGCTTTATCATCATCGCAATAGCGTCGGAGAAATCGATCTGTGGCACCTTCGCTGCACGCCACAAGTCCAGATCAAAGTCTTGGCGAGATCGGCGCGAATCGACGGGGACGCCGCGGCGGTGCGCTTCCTTGGCGTTGAGATTCCGATCGAGACGCAGCGCCGGTGTCAACACCAATTTCTCGCGGCGCGGCTCTCGGCCGGGGAGATCCTGAATAGGGCGGATGGAATGTTTCGCGAGTTCACCGACAGCAGGATTGGCCCGAGCGTCGATGTCGCAGTGATCTGTAACTACAGCGGTTTTCTCTGGCTGCGAAAGAAGCCAAGCCGCGAGAGCTGGGTCAATGCTAACGCGGAAAAGCTCGCCGAGCGATTTGTCGCCGGCTCCGCGGAGAGGGGCCGCGGCGCGATCATCGTGGATGCCGGACCGGAGGAGCCAGTGATCCGCGAGTACATGGAGGTAGACAGGCTGCGAAATGCCTCTGGGATGGAGCCGGCGGTTAAGATGATCGAGGAGTGCGACCCGGCCAATTACGGCGTCCTCGTCATCGATGATGGCGTGACGCGCACCAACGTATTCAAATTGGCGCTTACGCCGGCGGCGCTTCAAGCATAGGTCGCGAAGCGCCCCGCTGCGACCCGTCCGACAACTTCCGGGGGGTCGCAAGCGGGGACCAGGAAGAAACGCTTACGCAGGGGGGAGATGTTGCTTTTGCGCCAGACGATCCGCGGCGATCTTGCGTGCACTCTTTAGCGCGATGGCATATATTTTCTCGTCGAAATCAGGGGCCATACAATCGTCATTGACAAACTCGTGGTCTGAAATGGCGCCGTTCTCGGCCTCGAACGCAAGCTTGAACCTCTTCGGCAAAGATTTGGCCTTGACCAGGTCGGGGTATCTTTCCAGCATCGCGCGTGCCGTGAGCAAATCCGCTGCGAACTGTGCTTCCTCCCACCGTCGCCATGAGCGGTGAATTTCTTTGAAGCGCGGTGGCATGCCGGCGGGATCGCGCCTGGAGGTGGAAGTGGAAGTGGCCACCTTCGTGGCGCGGCGTTGATGACGGGGCGTCTGTGTCATTGTGCGAATTTTCCTTTTCTGCCGGATGTTTTATCCGGCGTCGATTATGATACCATGCTTACTTACCAGCTAAGCTAATTGGGTAGCTTGGCCGCCATGCTTCCGGCTAGTCTGCGAAGCATGGCGGAAGAGTTTACACCGATGGAAATTCGCGAATGGCTTCGAAAGCAGGGAAAAAAGGGCGGCACTATTGCCGCGAAGCGCATGACGAAAGCGCAACGGACCGCGCGCGCGAAGAAGGCCGCGGCGGCCTCGGCGAAGGTGCGCAGCGCGAAGGCGAAAGCACGAAGGCGAAAGGACAGCCGCGAACTGAAGACGGCGGAAAGGTAGAAAATGGCGATCTATAAGCGTGGGGATGGGGACACTTACCACTACCAGTTCATCTTCAAGGGCCAGCGCTACCGGAAAAGCACGCACCAGGGCAATCCGAACGTGGCGCGCAACATGGAATCCGCGGCGCGGATGAAGCTGGTGAAGGCGGACGGCGGGATCGAGGAGAAATCGCCGGCGCGGACGTTCAAAGAGTTTGCGCCCGATTTTTTGGAGGCGATCGAGACGCAGTGCAAGGATAAGCCGGCCACCATCGCGTTTTACAACGAGCGGATGCGCCGGCTGCTCGACTTCCCCGACCTGGTGAAGTGCCGCCTGGACCAGATCGACGAGGAGCTGATCGAGAAGCTGAAAAACCGCCGCACGCACCAGATTTCGCGCCTGGGCAAACCGCTGTCCGTAGCCTCGATCAACCGCGAGCTGGCGACGCTGCGCCGGCTGCTGCGCCTGGCGCAGGAGTGGAAGGAAATCGACCGCGTTCCGCGCATCCGGCTATTCCGCGGCGAGCAAAACCGCGAATTCGTGCTCAGCTATGCGCAGGAGGAGCTGTACCTGCACATGGCTCCGCAGCCGCTCAAGGACGTGGCGATGCTGATGCTCGACACCGGCGCGCGGCCAGGCGAGGCGAGCGCGCTTGAATGGCGTCACGTGCGCCTGACGCCGGCCGCCGGCGCGAAGTTCGGCTACATCCACGTCGCCGGCGGAAAATCGGTCAAGGCCAAGCGCAATCTGAGCCTGACGGCGCGCCTGGCGGAGATGCTCAAATCCCGCCGCCGCGACGCCGGCGATTCGCGGTTCGTGTTCCCGGACAAGGCGGAAGCCGGCGGCTTTCCGGTGTCCTCGCTCGACCACCAGCACGACGAGTTTTGCGCCGTGCTCAGCGCGGCCGGCATCGCCGGATTCGGCGCGGAGTTCGTGATACACTCGTTAAGGCACACCATGCTGACTCGCCTGGGCGAATCTGGCGCGGATGCCTTCACGATCATGCGTATTGCCGGCCACAGCAGCGTTACCGTATCACAACGATATGTGCATCCCTCTCCCGAGTCGCTCGAAACGGCGTTCGCGCGGATGGATGCGCTGAACCGTGCGCGGCGCGGGGAAGCCGCGGACGGGGTAGCCACAAAATCGGCCACAGCGGAAAACGGCGCGGATCGGGAAACATCGGTTAAGCCTTTTATAGTCAATAAGAAGGGCGCGTAGCTCAACTGGCAGAGCAACTGACTCTTAATCAGTAGGTTGTAGGTTCGATTCCTACCGCGCTCACCATTCAAAATAAAGGACTTATTCGTTTATCAATATTCTTTCGGGGCATACTCCGGGGCATCGTTTCGCCCCAGCACCGCTTGAACTCCCGATCGGCCATAAGGAACGGCTGTAGGCGCCTTGAGGCGCTTTCGCTGGTAGGTAGATCCTCCGAACGCTCGGAGGCGGCTTCTCACTCGTTTTCGCTGCAAAGCGGGGGTGTCTGCGTCGCTGAGCCGCAGCCATCGGCACGTGGGTTGTGATAAGGTCCTTATTGCACTCTATGGCGATTTTCGACGAACCCTCCCGGAAGCCTCTTCCCCAGCCAACATTTGAGGATGTCAAACACGCAGGTCGGAAGGGCCTCGCCGCCATGGTTCCGGGTGTCGGCGGCCCAGCCGCCGAGTTGCTAGGTTTGCTCTCGTCTCCAGTTGCACAGCGACGGGACGATTGGTTCTCCGACCTAGAGCGTAGACTACGCGAGTTGGAGGGCCGCGTGAACGGCTTCCACTTCGATGACCTCGACCAAAATGAGCAGTTTGTTTCGGCGACGTTTCAGGCGAGCCTCGCTGCTTTAAAAACTCACGAGACGGCGAAATTGGAAGCGCTTCGCAACGCCGTTTTAAACATCGCTGTGGCTAGAGCCCCAAGCGCCGATCTGCAGGCGATCTTCCTGAATTTCGTGGATTCGTTCACGCCAGTCCATTTACAGATGCTCGCCCATATCGCCAATAGGGGAGGCGTCGCGAGGCCGGCCGCCGCCAACGCGATCAATAACTGTGTTGTTCAAGATTTGAATAACCGTGGCCTTTTGAGAGACGGGCGACCATACGCAGCGCGGAACAGGGACTATAACGACCTATTATCCGAAGGAGACTGGGACGTGAATTCCTTAGGAAGCGAGTTTTTGCGGTTTATTTCGGCTCCGGATGTCGGGCGTTAATCTGGCTGCACAACTGATCGTTGAGCGCCATCAGAGATTTAATCCGCGATCATCGGCCTTTGGCCTGAACAGCGCGCCGCGCGGCCCTTTTCAGTCGGCACGCCGGCTCTCGATCCATTTCTTCAATCGCGCGCCCTGCACGTAATAGAATCCGACCCTCGGTGACGATCTCAAAAAACCGTAGAAGTCGTCGGGATCGGGAAACCGCAGGATGGATTTCCGCGCACGTGCGTTAAATAAAGGTGTGCCGCGTCGTACGAACTGTCGGCTTGGACGTCCAGGCTGTATTGCAGCAGGGTGTGAGGTAATGGACCTCGCATAACGTGCTGCGATATGCTCTTAGGGAAGCATGGCGAATGTCCAAGAACAATGCACCTCCCGCGCAGACGCGGGGCGCTGAGACGGCCCCCAAGTTCCCGTACACGACGAAGCCCGGGTCGCTGCGCCGCTTTCTCAAAGAGGTTCCGAACAGGCCGAAGCCCAACAAGATCGACGACGATCTGCTGCGCGGTTACGGGTTCAGCGGCGGAAACGACTATACCATCGTCCGAGTTCTGAAAGCCGTGAACCTCATCAATGCGCAGAACGAGCCGACGCCGGTTTACGCAGAATTCATGCACATCGATACCGGAGCGCGGGCGCTCGGCCCGGAGATTCGTCGAGTCTACGCGCCCTTGTTCCAGGCCAGTCACAAGCCCTGGGAAGAAAGCAATGTAAAACTGAAGAATCTGTTCCGCATCCACTCAGGCGGAAGCGACTCTGCCGTCGATTTGCAAATCCAGACGTTTAAGGCGTTATGCGAGTACGCGGTATTCGAGCCCGTTCCGGCCGGAGGCAGCGGCGGCGGATCGTCGCCGCAGGGTACCGCCGGTCAGCGCGACGAATCTAGCGGGAGTTCGGGAACGAGCAAGGGTCAACCGGTAGTTAACATCAATTTGCACATCCATCTGCCGGAAAACAAGTCACGTCGAGACTACGAGGACATCATTGAGGACATCGGCAAGTACATCTTCGGGAGGACGACGGATCGCTCATGAGCGACTTCTCGATGGTGCTCGACGGGCTGGACAAGCTGCGCGAAGGTAACGCGTCCGCTCTCCGCTCGCGGCAAGTCGATCCGGCGATCACGGTAGAAGGCGTGCTTTCGGCGCTCAATTCGTTTACCGAAATCGTGCGTTATCTGAACACGCGCCGGAGTAGCGGGGCCGTCTTGGATCTCAAGGATGAAGCGGCGGTGCAGGACGCGCTGTACATCATGCTGCGACCCTGGGTCCTCGATCTAGTCCCGGAGAGCCCGACGGATAGGGTCGCGAATCGGTATGCTATCAAAGACCTCACGTCGCGGTCGGGGCGATTCGTAGTTGAAGCGAAGTTCGTCAGAGATAAGGACCACGGTAAGTCTCTGGCGAAGGAAATCAACGACGACATCGAGACGTATCGCTATCACGCGGCTTGCGACGATCTGATCTTTTTCGTCTACGATCCTGAGTCGAACATTCCCGATGCGGTGGCGTTGGACCGCCACATCCGAACGAGTCGCACTTACGACGGCAGGACCCTTCGATGTCACGGCGTCATAAAACCGTGATGCCACGGATGGCGAGTCCGTGACGGGTGTCGCGGGCCATTGAATCCTGCCCGAGCCAAACCTCGGGTCCCCCGTGTCACTCGAAATGAAGGGTTTGCAAATTAAAGGCGATAAGACTACGGGCGATCCGAGGTCGCGTGAATACCAAGGCGGCGGCACGGGATCAAAACGGCACCGGCCCACCTCGGCCTGTCGAGCCGTAGCGCTGCCGTCGACGGCCCCATATTTCCCTCGCGAAGGGGCTCCGTCGACTCGGCGGCATCGCGTGGATCATTTCAACCGCGTCGGCGACGCTCATGGCGTCCGATTCACCCTTCATAGCGAACACGGCCGTCTTTTCGAACAGATCGGTGCGCGCGCGCCACGGAAAATATTCCTGCGCGGAGATGCCGATCGTAGGATTTTTCGCGCTGGTTGCGCGAATCCGCACCAGCCGGTTCGCCGCGGTATAGGGAAGCGGGCGCAGAAGCACCGCGTCCACGATGCTGAAGATCGCCGTATTCGCGCCGATCCCGAGCGCGAGGATGGCGGCGATGGTCAGCGTGATCAGCGGGCTGCGGCGGAGCCAGCGAAAGGTCCAGATCACATCGCGCAGCATACCAATAAATTAGTATTTTCGCGACGTCCGCAGGGCGCGTCCTAAGTCGAAATGCATTTTGGGCCTTTCCGCGGCCCGGATGGTAGAGGTCCTTCAACCGGAAAACCTCTGTCCAAGAAAATTCGTTTCGAATCGGCGAGATGATTCTGCTCAATGCGCGGCGTGGTGCTTCAGGTTCTCGGCTTTGCGACCGGTCGTTGTTCGAGTCCGAGAACCGCCGTGATTTTCCCGGAAAGGTCCGAGGGGACGGTGAGCGGGCCGTCGTAGCTTAGAAACGATCCGCCTTCTCCGGCAAAATAAGCCAGATCGATTCCAAATGCGAGGTTCATATCCCGCACCGTGCCTTTTATGCGCACAATTCGCTTGGCGGGGCTCACTTCTTCGATGGTCAGGCCATGATGCTGCGCGAAATTGGTGATCGCGCTGACGTCGGCTTCGTCCGCGGAAAGACTTTTTTCGATTTCAGCGCGCGTTTGCCCGCTTCCGGGTGTGACGGCCGGCCGGCGAATCACAATCGTGGCCTCGATGACCTGATTGGGATCCGCCAGCCGCTCCAGGCGCGCCGCGGCGCTTCGCTTTACAGTGCTTCCGGGGATTTCCGTGCGCGCGCCGGCCATGCGCCGCCTTCAGGCTCCAGTCTGCGCGGCCGTATTGCCAAGCAGGGCCGCGATGAGCGCGGTGCCGTTCGGGCTGCCGAGTCCCGTGCAGGCGTCCCAGTCGTTACCCGCCTTAAAAGCCGGATTATCCCCTTTCGTGATATCGCGGAAGGCGGACTCGGGGACCTGATAGAGCTGCGGATTCGCGAATCCCAGCGGTTTGCCGAGCCTTTGATTGACCAGCGCGATCAGGCCCGCCCACAACGGAGCCACCGCGCTGGTGCCGCCGATCACCGTGTTCTGGCCGTCCACGCGCACCGCGTACCCGGTGTTGGGATCGGCGTCGCCTGAGACATCCGGCACGCCGCGGCCCTGAAAATTGGTTTCGGGATTCTTGGGAACCCCGGCATGGGCCTGATAGGTGGGCTCCGCGAACAGGTTGCTGATCCCTCCGCCGGTGGCGCCTTCGTTCGATTTGAGTTCGTTCCAGACCACCTCGCTCGAGATCTTGCCGTCGGAGGTGATGAGTTTTGTTCCGCCGCAGGCGAGCACGTTCGGATCGGAGGCGGGGAAATCGACATGCAGCTTGCCATCGTTGACGCCGTCCGAGGAGCCGTCATCGCCGGCCGCGACGGTCACCGTGATGCCCATCTGGGCCGCATCCTCCAGGGCTGCGTCCATCGCCGTGCGAGCCTGATCGGTCCAGGAATCCTCCGGACCGCCCCAGCTGATGGAAATGATCGAGGGCTGATGAACGGTATCGTGCGCCGCGGCCGCGATGGCGTCATGAAAGCCTTGATCCGTGTTGGGCGCGAAGTAGACAACGATATTCGCTCCCGGGGCAATCGCGCCGGCGACCTCGATATCGAGCATGACCTCGCCATCGGCGTCTCCACCTGGTGTGTTTTGGCCGCCATCGACGGAGACGGCAGTGATGTTCGGCTCCGTGATGCCCAGTCCGGTGAAGTACGTCGTCAGGTCAGAGGGCGTATACCCGCCGCCGAGCTCAATGATGCCGATGGTCTGGCCCGCACCATTTACGCCCGTCGGGAAGTTGTACATCTGCGCGACCTGGGTGGGCGTGAATGATCCGGTGGTGCCCGTGGTGGAGCGCCGCCGGAAATGCGCCTTGGCGACCGGCCGGTTGTCCAGTCCCAGCACGGCGACAACAGCGGAGGCGATCGAGTCGCTTACCGTAATTGGGCCGGTGCGGCCCCGGTAACGGGCGCCTGTCGTGGTCTCATAATAGGCGAGCTCCGTGCCGAAGGCTTTCTGCATGGCGTCGGCGGTTCCGGATAAGATGACCATCCGCCGGTCTGCGTGCCGCCCGGACACCGTCAAACCGTGCCGGTGGGCGAAATGCTCTACCGCGGCAAGATCGCTCGCGGCGGCGCCGTGGATCACGCCATATTCTTCGCGCCGGTCGTGGCTGAGGCCGCCCGACTTGGGCGCGGCCGCACTGTGACGCCGACGCAGCACGATCGTAGCATGAATGATCTCATCATTCTTGATCGCACCGATCTTCTTCGCTCCCTGTAACGGCCGCCGTTCGCTTCCCCGGACAGCAAGTCGCTTTACGTTAGGCATACTGGGATCCCCCTCTCACTCTGATTCATTCTTCTGACCAGTCTTCGCACGAAATTGCGTTGCCAGACTATCACGCACCTAATGGCAAAACAAGGAAAATCGCAATTTTAAACATTAGTGGTCACATTGTTCTAAAATGCACAGGAATATTTACTGCCGTAATATAAGTGCATCGTCCGGGTGGTTTGTTTCTAACGGAATTTTCCGAGTTTAATCACGTTTCACCTTATGACCTTTTCCCGCGGAGCTTTACTCCATCGGTCTAAAGATTTCCGTTGACGCCATCCGGCGGAGCGGACATAATTCCTTGTACGCGAAGAGTGGCTTCGTGCGTCCGGCAATGCCCCGCCCGCGAACTGCCGGCGCGATGACTGATACGATCCGGCTCCACTTTTCACAGTAGGAATCAGGTGATGCGGAATATCTGGATTACCGTGTTCCTTATCCTGGCGGGACTGAGTTCGAGTTATCTCCCGCAGGGGACGGTCGCCGAGACGGACGCTGCCGGCCGGCAGGCAAGCGACGACCAGTTGTCGCAATCGGTCAAACCGATCAATGATCCCGCGGCGATGCTTCAGTTTTATCTGAATCCGCTGAGCCGGAACAAGACCATGTCGGTGGTGCGAGGCTGCGAAGGTTCGATTCCCGAAGACGCTGATCCGGAACCGCAGTTGGAGTTCAAGATCGGTACGCTGCCCGATCCGGACCGGACGCACCTTAGCCTGTATTTCGATCGCTGGCTGGCCAGCATTCTCGAAGCCGCGCACGATGCCGATTACCGCTTCGTCGGCTACTGGCTTCCGTGGAGCGCGGACCTGCCCAGGAGCGATCTCCCGCCGGCGGATCAGGAAAAGGTCGATGAAGAAACGGAACTGCGGAGCACACAGCCGGGTGTGCTACTGTTTCGCGCTCCGGCGGCGGACGCTGCTGTGAGAAAAATGCTGGTCGTTTTTCTGGTGGGCGAAACGCCGACCGCGGGAATCAACGGCCGGCAGTTTGCCAATGCGCTCTGCTATATCGCCGGGCTGTCTCACCACGCGGCGGTCGCGGTGGACGTGCTGGGACCGCAGTTTTCGGGGTCGGTTCGCTCCTTCCGGAGCGCCCTTCGGAATCTGCCGCCGGGCATTCAGATCAGGAACGTGATCTCGGGGGTGATGAGCGGGAAGCAGGCCCTGGGCCAGATGCCGGCGGCGCGGCCGCAGGTGGCCGGCGAAATCCTCACCATGCAGCACAACACCGGGTATCTGCACGCGGCGGCGATGCGTGCGATGCACGCTTTGGACGTCACGGGAAACGTGGCGGTTCTGGCGGAGTCCGGCACCGATTACGGTTCCGCGGTCGCCGACAGCGCGAAGGGCAACGACTGGATCACCATTTATTACCCTCGGGAGATTTCCCGGCTTCGCAACAGCTATCCGGAACAGTCGCCTGGGTTGCCCGCGGCGGCAAGAGGCGCCGCCCCGGAGATCGGGCTGATGTTGCGGCTGCACGATGTGCGGACGGGAACGGATACGGTGCCGCAGTTTTCCGGGCAGACTCCGGTCACCCAGGAAGCGACCATGTTGCAGATCACGCGGATGCTTACGCGCGAGCGGGTTTCGCTGGCGATCATCGGCGGTACGGATGTTCTGGACCTGCTGTTTATCAGCCGGTTCCTGCGCAACAATTCTCCGGATATCCGGCTGATGATTTACGCTTCCGATGTGCTGTTCGTGCACGGGCTGGACACGCTCGATTTCACCGGAATGCTGGCGCTGAGCACCTATCCGCTGGTTTCCGATAACCTTCGCTGGTCGATGCGTTCCGGAGCCAACCGAACGATCAACGCCTCCACGCGGCGCTTTTTTTCAAGCTACACGGCGGAGGGGGTCTATAATGCGACGCTGGCTTTACTCGGCGCCGCCGGGGCTGCGCGCGAGTTTTCGCCGGCAAGCGACGCCGCCGGCGTGAAACATGCGCCGCCGGCCTGGCTGACCGTGATCGGCCGCGACGGCTATTGGCCGATCGGGATTTTTCAGGGCGACGATCCTTTCATCACTGACATTCGGGGCGCCCCCGCACAGTTCCAGCCGGCGCCGCCGACGCGGGCATGGACGGCGCTGTTCGCTTTGTGCTCGCTGCTGGCCGGTGCTTATTGCGCGGTTTTTCTTTATGCGATTCGCGCCCGGGGCGTCCGGAATCATTCTGTGCTGCGGTGGTGTTGCGCGATCCATCCGGAGCCTCTGCTGGTGGTTTCACCGCGGGCGCAGTATTCGTTTCTGCTGTCGGTGACGATCCTTGTTCTTTACCTGACGCTGCTGATTGCCCCGGTTCGGCTCGCCGCCACGGGCCACGGGAGATGGATCGTGATGTCCGGCTTTGGAGCGATGGTCACCATGCTGCTGATACCGGTTCTCCGCCTCGCGGCGCGCTGGTCGCGGAGCAGCGCGATCGCTCTCGTTTTGTTTCCCGCGGCACTGACCATGGCGATGTACGGATCGCTGCTCCTGCGAGGATCCCTCCGCTACGGGCTCGATCCGGTGGAGCAATCGGCGATGACGCTGTTCCGGGCGATCCGGTCGGTGCAGATCGACAGCGGCGTTGCGCCCAATGTTCCGTTCTTTCTGGTTCTTCTGGCGGTCGGCTGGTGGGCGTGGGTGCAGCTGCGGCGATTCATTCTCTGCGCCGAGCTGCATGAGGCGCTGCCAGAGCAGCCGGAAGGATGCGGGCGAGACTTGGGCAAGCTCGAAAAATGGCTTGCTCAAAGTTTCCTGCATATCGATGGCGTCGGCTGGCTGGTTTTCGCGAGCGCGGCGCTGATTATTCTCTGGATCAGCGAGCGGGCGGCGGGCAGCGTCGAGAGCGCGCAATTCAGCCACCTGCTGTGCGCGCTGCTGGCATTTCTGGGCGCGCTGCTGTTCCTGACGGCCTATTGCATCCTGCGCGTGTGGATCGTGCTGGACCGCCTGTTGATTGCTCTTGAAGAGAATCCGGTTCGCGAGGCGTTTTCGAAATTGCCTCCGGAATCGTCGTGGGCGCAGGTTTGGAATCACGGCGTGATCCGGCCCAATTTTAAAGCCGTGGTGGCGCCGCTCGAGTCGTTTCGTTTGCTGCGCCAGTGCGAGCCAAATTACTACCTTGGCCTGGCGGACGATCTGGCGCGGCTGGAGAGTGCGACATCCACCGTTTTGCGGCGCGGCAACGCCGGGGAACGGGAAGAGCTGGCGGAAAGGAAAGAGTATCAGTTGATGTCGGAAAGGATCGCGCGTCAATTGAGCGGGCAATTGGCGCGGCGCGGATGGCGCGCGGCTGTTTCCGGAACCCTGGAGAAAATGGCGGAGCAGCAAGCTGACGGGACGATTCAGAAAACGGTCGCGCGGTGGTTTGGATCGGGCGCTGAGGTGGAAATGGAATCTGCGCCGCAGGACCCGAACGATAAAGCAGACCGGCTCGCGGCCGAGATCGTGGCGCTGCGTTATGTGGCTTACATCCGCTATGTAATGCGGCACTTGAGGAATCTGATCGAGTTTCTTACTTACGGGTTTATTTTGTGCGCGCTGGCGGTCAATTCCTATCCTTTTCAGGCTTTGACGGTCATCCGCTGGTCGGTGACGATTGTTTCGCTGCCGCTGGGCGGCTTAGTTCTGTATGTTTTCATGAAGATGAGCAAAGACGGGATTCTCAGCCGATTGTCGGCGACCCAGGCCGGCCGGCTGGATCGCGATTTTTATACACGATTTATCTCGACCGGCGCGCTGCCGGTGCTGACCGTGATCGGTTCGCATTTTCCCTCGGTCGGCAGATTCCTGCTGAGCTGGCTTCAGCCGGCGCTGTCCGCGGTCCATTAATTCTATGATCAGGCGATCCGTTGAAATTCTTCTACGTGCGGGCTTGCTGACAGCGCTGGCGCAGCCGGCGTTTCCCGCGGGGCTCCCGGCGATTCTCAAAGCGGGCTGTCCGGGGCAGTGCCGGATGGGAAGCGCCGTTACGGTGCAATTCAGCGGCTTGGATGCGTGGATTAACGCAACGCCGCCCAACGATCCTTCGGCGCTGGTGCTCGCCTTGAATGGGCGGCCGCTGACCGGGCTTCATCCGCACGCCTATGTTCTCGGATCGGACCAACTGGTTTTCGACCTGACCCGTACCGCCGATAACCGCGACACCTGGAACCAGGTGCTGAGTAAAGCGGGCTGGAACCAGGTGATGAAAGTCGGAGTCGGTCCGCAGAACAGCGCGCTTTTGTATGGCGAGGCGAACATCTCTTTCCGGCTGCTGCCGGACGGGCGCGCGGTGGCGGGAGGCGTGATTTTTCTGGTGGTTGTTTTCCTGCTGTTCCTGATTCTGGCCAAAAACAGCAGCATTATCCGCGACCCGAGCCCGGAGTTGGGCGGGAAGGCCCTCGGCTCCTATAGCCTGGCCCGCGCCCAGATGGCCTGGTGGCTGTTCATTCTGGTGGGCTGCTACGGCTATATTTTTGCGATCACCGGCGAGTTCGATTCGATCACTCCGGGGGTGCTGATCCTGCTCGGAATCAGCGCCGGAACGGGTTTGAGCTCGGTGATGATCGACGCCAGCAAACAGGATCAGCGGCGGAGTTTGCAGACCGGCAAGGATTCGCTGCAACAGGAGAATCTGGTGCTGTCGAACAAGCTCTCCGCGACGCCCGTCGAGGCCGACGTGCTCAAGACCGTGCTGCTTCAGAATCAGACGCGGATCAAAGAGATCGAAGCGAAACTGCTGAATCTGCCGACGGCGATCGGCACGTCGGACGGTTTTTTGATCGACATTCTGCGCGACGACAGCGGCGTCAGTTTTCATCGCTTTCAGATGGCCCTGTGGACGCTGGTGCTGGGCTTCGTTTTCGTTTCTCAGGTTTGGGCCACGCTGGCGATGCCCGACTTCAGCGCCAATTTGCTTACGCTGATGGGGATCAGCTCCGGAACCTACGTCGGATTCAAAATTCCGGATTCGCCGAAATAAACACCAACTTTCATGAGCACAAAAAACATTGTTGTTCCCTACGCGCAGATTCAGCAGGCTTTTCATACCGATCCGGCGCACTTGATGGAAGCCGTTTCGCAAAGCGCGGGGCAGGCGGCCGGCGGCGACGCGGCTCTACAGGCACAGATGATTGCCGCCTGGAACGATGCGGCGAGCGCGCTACAAAAGGGCGATCACGGCGGCGTCATGTCGAGCGCGCAAAATGATATCGCCTCGCGTTTGCAGTCCCTGATCGCGTCCAAAGCCGATGAGGCGGGAAAAACGATCACGACTCGCGGAGACGTGCCGGTGATCACGCCGAACGGAACGCAGAGCGTCAGCTTCGGCGTGCGCGAAGTGAAGTTCGACAACGAAGATCTGATCGGCTGGCTGGGCATGGCCTGGAAGCTGATCTTCAAACCTGAAAAACATGCCTGGATCGACCCTCCCGCGGCGCCGGAAACCATCGCCGATGATGCCCGGATCGCGGTGTTTGCGGACTGGGGCACGGGCCTTTACGGCGCTCCGGTCATCGCTCAAAGCATCCAGAAGCTGGACCGGTGCGACGTGGCGCTGCATCTCGGCGATACGTATTATTCAGGCTCGGACGAGGAGATTCATGACCGCCTGGTGTCCGACTGGCCGGTGCGCGCCGATGGCACGGTGAATCGTTCGCTGAACGGCAATCACGAGATGTATTCGGGCGGAGCCGGTTACTTTGACGCGCTCGGCGATTTCTTTCACCAGCCGGCCAGTTGTTTCGCCATGCAAAACGCCAACTGGCTACTGGTCTGCCTGGATACGGCCTACGTCGATTTTGATCTGGATCCGGCGCAGGTGGCCTGGCTGAAGGCGATGGTGGCGGCCGCGGGAACCCGCAAGCTGATTCTGTTTTCCCATCATCAACCGTTCTCGCAGCTCGATTTGCAGGGGCCGAAGCTCCAGGTGGCGCTGGCGGATCTGCTGAATCAGGGCCGCATTCATGCGTGGTTCTGGGGCCATGAGCATCGCCTGGTGCTGTACGATCCGCATCCGAAATGGGGATTCAAGGGACGATGCATCGGCAACGGCGGGTTCCCGGCGTTTCGCGATCAACTGACGGCGACGCCAAGCCACGTCTATGTCTGGGTGAATATGCCGACGGCGCCGCACGCTCCGGCCGCCCAGCTCCTCGACGGACCAAATTTTTGGATCACCGAAGATCCGATGAGATACAGCCCGCACGGTTTTCTGACGCTCGATTTCGACGGAGCGAACGCTTGGGAGACCTATCACATGCCGGATGGCATCGCCGTCACGCCGCGGAAGCCTCTATAGAGCCAACATGCCCAATTTTTCAATCACCGACAATCTGGGAAACCCGCTCGACGGCGTCAAAGTCGACTGGACCTCGGCTTCGGCGCTGTTCAATTATCTGAAAACCGGCGCGCTTCATTTGATCGTTGTCCCGGATTTTGTGGCGCGCAAGGATGATCCGCTTTCCAAGGCCGGAGCCAAGCCGCTGGAATTTCACTTGAGCGTCGGGGATGAGGTCGAGCTGGGAAGCGCGACTCCGGAGATCGACGTAACGCCTGGCGCTCAGGTCACGCTGACGGTGAACGCGGCTGCGGGCAGCAATTTGTTTGAGGACGATCCGTTTCCGCTCCCCGCGACGGTTCCTGCCCAGACCGGATACGTGGGCTTGTCCATGACAGGCAGCGTGGACGCCAATGTGAGTGGAACGGGCGAACTGACCTTCGGAGTCGACCGGAGCCAGAGTATTTCGTTTGACTATCGAAAGGCCTTTGGCCTGGCCGCGAACGAGCCGAGCCTGGGAGCGGCGACGGGACAGATGATTTCGTCCTACGCGATCGTGGCGGGCGTCGACGATTTCGCGAGGCTTCAAACCAACGACGTCGCCAGCGTATCCGGTACCGGCAGCCTGACGGTTTCCGGAGCTTTCGATGTGACGACTCCGGTGAATGCGCTGGCCAGCGTGAATCTGCCGATGGGAGCAGGGACGGTCGCCGTCGAGGATGGGGTGATGGCCGGGCTCCAGGTCTCGCTGACGATTTCCGGGGCGTATCAGATCCGGGTGCGGAAAACGGCGGCCGGCGTGATCGAGTTGAGCTATCTCCAGCAGCGGGGCACCAAGCTGCAAACGGATTTGACGGCATCGGCGGGCTTGCAGGTCGAGTGGGGAACGACGGATTTGCTGGCGAAGCTGCTCGGCGAGATTGCCAAAGATCACATCGATCCGGGTATTCTCTCCGGTCTGACGGCGGATGAGGTGAGTACTTTTCAGGGCGCGATCAAGGCCGGAGTCGACCACAGCCTTCAGGTTTCACTCGATTGGGCGCTGTCGTCGGTGGCCGAAGACCAACCGGCGTTTCAATACGAGCTGCGTCCGGAGGCGTTCGACGCGATGGGGCGGGCGGCGGTGGAAAAGGCGCTCAAGGGCGATTTGTCGGGGTTGACCAGCCTCACGCCAGGAGCTCCGGGAATCAAAGAGATCGCAAGCGCGATCACCCGCACGCGATCCCGCGGCGCGTCGCTCAAATTAAATCTGTTGGGGATCGTTAATTTGATCTCCGTTTCCAATCTGATCCGCAAGTGCGAGTTCCTGACGGAGCCGGCCAGCGGAGAGCTGGTCATCAAAGAGACGGCGGAGAGCGACCGGATCAGCGCGATCACCAATCCGTTCGATCAGCAGGAGGCTCTGCGCAAGGCTATGTTCGAGTCGGTGCTGGTGACGACGACTTATCTGGCGAGCAAGGCCGTGTCGCTGCCGGTGCTGCATTTGAACAGTATGCACTTCGCGGCGAACGCGAACACGAGTGCCCAAACCATCAGCGATTACCTGAACTGGTTCGCCGCGCTGAGCCTGTTGGCTCCTTCTGAGATTCAGGCCGTCTTGGCGCAGTTCAACAAAAACGGCCCATCGTCCTGCGTGGTGCGCGTCGAGTTGGACGAGGCCGGATGCGAGTCGCTGTTCTTTGCTGCGAGCGGCAATTTGCGTCCGCAATCAGATTATCTGGAAATTGGCCGGCAGGCGCTGCGGGCGCTTCTTGACGCCGATTCCCGAGTCGATCGGTTGCGCGCGCAGATGCTGGCCGATCCGCTGTGGCAGCAGGCGCTCCAGATCGGACCGAGTCCGCAGCTTCGAACCATTCTGCCGGTGGCTTCGACCGATGCGATTTTCAACGTGGTTCTGGCGGATGTGACCGGAGACGTGGCGCAAATCGCGTGGTGGGCCGATGCGATGCAGAAGGCCGGCGCCGGCATTCAGGAGATGCGCGCGTTTCTAAACAGCCGAGGCGCGGTTGCGGCCGGCGACGCGGATTTCACCAAACGGCGCGACCAGCTTCAAAAGCTGATGACCGCGGTAGTCAGCAAGTCGCAGGTTCGTTTTCAGGAACCGTGGGGGGTGGTGAGCCTGTTTCAGGCGTCGGGATCGCGCCAGTCGGCGGGATACCTGAAAGCCGGAAGTTTGTTGGTAGAGCGCCAGCGTCCAATGAGGGCGGGCGCTTCGAATTAATTCGGGGAGGGTTTTATGACGCGTCTTTCTTCGCCGATTCAAAATCTACAGAGTCATTATTTCGCGGTGGTCGTGGGTTCGGGCTACGGCGGCGGTATCGCGGCGTCGCGGCTGGCGCGCGCGGGGCAAACGGTGTGCATTCTCGAGCGCGGAATGGAGTTTCAGCCCGGCGAGTATCCGAACACGCTGCCGGAAGTGCTGGCGCAGGTGCAGACGGATACGCCGGATGCATTCCTCGGCTCGCGCACAGGTCTTTACGACATCCGGGTGAACCCGGATATCAACGTCTTCTGTGGCTGCGGGCTGGGCGGAACGTCGCTGGTGAACGCGAATGTTTCGTTGCAGGCCGAACCGCGCGTGTTTGACGATCCACGCTGGCCGGCCGCTTTACGGGCGGATGTCTCCACGCGCCTTCAGACCGGGTATCAGCTTGCGCAGCAGATGCTGCAGCCGACGCCTTATCCCGATAATTTTCCGGTGCTCGCCAAGCTTCAGGCGCTCGAAAAATCGGGAGAGTTCCTGAAGGAAAAGTTCTACCGGCCGCCGATCAACGTCACCTTCAAGGACGGCGTGAATCCCGCGGGCGTTTCGCAAAACGCCTGCGTGCTGTGCGGCGATTGCATGACCGGCTGCAACTATGCCGCCAAGAATACGACGCTGATGAATTATCTGCCGGACGCGCGCAATCACGGGGCCCAGATTTATACGCAAGTCAGCGTGCGCTTCCTGGAACGAAGGGACGGCCTGTGGGTGATTCATTATCAATTCCTCGATTCCGGCCGCGAGGTGTTCGATTCGCCGACCCAGTTCGTCACCGCGAATCTGGTGGTGCTCGCGGCGGGAACGCTCGGGTCGAGTGAAATTTTGCTGCGGTCGAAGGCGAACGGCCTCGCGCTTTCCGATCAAGTGGGCCGGCACTTCAGCGGGAACGGCGACGTTCTGGCGTTCGGCTATGACACCACCAGCGCGATCAACGGCGTCGGGTTTGGTTCGCTCGCTCCGGAGGGGCGGACGCCCGTGGGGCCGTGCATCACCGGAATTATCGATGAGCGCCTGCAAACGCAGCTCGATGACGGCATGGTGATCGAGGAGGGCTCGGTGCCCGGAGCGCTGGGCGCGCTGCTTCCGGCGGCTCTGGCGGCGGTGGCGCCGTGGTCCGGGCAGAATCTTTCGCCGGGCGTGGGCGCTTTCGTCGCGGAGCGGGAACGCGAAACCGAAAGCCTGATCTGCGGCCCTTATCATGGCGCGATCGAGAACACCCAAACCTATCTGGTGATGAGTCACGATGACGCCGCGGGGACCATGGCGCTCGAAAACGACCGGCTGCGCCTCTCCTGGCCGGGCGCCGGCACGCAGCCGAATTTCACCCACGCCAACAATCAGCTCGAGCAGGCGACCGAGCCGCTCGGCGGCGTTTTCGTCCACAATCCGCTGTGGAGCAAGCTTACCAATCACAACCTGATCTCGGTTCATCCGCTGGGCGGATGCGTGATGGGGGAAGATGCCTCCACAGGAGTGGTGAATCATAAAGGGCAGGTGTTTTCCTCGAATGCGGGAGCCGCGGTTTACGGCGATTTGTACGTAACCGATGGTTCGGTGATTCCGCGATCGCTCGGCGTGAACCCGCTGCTGACCATTTCGGCGGTCAGCGAACGATGCTGCGCTCTGATGGCGGAGGATCGAGGCTGGAAAATCGACTACGATCTCTCAAAACCGGTGACGGTCCCGGCGGCGCCGGTGAAAACGGGTCTGCGCTTCAGCGAAACCATGAAGGGATTTTTCTCCACCAAGGTCACCGACGATTACCAGAAAGGAAGCGCGCAGGGGCAGAGCGATCATTCAAGTTTTCAATTTATCCTCACCATCATTTCCGATGATGTGAATGATCTGCTGGCCAATCCGGACCATCCGGCGCGAATGGTGGGCATCGCGACGGCCCCGGCGCTTTCGAGCAAGCCGCTGACGGTGACCGGCGGCCAGTTCCAACTGCTGGTGACCGATCCGACCCAGGTGGCCACGCAGTTGATGATCTACAAAATGAATCTCGTTTCCGAAGAGGGCAAGACGTTCGTTTTCGCCGGAACAAAAATTATCAAGAACGACGGGATTCTGAATATCTGGCGCGATTCGTCGACGCTGTATATCACCATTTCCGATGCGTCCGGGACGGTTTTAGGTAAGGGAATCCTGGTGATCGAGCCCGAGGATTTCATGCGCCAGTTGACCACCATGGAAATCACCAACGCCGCGAGCGATACCGATCGGCTTGCCGCGCTCATCCGCTTCGGGGAGTTTTTCGCGGGGCAATTATTTCAGATTTACGGGGGCGCTCTCGCGCCGGCGAACGAGTTTAATGAACAGCCCACGCCGCGAAAAAAGCGGCCTCTGCGCATGGACGCGCCGGAAGTTTATCACTTCCTCACCGAAGACAACGTGCAACTGCAACTCACGCGATATCGAGGAGGCGTCAAAGGACCGGTGCTGCTCTCGCCGGGCTACGGAACTTCAAGTCTCGCGTTTCTGATCGACACGGTGGATACGAATCTGCCCGAATTTCTGTACGCGAACGGGTATGACGTCTGGCTGTTCGATTATCGCGCGAGTCCGGCGCTGCCCTCGGCGTCAACGCAATATTCTCTGGATGATGTCGCCACCAAGGACTATCCGGCCGCGGTGGCACAGATGTTAAGCGTGACCGGCGCGCGCGATGTTCAGGTGATGGCGCACTGCGTTGGATCGCTTACGTTTCTGATGAGCATGCTGAGCGGGAAACTGCACGGGATCCGTTCGGCGATCTGCTCGCAATTGTCGTTCTATCCGGTGACCTCGCCGGAAAATCAAGTGAAAGCCGCGTTCAACGTCGGATCTTTTCTTCAAAGCCTGGGGATCAACACCATCACCACGGACTTCGATCCGAAAAACTGGGGCGACGTTCTCAATGATGCGGTCCAAAAGCTGAATCTCGCCGGTCCGCCCTGCAACAGCGCCGTATGCCGCCGCATCTGGATGATTTACGGCGAAGTTTACGGACACGCGCAATTGAACGAAGCGACGCACGAAGCGATGCACGAAATGTTCGGGATTGCCGACATCACCACGTTCAATCAGATCCTGCGCATGATCCGCGCCGGGCAGATCGTGGATAAGGACGGCAACGACGTTTATCTGCCGAACATCGCCAACCTGAAAATTCCGCTCACGTTCTTTCAGGCCATGGATAACAAGCTGTTTCTGCCGGAAGGAACCGAGCGCAGCTTCGAACTGCTCTGCGCCAAGAACGGCGCTGACGGATATCAGCGCCTGACGGTTCCCCATTACGAGCACATGGATTGCTTCATCGGCAAAAACGCCGCCGAGGACATTTATCCGCTGATCCTGGGGCAGCTCGACGCCTATAATCCGGAGGCGGCGAGCGCGAAGAGCGCGTAGATTAGTTATCCATGGCATATCTCCAGGGCTGGGTGGAACCATTTTGGAGGGCGGGATTTATCCCGCGCGGAGCTTCAGCTTCGCAGTTCGTGTCGACCGGCGGGGCTAAAGCCCGCGCGGACTGAAGTCCGCCCTCCACGGCTGTCGAGAGTTATTTAATGAACTTACGGGACACGATATGAGAACCGAAGGCCACAGGGTGAAGCCTGTGTGAGAGGAGTTTTCTAAACAAAGCTCTCAGCTTAGGTTACGGAGGAAAACAATGGCTACCAACAATCCGGCTCCGGCGAAACCGGCGCGCAGCTCCGGTCTTGACGCGTTGTTCCAATATCCCCTGATGTCTTCGATCTTCGAGCGGCGAACGCGACGGATCGCGCGCGGAACGTCGCTCGTTTCCAACGGCCTGAGTTACACCAGCACCAACGCGCCGGCGCCGCTGACGGCGGTCGAGGAAGCGGTTCTGGTGGCGTGCACGGGATTGACGGGATCGGTCCAGCATGATGGTCCGCTCGAATTTCCGGGCGGCGGAAACGAACTGGGAACGCCGTTCTTAAACGTGCTGGGACGCGCCGCCAGCAGTCCCGACAACGCCCAGGCGACCTCATTTTTCATGATCAATGATGAGGGGATCTGGCTGATCAAGAAATTGGCGGGGGAGCAGGCGCTTTCTGTTCTGAGCCAGCTTCCGCCGAGTTGGGCGGACTGGGCGGACGCCGACTGGATCGCCGCGGCGCAGGCGGTGAAGGTGAAGCTGTACGATCAGCGGCTCGAATTTCCGCGGCAGTTTCCTTACTATCTGGGTTGGAACAAACAAATTTCCAATCGGCCCGGCACCACGATGTTTCTTCCGGTGGTCGATTGCACCCGCGCCTACATCAACATTCTGATGATTCTGTTGTCGGAGCCTGACGGCCAGCGCCCGCTGTTTGCCGATGACTGGCAGCACTTCAAACCGGCAGATGTCGTGGAAGCAGCGGAATGGGCCGCGGTCGAGATGGGACTCGCCGGCCAAAATCAGAAGATTCCTTATGAGGTGATTGGAGGATTATCGCGGGCGCAAGACGGCTTTGTGAATCCGAATATTGTCTTGCCGTTGGGCCTCCAGCCGTCGCTGCGAATCGATTTCGAGTGCTTCTTTCACCTTCAGAATTTGATGCTGATCGGGCAGGCGATGGGCCTCGGCGGCTGGGTGCACGCCTCCGTGGCGCCGCCGTACATTTTGCAACGAGACCCGTCGAAGCAGTGGCTCGGACTCGGTTTTCGCATGGCGAACCCGAAGACCTGGGCGGATACGGATTGGCCGCCGGTTCCCGCTTCGCAGCCGAATCCGGTGGGCATCGACGGAATCCTGGAGGGCCTGTGCCCTCCATATATAAAGTCGATGGACGATGCCGTGGATCAGGTCCTGGCGGAAAAATATGGCGCGGGCGGGGTCTACAACGACGTGAACATTTTCAAGCGCGCCTACCTGTCGCAAGATTTTGCGCAGGATTATCTGCAAAACGCGACTCACTACTCGGACAAAGCGGTCGCCTATGCCAAGCAGATTTGCGATTACATTGTCGAGACCTACGGGCGCTTCCCCGCTCATGTGGACGCCTTTCACGTGCCAGGGATCTGGCTTCAGTTTTCACATCTCGAAATCGAATATTACGAGAAGTATTACAATCCGGCGCAATTCCGCAGGCAGGCCGGGCACGCACAGATGTGGGGCGAGATTTAACGGGCTTTCTAAGGCTTTGCGGACGGCGGCTCCCACAGCTCGATCTTATTCCCATCCAGGTCATAGATCCAGGCAAAGCGGCCGTAGGATTCATTCATTCGTTTGGGGTCGATCTTTACTCCTTCTTGTTTTAAGCGGTCGAGCAAAGCATCCAGATCCTCCACGATGTAGTTGATCATGAACGATGCATGGCTGGGATCCAGATAGTCGGTGGACGCGGGAAAAATAGTCCAAACCGTAACGTGTTCCTTTTGCGGGTCGTCGTGTTCGCGCCACGGAAGCATCACGCCGTGGCCTTTGTCCGCGAGTCCAAGATGCTTCGAATACCATTCGCGCATCTGATCACGATTGGCGGATTTGAAGAAGACACCGCCAATTCCCAGGATGCGCCCGCGCTGCTCCACTTGGACCGGCGGCTTCGACTTTTCAGGTTGCTGAGATTGCACTTCTTGTCCTCCTTTTGCGCAGACCGGGATGAGCAAGAGCGCGCCGAGCGCAATTGTGCTCCAGGGTTTTCCTTGCATCTGCGAATTATACACGTTTCGATTCGAATGGAGAAAACGGTTCGCTCAAGGCTCGCCGCGATTTACCCTTTCTGGCAGGGTGCGCTGAAAAAGGGGACAGACCACTCGGTCCACGGCCATGGTCGCACGCGGCACAAATAACTTACGGGCGGGGACAGCATCTCAGCTTGCGCGTTCACCGGCACGGGGCGCGGATAGTTTTGGTCGTTGGCGCTGGCGGCAAAGAACCACGTTTTAAGAGCTCTCATTGCGCACGCCCTGGGAAAGAACTTCTTCAGATGGCCCGGCTCAAACTATTGCATCGCAATCGCGCCCTCACATGCACCGCGTTTTGCCTCTTGTCCTGCGACTGGACGAGGGGCCTGAATTTCGCTC
>DATJNW010000102.1:0-8171 GCA_035507655.1 Bryobacteraceae bacterium | reverse complement strand
AATCATTCCGGGGATGTGAATAATGATTCCGGGAGTGGCCGATTTGCGTTCCACATCCCGCCGGAATCCGATTTCAGGATTTCCCGGAATCCGTATTCACCATTTCCCGGAACGCTTATTCACATGCCCCGGAATCCGCACCAGATACTCCTTCATCGCCACCGCCGCCAGTGCCGCCCCTGAGCCCAGCAGGTTATGACCGCAGGCGTGGCCAGGCCCGTTCGGCACGATGACACTTCGGTCCGGCACCGCGGCTTGCGAGAGGCCCGGCAGCGCATCGAATTCGCCCATGATCCCGATGACGGGCTGACCTCGCCCGAATGTAGCGACGAAGGCGGTCGGCTCGTCGGCTACGCCCGCCTCGACTCGAAAACCAGCCGCCCGCAAGTCATGCTGCAAGAGAGCTGAACTCTTCACTTCCTGATAGCCCAGTTCCGGATGGTCCCAGATGGCCTTGGAGGTCGCGCAAAAATGCGCGGCGTGTTGACTCACGATTTCCAGGATCTGCTGGTGCGGATTAGTTTGCTGGCCGAAAGCCACTGGCAAAAGCGAGGTCGCCACCAAAATAAGCGCCGGTATCCAGCGGAAAGAGAGGTTCGCAGGTCTGGCTGGCATGATTTAGCATACTACCACCTGCCGGATTTCGGCTATGCGGACGCATTCCGCAGGAGCCGCTGCTAACCCGGATTCCGGCTGCTTCCTGCCTGTTGTCTCCTCTTATCGGAAGCGTCGAAGAGAATGAGTTGGATTTCATCCGCTTTTCGAGTCGACTATCTTCCCTGCAATGTGCGCCGCAGATGATCCGCGCAATCTCGGAGTGGGGCAGACCATCGTTTTTCTGGGTCTGCCAGTTCGCGCGAGAAAAGGCAGACGACACAAAACGATCGTCTGCCCTACCCAAGATTGACCACACTAGATATCGTTAGCTTGGGTCTTGCGTGCCGCGGCGTCAACAGGTGTCGAGACGAGTCTCGACACGGCACGCAGGAGTGCGTACGCCACGCATTTGCATGACGGTTTCTCGATCCGTTAGTCGTTGTGCAGGGCTTGAATTGGATCGATTCTTGTTGCACGGCGGGCCGGGAGGTAATTCGCAAGCAGAGCTACGCTCGCGAGCAAAATGGCGACTCCGGCGATGACCTCGGGATCGAGCGGTACGACTCCGTAAAGCGAGGCTCGAAGGGGCGATGCCAACAGGGCTGCGCCAGCAATCCCCGCCAGAAGGCCGGCGAGCGCCGTCTTCAAACCCTTGGCGATGACCAGCGATTTGAGTTGTCGCGGCGTGGCGCCCAGCGCCACACGCAGACCAAACTCACGCGAGCGCTGAGCGACGCCGTAGGAGACGACCCCATGAACTCCGAGCGCGGCCAGCAGGATCGAGATGCCGGCGAATAGCGCGAGCAAGGCGCTCGAAATGCGGGGCGCGGTATCGGCGAGGGAGACGTATTCCTCCATGCTGCGGATTTGAAATACCGGCTGCCGTGGATCGACGGACCAGACGGCGCGCTTGACTCCGTTCACGACCGCTTGGGTGTCCATGGTGGTGCGTACGGCCAGAGCCATCGCCTGGTTGGGCATTTGCTCGAAGGGCGCGTAAATGGTCGGCTCCGGAGCCCGATCGAGCCCGTAATGGTGCACCGGGCCGACGACCCCGACCACTTCGCGCAATTGCCCCCAAAGCCGAAGACGCCGGCCGATGGGATTTTCATTGGGGAAATAATGCCGCGCGAGCGTCTCATCGACCAGAATCACCGGCGGTGCGTCGCGAACGTCGCGATTGGATAGCGGCCTTCCCGCCAGCAGGGCGATTCCCATGGTGGCGAGATAGCGCGGGCTGATTCGGCGAAAGTCCGCGACCAGGGACTCGCCCGCGGCCATCGGGCGATTCTCGATGGTGAAATATTCCCGATCGTTTTGCTCGCCGAGCGGAAGCACGTCGGCAAGGCCGGCGGACTGAATCCCCGGCATCCGGTCCACCGCATCGATCAGGCGCCGATAGAAAGCCGCCTGTTCGCGATCGCTCTTATAAAGATTGTCGGTGGGCAGGCGCAGACGAAAGGTCAACACGTGATCCGGCGTAAACCCGGGACTTACGTGCTGAAGATTGACTAAGCTTTTCATGGCCAGTCCGGCGCCGACCATCAGCATCGCGGCCAGGGCCATTTCCACAACGACGATCAAGCTCCACACGTCGAGGCGGCCGAAGGAAGCGGTAGCCGTGCGGCCTCCCATTTTGAGCGCGTCGTTCACGTCCGCGCGCGCGGCTCGCAGCGCGGGAATGAGCCCGAAAATCAGCGCCGCCGCTACGGCGACCAGGAACGCAAACGCGAGCACCCGCGCGTCCACGCCGATGGCCGGACGCATCACCTCGACCCCGGCGTCCGACATGGGCAGCGTAGCCGGCAGAGACGCATCCAAAATGTCTACGCCCCACATCGCCACGAAGACGCCGAGCGCGCCGCCGAGCAGGCTCAGCACCAGGCTTTCACTAAGGATCTGGGCGATCAGACGGCCGCGGCGTGCGCCCAGCGCGGCTCGAATGGCCATTTCTCTGCGGCGGCCGGTGATGCGGGCAAGCAGCAGACTGGCCACGTTTGCGCAGGCCAGCAGTAACAGGAGGCCGACCGCTCCCAGAAGCAGGAGCAGCGCGGGCCGAATCTGTTTGTACAGCGCCTGCTTCATCCCGACCACGGCGACATCCCAGCCCGCCAGCCGCGGTGTCTGCGCGTCGATGCGGCGCGCGATCGTGCTCAACTCGGCCTGCGCCTGGGCGACGGTGACGTTCGGCTTCAGGCGGGCGATGACTCCGAACTCGTGCGCGGCCCGGTTTTTCGCGCGAAGTTCGGCGTTCGGCCACGGAACGTAGAGATCGCAGGGAAGCGGCGCCCAAAAATCCTGGGTGAGCACCCCGATTACGGTATAGGGTTCGCTGTTCACGATAAACGTTTTTCCGATCACGTCGGGCCGCGACCCGAAGCGGCGTTTCCAGAATCCGTTGGTCAAAACGGCGACGGGAAATCGCGCCTGGCCCGCGCCCTCCGCAGCGGTAAACGTGCGTCCCAGGATCGTTCGAGCACCGAGCATCGATAAGAAATTGGTGGTTACCCGGAGTCCGGTGATCTGTTCCGGTTCACCTTCACCGGTGACGGTTCCCGTGCCCACTTCGAGCAACTCCATATCCTCGAAGGAGTGGGCCTGCTCCTTCCAGTCAAGAAAATTCGGACCGGAGGGGCCTTCCCGCGTAATCCCGTCCTTTAAGTCCGTTTCCCAGATCAGGACGAGACGGTCGGACGCGCGATACGGCAATGGGCGCAGCAAAACGGAATTGACCACGCCAAAAATCGCGGTGTTCGCCCCAATGCCCAGGGCGAGGATCAGCAGCGCGGCGACCGTGAAGCCCGGCATTTTCTGCAAGGCTCGAAAGGAGTGGCGGAAATCCGTCAAGAAAATAAGCATCGGCTCCGGTTTCTTCCGCAAGCGTACCACCGCCACGGGAATCAGTATCTGACTGAAATGATTGACTCCTGCGTAGGTCGTTCGAGCCGGGATGTCCGTTCCTGGGAATGAATGTGGCTAGTGCGGACAGCGCCAGGATTCGCGAATCGAGGCGATTCCGCGGCAAGCTGGGTGGGAGCGTACCAGATCAACGTAACCGTGCCGGCCGGCATCGCGCCCGGATCGAGCTTGCCGCTTATCGTTTCCGAGGCGGGTGCTCTGAGCTCCAATGATCGAAGTCGCGTGAGCATCGAGGACGTCGCGTTTTTTTGCTCTCTACTTGTCCCCTAAGACAAGGGTCGCGCTGTCGCCTTCGATGCGGATCTCGGTTCCGAATTGTTTTGATGCGTCCGCGAGCCCGAGCAGGATTATCCTCGCTTCCCGGCCCTCCGCCAGATACGGCACACCGCGCGGCGATCCCGCCGCATCGTTCATGGACAGTACGATCGGCACAAAGTGGATCGCAGAGACTCTGCCGTGCTGAAACTCGACCTGCGCAATCGCACTCATATAGGCGAGCGGGCCATACGTGTCCAGCCCAATTGACGAGAGCGGCGACTGAAAAATGAAATTCCCGAGGTCGTAGAAAATCGGGCGGCCTTTGTAGATTTCAACTCCGTGTAAGGAGGGGTCGCCATGGTCGACGTACAGGATCGCCCCGGCATCGATCAACTGATGCGCCCACGTCACCTGCCACGCAGGCGTCTCGAAGCGGGAGATAATCTTCGTCCGTCCCGGCGGCAAGCCTGAACCTTGGCGGTCGCCCCAGTAGTGGTTGTGCTCGTATACGATCACGCCAGACGATTCACTCGCGGCTTTGCGAACGGCTTCCAGAATCCGTGCGACATGCTCAGGATTCAGCGTGCCGTCTTTTCGTTGTTCGAGGAAGTTGACTCCCGGATGATCCGGCGCCGCCCAGGTATCGGGTGATAACTGCCCGAGCGCACCCGAAGCCATGGCGATCAGGCCGATCCGTCCCGCCGGGGTATCTACGAAACCCGGAGCCAGGGCCTCGGCAAGGTTCGCACCCGTACCGGCGAAGCCGAAGCCGCGCCGGGCGACTTCATCCCGCGTCGTATGCAGGCCGGCCATGCCTAAATCGAGCGCATGATTGTTACTGAGCGAAAGGAGATTAAATCCCATCTCGCGCAGGCAGTCCAGCACTTCGGGATCCACCCGCTCCGCGTTCCGGCGCGGTTGGACCGCCGCGTCGCGGGAAGCCACGGCGACTTCCAGATTCGTGAAGCGAACATCCGCGTTCGCAAGGTATTTGCGCGCTTGTGCGACGGCCGCCGGCGCCGACTTCCGGAGGTCGCTGTGGATCGACGATTGACCAACGACCGTGATGCGCAGCGTCGAAGACCGATCCGGCGGCTGCGCCTGCGCCGAAACAACCAGACCGAAAACCGGGACGAGCCAGTGAAGCGACCGTACTCTCATCAGCAGGACCTCCGCTCCTAAGGATTATATAAGCGTATCGGCCTGCGTAGCACCCGGGGTTCGACCGCCATCCTTAGAGACAACACGTCACGCCCATTTCTGCGATCATTAAGGCCGTCCGATAAATGGAGGAAACTATGAAATCCATGAAGACAGTTTTGATCGCGGCTGGGCTGGCGTTGGCGTGCGGTCCCGCATGGTCCCAAACAGCCACGCCTGCTCCCGCGCCGGCACGCGGTCCCCAGGCACCCCAGGCGAATTGGTGGTCTCAGGCCGGCGGTGAAAAGGGGCCCACCCGCGTGGTGTGGGCTGCGCACAAGAATCCCGAAACACCGTACCAGGCGCCCAATAAGCCGATCTGGCATATCGCCGATGTCCTCAAGTCGCATAAGGGTCAGGCGCGCTGGGAACAAAAGGTCCTGCTGACGCGCGACTTTGACGGCCGTTATGTCCAGATGGCGCCTGGCGACAAGAGCAAGTGCATATTCTGGGCCGATGACCGAGCCTGGGGCTGGGTTTACGGCGGGCAGGTCAAGGTTACCATCGACGGCCTGGAGCCCAAGATCCTGCCAAAGGGTTGGGTGTTTAATGTCGCGCCGCGCCTGTCCTACTGCCTGGAGACGGTCGGCAGCGAGCCGGTCGTGTACTACATCACCACGCCGGCAGGCCAAGTGCCATCTTATCCGGAGAATGAGACCCCGACACCGGTCAAGGGCTACACATATGAGAAGGTCAGGATCACTTCGACCGGCGGCTACGACTCTTTCAACATGCCCTTCTTCAACGTCGATGACTATGGGGCCTCAACCCGCACGGGCGAGCGTTTCCTCTACGACGGCCATACATCGTCCAACCTGAACATCGGGCCTCCGCTCAAGCAGTTGCCGCCGTCCACGAGCTGGGGCCATTTCCACGAAAACATGCCGGAGATCTGGCTCGATGTCTGGGGAAATGTCTGCGCCCTGATCTCAGGCGAGGGCGTCGTTCGTGGAGAATATGGCGATTTGATCAATGCCAATGAGGAACGCTGGCACCGCGCCACAAGCTGCCCCAACACTGGCAGAAGCATACGCATGGCAATCACGCCCCGCAGCAAAGAAGGCCAGGTGCATTATTTTCAGATCGATCAGCCACCTGGGAATTGACGGCAGCTCATCCGCCCGAAACAATGAGAAACCATCGTGCCTAGCAGCGAGCGAGCGACTCGTACGAAGCTCGAATGATGTGAGGCAGGCGAGAAGCCCGCCTTTGGGAAGTTCGGCATCAAAGGAGCGATATTTCATGATCGGCGTCGCTCGCGCGGAGGAATTGAAAACTGGCGCGATCAGCTCGCTGATTTCGAACAGGCGCTCGAATTGGCTTGAAAAAATCGATAAGATAACTAACGCGCGTCCGCCTGTATTCGGAGGGACGCGTGTTCCGATTTTTCCCCACTTTTCTTGCTGCCGTCGCCGCGACCGCGCAAACCTCATCGCCATTGCAATACACCGTGTTCCTGGGTGATCAAGCCCAGATTACTTCGGTTGCCGTTGACAATTCCGGATCGGCCTACATCACAGGATCGACCTCGGCGCCGCTTCCGGTCACCGCAGGTGCGGTCGACACCAGCTATACGACGCCGAACTGCGCGCTTCCTCCCACTCCTTCCTACCCGCACTCCTGTCAGATTGTTTTTGCCGGCAAACTGAACGCGGAGGGGACTGCGTTTTCCTACCTGACCTATCTGCCCGTTTCGGCGAGCAACAACCCGCGCATTGCCGTGGACGCGCAAGGCGACGCGTGGATCACTGGCTCGACATCCTGGAACAGCCTGCCGGTCACTCCGGGTGCCGTCGAATCGCAGGTTCAGGGAAACGGCAGCGGGTTCGTGATTAAGCTGAATCCGTCCGCTTCGGCGATCCTGTTCGCGACGTATTTGGGGGGCACTGCTGGCATAGCCGCTCTCGCTCTCGATTCGACCGGAGGCGCTTATATCACCGGCTTTGCATCCAGCGGCATTCCCTTTACCCCCGGATCCTTTCGGAGGGTGCGCTTTGCGCTGGCCTGTCGAACCGATCTGCTTACGATTGTAAGCCAGAAACCATCGCGGTGAAAAGTTTTTCTCTAAATCGCGGGCACTTTGGGCGAGCGGTCTTGCTTAGTCATTCTGGCTGGTAACACGGCAACACCCATCATCTTGAAAACAGGCGTTGCTACCTGTTACCGCGTTACCCGTTAAATTGGCTCAGCAGCGACTCTCTGTCCCACTGACCGTCGTAACGGACGCCATTCAAAAACAAACCTGGAGTGCCGTACACTCCGTTCTGTACCCCTGCCATAAAATCGGCGCGGACTCGCTCGCGGTACGTTTCGTTTTTCAACTCATGGCGGAATCGTTCGACATCCAAGGCCAGCTGTTCCGCGTAGCGATTCAAGTCTTTCGTCCGAAGATCCTGTTGCCGCTCGAAAAGCAGTGTGTGCATTTCCCAGAATTTGTCCTGCGTCCCCGCCGCCTCTGCCGCTTCCGCTGCCTGCTGGGCATGGGGATGCACACCGGAACGAGGATAGTGCCGGTACACAGTCCTCAATCGGGAAGGCATTTCTTTTTGCAGATCACGAAGGATCACATACAGACGCCCGCAATCCGGGCACTCGTAATCTCCATACTCGACTAGCGTATAGAGGGCATCCTCTGGACCGTGCACGTGGTCTGAGGGACGAATTGGAAGCAAGAGCCGGGAAACGCCGGCGAAATCTATATTGGCGGAATCCATAAAGGGCGTTGGCACCAACACTCAAAGCTTCAGATGTGCAAAACACCGCCTCGGCTTCAGCGAACATACGGACGCCAGAACGCTTCGGCGTAGAAATGGTTTCTCGGAACCGCCGATCACTTCGCGCGGTCGAACCGCTTCATTATCGGTTCCCTCTGGTAACACGGTAACAGCCAGCATATTGAAAACAGGCGTTGTTACCTGTTACCGCGTTACCGCGGGATGTGTTCGAAATCACGGGTCCGGAGGGCGTTCGAGCCGGATTTCTTCGTTCGACGAGCGAAGCGATGGATCCAAGGTGTCCGGATCGCACCACTCGATGCGGTCGTGTGTTCGAATGTTTGGTTCCTCTCCGAAAAGTGTAATTGTGGTTGAAGCCCTTTGACTGGAATAAGATACCGGTTGGCGGGGAGTTGAGCGGCACCTCGGCCCATTTCTATCCTTCGAAGTTGTTCTCCAGAACACGACGAAGGAAAGGGACCG
>DATJNW010000101.1:0-36101 GCA_035507655.1 Bryobacteraceae bacterium | reverse complement strand
AATATTAATCTTGGGCTGCGCGCGGATCATCTGTTAACGTTCTCGGTGGATCCGACGCTCAACCGCTATACGGATCAGGCGGCGTATCAGTTTTACGGTCAGCTTACGGATCGGCTGGCGGCGATTCCCGGCGTCACGCTGGTTTCGGCGGGTCGAAAAAAAATGCTGGCCGACGACGATTCGTCGTCGAACATCACGGTGCCGGGCTATATTCCTCCCACGGACGACGCGTCGGATTCGTATCACGACGAGATCGGCGCGGGTTATTTTCGCACGCTGGGGATTCCGCTGATCGCGGGACGCGAATTTACCGTCGCCGATAACGCGACGGCGCCCAAAGTGGCGATTGTCAATGAAGAATTCGTGCGTCATTTTCTGGCGGGTGAGAACGCGCTCGGTCATCATTTCGGCATCGGCGGGAGTGTGCCGGCCGATATTGAAATTGTCGGGGTGGTGAAGGACGCCAAGTACAACTCGCCTCAGGACGCGCCGCGGCCGGTGTTTTTCCGGCCGTATCTCCAGGATTCGCGGCAGAGCCGGCTTTATTTTTATCTGCGCACTTCGATTGGTCCGGAGCAGGTGGCATCGGCCGTGCGGCACGCGGTTGCTTCGATCGATTCCAATGTGCCGATCCGGCCGCTGCGAACCATGGACGATCAGATCGATCGGGATTTATTCTCGGAGCGCATGCTTTCCGCGCTGACGGCGATTTTTGCGGCGCTGGCGACGCTGCTCGCGGCGCTGGGACTTTATGGCGTGCTGGCGTATAACATCGCGCGGCGCACCCGCGAGATCGGGATTCGCATCGCGCTGGGCGCGGGTGCGGGGCGTGTTCGGGGGTTGGTGCTGCGGGAGGTTGCGGTCATGGTGCTGACCGGCGCGGCGATCGGGCTTGCGTCGGCGGCCGCGGCGGGAAGGCTCGTTGAAAATCTGCTGTACGGGCTGAAAGCGTGGGACCCGGTGATTTACGCCGGCGCGACGCTGCTGTTGTGTATGATCGCGCTGGCGGCGGCGTATCTTCCGGCGAGACGGGCGACGTCGGTCGATCCGCTGGAGGCGCTGCGGTACGAATAGCGGTCGACTCCGGGTGATGACGAGCGGGGCTCAAGAGCCATCGGGCAGGCCGGGGGCCTGCCCCACTTTGCCCTGCCCACTTTCCACTTCCCACTCCCATTTCCCGCTATCCTAATTCGTACAACGTGGCGCAACCTTCCTTCGATCCCGGACTCACCCAGCAATACACCGGCGACCTGCGCCGCGCGATCAATAAAGACGGCAGCTTTAACGTCCT
Source organism: Bryobacteraceae bacterium (assembly GCA_035507655.1). GTDB lineage: Bacteria > Acidobacteriota > Terriglobia > Bryobacterales > Bryobacteraceae > Palsa-187. Next base: position 34,810 of record DATJNW010000101.1, on the reverse strand, counting down.
GCGCCAGGGGACTTCCTGGCGCTACACCCATCCGTACCTGTTCCTGATCAATACGCCGCTGCCGGTGTTTCTGGCGATTGTGCTCGCGGCGTACGTGGTGGTCAACTGCATTTTCGCGATGATTTACTTCAGCCTGCCGCCGGGCGAGATTCACGGAGTGCGCATCGCATCGCCGTGGTTGCAATTCACCGACGATTTTTTCTTCAGCGCGCATACGCTGACGACGGTCGGCTATGGCAATCTCGCGCCGGCTTCGATCGCGGCCAACTCGGTGGCGGCGTTTGAAGCGATCGTCGGGCTGATGGGCTTCGCGCTGGCCACCGGACTTTTGTTCGGGCGCGTGTCCAGGCCGTCGGCGCGGATCGGGTTCAGCGGAAAGGCGCTGATCGCTCCGTATCAGGACAAGAGCAGCCTGCAATTCCGAATTGTCAACCTGCGCTCGAATGTGTTGATCGAATTGCAGGCCAGCGTCATGCTGATGCTGGTGGAAGGCGGTGAAGCGATCCGCACGTATCGGCCGCTGACGCTGGAGCGGCAAAGCGTGTACTTCTTTCCGCTCACCTGGACGATTGTGCATCCCATCGACGAAGCGAGTCCGTTCTTCGGGAAAACCGCGGCCGACCTGGAACGGCTGCACGCGGAGCTGCTGATCCTGGTGAAAGGCTTCGACGACACCTTTGGGCAGACGGTGAATGCGCGCTATTCTTATCGCTTCGACGAAATCGTGTGGGGCGCGCGGTTCACGCCGGCTTTCCACATTAATGATGGGGGACACATGGTGCTGGAGGTGAATCGGGTCGGCGAGTTCCGGACGGTTTCCGGGGAGTAGATTTTGATGCGCTTCGAGCAGCACAAGCCTGGCGGCTTATGGCACTTACCAGACGTGGACTCGCTGGTTGGGCGCGAGATATAGTTTTTCGGAGGATTTCACGGAAAACACGCCGTACCACGGGTCCAGATTGCGGACGGTATCGGCGCGATACTGGTCCGGGGCATGGCCGTCGGTGGCGATTTCGGTGCGCAGCGCGGCTTCGCGGATCTTCGACCGCCAGCTTTGGCCGAAGCTGATGAAAAATCGCTGATCGCCGGTGAAGCCGTCCTTGGTTTGGTCGGGCTGGCCGTTCAGCGAAAGATGATAGGCATCGAAGGCGGCCAGCAGGCCGGCTACGTCGGCGATGTTTTCGCTGAGCGTCTGTTTGCCGTTCACGGCCAGGTCGGGGAACGGACGATAGGTGTCGAACTGCGCGGCGAGCGCTTCGCCGGCGGCGCGGAAATGATCGAAATCGTCCTTGGTCCACCAGTTTTCCAGGCGGCCTTCGGCGTCGAACTGGCTGCCCTGATCGTCGAAGCTGTGGCTGATTTCATGGCCGATCACCGCGCCCATCGATCCATAATTATGCGCGGCGTCGGCGGCGGCGTCGAAAAAGGGCGGCTGAAGAATCGCGGCGGGAAAATTCAGGGCGTTTTGCAGCGGCAGATTCACCGCATTCACGGTCTGCGGCGTCATCCACCATTCGCCGCGGTCGACCGGCTGGTGCAATTTCGCGAGTTGATAATGAAATTCGAACAATTCCGCGCGCTGCGCGTTGCCGAGCGCGTCGCCTTTCACGATTTCGAGCGCCGAATAATCGCGCCACCTGTCGGGATAACCGACGCCGACTTTCAGCGTCTCCAGTTTCTGCCTGGCTTTGACTTTCGTCTGCGGCGACATCCACGCGAGCGAATCGATTCGCTGGGCGAACGCTTTGATCAGATCGGCGGCCATGGCCTGCGCCTTGGCTCGCGTCTCGGCGGGAAAATATTTCGCGATATACATTTTGCCGACGGCGTCGCCGAGCGCGAAATTGGTCACATCGATGCCGCGCTGCCAGCGCGGACGCTGCTCCGGCGTGCCGCTGAGCGCTTTGCCGAAAAAATTGAAGCGCTCGTCGACGAAGGCTTTGGGAAGATACGGCGCGGCGTCTTCGATGGTGTGGTAGGCCAGCCAATCCTTCCAGGAATCGAGCGGTTCTTTGGCGGCCAGCGCCGACAGGCCCGGAATCGCTTTGGGATGCCACACGATGATCACCGGCGCCTGGCTCAATCCGGCGGCTTCGAGCAGCGCGGTCCAATCGAGGCCGGGGGCTTTTTTGGGAAAATCGGCGCGATTCCAGCTTACCGGCGTATGCACGTCTTCCGATTCGACGCGCGTCGCGTGGACCTTGGCCATCGCGGTTTCGAGCGCGAAAACGCGCGCGGCGCGCGCCTGCGGATCGCTGAAGCCGGCCAGCTTGAACATCGCTTCGACATGCGCCAGATACTGCTTGCGCAACTCCGCCATGTGCGGCGAATCGGATAAATAATAATCGCGGTCGGGCATGCCCAGTCCGCCTTGCAGCAGGTAGGGATAAGAGCGCGAGGGATCTTCCAGGCCCTGCGTGACCCAGACGCCGAAAAGATTGCCGGTCTGGAAATTGGTGTCGTTCAGCGGATCGACGTCGGCGCGGAGATGGGCGCCGATGGCTTGCGCCAGGGCACGGCGGTCCGCGATTTTCGCGACCGCGTCGAGTTGCGGCTTGAGCGGCGCGAGTCCTTTCGATTCGATGCCGGCTTCGTCCATATAGGAGTTGTAAAAATCGCCGACTTTGCGGACTTCTTCGTTAGCCGGCGAGCCGTCTTTGCCGGCGTTCTGGATCAGATCGACGGTGCGCTTGCGGGTTTCATCGGCCAGCATGGTGAAAATGCCGTAGTCCGATTTGTCGGCGGGGATGGGTGTTGCTTTGATCCATCCGCCGTTGGTGTAGGCGTTGAAATCGTCGCCCGGCGCGACGGACTTATCCATGCCGGCGACGTCGATGCCGGAGGTCAGCTCCGGTTTTTTCGTACAGGCGGGGGAAATCAAAATTGCTCCGAGCAGCGCACTCATCATGGGCCAGTGCCTCATGTCCTGAGATTAACAGGCGCAGACCGCGCCAGCCTGACGGCTTACGCCACTTGGCGGCCTCGCGGGAGTAATCTAGATGAGGAACTTGACTATGAGATGGATTCTGGCCACCTTGATTGCCTTCGCTTTTTCGACACTTTCTTTCGCCGGCGACCCGCCCGCGTGGGCTTACGCGATTCCGCCCGCGGCGCCGGCGGGAGCCAATCGCCCTCCCGCCGACACCAGCGCGAAGCACGTCGACGGCAGCGATCTATCGTTCACCCGTGCGCAGATCAGTAACGGCTTCGGACCGGCCGACTGGTTTCCGGGCGACCATCCTCCGATGCCGGACATTGTGGCGCACGGACGTCGTCCGGAGATCCGCGCCTGCGGTCTGTGCCACTATCCGAACGGAAAGGGACGGTCGGAAAACGCGGGCGTCGCCGATCTGCCGGTGGCGTACTTCGTCCAGCAGATGGAGGATTTCAAAAACAACTTGCGCGCCAGCGCGGATGATCGCAAGGCCAACACGCACGCGATGATCGCGTACGCCAAGGCGATGACCAACGATGAAATCAAGGCCGCGGCTGAATATTACGCGCAGATCAAGTGGTCGCCGTGGGTCAAAGTGGTGGAAGCGAAGATGGTGCCGAAGACGCGCAACGCCGGCGGATTGATGCTGGTGCTGCCGGGCGATGAAAAAGAGCCGCTGGGCGACCGGATTCTTGAGACTCCGGTGGACGCGGACCAGACCGAGGTGCTGCGTAATCCGCATTCCGGATTCATCGCCTACGTTCCGCCGGGCAGTCTCAAGAAGGGCGAGGCGCTGGTGAACAAGGGCGCGGGCAAGACGGAGCGCTGCGCGATTTGCCATGGCGAGGATTTGAAGGGCATGGGTCCGGTGCCGCCGCTGGCTGGCCGGTCGCCGAGCTACCTGGTGCGGCAGTTATACGATATGCAACAGGGTACGCGCAAGGGACTGTGGAGCAGCCTGATGAAACCGGTGGTGGTTAAATTGAGCAACGACGATATGCTGGCGATCGCGGCGTACACCGCGTCGTTGCAGCCGTGAACGGGACCACCGCGCTTCAACTGACAGCCGCGAGACGGTTACGGAGCGCGCGGGGCGTCCACAAACGAACATTCAATATGGGAAAAAATCAGGTGACTCGCAGATCGATGCTCGGCGGCGCGGCGATGCTTTGCGCGGCGGAATTGGTGGACGCGCAGGAATCGGGTGCGCCCGCGAAATCGCCGGCGGTGACGCATTACGTCGCTGATTTTGTCCAGAAAACGACGTTTGCCGATCTTCCGCCGGACGTGATCGAGCTGGGAAAAAAATCGATTCTGGACAGCCTGGGGCTGGCGTTTTCGGGATCGGTGGCGCGCACCGGGCCGATCAGCCGCGATTATGTCGAAGCGCTCGGCGTAGCGAAACCGGAAGCGACGGTGATCGGCACTTCGCTGAAGGTTCCGGCGCGATTCGCGGCGTTTTTAAACGGGGTGGCGATTCATGCGGACGATTATGACGACACGCAGCTCGCCGTGGCGAAGGATCGCGTGTACGGGTTGCTGACGCACCCGACGGTGACGGCGTGGGCGCCGTCGCTCGCGGTGGGCGAGGCCGCGGGACGGAGTGGACGCGAGGTGATGCTCGCCTATCACGTGGGCGTGGAGGTGGAATCGAAAATCGCCGAAGCGATCAATCCGCGGCATTACGTCGAAGGGTTTCATTCGACCGGCACGATCGGAGTTTTCGGGGCGACGGCGGCGCTGGCGAAGCTGCGCGGTTACGACGCCGGGCAGACGGCGCGCGCATTCGGGATCGCGGGCGCGCAATCGTCGGGGCTGCGGGAAAATTTCGGGACCATGACCAAGCCGTTCCAGGCGGGCCACGCGGCCGAAGGCGGAGTGCTGGCGGCCGATCTGGCGGAGCGCGGCTGGACGGCGGCGGAAAATATTCTGGAAGCTCCGGTGGGCTTCTTTCGCGCGGCGGGCGGTGGGTTCGACGTCAACGCGATTTATGGAAAACTGGCGCATCCGTGGACCTTTCACGATCCCGGAGTTTCCATCAAGCCGTTTCCTTCGGGATCGCTGACCCATCCCGGCATGACCGAAATACTGCGCCTGATCCGCGAATACGATGTTCATCCGGAGCAGGTGGAGAGCCTCGACGTGGGCACCAATTCGTACATGCCGACGGCGCTGATTCATCACGATCCGCAGAATGCTCTGGAAGCGAAGTTCAGCATGGAATTCTGCATGGCGGCGCTGTTGTTGTATCGCAAGGCGGGGTTGACGGTTTTCACCGATGAAGTGGTGCGGCGGCCAGCGGTGCAGGCGATGATCGGGCGGGTGCATTTCGGGGTGAACGCGGAAGCGCAGGCGGCGGGATCGAACAAGATGACGACCATTCTCGCGCTGCATTTGAAGGACGGCCGAACGATTTCGGGACGCGCGGATTTCGGCAAAGGGAGTCCGCAAAATCCGATGAGCTACGAAGACGTGAGCGAAAAATTTCTCGATTGTGCGGAGTTCGCCAAATGGCCGCGCGGGAAAGCTACGGCGATTGTAGAGATGGTGCGCAAGCTGGAAACGGTTCCGGATGTTCGTGAATTGACCAGGCTATGTAGTGCATAACGGATCATCAGGATCCGCCGCTCGAAGCAAGGGAGGTCCGATGGAAAGCCACATTTCGCGCCGGATGTTTTTGGCCGCCGCCGGTTTCGCCGCCGCTGCGACCAATGAGGAAAAAGAAAAACTGCCGATGGTTCCCAAACGCGTCGAAAAGGTTTTCAAGAACCCCGCGATTAAAGAACCCAACGATCTTCAGTTCGCTCCCGACGGCAATCTGTGGATTCTCGACCAGGTGGATCCCAACAAGGTTTTCAAGGTGCATCCCGACGATGGCTCGATTATCAACGTGGTGCAGACCGAATCGATTCACGGCAGCGGCATCACTTATGGCGACGGCGCGTGGTGGATCGGCTCGACCAAAACTTTGAAGACGCTGAAGGTGGATCCGAAGACGGGCAAGACCTTGAAGTCCTTCGACACGCCCGGCTCGGGCCTGTACGGAAAAGTGACCACGCCCTCCGGCGCGCACGGATTGAAATGGGTGGATGGTCATTACTGGATGGCCGTGCCGGCGTCGGGAAAAATTTTTCTGATGGAGCCGGAATCGGGGAAAATTATTCGCAGCATTCCGGCGCCGACGGTGCGCACGCACGGGCTCGCGTGGGATCACGGTTTTTTATGGTGCGTGGGATCGGACGAGCGCGAAATTTACAAGATGGATCCGAAAAACGGCAAGCTGCTGGCAAAGATCAAATTGACGAAACAGGATCCGGAGCCGCACGGGCTGGATTTATATAAAGGCGTCCTGTGGTACTCCGATGCATCGAGCGGCTGGGTGTGCCGGCTGGTCTGACGATGCGCTTCGCTTCGCTGCTTCTGTTCATGGGGATGCTGCACGCGGCCGATTTTCCGCAGATCGAAATTTCGAACGGTTTTTTGCGGGTGAAGATCGATTTGCCGGACGCGAAAAACGGCTATTATCGCGGCACGCGATTCGACTGGTCGGGCATGATTCACAGCCTGATTTTTCAGGGCCACGAATACTATGGGCCGTGGTTTGAGCGCGTCGATCCGAAGGTGCATGATTTCGCGTATCAGGGTTCCGAAATTGTGGCGTGCCCGTCGACCGCGGCGGTGGGGCCGGCGGAAGAGTTCGTGACGGCGGATACTCAGCCGCTGGGTTACCACGAAGCTGCGCCGGGCGGAACGTTCGTAAAAATCGGCGTAGGCGCGCTACGCAAGCCGGACGATTCGAAATACGATCGCTTCCGGCTGTACGAAATCGTCGAGGGAAGCAACTGGTCGGTGCGGCGGCGCGGCGATTCGGTTCAGTTTACGCAGCGGGTGAACGCGGCGGGATTCGGCTACGTGTACGAAAAAACGGTGTCGCTCGAGCGCGATAAAGCGGAAATGCGGATCGCGCACCGGCTGCGCAACACCGGAGCGAAGCCGATTGAGACCAATGTCTACAATCACAATTTTTTGCGGATCGACGGCGAAGCGCCGGGGCCGGATTATCACATCGAATTTCCGTTCGCGTTGGCGCAGCCTGCGCCCTCCAGTCCTCTGGAAGTCAGGTCGGGTCGCATCGAATATCGGAAAACGCTGGTTGGCGAGGAACGGGCGGTGATGATGCCGGTCAGCGCGCTCGACGCGCGCGTTCAGAATTACGACATTAGCGTCGAAAATACGAAGGCCAGGGCGGGAGTGCGCATGATCGGCGACCGTCCTATGGAGATGGCGTCGCTGTGGTCGATTCGCGCGGTGCTGGCGGTGGAGCCGTTCGTTCGCATTTCGATTGCGCCGGGGCAGGAGTTCGAGTGGAATATTAAGTACGACTATTTTGTCCCGCGGAAGTAACCGGCGCAGGGCCCCACACACCCTGATGAATTAAAGATTCAGGATGCTAGTTCGTGATGTCGTGCGTGCGGCTTTCTTCGCGCACCGGCAGATAGATTTTGTACCACCACTGCTGCGCGGCGCTATCGGCGTATTTTTTCAGCGAGTCTTCACTTTCAAACTCCATCACGATCGCCTGATTGTAGCCATCCTGCGCCTGATACTTCAGGTTTTTCGTCCACACCCGCTTGATGCCGGGATATTTCGCGGGAAGCTGATGGACCGCGTCGACGGCGGCTTTGATCTGGGCCGGGGTCGCGTCTTCTTTCCATTTCACGTTAATAATGTGCAGGACGGTCCGGGGGGCCTGCGCCAGCGCGAATCCCGAAAACAGGCAGAAACACAGCACCGCGGCGAATATTTTCTTCATTCCCCTCATTATGGCGAGTTCGGACGGAACCCGGGCGGGGGACTTCTCGTAGACTTAAATATGCGCAAGATTCTGCCTGGAGCGGCGCTGGTGGCCGTGGTGGCGCTGCTTGCCGCCTGCGACGATTTCGATATCGGCGGCATGCTCGACCGCTATCGCGAGGATTTTCATTATTCCTACCCGCTCAGCCCGGGAGGCAGCCTGGAAGTGGAGAACAACAACGGGTCCATCGAAATTTCCGGATGGGATCAGAACACCGTGGACATCGAAGGCTCCAAGTACGCCAGCACGCAGGAGCGGTTGAAGGAGATCCGGATCGATGTCGAGCAATCGCCCGGCTCGATTCGGGTGCGCACGGTTCCTCCGCTCGACCGGCACGGAAATTATGGAGCGCGCTACGTGATTCACGTGCCGCGCAAGGTGCAGCTCACCAGCATCGCCAGTTCCAACGGGCCGATTCACGTGGACGGCATCGAGGGTCCGGCTAAACTCAAAACCTCGAATGGCGGGATTCGCGCGACCGAAATCCAGGGAGCGCTGGACGCGCAGACCAGCAACGGACCGCTGGATATTTCGGGCGTCGAGGGCGACACCACGCTGCGCACTTCCAACGGCGCGATCCGCGCCGATGTGCGCAAAGGCGGGTTCGAGGCGAATACCACCAACGGCAGCATCACGGCGCGGGTGATGGATGCGGATGCGAAACCGGTGCGCCTGGAAAGCTCGAACGGCCACATCGACCTGACCATGGACGCGGTGCGGGAGGTGCACGCGGACACGTCCAATTCATCGATTGTGGTGCGGCTGCCGGCCTCGGCCAACGCGACGCTGCGGGCGCACACCTCCAATTCGTCGATCAGCAGCGACTTCGACGTGACCGCACACGGCGTGATCTCGAAGCACCGGCTGGAGGGGAGCATCGGCTCGGGCGGACCGCTGCTTGACCTGGGGACGTCGAACGGGTCGATCCGGATTTTGCGCATTTAGCGAGCGGTCCCCCGCCGGGCCGGCTTAGGAAGAGGCGGGCGGCGCGCCGGCCGCAGGCCGCGGGCCTGCCCCACCAACCCGTTTGGATTTAATGCACTCCGAAGCGGAGCAGCACATTCAATCCGAAGGCGAAAATTCCCGCGCCGAGCAGCACACAAACCGGCAGCGTCAGCACCCACGCCAGCAGCAGATTCCGCAGCGTGTCCATCTGCAAACCCGACCGGTTCGCGGCCATCGTGCCGGCGATTCCCGACGAAAGCACGTGGGTGGTGCTGACCGGCAGTCCCATGCGATCCGCCGCCAGGATGGTGGCCATCGCCACCAGCTCGGCCGACGCGCCCTGCGCGTAGGTCAGGTGCTCCTTACCGATTTTTTCACCCACCGTGACCACGATCCGCTTCCACCCGATCATCGTGCCGAGCCCCAGCGCAATGGCCACGGCGAACTTCACCCACACCGGAATAAATTTGGTGACGTGATCCATGTTCTTCTTCAGATCGCCGGCCGATTGCAGCTCCTGCGGATCGGTGATCTGTTTCTGATGGATCAGTTTTCCCAGGCCTTCCGAGGTCAGGTACAGATCGCTGCGGAGGGTCCGGCGCTGGGCCGCGCTCAGTTGCGCCAGGCTCGTTTTTCCGTTCAGCAGATCGGCGATCTCGCGGCACTTGGTTCCCACCGCGGCGAAAGTCCGATCGGTCAATTTGCCGGTGGTCTTCAGATAAGACGACAGCTCGGACGCCGCGATCTCGCCGCCGCCCATGGCCGCGCCAGGCGAATGACGGTCCATCTGAAACGAAATCGTCTGGGTCGTCGCCGCCAGCGAGGTGATGGAGTCGGGACTGGTGCCCAAATCGACGGCGAAGGTCAGCGGCAGAATCCCCACCAGGATCAGCATGATCAGGCCCATGCCCTTTTGCCCGTCGTTCGAGCCGTGCGCGAAGCTGACCCCGGTGCAGGTCAGGATCAACAGTCCGCGAATCCACAGCGGTGGAGTTTTTTCCTTATCCGGAGCCATGTACAGATCCTTGCGATGGACCACCGCCTTCATCAGCAGCAGAAGCAGCGCGGCGCAGACGAAGCCCACGATCGGCGACACCAGCAGCGACATTCCGACGTCGGAGGCTTTGGCCCAGTTGATGCCCTCGCCGAATTCGTGCGCTCCCGACAGCCAGGAGTTCGCCAGGCCGACGCCCATGATCGAACCCACCAGCGTATGCGAGCTCGATGCCGGCAGGCCCAGATACCAGGTGCCCAGGTTCCAGATGATGGCGGAAATCAGCAGCGCGAACACCATGGCGAACCCGGCGCCGGAGCCGACGTTCAGCACCAGCTCCACCGGCAGAAGCGCCAACACTCCGAAGGCGACCGCGCCGCTGGAAGTCAGCACGCCGATCAGGTTCCAGCAGCCGGACCAGACCACCGCCACCATCGGCTTCAGGCTATGGGTGTAGATTACGGTTGCAACCGCATTTGCGGTGTCGTGAAACCCGTTCACAAATTCGAAACTCAGGGCCAGCCCCAGAGCCAGCAGCAAAAACATGCCGCTTCCGATCGTTACCGTTTGCCCGAAAAGTTCCATTGATCCTCTCCGCGAGAAATCTTGAGTCTACGACGCCGACGTTTCATTTTGATTACCGAAACGGTATTTTTTCGACAATACGTTGGCTTACGATTGCCGGATGAGGAGCCGCTGGAGCGCTCGGATCGCGATCAGAAGAAGGGGAAACAGGATCAGAAAGGTGATACCGGCCGCCAGCACCGCCAGCAGCCGCAAAAAAATGTTGTGGATGGTCTGCCAGAACACCACAGCGTAAGTTCCGCAGACCGCAAACAGCAGGGAGCTGAGCAGGATTTGCAGCAAAGCCGAAGATGCGAACACCACCGCTTCCGCAACGCTGAGCCGCGGCTTGAACGAATAAGGAATCGCGAAGCGCTCGTAACTGGCAGCCTGCGCCTGCGGCGGCTTATCGGCGAGGAGAATGCGGCGAAGGCTCGCTTTGGCGGATTTGGCGAAAGTGTTTAGCGGCAAAGCGAAAATCAATTTTCCGAGGGTTTCCCGGCCCGGTCAATGACGAAAATCTCCACCGGCGCTTTCTGCGGCTCGAGCTTCAATCCGAGCTGCTCCTGAAGCGCGGTGAATAACGACGGACCGGACGCGTCGGGCGGCGCCGGAGGCGGCGGCGTCCCTGGCATCGCCATCATCGCCAGCTGATTTTCATCGGGCGTGAACTTCAGCGTGATGTCGTATTTCCCGGTCAAGCCAGTCTTATCGATCACCTTGCGTCCGACGGATCGCGACAACATCGGCGCGAGGTCGGCGACGGTGGTTGCAATGGTGGTCAATTGCGAGAGTCCCATCGTCCGCCTGCCGCACCCCGGCGGCTGGCCAGGACCTGGCGGCGCGGGCGGTTTCGACGGGTCCCGCACGGTGCAGCCACCTTCCTTCGCTTCGACCATCCCCGGACCCAGCTTGCCGTCCTTTCTCGCCAGCACCAATGCGTAAGCGGGAAGTTCCTTGGTTTCGTGATGGAAAGCGAGCTCGAAACGGTCGGCCAGAAGATTCTTGAGCATCTCCTTCCACTCGTTCGAATTCACCGGCGAATCGGGCTTGGCTTCAATGTCGTAGTGCGCGTCGTCGACCCATCCCTGCCCGCCGGAGATCTGGAAATCCTGAAGGCCGTATGCGGTCTCGATCAGCAGCTTCAGGCTCATGTTGGTGGCGCTGAACCGGCCGCCGGGCATGGGGCGAATCGACATGAAGCGTGCGCCGGGAGCGGCGGGTTTAATCGAAGCGACGTCGAATTTGGGGCGGCTCTGCGCGGACGCGCCAGCGGTCAACGTCAGAAATGCGGCGAGCGTTGAAAATCCACGCACTGCACCAATCATAGCCGTTTCCGCCAACTACGCGATTTTCGGTAGTGTCTGAAATCTGCGTTGACCGCTAAAAATGGGAGAGCCCCCGCCATTACTGGCGGGGCTGTAACGCGCGCTATAGCCCCGCCATCATGGCGGGGGGGCGCGTTGCAAATCAACGCAGATTTCAGACACTACGCGATTTTCATTTTCTGGCACATTTTGAGCACGAAACGGTCCGTCATTCCAGCCACGTAATCGCAGACTTGCACATGCCGCGGCTCGTTTGCCGACTCTTCCCGGTAATTTTGCGGCATCATCTCCGGGTGTTCGAGCAGGGCGTCGAACAAGGCGCCGAGCAGCGCCACCGATTTCACCCGCGCCGCCGCCAGCGATTCCGATTCATACACCGTCGCCCGCAGCAATTTTTTAAGCTGCGCGCTGCCCGCGGCGGTTTCTTCGGTGAACCGCGCCACACGCCGCGGATGCGCGCGCACCTCATCCACGCCGCTCAGCCCGCGGGCGGCCTCCGCGGTGGCTGCAATGAATCCGGAGATCAGCCAATCCATCAATGCGCGGCCGATTTCGTGCATCCGCACCCGTTCCGGCGCGCCGGGAAACTGCATTGCGGCGAGTTCGTCCAGCTCGCGGAATTGGTGCACGGATCGCCGCGCTGCTTCGATCGGCACCAGCTCCGCGACGTAGCCGTCGTCCAGATCCGCGATGTTGTAGGCGATCTCGTCGCACAGATCGATCAGCTGCGCCTCCAGCGGCGGGCGCAGGCCGGGAAGATACTCGTCCAGCTCGGGAAATTCGCCTTGCGAAAAATCACGCGAATGCTTGACGATCCCTTCGCGCACCTCAAACGTCAGATTCAGCCCCGGGAAACGTGCGTAGCTGCTTTCGAATTTTTCGACGATGCGCAGGGCGTGCAGATTGTGATCGAAACGCGAGCCGAAGCGGCGCATGCGGCGGTCCAGCTCCGCTTCGCCCGCGTGGCCGAACGGCGGATGGCCGATGTCGTGGGCGAGGGCCAGGGCTTCGGTCAAATCTTCATCGAGAGCCAGAACGCGCGCGGCGGTGCGGGCGATCTGCGAAACCTCGATGGTATGGGTCAGGCGATTGCGGAAATGATCGGAAAGGCCGGGCGTGAAGACTTGGGTTTTATTTTCCAGACGGCGAAAGGCGCGGGCGTGAACCACGCGGTCGCGGTCCCGCTGAAATTCGTTGCGGTAGGGATGCGGAGGTTCCGGGTAACGGCGTCCGCGCCCGCATTCCACCGGAAAGCGAAGATGCGCCAGCGCGGGTTCGAGCACGCCCTTAGCGCGTCGCGAGATTGCCCAGTTCCTGCACCGCGGCGCGGCTGATGGCGGTGCGATCCGTACGCATCGCTTCCAGCATTTTGCGCGCTTCGTCGGGATTCTTGCGCCCGATCAACGCCGCCAGCCGAAGCTGCGCTTCGCCTTTGGAAACGGTCACGGTGGGATGCGCGATCAGGTCCTGTAAAAGTTTCTGCGCCTGATCGTCCTTGCCCTCGGATTCGTAAACGCGGGAAAGGGAAAGCTTGGCCAGCGCGGCGTAGGCGGCCGGCGCGTGATCGACAATCTCCTTAAACCGCTTTTCCGCTTCGGTCAGGTTGCCTTTATCGACGGCATTGGAGGCGAGATAAAACTCCGCGGTCGCAGCCTCGTCGGTGCCGCTGTATTTAACGGCGACATCGGTCATGGCCTTGGTGAGCGCGGCGTTCTTTTCCGCGTCGGTGTTGAAATGCATGGCGCCGACCTGCACTTCCTGCACCGCCTTATTTCCTACCGTGGCGGCGTCGATGCGCAGCGCCTGGGCCAGCGCATCCTGCCGGGCGGCCGCCTGATGGCGCACATAAAGGTAGATGCCGCCGACGATCAGCAGCGCCGCCAGCGCGATCGAGCCGTAGCGGATCGCTTCTTGCTTATGGTCCGTGATGAATTCGAAGCCATGCTGGACTTCCAGCGCGAACTTATCGCTTTTGAGGTCTTTACGAGTACGTCGATCCACAGATGATGCTCCGGAGAATTTCAGTTTACCACTTTCGAATTTTGCCGGCTGAGCGCCTTACTTTATTTCCAGCAAGTATCCGCGTTTGCCGACGTTTCGCGCTAGCGTGGCGCCCATCTGAATGGCGGCGCCTTCGGCTTCATGGATGTGTCCACAGAAAAAATATTCGGGCTGATATTTTTCGATGAATTCTCGCACCGCGCGGCTGCCGGCGTGCAATCCTTCATGCACGCGGTCGAGCGCGGTGTCGAGCGGCGGCGCGTGGCAGATCAGAATCAGCGGTTTTAAAGCGGCGAATTTCGCCAGGCGCCCGGCAATTTCTTCTTCGCTGTATTCGCCCGGCGTATCGAAAGGCGTGGGACTCGAATAGCCGAGGCCGGCGAGGTGGGCGCCGTTCACGTTGAGCGTCGCTCCGTGGAAATTTTGAAAACCGTGGCGCTCGCAGAATTGGGCGATGTCGCGCTCGGTTTCGTGATTGCCGGGCAACACGTAGACGCGGCCGGCGCGGCGCTCCAAAATTTCGCCCATTTTATCCAGGCCGCGGCCCCAGCTTACCAGGTCGCCGGCGCAGAAATAATAATCGGCCTCGGTTTTCATCAATTGCTCCAGCGAGCGGCCGTCGTTGTGAATATCGGAGAAAATGAGCAAGCGGACCATCAGCTAAAATGGTATTTCATGGCGGAAAATCCTGCGCCAACGGTAAACAGTTGGCTTGAAGACGAGTTGTACGACCAGTACCGGCGCGACCGGCAGGCCGTCGATCCGGGCTGGAAGAACGTGTTCGAAACGAATGGCGCGAACGGAACCGCGCCGAGTCCCGCGCCGGCCCCGGTGCGGACGGCTGCGGCTCCGCCGGTTGCCGCGGGCGATCAATTGGTTCCGCTGCGCGGGCCGGCGCTGCGCATCGCCGAAAACATGACGGCGAGCCTGGCGATTCCCGTGGCCACCAGCCAGCGCGTGCTGCCGGTGAAGGTGCTTGAAGAGAACCGGCGCGCCATTAATCAGTATCGAAAAATTTCTTACACGCACCTGATCGCGTGGGCGATCGTCAAGGCGCTCGAGAAAGTGCCGGCGCTCAATCAGGCGTTTTCGGAAAACGGCGAGGAAGCGTATCGCATCACGCGTGACCACGTGAATCTGGGGGTCGCCGTGGATGTGGCGGGGAAAGATGGCGCGCGATCGCTCAAAGTTCCCAATCTTAAAAACGTGCAAGCCATGAATTTTTCTGAATTCATGGCGGCGTATGACGATCTGATTGCGCGCACTCGTGAGAATAAAGTGGCCGTGACGGATTTTGAGGGCACCACGATTTCGCTGACCAATCCGGGAACGGTCGGAACCATGGGATCGAATCCGCGGCTGATGCCGGGGCAAGGCGCCATCCTCGCGACGGGCGCGATCGATTATCCGCCGGAGTATCGCGGGATGCCGGAGGACATGCGCATTTCGCTGGGGCTGGGAAAAGTGATGACGGTGACCTGCACCTACGATCATCGGGTGATTCAGGGCGCGGAATCGGGGGCGTTCCTGGGGCGTTTGCAGGCGCTGCTTGAAGGCGACGACGATTTCTACGGCAACATTTTCCGCGACCTGGGAATTTCGCAGAAGCCGGTGCGCTGGGAAGCCGATCAGGCGACGGCGCCGGTGATCAATGCCGATCCGGTGAAGCAGGCCGCGGTGGCGCGCTTCATGCAGGCGTGGCGCGAGCGCGGGCACCTGGAAGCGGACCTGGATCCGTTGGGTTCCAAACGTCCGCCGCACCCCGATCTGGAGCCGTCGGCGCACGGGCTGACCATCTGGGATCTGGATCGGACCTTTCATGCCGGCAGCTTCGGCGTGATGACGCTGCGCGCGTTGAATGACCGGCTGCGCGCCACTTACGCGGGAAAAATGGGCGTGCAGTATATGCACATCGACAATCCCGAGGAGCGGCACTGGCTGGAACAGCGCATGGAGCCGTCGTTGAACCAATGGCCGCTCGATGCCGCGACGCGGCGGCGGATTTTGAAGGATATCGTCGAGGCGGAAGGCTTCGAATTGTTTTTGGATCACCGCTTCAAAGGGCACAAGCGATTTTCGCTCGAAGGCGGCGAATCGATGATCGCCATGATCGGCGAACTGCTGGAGCGGATGGCGGCGTCGGGCGCGCAGGAATGCGTCATCGGCATGTCCCATCGCGGGCGCTTGAGCACGCTGGTGAATGTCGTCGGAAAAAGCATGGTGCAGCTTTTTTCCGAGTTCGAGGGCGAATCGGATGAATCGATCGAAGGCCAGGGCGATGTCAAATATCACCTGGGCGCGACGGGCGTGCGCAAGACTTCGACGGGCAAGGGCGTGACGGTGACCGTGGCGTTTAATCCGAGTCATCTGGAAGCCGTGAATCCGGTGGCCGAGGGATTGACGCGGCCCAAGCAGGACCGCTTGGGCGATGAACACCGCGAGCGGGTGATTCCTCTGCTGATCCACGGCGACGCGGCGATGGCGGGGCAAGGGATTGTCGCGGAAACGATGAATCTTTCGCAGGTTCCCGGTTATGACACCGGCGGAACGGTGCACCTGGTGGTGAATAATCAGATCGGGTTCACCACGAATCCGGAGCAGGGACGGTCATCGACCTATTGCAGCGATGTCGCGCTGGCGTTTCAGGCTCCGGTGTTTCACGTGAACGGAGACGATCCGGAGATGTGCGTGCGCGCCATGCAGCTCAGCTACGATTACCGGCAGCGGTTTCATAAAGACGTCGTGATCGACATGGTGTGCTATCGCAAATACGGGCACAACGAAGCCGACGATCCGAGTTATACGCAGCCGATTCTGTATCGCAAGATCCGCGCGCAGAAGCCGGTGACGGAGCAGTATGCGGAACGGCTGGCGAATGAAGGATTAATTTCGCCCGATGAGGCGAAGAATTTCCGCGAGGCGCAAAGGAAACAGCTGTACGAAATTTACGACCAGGCGCAAAAGCACAAAGAAACGTACGAGCTTCAGGAGTTAAGCGCGGTGCCGGCCGCGGGGATTCCGATGGATCATCCGCCGGGTCCGGTGAGCCGGGAATTGCTGGACCGGATCGTCGGTGGCGCGACGTCGTTTCCCGCGGATTTTCATCTGCATGCGAAATTGACCGGATTCGTGAAAAAACGCCGGGAAAGTTTTCGCGCTCCCGATGCGCAGGTGGATTGGGCGCTGGCGGAAGTGCTGGCGTTCGGCAGTCTGGTTCTGGAAGGAACGCCGGTGCGGCTGAGCGGGGAGGACAGTGGCCGCGGAACGTTCAGCCAGCGGCACGTGGAATATCACGATGCGGAAACGGATCGCGTGTGGGTGCCGTTGCAGCATTTATCGCCGGAGCAGGCGCGGTTTGACGTTTACAGCAGCCCGCTTTCCGAGTTCGCCGTGATGGGCTTCGAGTTCGGATATAGCGTGGCCGATCCGGTGACACTGGTTTTGTGGGAAGGTCAGTTCGGCGATTTTGCCAATGGCGGGCAGGTGATCATCGATCAGTTCATCGCCGCCGCGGAATCGAAGTGGGGACAGCCGAGCGGGTTGGTTTTATTGCTGCCGCACGGTCAGGAGGGGCAAGGTCCGGAGCATTCCTCGGCGCGGCTGGAGCGATTTTTGCAGCTTTGCGCGGACAATAACATGCGTGTGGCGAACTGCACCACGCCGGCGCAGTATTTTCATCTGCTGCGCAGACAGATGCTCGGCGGACCGGATCGGCGGGGGTTGAGAAAACCGCTGATTATCGCCACGCCGAAGAGTTTGTTGCGGCATCCCAAGGTGGTTTCGACGGTGGGCGAGTTGACCGATGGAGTGTTCCGGCCGCTGCTCGACGACGCCTCGATTGCGGATGCCGCGGCGGTGAAGAAAATTATCGTTTGCAGCGGGAAAATTTATTACGAGCTCGAAGCGGCGCGCGATGGGCGCAAATTGACCGATACCGCGATCGTTCGCATCGAGCAGCTATACCCGTTTCCACAGACGGAGTTCGCGCAGGCGCTGGCGAAGTATCCGGCGGCGGGTGAAGTGGTGTGGGTGCAGGAAGAGCCGCGCAATATGGGCGCCTGGGCGTTCGTGCGCGGATGGATTCAGCCGATGATCCAGGCGCAGCACCGGGTGCTCGGCTACGCGGGCCGTCCGGAAAGCGCGAGCACGGCGCCGGGATCGCTGAAGCGGCACGTCGAGGAGCAGGCGGAGCTGATCGAGCAGGCGTTCCGTCCGCCGACGATGGAGCGGACGTCGTGGAAGAGGTTAGTGCGGCGGAAGAATTCGGGAAAGTAGCGGGTGGACCGACCCGGGCGATAGTACGGCGGTAAAAACGTATACGACTCTCCTGCCGCCCGCTTTTCGGTTCACGTAAATCGTGCGGGGACAACAAGGGTCTCGCGAATGACCTCGGCGCCCTCGATCGAATGCTCCGACAGCTCACGGTTGGCTTCGAGGACCAGTGTGACCGCTTCTCCCAAATTCGCGCGCGCCTCGGCCAGAGTCTCACCTTGCGTGTTCGCGCCGGGGAGCTCCTCAACAAAGGCGACATAGCCTTGCGGGACTCGCATGTACACGGCGGTGAAGCTCATGTTGGCCATCTGCTCGAATCATAGCAGGGCCGGGAGCCTAACGCGCAATCGGCGTCCCGGCGCCCTGCTGTCCGGATCGCATGAACAGCGCGGCGCCTTCGTTCGATAAGAGCACCCATAAGCCATAGATCCCGAGCGCGGTGTGTAGCGGAAACGCCGGAAGTTCGAGCGCGGAGATAATAATGGTCAGAATGCGCGCCCAGGGCTGATAGTTGAGCAGTCCGATGCCGGCGATCAGGCCGGGAACGGAAAAGCACAGCAGCACGAGAAACGCGAGCACCCCGATCAGGCCGAGAAAGCCGCCTTCCGCGAAATCCGCGTGGCCCATGTTGGCGAGGGCCGCCAGACCGCCAAGCACCGCCAGCGCGATCAGCCCGGCCAAAATTCCCAGCGCACCCAGAACAATGTGCAGTATGGCTAGGATCTTCACATGCTGTTGCATTGTTTCCTCCCTAGCAGGGTGCTGAAAAACGGAGACTACCCTTTCCCCTTTTCAGCACCCTGCTAGTCCCCTCAAAAAGTATACGCAGCCGGCAGGCAAGAAGTTCTGCGGTATGCTGGGCGAATGCGATTCGGGACATTTTTAATTTGTATTCTAACTGCCGGGACTTTGGCCGCCGCCGACGACGTGCTGGCGAGAGTGGACGCCCATGCGGCTCAATTCGGCGAGGTTTCGCTCGAAATCTGGCAGCATCCGGAGCTTGGTTTTCACGAAACGAAAAGCTCGGCGCTGCTTCAACAGCAACTGCGGGATAACGGATTCGACGTGAAGGCGGGGCTCGCGGGAATGGCGACGGCGTTTACGGCGACCTACGGGAGCGGAAAGCCGGTGATCGCGATTCTGGGCGAGTTCGATGCGCTGCCGGGATTGTCGCAGAAAGTGGAGCCGAAGCTCGATCCGGTGGAGGCGGGCGAGCCGGGGCATGGATGCGGGCACAACCTGCTGGGATCGGCGTCGGCGCTGGCGGTGGTCGCCATTAAAGAGGAGATGCAGGCGCGCGGACTGAAGGGGACGATTCGCTATTACGGGACGCCCGCGGAAGAAGGCGGCGGCGGCAAGATTTACATGCTGCACGCGGGATTGTTCAGCGACGTGGACGCGGTGCTGGCATGGCATCCGGCGGATGCGAACCGGGTGAATCTGGGATCGTCGCTTGCAAACAATGGCGGGCGATTCCGTTTTTACGGCATTGCCTCGCACGCGGCGGCCGCGCCGGATAAAGGACGGAGCGCGCTCGATGGCGCGATGATCTTCCTGATGTCCGTCGAGTTTATGCGGGAGCACGTTCCGCAGGAAACGCGGATTCACTACATCATCCGGAACGGCGGGCAGGCGGTGAACATTGTGCCGGCGTTCGCGGACGTGGAGCTGGTGGCTCGCAATCCGGATGCGCAGGTGCTCGACGGGATTTGGGAGCGGATCATGGCCTGCGCTCGCGCCGGTGCGATGGCCTCGGGAACGCGGATGGAGTTCGAGCAGGGGACTAATTACGCGAACGTTCTGCCGAACGACGCGCTGTCCGAGGTTTTATCGCGGGCGATGCAGAAGGCGGGCGGATACACCTACACGCCGCAAGAAAAACAATTCGCCGACGAGCTGCAAAAGACGCTGACGGGGCCGGTGCGGTCGCCGGGACCGGACAAAGTGATCACGAATAAATCGGAACCTTCGGGAGTGGCGTCGACCGACGCGGGCGATGTGAGCTGGGTGGTGCCGACGGCACAGTTTGTGGCGGCGACGTTCGTCCCCGGCGTGAGCGCGCACACCTGGCAGGCGGCGGCGTGCGCCGGATCGAGCATCGGAAGAAAAGGGATGGTGGTCGCGGCGCGGACGCTGGCGCTGGCCGGAGTGGAGCTGTTCGAAAATCCGGATGAAGTGGCGGCGGCTCATGAAGCGTTCGAAAAACGGCTGGCCGGGCGCAAGTGGACCACGCGGATCCCGCCGGATGCGAAACCCCGGCTCGATTACGCGGTCAAATGAACATATGAAGCAATGTCATCACGTGAACCAGATTCGCGACGTGACGCCCAGCGCGCGCGGCTGCGAAGAATGTCTCAAAATGGGCGATACCTGGGTCCACCTGCGCCTGTGCCGGATCTGCGGGCACGTGGGCTGCTGCGATTCGTCGAAGAATAAACACGCGACCAAACATTTTCACGCGACGCAGCATCCGATCGTCCAGTCGTATGAGCCGGGCGAGGAGTGGTTCTGGTGTTACGTGGATCAAGTGATGTTCGATTTGGCGTGAAGCAGCGGCTCCAGGCGCTGGAGAATGGCTGCTTTGGGCTGCGCGCCGACGATGCGCTCGACTTCGCGGCCGTTCTTGAACACGAGAAGCGCGGGAATGCCGCGAATCTGGAAGCGCGACGCGGTCGCCGGGCTTTCATCGACGTTCAGCTTGGCCACGCGCAAACGCCCCGCGAATTCGCGGGCGATCTGATCGACCACGGGAGCCAGATAGCGGCACGGCCCGCACCATTCGGCCCACATATCGACGAGCACGGGAATTTCAGACTGTTCCACCTCACTGGCGAAGGTCGAATCATTGACGGCGACCGGCTGGCGGACGGGAACGGGAGTCTTGCAACGGCCGCAAACGGGATCGAGACCATCGACGATCTTCTGTTGCGGGATGCGGTTCAAAGCGCGACAGGAGGGGCAGCGAATCAATAGAGTATCAGGCATCTCTATTCTCAAAGTAACCGGATTTGCGATATGTGTCTCGTCCTCTAATGAACAATGCAAGCCGGCGAGTAAGTCAGGCCTGACTTACCGATTGATGAGAAGCGCGATCAAGCGCCTGCTGAAGCTCGGCGCGCGAACCTTCAATCGCGGCGGCATCTTCAAATCGCGGAAAATAGAGCGGTTCCCCGCATACAATCGCGATGCGGGCATACGGTAGCGGGTTGCGCTGCGCATCCCATTTACGGCGTTCCAGGATCGAGGGCCAGCAAGTCGCGCCGACCGGAATGAGCGGCGCCTTGGCCGCCGACGCCAGGATCGCAACGCCGGCTCTGGCGACACAGGGTGGACCGCCGCCATCCGGCGCGATCAGCGCGATCGCACCATGGTTCACGGCGTTGGCGATCTCGATGAGAGCGCTCCAGCCGCCATGCTCCGCATCGCCCCGGACGGTTTCGAAGCCGAGCCAGTGGCACAGAAGAGCTACGCAATCGCCGCGAGGATCGCGGGAAACCATCAGGATCACCGGGACCGGCGGTTTGCGCGCGGCGGCCGCCACCAGCAATGAAGGAGCGCTCCCGTGCCAAAAGGCGAGCACCGAGCCGAGCGGGACGTCCGGCCATTGATAAGCGCCTGCCGCGATCATTCTCGCGGTCGCCGCGACCGCCCGTATGTACACGTACAAACAGCCGGCCAGACATCGGATGCCGATCCGGTGTAGCGGCGGCACATGTTTTCGGATGAAGACCAGCACGGCATCGATCGTTCGCGTCAGCCGATTTCTGCCGACCTTGTGGAACATGGGCGAAGAAATCATTGCCGACTGCGGGTGCAGGGCCGCTACACGGGCGAATTCCGCGGCCAACCGGCGCCGGGCGTCGAAGTCACCCCGTATACTGGTAGATGGTGAGCGGGCTGCATCCACTTCGCACCCATCGTATCGGATTAGCATTGAGCGGTGGTTCGGTCCGCGCACTGGCGCACATCGGCGTGATTAAAGTTCTCTCCGAAGCCGGCATCCGGCCGGCATTTGTCGCTGGAACCAGTGCCGGAAGCCTGATCGGAGCCATGCTTGCGGCGGGAATGGACTGGCGCGAGATGGCATCACTGGCCCGCTCCGTTTTCTGGCCGAAGCTGCTGCACGGGGACACGCTAAGACGCTTCTGCTCCCGGCACCTGCCAGCCCGTTTCCCCGATCTGAAGCTGCCGTTTGCGGCGATCGCCACCGAGCTTCCTCGCCGGCAGCCTGTGATCCTGGCGAAAGGCGAACTGGCCACCGCGATCAGCGCCAGTTGCGCCATGCGCGTCATCCGCCGGCCGGTAAGGCGCGAAGGAAGGCTGCTTAAAGACGGCGGAATCGCCTGCGTGCTGCCCTCGGAAGCCTGCCGGGTTATGGGCGCGGATCTCATTGTCGGATCGGACGTGTGGGAGGTCAGCTCGTTTTTGCGGAGCGCCGGGATCAGCCCGATTCACCCGCGCGCCGGTCATGCTTATCCCAGGCATTACCGCTCCGCTCTTTCGCATACCGACCTGCTGATCCATCCGCGCATTCCATTCGCCGGATACTGGCCCGGGTCCAAGGCGATCGATCGCATGATCTCCGCCGGCGAGAGCGCTACGCTTCACGCACTGAGTCGAATCCGCTGACCGTCGGTTCGCAGCGAGCATGAGTTTTTTCACTCAGGGCTGGGTGCCAACGCTCAAGAAACGCGGCGAGCGAGTCTGAGGAATCATCATCAGCGCTGGCGTGAAAACTGCTGAAAGTTTAACGGGCAGGTATGTATGAACCTAGCGGCCGAAGTCCTTGCCAGCGAATCGACAAAGCAGCCGTCCGGACAACCTCCCCTGGCGGTCGATCTCGACGGGACTCTGGTGAAAACGGATCTTCTGGTGGAGTCCGTCCTCGTCCTGTTGAAACAAAAACCATGGTCGGTGTTGATCCTCCCGTTCTGGTTGCTCAAGGGCCGCGCGAATTTTAAGAGCCAGGTTGCCCGGCGGGTTTCTTTAGACGTCCGTGTTCTGCCCTATCGGGAAGAGCTGCTGGATTCTCTGAGGAGCCAGCACGTTCAAGGACGCGCCATCGTTCTGGCAACCGCTGCCGACATGCGGATCGCGCGGCAGGTGGCTGACGATGTGGGGCTCTTTGAGTCGATTCTCGCGAGTGACGGCACGACCAATCTCTCCGGTGAGACAAAGCGGAATCGATTGATAGAAGAGTTTGGGGAAAAAGGCTTTGATTATGCGGGCGATGGACGGCGCGATGCGCCGGTTCGGGCTGCCGCGCGGAAGGCAGTGATCGTCAATCCGCGCCGCGGCGGGCTGAGTGACCGGCTGAAGGCGCTGCGTCCCCACCATTGGTTGAAAAATCTTCTCGTCTTTGTGCCCCTTCTGGCCGCGCATCGGATCGATGAACTCGGGCTGGTGGGGAAACTTCTTGTGGCTTTTCTGGCATTGGGATGCATGGCATCGAGCGGATATCTGATCAACGACCTGCTCGATTTAGAGTCAGACCGGCATCATCCCAGTAAGCGGTTCCGTCCGTTCGCGGCGGGCGATCTGCCGCTCGGTTATGCCTTGGGAATGATTCCGGTCCTGGCCGGTCTTGGCTGTCTGTTGGGTAGACTCGTTTCCGGTCTGTTCCTGGTGGCCGCGCTCACGTATCTCGCGCTGAGCCTGATCTACTCGCTCTATGTGAAGAAGCTTGTGATCCTCGACGTAATCTTTTTGGCCGGTCTTTACACGGTTCGGATTCTGGCCGGTTCCGCGGCGGTGGCCATCTGGCCCTCACACTGGCTGCTGGCGATGTCGACATTCCTGTTCTTTAGCCTCGCTCTGGTGAAGCGCTACGGTGAGCTTGCGATCATGAAGCGCGCAGACGGGGACGGAGCCAAAGCCCGGTCTTACGAAATTGCCGATGCGGAGCTGTTGGCGTCCATGGGTATCGCCAGCGGATATCTGGCCGTGTTGGTGCTCGCCCTCTATATCAACAGCGATAAGGCCCAGATGTTGTATGGCCGCTATCAACTCATGTGGTTCCTGTGTCCGCTGCTGCTCTATTGGATCAGCGATATCTGGCTGATCGCTCATCGCGGACGAATGCCTGACGATCCCGTGTTTTTCGCGATGAACGACCGCACCAGCCGCATTTTGATCCTGCTGATGTTTGCCATCACGCTGTTGGCGCTATGACGAGCCGCGATAAATTCGGATGTTTGTTCGGCTTTGCGAGTTTGCTGATCCCGGCGGCCGTTGGCCAGGATCAACGGCAGGAATACGAAGCCGACGCTCCGAAGACGATTCTGCAATTGCAGCAGTTTCGTCAGGCGAGCTCCATTCATGTCAAGAGCAGGTCAGGAAGACAAGGGACCGCTACTCTGGTCGACCTGAATCCGGCCATCAATGCCTGGTATCTGCTCACGCTTCAATGGAACGACAGCCGGGAAACAACGTACCACCTGGAAAACGCAAATCCGCGTGATGCGAAGCTCGTTCTTGATCAGAAAGACCCGTCCGGCTTGCTCATTCTGGAAGCGAATCACCGCTATTCATGCGATCCTTTCGATGCTCTCGCTCAAGGTCAAGCTGCGGCGCTGGTGTTTTATCCCTTGTGCGACGGCCGGATCTACCTGCGGAACCCAGCCGCCGGGCACAGCACGACTCTTGAGGAGGCCACCGAATTTCTTCGCGAGCACGTTTGGGGTGGCGAGAAGATCATCGCGCTTGGCCACATTCTTATGGGCGACGCGCACCTTGAAACTGGAAAGGTCGAAACCGAACCAGGGGCCGGCGTGACTGCGCAACAAGGCGACGGCGTTCCACTCGCCGCCGCGATCGATCCGAAATTTCGAGATCGGCTGCTCGCATCCGCCAGCTTGGGAATCGATCTGGAGGGTCCCGCGAGGACCGGCCTGACGCCGGGAGCGTGGTACGCGGCCCGCGCAAATCCGGGCGTCTACGTAAGTATTCTTCAGCCGAACCTGATCAACCCGCCGATTCTCACCAGCTACCGGGCATTTGTCAACAATCTGGATAACGTCGAGGCAGCGGCGTTGTGCTACCTGGTTGCGTTCGATCTGGACCGGTTTGAGCTTGGATATGCACGCGGCACGGAGCATCCGAAAGTAGGATGGTCGGATCACATTCTGGAACGTATGAAGGATCCGAAATTACCCGGACCGGACGGGATCGCGACGATCAGCCCGCTCATTGCAACTGGTCTGGTAAGTCCGGAAGATGCGGGCAAGACCGTCGCGACGTTTATCGGCGGATTCAAGCGCGAGCAGGGAGCTTTCAAATACGGCGATCTGGCGCTGCGGAATCATGGCAGCCACTACGGCTTCATCGAGAATGGCGTCGTGTTCAGCAAGCTGCAACCAGGTTTGGCGACGGTGTACGTGCTCGAAGACGGATCGCTGGGGATGAAGACTTGGACGGATGCGGATAATCAGCTTCTGAAAAGGGTCAGGCACGCGCGCCAGAACGGCGTGCCGGTGATCGAATTCGACCCAGCCTGCAAAACGGGAGTTCCCGGTCCCCTGGTGAATCGCTGGGGCGCTGGAAACTGGTCGGGTTCAGAGAACATGAAGTTGCGCACGATGCGCTCCGGCCTGGCGTTGGCGCAGAATCACGGGAAGCGCTTCCTGATTTACGCGGTGTTCTCGGACGCGACGCCCTCGGCTATGGCGCGCATTTTTCAGGCTTACCGCTGCGATTACGCCATGCTTCTGGACATGAACGCTCTGGAGCATACCTACCTGGCGTTGTATCGACGATCCGGATCGCAGCTGTTTGTCGATCACCTGGTGAAAGGAATGAGCGTCCTGGAAAAATCGGCGTCCGGCGAAATCGTTCCGCGGTTCTTGGGATACGCCGACAATCGGGATTTTTTTTACATGGTGCGCACGGAGAGGAAGCAATGAAAATCTCGCGCATGGTGATTTTAGGAACGCTGGCGCTGGCCGGCGCAGCCGTGTCCGCCGACCATTCTTCGCTGCAACAACAAAATGAGACGCTGTTCCGGAAGTTGCAGCGCGTCCACGGATTGTCCGACGCCCAGATGAGCGCGATTCGTCAGATCTTCGCGAAATCCGGCATTATGAGCCAAGGGAATCCAGCCGTGACCCGGCATCCCATGACGCCCGAGGAGGCGCAGGCCAAGCTGAAGAAGCTGGGAATCCATTACGACAATCCCCGGTTCGAAACCATCTGCGGAGCCAAATACATGGCGCCGCTTTACGACCCGGCGACCCAGCGGCCGGAGGACGCCAAGGTTTGCATCGATCAGTTTGAGTTCCCCGATATCCCGGCCGAATATCCGGTGGTCTGGGTGAAGGCTCGCGAAGCTGCGGAGGTGTGCTCCATCGAGGGTAAACGGATGTGTGACGCGCACGAATGGGAGGGCGCCTGCGCCGGAGACCTTCAGCCGCCTGACTACGAATGGGACCTCGCCAAAGGTTTGAGCCCCAATGCCGCGATCGCACGGATGCGTTCCGCGCATAACAAAAAAGATGCGCCCACCAAGAGCTGGAGCTATGGACCGGAGTATCGAAAAGGGGTTTGCGCCACAGGCAGCCAGAAAACGCCGGGATGCAACGGCGGAAGCTGGACCGGATGCGGCTCCAACACGTATCCCGACGGGTCGTTCCCGGACTGTCACAGCCCGCTCGATGTTTATGATCTGAACGGCAACGCCGCGGAGCACATGAATCTGCCGCTCAATGCGAGCCAGATGTCGAGCCTCGGCAGCAAGGAACTGGGTTACACGGAAATGAAGGGAAGCTGGTTCATTTTCGACACCTACAGGGCGCATGAGGACTGGTGCCGCTGGCGCGCTCCGTTCTGGCATGGAACGCGCGTGATGGACGAGCACAGCCACGCCAACTATCATCTGAGTTTCCGCTGCTGTAAGACGATTAAGTAAGCTGCGCGTTGCGAGCCGGCAGGAGCGGTCCCGCTTCTTTCTCCGTCGCCGAATTGGCACATCTGCGCGAAGGCCCGAGTCGCGCAGAGTCAATTTCGCCGGCTAGCCGCGTGGATCAGTCAATCGATCCCCGCACCACAATGGACCCCGCGGTGAGAATCCACGGGCAGTGCTGGTAATCCGAGATGTGCTCGACCCGCCCGCCCGCTCCGATATCGAGCCGAACGATTCCTTCGATCTGCCACTCGCCATTGCGCTCGTTGAGGAGAATAATCGAAGGCTCATCGTCCACCTCACCCATGACCAGCCGCCATGTCTGCTTCATCCGTGAGTAGACGCCGAAGTATCCTGCCTCGGCGAGTTTGCCGGCGAAGCGATCGGCAACCAGCAGCCGGGCGTCGGCGCTGATCAGTTCGCGCAGCCCATCCCAGTCCCGGCTGTTGAACCGGTCGACGTAAAGCTGAAGAATCTGTTTGTTCTCGGGCGTCGAGCCGCGTGGGGCCGCCGGCCGGTCCTGCAACGATTCCAGTTTCGACCTGCCACGATTCAGAGCCGCCTTCACGCCGCCCACCGTCGATTCGACGAGCTCCGCGATTTCCTCCAGTGAATACTCGAAGACGTCCTTCAGCAGCACACACGCACGCTCCTTAGGCGGCAGGTTCAGCACGAGATGTTCGATGGCAGGACCGATGGCCGGCCCGATGGGATCGCCCGGCTCGACGAAGTCCGGCTCCGCCGCCGCGGCTTCTGCCTCGACTCGCACGCCGCGGCTTCTTAAGAAATCGATGCACTGATTGTGCGCGATGCGAAAGATCCACGGAGCGAGGGGGCGGCTTTCGTCCCAAGTCTCCAGGCTGCGATAGGCGCGAAAGAGGGCGTCCTGCACCACATCTTCGCCGTCCGTGATCGAGCCGGTCATCCGGGCGCAATATCGGTGCAGCCGCGGCCGAAGAGGGCTGATGGTTTCGAGAAATGCCAGGTATCGAGCTTCAAACTTTCCGGTGTCTTCCATGTATCCACTTGCCTTTTGCGCGAGGCGGACCGTGCTCATCGTTCATGATGTCTGTCATCGCCCTTTCGCCTCTGCGTCGCGCTTTCGGGCGGCTTCTTGAGGATCGATGGTTATGTCGATCCACTTCGGGTCAGGCGATACCTCGGCGCCGTAGTTGTCGTGCCAATTCCACCATTTGTAGGGCGGCGTTTGGGGGTAACCCTCCGGCGAGTCCTCCCAATTCTCCTGGCGGCCGAGCGGCGTGATGTCCAGGTAGCTCCAGGTGCTCCCCATCGCTTCGTCGCCGCGGTTGTTGATGAAATAGGTGCGGAACACTTTATCGCCATCGCGGAAGAAAACGTTGTGTCCGTGCCATTCATCGACGCCGAAGTCCTTGTCGAAGCTGTCGGTGATGGTGTACCACGGCATTTCCCATCCCATCCGCTTCTTCAGACGCACGATGTCCGGCTGCGGTGCGCGCGAGGCATAGGCGAGCGTGGTGTCGCGGGCGTTCAGATGGGCCAGGTGGGCGACCTGATCGGCTCCGAGGGAACAGCCGCGGCAGGCGTGGTCGGGCCAGCCGAATACGCCCGGCTCGAAGAAGGCGCGATAGAGGATCAGTTGTCTGCGGCCTTCAAACAAATCGAGCAGGCTCACCTTGCCGTTGGGTCCGTCGAACTCGTACTTCTTCTCGACGGCCAGCCATGGCATCCGCCGGCGTTCGGCGGCCAGCGCGTCACGGGAGCGGGTAAAGGCCTTCTCTTTCACCAGCAGCTGCTGGTGCGCGGTTTCCCACTCCTGCCGCGAAACAATCGGGGGTGTGTTCATTGCCATCTTCTTTCTCCTTTCATTTCTGAAACAGACGGAAGCGATTCGCTCTGAAAAAATTTCTGAACCTGCCGATGCACACCGCGAGAATTCCTCCCGCGGATCCCGCTCCGGCGACGATTGCTGCTGTGCTTTCTATGCATAACGGACACATACGTTCTCCTTCGACGGTCTTCACCGTCAAGCTTGCCAGTTCCTGCGCGCGGCGCGCAATCAGGAACAGGTGTGTACCTGCGTGAATCTGCCCAGGCCGAATCATTTGCCGTTTACCGCGGGATGGCCTGTTTCCACGCGGTGCACGCCGGCGCTCACGGCCGTATGGTGCCGCTTCGCCCACCGGCACATGCCTCGGAGCGGCCTGATAATGCTCCTTCCGAGTCTGCTCAGCGAATACTCGACCGCAAGAGGCTTCGATCTCGTCACACGCCTCGCGATCAAGCCGCTGAATTCGAGATTGCGAAGAGTTCTGGTGAGCATACGCTGAGAGATGTTTCCCAGGTGGCGGCGCAGTTCCCCGTGCCGGTGAGGCCTCTCCTGAAGCGAAAACAGGATGCGGGGCGTCCATCTTCCGATAAAAATCGACCGGGGCATTTTCTGATCCCTGCTCCATCCACCTGGGTGATTCCGCACGTCAAGCCGCGCTGGCGGCCATCTGCGGCACAAAAGCTGCGAACTGGCGCTCCATCGCCTTGACCGCACCGTTGCGCCAGGCATCGGCGATCGTCGCCGACGCCGGGTCGGGGAAGATTTCGTCTTCACCTTTCTCCAGTCCGTCAAAGATGCCGGCTGCCGCGGACTCGGGCGAGGCCTTCGGAATCTCCAGACTGCGGCTCATCTCCGTGTCGATGGGGCCGAGGACCACCGCGTGGACCGAAACGCCTTCCGCGGCAAGAAGCGCCCGCAGCGACTGCGTCATGTTGAAGGCGGCCGCCTTCGAAATGGAATAAGCGGGGATCAGCGGCAGGGCGGCCAGAGCGGCCAATGACAGATTGTTGACGATCGCCCCTCGGGATCGCTTCAGCAGCGGCACGAAGGCATTCGTCACCCTGAGCGGACCCAGGAAGTTGACCGCCAGGTGCTGTTCGATCACGCCGGGATTCGTCAAATCGTCATAAGCAGCAATGCCGGCGTTGTTGATGAGGACGTCCAGGGCGCCGACCTGATCGACGGCACGCCGAATCTCGGAGGCGCTGGTCACGTCCAGTATGAGCGGGGTTACCCGCTGATCGGCAATCTGCAACGGGACGCGTGAAGCGGCATAAACCCGCTTCGCGCCCCGTTTCAGGGCTTCATTGACCAACGCCCGGCCGATGCCGCGGTTGGCTCCTGTAATCAAAACTGTTTTGTTGGCTATGTTCATTCCGTTCGTCATGGTGAAATCTCCTTTCATCGCTAACTACGGTCCCCATGCGGGAAAAGATACGTGCCCGGCGACGCGCTTCCGCCGGTCTCTCATCTGGCGGACAGGATCGCCGCGTGAAGCGAACCAACCGTTCGCCTCATCGCCGGGGAGCAGCCGCGAACCCGCAGTTGACAGGCCGCGTGCCTTCGTTAGCAGGGTGCTGAAAAAGGGGACAGACCGCTCTGTCCACGGCCATGGTCGAACGCGGCATGATTAACTTACAGGCGGGGACAGAGTAGTCTGTCCCCTTTTTCAGCACCCTGTCAGGCGATCTTCTTCGCATGCACGGGCGCAGAGGTCTTTCTGTGTGAAGTGAAAACAAGACTCTCTTCGCGCATACTACAGAGAAGCACTATGTCGCCGCAGCCAACACCTCGCCCCGGTCTGCTTCGGATTCCGGGGCCCGGGCTGACCAGCGTGAACATCCGCTTTGCTCCCCTTTCCGCACGTCCCGACTTCGCGCCTGGGACGTGGCCGCAGCAGGCGCTCACCGCCAGCGCTTCGTTTGCCGGCTGGTGGGAGTTCGATCTCGACGCGCTCCAGCTCGCCGATGCGGTCTATGAATACGAATTTGTGGTCAACGGCAGCACGATCGTGCCGGACCCATATGCCGCGCACCTCACCCGTTTCGGTGGATATCGCGGCTTATTCACCATTTCGGGTGGTGTGCGCATCGACGAGCCGTTCACGTGGGACGGCGAGTTCGTGGCGGGCGCGAGTCTTCCGCAGAACAACCAGATCGTGATTTACGAGATGCCGGTCAAATGGATGGCTTCTGATCCCGGCGAAAATGCCCCGCTGGTTGAACTCGGCACCTTCGACAAGGTTCTGTTCGAACATCTCGAAGATCTGGAGGCTATGGGCGTGAACTGCATCGAACTGCTGCCCATTGAAGATTCGCCGCAGACGCTGAACTGGGGTTACGGCACGCGATTCTTTTTCGCGCCGGACTACGATATCGGCACCCCGGTCGACGCCAAGTTCTTCATCAAAACCTGCCACCAGCGCGGTATCCGCGTATTTCTCGATGTCGTGATGAACATGTATGCTCCCGAGTGCCCGCTCGGCGCGCTCGCGTCATCCTGGTTCAGCCAGGCGCCGACGGCGAACCGCCAGAACTGGGGTCAGGTGCTGTTTCTCTACGACACGCCCGCTTACGCCGATTACTACGCGGCACGCGAATTCCTGTGCGAAATGGCGGAATTCTGGATCGCCGAATACCATGTTGACGGCTACCGTATCGACGATTTCGCCGACATCAATAATTGGGATTTCGTGCAGGAATTCCACGATCGCGCGACGGCGCGCAGCCAGGGGCTGTTTCCCGCCAAGCCGTTCCTCGTCGTGGCCGAAGACTCGGATGGCCGCTTCGTCACGACCAGCAACGATCCGGATAATCCCAACGGACGCAAGGTCATCGATGCCATCTGGAATTTCGGCTACATGTACGAGATCCGGCGCCTGCTGACCAACTCCATCAACACGACGTACGGACAGCCATCGCGCACCGAGCGCGTTCAACACCTGATTTCCAATTGGGGTGTCTGGAACGACTGGAACCACTCCTTCGATCCAGGCTTTTCCGACATGTCCTGTTCGGTGCCCTATATCACCTCCCACGACGTTGCCGGCGCACCACGCTTGATGAACGTTCTGCTCGGGCCGATGTTGAGCGCGGCCGGCCTAGGCGACGGCGGCGTCGACAACGTACGCAGTGCCGTGGACAGCGTGGGCGCCAATCCCGCCGCGAATCCAACGCTTACGGCGATGGTGTCGCAGGCCCTACAGCAGTGTTGCGCGGGCTTTGCCATTCTGATGACCAGTGTTGGCGTCCCGATGTTTCTGGCCGGCGAGGAATTCGGCGATGTCCACGATCTGAGCATCACCGATGTCAACCAGAAACAACAGGACCCGGTGCAGTGGGCCCGCGCCGGATATGCGAACAATGCTCAACTCCTGGCCGCGGTCACTGCGCTGATTCAGTTACGCACGTCGCATCCGGCGCTGCAGCGCGATGAGGTCGAGTGCTTCTACTTCCATCCGCAATTCGACGGCGACAACGCCGCACGGGTGTTCGGCTATTGCCGCACGGCCAATTTTCCGCTGGGCAGTCCGGGACAGGTGATCGTGATTGCGAACATGGGGCCGCAGTCGTACCCGGTTTACAACATTCCGGCATGGCCCTGGCCCGGAGCGGCGTTGACGGAGATCGGTTATCCCAATGCGCCGCCTGTCTGGGACCCGGAGGCTGGCACGCTTACACTTTCGCTGGGCGCCTTCTCCGCCCGTGTCTTCAAGACCTGAGTCCCGGCACAGCGGCGAGGCCGCGGCCTTTCGGACGCGGTCCGCGGGTACAATTCTCCAGAGGATACATGTCAAAATCGCGCAGGAATTTTCTAGCCAGTACATCGATCAGCCTGCTCGGTGCCGCTGCCGCGTGCACCAGCAAGAAACACGAACCGAGCGAGCTCCCGGCCGGCACTCCGCCCGCTTTCGGAACCGCGCCCGCCGTCGGGCCGGAGGTATCGCCATCCACTTTCGCCGAAGCGGAAAAGCTCGTACAAGTGAATTTGCGTCCCTCAGACCGCGAGCTTGCGGCGGGTAACTGGCGCAACTCCATGGCGGCGCTCTACGAGCGTCGAACCGGCCCGCGCAAGGTTGCGTTGGAACCCGCCGTGGCGCCATGGTCGCGCTGGAACGCCGTGCTGCCCGGCCAGACGGCAGGTCCGGACCGCGATCGCTTCGTCCGCAGCCACATTGATCCAGGACCGCTGCCCGAAAACGACCAGGACATTGCGTTCTCGCCGGTGACGCGGCTGTCGCGCTGGATCGAGCAGCGCAAACTCACCTCTCAGCGGCTCACGCAAATCTACCTGGAAAGGCTGCAACGGTTCGATCCCAAGCTGCGCTGCGTCATCACGCTCACACGGGACCTGGCGCTGGCGCAAGCGCGCCAAGCCGACGAGGAGATCGCCGCCGGCAAGTATCGCGGGCCGCTGCACGGGATTCCGTGGGGCGCAAAAGACCTCCTCGATACCGCGGGCATCCCGACGACCTATGGCGCGGAGCCTTACCGAAATCGCGTGCCGAACAAGGACGCTGCGGTGGTGACGCGTCTCCACCAAGCGGGCGCGGTGCTGGTCGCCAAGCTGAGTATGGGCGCGCTGGCGCTGAACGATATCTGGTTCGGCGGCCAGACCATGAACCCGTGGCTGCTGGAGGAAGGATCATCGGGATCGAGCGCCGGCCCGGGTGCTGCCACCGCTGCCGGACTGGTCGCCTTCGCGGTCGGCAGCGAAACGGGCGGCAGCATCATTGGCCCGAGCATGCGCTGCGGAGTCACGGGGCTACGTCCTACATACGGCCGCGTTCCACGCACGGGAGCCATGACGCTGTGCTGGTCACTCGACAAACTCGGCCCCATGACCCGCAGCGTCGAGGATGCGATGCTGGTGCTGCAGGCCATCTCCGGGCCGGACCCCGGTGATCTGTCGAGCGTGTCCAGCCGGCTGGATTTTGATGCGGGCGCGGATGTGCAGCGGTTGCGAATCGGCTATTTTCCCGCCTGGATGAAAGAGAATCCCGCCACCGACGTGGACCGCGCTGCGCTCGAAACAGTGAAAAAGCTTGGCATGACCGCGGTTGAGGTGAACCTGCCCGACTGGCCATACGATTCCCTCAACGTGATCCTATTTGCGGAATCCGCGGCTGCCTTCGAAGAGTTGACGCTCGGTGGCGGGCTGGATCAGCTCAAAGTTCAGGCGCCAGATGCATGGCCCAACACTTTTCGCCAGTCGCGATTTCTATCGGCGGTGGATTTTGTTCAGGCCGACCGGTTTCGGCGGAAGGTCGCGGAGGAGATGGCGCGCGTTTTTTCAGACGTGGACCTGCTGCTGGTGCCGTCGTTGCGCGACGAAATACTGGTCATCACCAACTCGACTGGTCACCCGTCGCTCACGTTGCGAGCGGGTTTCGTAGAGGTAACCGAGGCTCGAAGCGACTGGGCGCCGGACCCCAAGAACCCGCTCCCCAAATTCTCGCCGCCCCGGCACGTCCCGCATGGCGTTACGTTGATCGGGAAGTTGTTTGACGAGGGAATGTTGGGGAGTGCCGGGCTGGCTCTTGAGCGCAGCTTTGGCGTGGTCAATGAGCGGCCAGCGGGTTTCTGAATCGGCTGCCGATGGCTCTGTCGAGGATCTATCTGCGCAGGCCGGTGCCGCCGTGATGCAGGTGCTCTTGCTTGGCGTCGAGAGACCGGGTGCTGGGCTACTTTTGCCCAAGTGAAGACTGGGGGGGAGCCGAAACTCCATTTCGACGGTCACTTTCGCCGGAACCGGTTCGCGCGCACGCCAATCCTCAATCGAAGTCTGCACAGTGGGGTCGTGCTTCTTTGGAGTTCACCTCCCCGGGTAGATGACCTTCCCACTTCGGATGGTGTAGCGCACTTTAGAAAATGCCGTAGCATCTTGCGCAGGATCGGCGGCCAGGATCGCCAGGTCCGCTTCCATTCCTTTCGCGACGCGACCGGTGCGGCCGGAATATCCAAATTTCCGCGCTGGATTCGTGGTGAGCGACGCCAGGATTTGCTGAAAATTCATTCCCGCCCGTGCCATAAGAGTGAATTCGAGAGACGTATCGTAATGATCGATATAGTGTAACGGTTCGCAATCTACTCCGGCTTGATTCTCTCGACATTCTCCGCGGTGTTTCTCAACGTTGTTGTCTGACTGCGTAATCGGCCAGGGCGCGAAGTCGGGATAGGATACTTCGCTGTGTAGGAAGAATTGGGTATC
>DATJNW010000100.1:0-106465 GCA_035507655.1 Bryobacteraceae bacterium | reverse complement strand
GGTGCGTGGCGCACGCACTTCTGCGTGCCGCGTCGGCACTCTTGCCGACGCTGGTTCCGCTCGATCAGCCATGCGTCGAGAAGAGTCTCGACGCGGCACGCAGGAGTGCGTGCGCCACCAACGGACCGAAGCAACTGGTTGGATCAAGTATATTAGCGCCGAGCGGTCTGTCCCCTTTTCAGCACCGAACCGTCAGGCTTGCGCTTACGTTACCGGAACGAAAATGGTCTAAGAACTGCGTCCCCGGGCCGCCGCTATGGGAGCCGGCGCGGCAGCGGGCGCCGGCGCTGCCTCGACGCGCACCAGCCCGATCAGCTTGCGCACCTCCACGTCAATCTTCTTGGCGATATCCGGGTTGTCTCTTAAAAATTGCTTGGCGTTGTCCCGCCCCTGCCCGATCCGCTCGCCTTTAAAGCTGTACCAGGCGCCGCTTTTCTCCACCAGGTTCTGGGCGACGGCTACATCGATGAGATCGCCCTCCTTGGAGATCCCCTCGCCGTAAATAATGTCGAACTCGGCTTCGCGGAACGGCGGAGCCATCTTATTCTTCACGATCTTGATCTTGGTGCGATTTCCGGTCACCGTTTCGCCGTCCTTAATCGCGGCGATGCGGCGAATATCGGCGCGAACGCTCGCATAAAACTTTAGCGCGCGTCCGCCGGTGGTCGTCTCCGGATTGCCAAACATGACCCCGATTTTTTCGCGGATCTGATTAATAAAAATCAAACAGGTATTCGACTTGGAGACAATCCCCGTCAACTTCCGCATGGCCTGCGACATCAGCCGCGCATGCACGCCCATGAAGCTGTCGCCCATTTCGCCGTCCAGTTCGGCTTTGGGCACCAGCGCCGCTACGGAATCGACCACCAGCACATCAATCGATCCCGAGGTGATCAGCGCGTTGGTAATTTCCAGCGCCTGCTCACCGTAATCGGGTTGCGAAACCAGCAGATTATCGACATCGACCCCCAATTTTTTGGCATACGCCGGATCGAGCGCGTGCTCGACGTCGATATAAGCCGCCATTCCGCCGACGCGCTGCGCCTCGGCGACCACTTGCAGCGCGACGGTCGTTTTTCCCGACGATTCCGGCCCGAAAATCTCCGAAATCCGGCCGCGCGGAAACCCACCCGTGCCGAGCGCGGAATCGACTGAAATGGACCCGGTCGAAATCACCGGCACAGCCTGCACCGCCTGCGCGCCCAGCCGGATAATGGAGCCTTTGCCGAACTGTTTTTCGATCTGCCCCAGCGTCGCGCCGAGCACGCGGCTGCGTTCTTTTTCGTCCATTTATTCTCCTTTTATTCTCCTAATTATAGCCCGGAAATGAGTGCGGTCAAGATTCAAAATATCACCAGGAGAACTCCGAAGGTGAACGCTCGAACGGATTCAGAATCTGGACATTCTCAAAAACTCGCCCGTTCTCGAAATCCTCTGATAATACATAACGCGCACCGCAGCGCTGAGCGGCGGAGATGATGAGAGCATCCCAATAGCTGAGTTGAGCCGAGTCCATCCATTGCCAGGCTTCTTGAATCAGACCAAGAGAGCTGTCCACCGGCCGCCAGAGCGACAAATCCTGGGCAATCTCGCGCGCCTCAGCGCTCGCGACGCGCATCTTGCGCACAGCATTCCAGTAAAACTCGTGGAGCACCTGCCAGCTGATCCGGCCAGTTCCGTCCAGCCACAGATGATTGAGCCAATCCGTCGCGCGGGCGCATTTTTCGGCATTGCCCCGGTCGACATAATAAAGCGGCACGTTCGAATCGACGAAGAAGATGTCAGCGGCGCTCATGGACCTCGTCGCGGCTCAACCGGTGCTCCGCTCCGACGCCGCCGACAGGACGGCGCGACTTCCAGCGTTCGAACGCGCGCCAGTAATCGTCGCTCAATCGCATCTCGCGCTCGAGCATCTGGCTCACGAGTCTGGAGACAGACGTATTCTC
The DNA here is from genome assembly GCA_035507655.1 of Bryobacteraceae bacterium. Classification (GTDB taxonomy): domain Bacteria; phylum Acidobacteriota; class Terriglobia; order Bryobacterales; family Bryobacteraceae; genus Palsa-187. The sequence continues at coordinate 104,519 of DATJNW010000100.1, read as the reverse complement.
CTCGGCGGCTTTCCGGCGTGCCCAAAGAGCCGTCTCGTCGGCGAGCTTGATGGTGATATTCTTGGGCACGAAATCAGTGTAGCACGGAAACAGTGCAGTGCAGTTAACACAGTGAACAGCAGTTTCTCAGGGGACCGGCTTTACCGGGAAATCACCGCCGCAGGCGCTACTTCTTTTGCTGCGCGGGCGCCGACACGGGCTTGCCTGTCTGTGGATTCACCACCGGCGCCTGAACCTTCTGCGTGCCGGTGTCGTGACCGTCGACGCTGGTGTGGACCTGAAGCGGAACCGTCGCCGGCGTTTGACCTGGGGCGGATTGCGGCTGCGGAACCGGACTCTTCTGCGTCTGCGCGGGCACCGGACGCGAGGCGTTTTCGAGCAAACCCGGCGCGGCTTTGCCGGCCCGCGTCGCCATGATCGAAAGCGTCAGCGAGGTTAACATGAACGCCGCCGCAGCCACGGTCGTGGCTTTCGACAACATCGTTGCCGAGCCGCGCGGGCCGAAGACGGTCTGCGATCCCATGCCGCCGAAGGCGCCCGCCAGATCCGCGGCTTTGCCGCTTTGCAGCAGCACCACCACAATCAGGAACAGACAAAGAACAACGTGAATAGCGGTAACCAGAACAATCATACTCAGGTTCTAATTCATCCTAACACGCTCACTTGTAGGCCGCGATTCCTGTCACCCGCTCTCCGATCACCAACGTGTGAATGTGATCGGTGCCTTCATAGGTCTTCACCGTTTCGAGGTTGCACAGGTGGCGCATGATCGGATACTCGTCCATAATGCCGTTCGCGCCCAGCAGATCGCGCGCCGCGCGCGCGCAATCGACCGCGATCCGCACGTTGTTCCGCTTGAGCATCGAAATGTGCGCCGGCTCGAGCTTCCCCGCGTCCTTCAATCGCCCGATGTGCAGCGCGAGCAACTGCGCTTTGCTGATCTCGGTGATCATGTCCGCCAGTTTTTCCTGCACCAGCTGGTGCGACGCGATCGGCCGGTCGTCGAACTGCTTGCGCAGAATGGAATACGACCGCGCGGTTTCATAACAATCCATGGCCGCGCCAATCACGCCCCAGCCGATGCCGTAACGCGCCTGCGTCAGGCACCCCAGCGGAGCTTTCAACCCTTTACCGTTGGGCAGCATCGCCGATTCGGGCACGCGGCAATCGTTCAAGGAAAGACTCGAGGTTACCGAGGCGCGCATCGACATTTTGCCGTGCAGCTCCGACGCCGAAAATCCGGGCGTGCCGCGTTCCACCAGGAATCCGCGGACGCCGTCTTCGGTGCGCGCCCAGACGACGGCAACATCGGCCAGCGATCCATTGGTGATCCACGTTTTTTCGCCGTTGATCACCCAGCACGATCCCTGCCGCACCGCGCGCGTCAGCATTCCCGCCGGATTCGATCCGAATCCCGGCTCGGTCAGGCCGAAGCAGCCGACCGCCTCACCCGATTGCAGCTTGGGCAGCCAGCGCTGTTTCTGTTCTTCGCTGCCGTAGGCGTAAATGGGATACATCACCAGCGCGCCCTGGACGCTGGCGAAGCTGCGCACGCCGGAATCGCCTCGCTCCAGCTCCTGCATGACCAAACCGTATTCGACGTTGCTCATTCCCGCGCAGCCATAGCCTTCCAGATTCGCGCCGAAGAATCCGAGCCGGCCCATTTCCGGGATCAGCTCGCGCGGGAAACGGGCTTCGCGGTAGGCGTCGCGAATCCGGGGCAGGACGCCCTCATCAACGAACTGGCGCGCGGTCTGGCGCACCATCAATTCCTGCTCGGAAAATTGCTGGTCGATCAGAAGGTAATCGACGCCGGGAAAGCGGGGCATGCAAAACCAGAATACAGCGTTCCGCGCTCGGCTTTCAGCGGCCGGCTCGGCAGCTGATTGCTGCTCGCCGGCGGCTATTTTTTGTGGATGGTGATGCTCCCGTTGTAGGTGGTGAACCGGATTTCCGGACCCCCTCCGTTGATGCTTCCGTACAGCGTCTTATCCACGCGCACGCGATAACGCCCGCCGTTGTGCCGCTGATCATCGACGATCGGCGGACTGGAGCCCTGAAGCTTCACATCGAAATCGGTGAAAATGTCGCCGTTGTCGGTGCGCATTCGCAGATTCGCTTTCATATCCGCGGGAAGAGTCACGTCGATGGGACCGTTCATGGTCGAAAAACTCATGGTCTTATTCGGCGTGACGCGATCGAGCGATACCGTCACGTGACCGTTCATCGAATTGGCCACCACCGAACCGGAAACGCCGGTCAGCGTGACCGCTCCATTCATATTTTCGGCTTCGATTTCGCCCGAAACATTATCCACCTGAATCTTTCCGCCGTTCATGGTGGTGAGCCGCAGCGACGTCTGCACCGGAACCTGGATGTTCAAATCCGCCGAATGCATGATGCCCGCCTGCACGGTCACCACGTTATTGTCCTCGGTCACGTCCAGCCCCGTATTGTTGTCGCCCAGACGATGCATCCCCGGCGGCGGCTCATGCGAGCGCCGCGACCGGCCGGCGATTCCGTGCGCCTCGATAATCACATCCTTGCCGTCATAGCCGTGTACCGTCATCCCCCCGTTGATCACCTTCACCACCAGCGTGCGCGGCTTCGATGCGTCGCGGAACGGCACCGTCACGCGGTCGCCGGTATCCTGCGCGAACGCGATCCCTCCCATCATTCCCGCGCAAGCGGCCGCGCAAATGAATGTCCTCGTGGTCATCTCACTTCTCCTCATTTGTCCTTGTTTCTTATTAGTACTTCCCCGTTCAGCGTCTCGAAACTCAATTCCGGACCTCCGCCGCCGATGCGGACCGCGCTCAGGCGATTCCGGCGCCAGACGTTCATTCCGCCGCGATGCTCCGGCTGCTCTGCCGCAACGGGCAGAGCCGAAACCGGAAAATCGGTGAACACGTCGCCGTTCATCGTCTTGAATTTCACGTCGGCATTCAAGCCGGAGCGCAAGGAAACATCCAGCGTCCCGTTCACCGATTTAAACGACGTCGCCGCCGTGGGGTTTTTCGCGAACGTCACCTTCACCGGACCGTTCACCGTAGACACGGAACCCGATCCTTCGACGTCGCTCATCTCGATCCCGCCGTTGACATTGCGGATCCGGAAATCGCCGGACGTTCCGCTCACCGAAATATCGGAATGATTCACCGTGCGCAGATCCAGCCGGATTTGCCGCGGCACCCGAACCTTGAAGTTGTATGTGAACTGATAAAGATCGTGTCCGTCGAAATGGATCGAGTCGTCGCCGCAATGGCAGCGAAACGGACCATCCACCATCAGCTCCAGCAACCCTCCCTGGCGCCGTTCGGAGAGGGAAATTTCTTTTTTCGCAAGCGCCAGCCGGTCCTGCGACCACGCGCTCAGAATTTTCTCGACGTCCACTTCCACGGAGTTGCCCTGCGCCGCGCTCACTTCAATCGAGCCGGTGATGTCGTCGAGAATCAATTCCTGCACGCCATTGTAAGAACGATGCTCGGTCGACCGGTCCTCGACGTTTTGCGCGATCGCGGGCGCGAAAGCAACGAGGATGAGCAGCATAAGCCGCCAGGCTTGCGCCTTTTCGCGGCGGGATCGCACGACCCCGGCAGCGCAAGCCTGGCGGCTTACGCCACTGAGTTGCCCGCGGCTCATTGCAACCTTCCCAGCGCCCATTTGGCGTGCTCCCGCACGGCGGAATCGATTTTTTCATCACGGGTCAACTGCGCCAGCTCCGGCGCGGCGTCGCGATCTTTCAAATCCACCAGCAGATCGAGCAGCGCGATCTGCACCAGAGGATTGTCCTGCTTGCGGATCGACTGCACCACGGCCTCGCGCGTCACCAGGCTCGCGCCGAAGCGATGCAGCGCGTCCACCGCGGCCAGGCGCACGTTGACGTTCTGATCCTGATTCATGGTGGTGAGCAGCGCCGACAAAACCTCGGTATCCGAGGTCGGCGCCTGATAGGCGTAGGTCACGCCGCGCAGCCGTTCCCCCGCCGATTGCTGCTGTAACAACGACAATGCCACCATCTGACGCATATTGCTCACCTCCCCGCGGAGTTGCGCCAATTCCGAATCGGCCGGCGCCTCCGCCGTTTTTCCGCCGCGCATCTCATATCCCAGGCCGACGCCGATCGCCAGCAGCGCGAAACTGAGGGCCATCTGCCAGGCCGGCTGCCGCGGCCACAACGCGAAAATTCTCGCGCGCAGAGTGCGTTTCGGCGCCGATTCCAGACCCTGGCGGTACGCGCCGAGCGTGTCGTAGAACCGGTTCCGCACCTTTTCGCCCGGCTCGAAATCGGCCGACGACCCCGGCAGCAGCGCCAGGTTCTTCCACAACGCGCCGAGCCGTTCCGCTTCCGTCCGGCACCGCTCGCACGATGCGGTGTGGGCCTCAAATGCGAGTTCCTGCGCTTCGTCGAGCGTCTGGCTCCAGTAATCCGCCAGCAGAGTTTTTACTTCATCGCAAGTCATGTCGTCGTCCTCGGCGCGCAACCCCCGCCATAACTGGCGGGGCTGTAATGCCCGCTCTGCTCTTGTTCGTCACGCCGTCTTCTCCTTGAGCAGCGCGAAATAGGCCTGCTCCAGCGCGCGCATGGCGCGAAACACCCGCACCTTCACCGTTCCCACCTCGCATCCGAGCACGGACGCGATCTCCTCATATTTCAAATTTTGAAACCGGCTGAGCACCAGAATTTCCCGTTTCTCGGCCGGCAGACGCTCGAGCGCGCGGCGCAGCAGCGCCAGATTCTGACCCATCTCCGCCGATTCCTCCGGGCCCGGCGCTTCGCTCGCCGGCTCCGTACGCCGATCGTTGAACTCATCGATGCCCACCACTTCCGATTTCCGCTTGTGCGCCTGATCGACGCTGGCGTTGCGCGCGATCTGGTACATCCAGGCGGTGAAACTTTGTTTCGGGTCGTAGCTGGCGCGATAGCGTAGCATTCGGAAAAAAACATCCTGCACCAGGTCCTCGGAAAGCTCCCGGTTGCGATTCATCGAGACGAAGTAACGGAACAGCGGCCGGTGATGGCGCTCAAACAGCACCGCCATTTTGCCCACCTGCCCGCCGCTGACTTCCGCCATCAGGCTGTTGTCGTTCGTATTCACCGTCTCGTGAAGGGATACTTTCACGTTCAAAAAAGGTTACCGCGCCGGGGGTGCTACGATGAACCCGAATGCTCCTGCCGCTGCTATGGGCGGCCTGTGCGATCGCGGCCTATATTTATGCTGTTGAACAGCATATCCCGCTTTCCAGGGCTTTTGCCGTGTTACCCGCGTTCTTGCTGGAGGCGACGTTCTTCTACGCGCTCGCCCGGGACCGGATCCGCGCGCGGCTGGAAAAATTTCCGCCGGCCGCGGTCGCGTTGGCGTTGACCTTGGCCGCCGTCGCGCCCTATTCAGCAGCGTACCTCGCCGCCGGCGATTTTCACTGGCGCGCCTGGTGGACCATCGCCGCGCTGGCCGCGGCCGCTTCCTTCTGGTTCGTCTTCCTGCCGCCGGCGCCCGCGTCCGACATTTTTTTCCTGGTCTTCATCGCGCTGGTGTGGCTGTCGCGCATTCTGCATCCTGATTATCCGAACCTGTCGCGAATCCCTCTCGAAGCGCTGCTGCAACTGATGTGGTTTCGCACCGGCCTGTTCGCGATGGTGGTGATCCGCCGCGTGCAAAACGTCGGTTTCGGCTTCTGGCCGCGCAAAAACGAATGGAAAACCGGCGCGGTCTGGTTCCTGATTTTCCTGCCGATCGCGTTTCTGCTCGGCCGCTTCGTGGGATTCGTCGGAAAACCACGCGTGGCGCTCGGGTGGGAACGCGCATCGCTGCTCTCGGTCGGCACCTTTTTTGGCGCGTTGTGGGTGCTTGCGCTGGGCGAGGAATTTTTCTTCCGCGGTCTGCTGCAACAATGGATGACGCGCTGGTTCGGCAGCGAATGGGCGGGCCTGGCGGGCGCGTCGGTGATTTTCGGCGCCGCGCACCTATGGTTTCGCGCGTTTCCCAACTGGCGGATCGCCGTGCTCGCTACCGTGCTCGGGGCCTGCTGCGGCATGGCGTTTCGCCAGACGCGCGGCATCCGTGCCGCGATGGTGACGCACGCACTCGCGGTCACCGTGTGGCGCGTGTTTTTCGGGTAGCCGGGAAAAAAATAACCTCGGTAAATTAAGATTTAATGGGCGGACAGGACGGTGACCTTACCGGCAAGCGTGATGGGGCCGGTGGGCGGCGTGAAGGTCCAGACGTCTCCGGCTTTGGTCGAAACGCCGTCGATTTCGCCCGCGCCGGCGATGACGATCAAAAATCCGCTGCCGTTCGCCGGAACTTCGAGGAAGTTGTCCACCGCCAGTTTTCGCGTGACAAAATGATCGCAGGAAATCAACGTCTCCGAATCCGCCGCGCAGCGCGCCGCGTGGGGACCCAGATGGCACACGGCGGCGGCCCGGTCCAGGTGCAACTCGCGCGGGCGGCCGTAATCATAAAGCCGGTAGGTCACATCCGAATTCTGCTGAATTTCGCACAGCGCCAGGCCGCCGCCGATGGCGTGCACCGTCCCGGCTGGAATAAAAAACGTATCTCCCGGCCGCGCATCGAACCATTCGAGCATCTGTTCGATGGCGCCCGATTGCGCCGTGTCGCGCAATTGGGCCGCGGTCAGCGGCTGACGGAATCCCGCGGCGATTTGCGCGCCCGGCGCGGCGGCCAGGATGTGCCACATTTCCGTTTTCCCGCGCGAGCCGTGATGCAAGTGCGCGTAGGCGTCATCGGGATGCACCTGCACCGATAACTTTTCCGTGGTGAACAGAAATTTCACCAGCAGCGGCAATCCGGCGTCGAACCACACTTCGCCGATTTTCCGATCGGAATCGGCAAACCACGGCGACAATTTCGTCGCGCCCCAGATTTTTTCACGAAAGTCGGGAGCCAGACGCCGCAACGGCATTCTTCAGAAGATCCTCAGGATCGGGGCTGTCCCTTATTCAGCACCCTGTTAAGCCCGCGATTCGATGAATCTCTGCATCCGGTCGAGGCCGCGCTCCAGCTCCTTCATCGAAGTCGCATAGGAGAGGCGCACGTGTTCGCGCGTGCCGAACGCTTCGCCGGGAACCACCGCGACCAGCGCTTCCGACAACAGTTTTGCGGCGAACTCCAGCGAACTGGAAATCCCGTCGCGAAACGCCGCGCTGACGTTCGGATACGCGTAAAACGCTCCGTGCGGCACATTCACCGTTACACCGCGAATGCCGCGCAGCCGTTCGATCACGTAATCGCGCCGCGTCTTATACTCGGCCAGCATCGCCGTAACCGAATCCTGCGGACCGCGCAGCGCTTCAATCGCCGCCTTCTGCGCGATCGACGTTGGATTCGACGTCGAGTGGCTTTGCAGCTTCATGATCCCGCCGATCACCGCAGCCGGCGCCAGCGCAAATCCGATGCGCCATCCGGTCATCGCGTAGGTTTTCGAAAGCGACCCGGCCACGATCACCGTGTCCTTCATATTCGGAAACGCGGCCATCGAATACGGCTCGCCATCATAAAGGAAGCGATGGTAGCACTCGTCGGTCATCACCCAGACGCCGCGGTCGCGCGCCATTGCCGCGATCTGCTCCAATTCGCGCCGCGCGAAAACCGCTCCGCTGGGATTCGACGGCGAATTGATGATGATCATTTTGGTGCGCGGCGAAAGATGACGCTCCACCATCGCCGCGGTCAGCGCGAAACCGTCCGCTTCGTCGGTATCGACGAACACGCAGGCCCCGCCGGCGTAATTCACCACATCTTTATAGGTCACCCAATACGGCACCGGGATGATCACTTCGTCACCCGGGTCGACCAGCGCCTGCATCAGATTAAAAATCGCGTGTTTGCCGCCGACCGTGGCGATGCACTCCTTGCTCGAATAATCGGTCGAGTAATCGGTCTTATGGCGCCAGCAGATGGCCTGTTTCAGCTCCTCGATTCCGCCGGTATTGGTGTACTTGGTGAAATTCTGCTCGATGGCCTGGTACGCGGCGCGTTTGATATTGTCCGGCGTCGGAAAATCCGGCTCGCCCGCGCCAAAATCCACCACGTCGGCGCCCTGCCGCCGCAAGCGGTCCGCTTCGGCGGAAACCGCCAGGGTCGAGGACACGCTGATGGTCGAAATTCTTCCGGCCAGTTCCTGTAATGTTTGCACTCTTTTACTTCCTCCCTGCTTCGAATCGGCTCCGGAGCCGCGCTTCCACGACAGGCGGCACCAGGCCCGAGATATTTCCGCCGAGCGAAGCCACTTCCTTCACCAGCCGGCTGCTGATGAATGAATACGCCTCGCCCGCCATTAAGAACGCCGTCTCGATCTTGGGCTGCAAGCGCCGGTTCATCAGCGCCGTTTGCAGCTCATATTCATAATCGGAAATCGCGCGAATGCCGCGCAGGATCATGTTGGCCCCGCGCTCGGTCGCGTAATCCACCAGCAGGCCATTGAACGTTCCCACTTCGACGTTCGGATACGGCGTCAAAACTTCCTCCAGCATCTGCGCGCGTTCTTCGACGGAGAAGAGCGGCTGTTTGGCTTCATTTCTGAGAATCGCAACAATCAACCGGTGCACCAGCCGGCTTCCGCGCGCGATCAAGTCCAGGTGCCCGCTGGTCATCGGATCGAACGAGCCCGGATAAATGGCGATGATCTTCGCGGTCGCGGCGGTCCTGCCGTCGTCCAACGTGTTCAACGTGTTCAAGGTGATACGCCCCGCAGTGCACGGCGGAACTTCCCGGCTAAAATCGTCATTGTATCATCGAAGCATGCGATTTCCGATGTTCGCGCTGCTCAGCCATGTGTTCGCCGCGGCGCTGCTTTGCGCCGCGCCCAAGACCGAAATCGGCGCGATCAACGGCGCCGCGTTCCGCATCGACGTCCCGGAAAACTGGAACGGCAGCCTGGTGGTGTACTGTCACGGCTATGCGGCCGCGCCGGTGAAATTCGATGCGCGGCCGATTTCGCCGATTCTCGCCGTTTTCACCGGTCAGGGCTACGCGGTCGCGCAATCCGGATACGCGGCCGGCGGATGGGCCGTCGAGGAAGCCGCGGTCGATACCGAAAACGTGCGGCGCTATTTCGTCGAAAAATACGGCAAGCCGAAACAGACCTTCATCACCGGCCATTCCATGGGCGGATTCCTCACCATGATGCTGATGGAGCGTTATCCGGCCGTTTACGACGCCGCGCTTCCGCTGTGCGGACCTTTGGCCGCGCCCGAATGGTTCATGGCGCGCGGCGCCTTCGACGCCTATGTTTTATTTAATTATTATTTCCCCGGAATTCTGCCGGAGCCGGATAAAATTCCCGATAATTTTGTCAATAATCGCGAACTGGTGGCGAAGATTCAGCGGACGCTCGACTCGGCTCCGGAAAAAGCCGCCGTGCTGCGTCATTTCCGCGACGCCAACCTGAAAAGCAATCGCGACTTAGCCGGCACCACCGCCTTCATCGCCTACATGCTGAAGGAATTAAACCATCGCGCCGGCGGCAATCCCTTCGACAATCGCAACGTGATTTACAACGGCACGCTCGACGACGCCAAAACCAACGCCGAAATCAAACGCTACGCCGCCGATCCGAAAGCGCAGGAATATCTTCGCGACTGGTACACGCCAAGCGGAAAAATTTCGAATCCGATGCTGGCCATCCATACCAGCTACGATCCGCTGGTCCCGGTCTGGATTCCGAGCGCCTACGAAACCGCAACGGAACAGGCCGGCGACAGCAATTTATTCGTGCAGCAGTACGTGAATCATGACGGCCATTGCGCCATTTTGCCGGACGAAATCCGCCGCGGATTCTCGGAATTGATCGACTGGAAAGAGCACGGCGTGCGTCCATCCGGCGGCGAAGTTCCGGAGTCGAAGGAGTCGGTCGCAAATATTCGGAAATAACGCTGCCTCCTGGCATAAAGCCAAAAACTCGGGGAGAACCGTCGCGAATCGGGCAACTGAAACGCGAAATTTAGCGTCACATTTTCGTGATGCGGGGCTCAATCTTCGTAGGCGTCCTGGAATGCGCTCTTTCGGCATATGCGCAGCCTGTTTCCCTGGGAATAATGGTCGGCGCCAGCCTGACGCAGGACTTTCAGAATTACGCGCTTCCGCCAATCGGCAGCCCCAACCCCCCATACGACGTACTCAGGGGTTCGGCTCCGGAGCGCTGGATCGCCGGAGGAACGCTGGAAGTGCACCTGCGCTGGGCTCGGGATCAAAACGTTCCGCTATTTGGCCTGACGACCGTCACGGACCAGATCGAGTTTCTCACCTCGATCAGCTTCCCGTAGGACTTCTAACTCTTCGTTTTGCTGAACAATCCCAGCAATCCCCCGAGCGAGGTCGACTTCTTCACCGTCTCCGTCCGACCGCCCAGCCGGTCGGCAAGCTGCATAATTCCTTTGCCGAACACCGTATTCGAGGGCGCCGGCTTGCCTTCCATCAGCGACTTCTGCACCGCTTCATAATCGCTCGGCAGAATGTCGAAAACCTCGGTGTGCAGTGCCGTGCCGATCACTTCACGGCTCAATCCGACGTCGCGGAAATAGCGGTTCACCAGCAACCGGATCTTCCAGCGTCCGATGCGGTTGGTATCGAGGTACGACAGCGCCCGCTGCGCCGCTTGCAGCGCGGGAAGCTCATTCGTCGTGACCAGCAGCAGTTCGTTGGCGGCCCGCGCCGTGTTCAGGTTCCACTCGCCATAAACTCCGCCGGTGTCCACCACCACGACGTCGTAAGCATGACGCGCGTATTCGAGGATCGGCCCCGGATCCTGCAACTCCGCCGAACCCTCCACCATCAGCTCCGGCGACAGCAGCACGTCGACGCCGGAAACCTTGGTGACCATACCGTCCCACAAGTCCGCATCGAGTTCGTGGGCGCGCTGCAAGGCGTCGAGAAAGCTGAAGGTCGATTTGATTTTCAGCAGAAAAGACATGGTTCCCGCAAGCGGATCCAGGTCCGCCAGCAGGATTCGCTGCGCGCCCAGCCGTTTCCATTGAAACGCCAGGTTGCAGGCGATGGTGGTGGCTCCGCAGGCTCCTTTGGCCGGCGTCACGGCGACAATCTTGCCTGGCTCGTTGCCGCCATCCTCGGCGTTGGACTGCAACCGCGCCAGTTTGGTGAGCGCGGCCTCCATCTGGTCGGAGGTAAACGGCTGGATCAAAAAATCGACCGCGCCGGCGCGCAGGCAGCGCAGGATCAAGTCGGGCTCGTTGCCGGCTAGCAGCGCAACAATCTGAATCGACGGCTCCAGCCGGGTCATGTCGGTCAGAAGTTGCAGCGCCTGCTCGCGCTCCGACGCCATATCCAGAAAAACCAGGTGGGGCGCCCCGCCGCCGAGCGTGGCCGCGAGATCCCGTGGGGAAGGATAGGCACGCGCCTCGACGATCGCCGTGCCTCCCAGATGAGTCGCGAATAATGGCGCTATCTCCTGCGCCATGCGAGACATGGGGGCGATCAGGAAGGCCCGTTTGGAGGCCTGCGAGGAGGACTCACGATGCTGCATGGCCGCCTTCGGACCAGTTTGGGATACGTTTCAAAGAAGTAATTCGACTAGAAGCGATCATAACATGAGAACCCGCCGCGCTTTCGCCAACTAAAAAAGAGGTACTCCAGGGCGATAAGACCCCTGAAGTTGGAGGCGAACAGTGACTATCATCGAAGGCTCTTCGAACGGAGTGCATACGGCGAACCAAAAAGCGGAGGCGGTCCGGACGGTTGCGGTCTGCGATACGCAACCCGTGACCGTGGAAGGTGTGAAGACGATCCTCGGCGGCTCGCCGGATCTGGAATTCCTCGCCGGGAGCGACTCGCTGGAGCGGGCGGGGGAGCTGGCGGAGCAGGCGCCGCCCGACGTTCTGCTGCTCGATAAGGCCTTCGGCATCCAGGCGATCCTGGACTGGCTGCTGCCGCCCCTCGATCAACCTGAGATTGCGCACGGCGCGCGGCAGACCGCGGTGATTATCTGGGGGGTGTCGGTCAGCGAAGCAGAAGCGCTGCGCTTCCTGCAAGCCGGCGCGCGCGGAATTCTGCGAAAGACCGCGAGCGCCACCTCGATTCTCGCCTGCATCCGATCCGTCGCCGACGGACGAAGCTGGATGGAGGACTGCGTGTTCCGCGACTCCGCGCGCTCCGAACGTTATCCGCGCAGTGAGTTGACTCCGCGCGAACAGCAGGTGCTCGAGCTGGTGGAGCAAGGCTGCAAGAACAAAGAAATCGCCCAGGAACTGGGGATTCGTCCGGGCACGGTGAAAATTCACTTAAAACATATTTTCGAAAAGACGGGGATTCGCGGCCGCTACGGCCTGGCGCTGAACGGTTGGCGCGATCGGGTACCCGCGTGACCCGTCGTGACTAGCTGCTGAAAAGGGAGAGAGACCGTTTCATGCCGCGTGCGGTCGTGGCCGCGGACAGAGCGGGTTTTCTGTAGACTGCCAGAGGAGTGACATAAGCCGCCAGGCTTGCGCTCGACGCCCGTCGATTCATCGGCTGTGAACAACACAAGCCTGGCGGCTTATGCCACTGAAACGGCAAAATTGGTGTAGGTTACCGGATTCGGTTTACGAAAAAGATGAAAATGGTCCGGCGCGCTGCGGTGTCGAGCCGTCTGCTCGAATCGTTTTCCAACTCCATTCTGAATATTGAATCCTTGTTATCCTGAAACGAAGTGCGTTATTTCCTCCTGCTCGCTCTTGTTATTCCCGCTTCCGCTCAATCTCCGCTGGTAAAAATTCTTTCAGACGAGCTCGACCGCAATTTCACGATTCTCAAACAAAAGGCCGATCCCGCGCCTTATTTTATCGGCTATGAAGTCATCGACGACGAAAGTGACGTACTCGTCGCCAGCCAGGGGTCGCTCGATGGGCAGAGCCATAGCCGGCGCCGCCTGCTCGACGTAACCGTTCGCGTGGGGACGCCACAGTTCGATAATTACCATCGCTCGGGAACGGACCGAATTCGCTTCACCAGCGCCACGCCGATCGCGCTCGACGATGACGCGGCGCCCATTCGCCGGACGGTCTGGCTGGCCACCGATCGCGTCTATCGGGCGGCATCGAACCGATTTGTCCGGCTCAAGGGCGACGCGAAATTGCAGGCCGAAGGCGGCGATCAGTCCGCGGATTTCTCCTCCGAACAGCCCCAGGTTTTCTACGGCATCACCCCGCAATATAAATTCGACGCAGCGGAGTGGGAGCGGCGGCTGCGCAAGCTGTCCGCGCAATTCGAGCAATATCCGGGCGCGCTCAATTCCGATGTCGCCGTCGAAGCCGAGCGCGTGGCCACCATTTTAGTCACCAGCGAAGGCACCCGCCTTGAATTCGGTCGCCTGTTCGCGCGACTGATGATCACCGCGCGCGGCAAAGCGGCCGACGGCATGGATCTCACCACCATGCAAAGCTTTGAGGCGGACGATCCTTCGAAATTGCCGAAAGACGCGGAGATTCTCGCGGCGGTCGAAAAGGCGGGAAAAGGTCTGTCCGATCTGCTGCATGCTCCGCCGTCGGATCCGTTTGTCGGTCCGGCGATTCTTTCCGGGCGCGCGACGGGCGTCTTTTTCCATGAGATTTTCGGTCATCGCATCGAAGGGTTTCGCCAGAAGGACGAATCGGAAGGGCAGACGTTCACCAAGAGCGTCGGCAAGCCGGTGCTGCCCGAATTTCTTTCGGTGATTTTCGATCCGACGCGGATCGATTTTCAGGGCACCGCGCTCAACGGCTCCTATCAATATGACGACGAAGGCGTGAAGGCGCGTCCGGTGACGGTGGTCGAAAACGGGATTCTCAAAACCTTCCTGATGTCGCGCACGCCGATTCAGGGCTTCGATCATTCGAACGGTCACGGCCGCCGGTCACCGGGACTCGAAGTGGTTTCGCGCCAATCGAATCTGTTCGTTGAATCTTCGAAGAAGGTGAGCGACGCGGAATTGCGTAGGATGCTGATCGACGAAGTGAAGCGGCAGGGCAAACCGTACGGGCTGTATTTCGACCAGGTGGTCAGCGGCTACACCACCACCGCGCGGCGCGGCTTGCAGGCGTTCACCGTGGTCCCGCTGGTGGTTTACCGCGTTTATCCCGACGGCCGGCCCGACGAATTGATTCGCGGCGTGGATATCGTCGGCACGCCGCTGGCGAGCTTCGCGAAAATCATGGCGACGTCGGATCGCATGGAGGTTTTTAACGGTATCTGCGGAGCCGAATCGGGCGACGTTCCGGTGTCGGCGATCGCGCCGGCGATTCTGGTTTCCGAAATTGAAGTGCAGCGCAAGGAACGCTCCCTCGACCGGCCGCCGTATTTGAGCCGTCCGCCGTCGGAGGGCAATCAATGACCCGGCGGACGGTGATCGGCCGGCTCGCGTTTTTCGTGCCGGTTCTGGCGCTGTGCCAGTCGTTCGACGACGACGTCAACCGGGACGTGGTGCTGCGCGCGATGCGCGATGAGATGGACCGCTCCCGCCAGCTGCGCGTGGTGGCCGGCGGCGGCGACGAGATTCCTTACTTCATCAGCTACTCGCTCACCGATTCGGAAAGTTTTCATGTCAACGCGTCCATGGGCGCGGTGGTCGCCGCGGGGCGCAGCCATTCGCGCTTCCCGGTGATCCAGGTGCGCGTCGGCAGCTACGATTTCGACAACACCGGCCACATCGCCAGCGGCTATTACAGCGGCTCGCGCTTTGACGGCAATTGGCCGCTCGACGACAACTACAACACGCTCCGTGAATGTTTCTGGCTGGCGACGGACCGTTCTTACAAAGCGGCGCTCGAATCCATGGCGCGTAAACGCGCCGCGCTCAATAGCGCCGCGGCGCCGGCCGAAAAACTTGCTGATTTCGGCCACGTGGATCCGGCGAAAAGCCTCGCCAAAATTACGCCCCAGAAGATCGATGCGGCGGCGTGGCAGTCGCGCATCGTCAATCTCTCGGGCGTCTTCAATACTTATCCCGAAGTGCTGGCGTCGGGCGTGGAGATGGAAGCGATCGACGGTGTCACCTGGTTCATGAGCAACGAGGGAACCACGCTGCGTTATCCCGACCGGGTCGCTTTTGTTTACGCCAAGGCCGAAGGTCAGGCGCCGGACGGCATGCTGCTGCGCGATGCCGCTGGGTTTCAGAGCTTGAAGGTTGACGATCTGCCCGCGGACGCGGACATGCGAAAAGCGCTGACCGCGATGGCCGAAAATATTCGCGCGCTGAGCAAAGCGCCGGTGGGCGAGGCGTTTTCGGGTCCGGTGTTGTTCGAGCCGCAGGCCGCCGCGCAATTATTCGCGCAGCTGTTAGGTGACAACGTCCGCGTTCCGCGCAAGCCGCTGGCCGAGCCGGGCCGCAACGTTAATTTTCTGCCGAGCGAGTTTGAAACAAAACTCGGCTCGCGTGTTTTGCCGGAGTGGATGGACGTGAAAGACGATCCGACGCAATCCTCCTGGGACGCAAAACCGCTGGCCGGCTACGAGCAGTTCGATATGGAAGGCGTTCCGGAAAAGCCGGTTTCGCTGATTGAGAACGGCGCACTCAAGAATTTTTTGACCACGCGCCAGCCGATCAAGAATTCCGCCGATTCGAACGGCCACGCGCGGCTGCCGGGCTCTTACGGCGCGTACAGCGCGGCGATTACCAATCTTTTTGTGACCGCGCATCAAACGAGTTCGCTGGCGGACTTGAAAAAGCGGCTGATCGAGATGTGCAAGCAGAGCGGCAAGCCGTACGGGATGCTGGTCCGCAAGCTGGATTTTCCTTTTTCCGGCGGGATCAGCGAACTGCGTTTGCTGGCGCAGGCCAGCTCGCAATCGGGCGGATCGGCGTGGCCGCTAAGCCCGCCGGTGCTGATTTATCGCGTGTATCCGGACGGCCGCGAGGAACTGGTGCGGGGTTTGCGATTCCGCGGTGTTTCGACGCGATCGCTGCGCGACATCCTGGCGGCAACGCAGGAAACAGCGCTGTTCGATTATGTGAACAATGCCGCTCCGCTGGCGATGATGGGCGCGGGAGGATATCTGGCGCCGTCGGTGGTGATCGCTCCGGGCGTGTTGTTTGAAGAGATGGAATTTGAAGTCGCACAGGACCAGTTGCCGAAGCCGCCAGTCGTTCCGCCGCCGACGGGGAATTGAAAAAAGGGCAACGTTGACCAGTGCCCTTTCGGCGTCCTGTTTAGCCGCCAGATGAGTGTACGCCGCCAGGCTTGCCCGGCGCGTTTCGATTCCTCGGCAGCGAACAGCACAAGCCTGGCGGCTTATGCCACCGGCGGTCTCGCCAGACTAAAGAAGCGCCAACTGCGCTTCGGTCGGCTCCGCTCAACAATACCAGGGCTCGTCGAGATACGGCACCGCCGCGCGCGGAACCAGATCGAAATTTTCGATCGGCATTCCCGCCAGTTCGGCGATCTCGCGAAAACTTTCACTGCGCGGCCGATTCTGCTTTTGCAGCCGCGCCACGATCTGAAAGGCGCGCGACGCTAGCGCGTCTACGTCCGGATCGCGATGCTTCCACGGATACACCAGCGCTTTCGGATCAAAGGCGCCCACTTCGAGATCGGGCAGTTCCAGCAGCCGCGACCCCGGCGTTACCAGCAGCCGCAGCACCAGTTGCACCGGCGCGACGTTTTCCACCAATCGCAATTCCGCAATGGTTCGCAACAAATCGCGATAACCTGCGAGCGTGGTCCAAGGCGTGAATGCGATGAACGTCGGTTGTAGCGTCAGCCCGGCCGCGCGCGTGACCTCGACGGCTTCCAGAAAATCGCGGCGCGTGTGATTTTTTTCGAGGCGCGCGAGCACTTCATCGTCCACCGATTCCACCGCGCTGGTAATCAACGCGCACCCGGTCTCGCGCAAACGCGCGAGCCGATCGCAATGACGCAACAGGTGCTCGATCTTGATGGTCGCGTCATAGGTCACGCGTGGAAATTCGCGATGCAATGCCTCCA
The DNA here is from genome assembly GCA_035507655.1 of Bryobacteraceae bacterium. Taxonomy (GTDB): domain Bacteria; phylum Acidobacteriota; class Terriglobia; order Bryobacterales; family Bryobacteraceae; genus Palsa-187. The sequence continues at coordinate 87,607 of DATJNW010000100.1, read as the reverse complement.
CGATGCGCATGGCGTGGCCCGGCCCGTTGAAAAAATCCGGGTCGCCGAAGGTCACGTGCGACGCGCCGTTTTCCACCTGCTGCCGGATGTCGGCCAGCACTACTTCGGCATCGACCACGCGAAAACGGCCCTGATAAACCGGCACGATGGGGCAATGCCGGCACAGATGTTTGCAGCCGCGCGACGCTTCCGTGTAGGCGACGCGCTTCACTTCCGCGCCATCGCGCAGTGTCGCGTATTTTGCCTCGCGCCCGGAGCGGTCGGGCACAATAAATTGCAACCGGTCGAGCGAAACGGGTGGAACTTCTTCGCCGCGAACCAGCTTCACCAGCGCCGCTTCAAATTCGCCCCCGGCGATCGCCTCAATTCCCCAGCCGCGCAGCAGGGATTCATTCAGCGGAGCATAAAGCCCATAAGCGGCGAGGCGCGCGTTGGCATTTAGCCGCTTCACGCGCTCGATCACCGGCGCCGCCAGCCGCGTTGCGGTGTGCATCGGCAGATAAAATACAATCCAGTCCGCCGCGCGGATCGCGTCTTCGGGTAGACGTTCCACCGCCAGATCGACGGCGCGCACCTGGTGCCCTTCGCGGCGCAGCCATGCCCGCGGCGAGGCGAGGCCGAACGGATCGTGACCCAGTTCGTACGTCGAAATAAGAACGATATTCATTGCGAGGATTCGCGTACCCCTTCCAGGCTACCCTTAAGAGATGCGGCGCGTGGTCTCGTCGATTGCCCCGACGTTTCGTTACTGGATGCAGACCGAAGTGCACGTGTACGCGTTCTCGGTTGCGGCCAACGTGCTTTTGTCTTTTTACCCGTTCCTGATCGTGCTGATGTCGATTTCGCGAATTTTCTTCGATGAACGCACCACCATCGCGACCATCCAGCTCGCGTTGCGCGATTATTTCCCCGATTCGTTCACCAGTTTTCTGTACACCAAAGGCCAGCATGAAAATCTGCCACTGCATCATTCGGCCGAGCTGGTTTCCATCCTGCTGCTGCTGTTCACCGCCAATGGAATTTTCGAACCGCTCGAAGTCGCGCTGAATCGGGTGTGGGGCATCGCCAAAAATCGCAGTTTTTTTCGCAATCAGTTGGTCAGCCTGGCGCTGATTCTGGCCTGTGGAACGCTGGCGCTGCTGTCCATGGCGCTGACCGCTCTGAATCGTCCCTGGGACGGAAACTTCCTCGGCTTGGATGCGCTGTTTTTCAAAATGGCGGCGCTGCCGGTGGCAGTGCTGATCCTTTTTCTGGTTTATTTTTTTTTACCCAACGGGCGTCCGCCGCTGAATCGCGTGATCGCTTCGGCGGTGATCGTGGGCCTGCTGCTCGAAGTGATGAAGTACGTGAACAAGCTGTGGTGGCCGTGGTTTCAGCATAAGCTCGAAAGCGAGTACCGCATTTTTCAATACTCGGTAGCGCTGATTTTTTTGGGATTCATCGCGGCCATGCTGGTGCTCGCCGGAGCCGAATGGGCCGCGCGCGGGCAATCCATCGTCAAGCGCGAAACCGAGGAGATCGCCCATGTCTGAACGGCCGCTGGCCGTGATCACCGGCGCCTCGAGCGGCCTGGGCGCGACGTTTGCGCGCAAACTCGCGCAGCGCGGCCACGATCTGCTGTTAATCGCGCGGCGCCAAGAACGCCTGCGCGCGCTCGCCGGCGAGCTGGCCGATACTTACAACATTTCGGCCGAAGCTCTGATCGCCGATTTGACGCTCGATGCCGACCTGGAACGCGTAGCCGACCGCATCGGCAACGCTCCGGCGCTCGCGCTGCTGGTCAACAACGCCGGTTTTGGCGCGATGGGCTATTTTTTCGAATCCGATATCGACGTCCAGATGCGGATGCATCGTCTGCATGTTCTGGCGACGGTACGGCTGACGCACGCCGCGCTGGCGAACCTGGTCCCGCGCCGCCACGGAGGGGTGATCAACGTTTCCTCGGTCGCCGGATTCATGATCGGCGCCCAGAACGTGAGCTACTGCGCGACCAAAGCGTGGATGAACAACTTTACGCAAAGTCTGGCGGTCGAATTGAACACGAAAAAATCCCAGGTCAAAGTGCAGGCGCTGTGTCCGGGATTTACGCTGACCGAATTTCATGACACGCTGGGAATGGACCGCTCCGGCGTGAGAAAATCGCTGTGGCTGACCGCGGATTTTGTCGTCGAACAGTCGTTGCTGGGACTGGAGGCGGGCGAATTATTTGTGATTCCGGGCTGGCGCTATAAGGCGATCGTCTTCGCGTTGCGCTGGCTGCCCGATCCGGCTTTGCGGGTCGCGGCGCGATTCGCCGCCAGGCGCCGGCGGCCAACCGAAACGGCGCCACGCAATTGAGATCGTAAACCTTGCGGCGCTTGCCGAGACTCATCGCGACGCCTTCTCGCGCAGAGGGGCATCGAGACGAGTCTCGATGCGGCACGCACGAGTGCGTGCGCCACTACGAATCGATCACCGTCAGGGGATTCGCCTTCGCGCGGCCGTCGAGATCCAAATAGCGCGGGTCCAGCAGACGCGAGCCTTCGATGTTGCCCATGGCCGAAAGCAGCGTTTCTTTCAAATGCGGATAATCTTTTTCAAGCGTCGCGAACAGTTCCCGCAGCGTGCGCCGCACGGTGCCGGTGCGATCCGCGCAGCCGCACGGAATCAGCGGCGCGCCTGATTCACTGGCGAAGCGCGCCGTCAAATCCTCAGTGACGAAAACCAGCGGACGGATCAATCGAAAATCGCGCTGCCGCGACCACGTTACCGGCGGGAGGGAACTGATTCGTCCGGTGAACAGCGCATTGCGCAAAAACGATTCGCAAAAATCGTCGGCCGTGTGCCCGAAGGCGATCACGTTCGCGCCCAGCCCCCGCACGATCTGATACACCGCGCGGCGCCGGTATCTGCTGCACAAATCGCATCCGTGGCCGGGCTGCTCCTCGATCAATCGCAGCGAAGGATTGTCGCGATGATAGGTCCAATCGACGCCGCGGTTTTTGAGGTAATCGCCCAGCGGCTGAAACGGGCGCAAAAATTTTCCCTGTTCGACGGTGAACGCGCAAACGGTGAACTCGACCGGCGCGCGATCGCGAAGCCGCAACAAAATTTCGAGCAGCGTCAGCGAATCCTTGCCGCCGGAAAGCGCGACGGCCACGCGATCGCCGTCACGAATCATCTTGAATCGCGCGATCGCGTCGCCTACTTTGCGCAGAAGTGTTTTTTCGAGCTCCAACCTTAAATTATCGCCGATTACGGATTGTCGAAACCCGATTCCACCGGTTCGCCCGATTTGAGCACCTCAAATTGAAACGCCCCCAACCGTTCGCGCGACGCGAGCACCGTGCTCAGCGGGCTGTTCCCCGCCGCGACCACCACCATGTGCTCGCGATCCCGCGGATTCGCCGCCGTCCACAACAGCGCGTCGTTTTCCGAACCGTACTGTCTCCCATCCACGCGAAAGACGCCGCCCTGGTAATCGAGACCCACCTGCTTGGCCCAGGCGGCCAGCGCCGAATTGGTCTCCGGCCGTCCGACGAACACCACGTCGTGCCCGGCCAGATCGTCCGGGCTCACTTCGAAATCCTTGCGGATCGGCGCGGCGCTCTCATACTGTTCCAAGAATTCCTTCTGCCACTGCTCCGCCGCGTAGCGATTCGCGCCTGCTTCCGCCATGGTTCCGTAAACGATGATTGCCGACGCCAGATGCCGGCGCAGCGCGTTCGCCGTATAAATAGGACCATCCGCCACGCCCGGAAGCCCCGTTCCGTTGAGCCATTTCGCGAAAAATGCCTGCCGGTCCGCGCCCGCCGCGGCGACAAAATCCGCCGCGTGCACCGAGTGAGTGGTGTTCTGGCTGAAGTACTCGCGCATCAGCGCCAGAAACGCACCGTCGCCCATCTCGCGCCGCAGGGCATCGAGCAGCAGCACTCCTTTCGCCTCGGCGATGGTGTGCCACTTCGAAGAAAGCGTCGACGATTTCAATTGCGAAAGCGGCACATCGCCAGGGAGCGCCGCCGCGCGATATTGGGCGGCATACGCGTCCAGTTCGCGCCCGGGATCGCGGCTGCGCAGCACCTCCCAGTACGCCGCCGATCCGGCGGTGAACCACACGTCCGCGTCCGAGGCCGGAAGAATCCATCCTTTCCACAAAGAATCGCTCGAAACGCTGACCGCTTCGGGAGCGGACGCGCGCGAAACCATCGGCGCCGGAGGTTGACTCAGAACTTGCCTGGCAAACTGCGCCGGCTCCGCACGGAACAACTTGTATCCCGATGAATACAGTCCTTTATTTTCCGGATAATCGTTGCGCGCCGACGGCACCCACTCCCGCTGATTCGGTTTTCCGAACAGCGCCCACAACATCATCTGCGGAGCCATTTCCGCCGTGGTGACTTTCGCATCCATGGTCGACGCACTCACCAGCGGCGCGCTCCGAAACGCCAGGAACGCGAACGATTCGTCGATCGATCCTTTAAACTGCCGGTACATTTCCTGCCACTTGATATCGCGCGCGCTGGGCACGAACGGGATATCGTTCGGCTCGCCGTGCGGATCGGGCTGATATTCCAGACGCACGTTCAGATCCTTGGCGTTGTTGCAGCCCCAATAGAAACCTTCGGTGCCGCCGAACCAGTCATTTTTCGAGCTGCGATACAACCTGGTCCGATACGTACCCAGTTCGAGCATGGCGATCTCGTTGCTGCGCGAATCGCCGATGATCCACTCATTCGTGTACAGCCCGTTGTTGCGCGTCTTGAGCAGTTCGACCACTTTATCGATGGAATCCCCATATTGAATCGAATGCCGCGCGCGATACGCCACCGGCGTGCCTTGAATATTGAAGGGACTCTGGTCGATGGTGGTTTCCGTCAGCACGATCCCCAGATCGTTTTGATACCAGTCTGTTCCGCTCTGAATTCCGCCGGGATAACTTTGCATCAACACGCGATGGCCCGTCGTCGGCTGCACGTCGAGCATTAGATTGGTCTGCTCGGCCAGCGTCTCCGGCCACCAGGTCACGTGTCCGATCACCATTTTTCCATCGCGCGTCGCCCGTCCGCAGGCGGCGAAGGCGCTGCAATGGCCGTGTTCGTTTTCGGTTCCGATGTCGCCGCGCGGGCGGCGGAAACCGAAGCCTTCAAGACCCGTCGGGGTCATCGGCATGGCCTCGTGCAGCTCGCCGAGTTCGGTAATGGTGTTCAGCGTGACCACATCAACCAGGTCGATCCGGCGGTCGAACACCTGGGCGCCCGCCGCGGCCGCTCCGTCGGCGATCCCTTTCATCTCCTGCAAAATCTCCTGATCGAATCCGCGCAGGAACAGAGCATCCGCCGTGGTGCGGCCATTTTCCCAAGCCTTCGCCTTCGATTTCGGATCGAGCTGCGCGGCGCAGCGATCGATATACTGCTCGATTTCATGCGCCATCAGGTAACCGTGCTGGTAGCCGCGATCGTAAGGCTCGCCTTCGATGTGCAGATAAATCCAGCCGGCTTTGGGATAGCGGTAACCCGGGCCGAAGGTTCGCAGCATCGCTTTCTGCGGCAAGTCGCCGGTCTTCGCAATTTCTTCGAGGGTGACTCCTTCAAACCAGGCCTTCCCGCTGAACGCGCCGCCGTCGGCCACTTCAAGAACAATACTGTCCTGCGGCCTCGTCGCCGTAAATTTCAGGCTGAGCTGCGTCCAGCCGCGCGTACCGCCGAGCGATTCCGAATGCACGTCGAACGGCATGGAAGCCATCGCCAGCGACGCGCCGGTCGCGATCGGCGTGCGATCCAGGTCGCGGACCTGCAAATCTTCGGTGCGAACCCACCCGGCTAACTCGTAACTCTCGCCCACCGTCAGCGTGACCGGCGTGGAGCGAATATAAGCGTCATGGTCGCGCCCGGGTTCGACGCGAAGCGATGCGCGCTGATCGTGCAATGCCTGTGGGTCGCGCGTCGCGAGGCCATGAACGGCGTCCCATTTTGCGTTCACGCCGAAAGATGCCTGGAACGGTGCGGCATGAAGCGCCAAAATCGCAACCAGCCCGAGAGTAAGTCGCATGGGTCCATTGTATTCCTGTTGTGTGTGGGAGTTTGTCGAAGAAGGGAACACCGGCGCCTCTCGTCTGGCAAGCGAAGGGGCGGTTACGAATCCGCCGGCAGGCTACGAGCCCGCTCCGCATTTGTCACCCATCCCGATATGTGTGACGAATCACACCGGCGAATTAAGCCATTTTGACAGCGTCTAAAAGGCGAAAAAAATGTATACAAGAAAATCTTGGGTCTTTTGGCGAAACTCCGAAACCTTAAACCGTGTTCCGGTATCAAATGTTCAACGTCTAAAGCGCTTGAAGGAGGCTACGTGCAAGATCCCATTGCGACTACTCTGGTCAACATCAGCGAAACTAATGATGTCATTCGCCAGCGGCTTTTAGAGGAAAAGGCAAGGCTGCGCCGCGAGGCTGGTCTTTCAACACACCAACATTTTCGGCGTCCGCAGGAACGCTCGTTTCTGGCGCACGAACGGGGAAAAGTTACCATCCTGTTCGGCGGCTTGACCTGGAAACACGAAGCCCTGATCCAGTCGGTGTTTCAAGGTAGCGGTTACCGTTGCGAAAGACTCCCCTTGGCAAATGTCGCTGATTTTCAGGCCGGCAAGGAGTACGGCAACAATGGCCAGTGTAATCCGACTTACTTCACCGTCGGAAATCTTGTGCGTTTCTTGCAGGGGCTCGAAAAGCAAGGTGTGAGCCGCCAGGAAATTGTCGATGACTATGTCTTTTTCACCGCCGGCTCCTGCGGACCTTGCCGCTTCGGAATGTACGAAGCCGAATATCGCTACGCACTCGAAAACGCTGGCTTCGGCGATTTTCGCGTGCTGCTGTTCCAGCAGACCGATGGAATCAAAGCCGCATCGGGCGAGCCGGGATTGAAATTCAGCGTGAATTTCGGTATGGGAATGCTTCACGCGTTGAACCTCGGCGATGTCACCAATGACTTGATCTTCCAGATTCGGCCGTTCGAAGTGAATACGGGCGAAGCCGACCGGGTTTTCGACGAAGCCGTCGGCGATCTGTGCCGGACGCTGCGCGAAAGAAAAGCCTTCGAGTTTATGGAGGACGCTCCGAAGTGGCTCACCAGCCGCGTGGGCAAGAACAATGCCGCCAAAAACACGCTGAGCGTCCTTTGCAAACTTTACGACCACATTTATGGCAAAGAGTTTGTCGGCGCCCTTGAATCCTGCCGTGACAAGATCAACAAGATAGATGTTGACCGAACCAAGGTGAAGCCGATCGTCAAGATCACCGGCGAATTTTGGGCGCAGACGACCGAAGGCGACGGCAACTTCCACATCTTCAGATTTCTGGAGCGCGAAGGCGCGCAGGTGTTAGTCGAGCCGATCGCCACGTGGATCGCTTATATGCTGCACGTCGCCGGTCTTGGCTCGGCGCAGCGTAGGGATGTGGACGGTCCGTACCCCCATCCCGGAACGTGGGAACTCAAGAAGCGGCTCGCCAATGAATTTAAGTTCCGCAAAAAGATGGCGATGTTCGATGTTGGCGAGGCGATGTGGAGTTACTTCTATCATCGGACTATCGGCAAACTCGGCGGAATCACCCACCACTTAGTTCCGCAGGAGGAGTTAGTAAGGCTCGCCAATCCTTTCTATCATCAGTTGGCGCGCGGCGGCGAAGGCTACATGGAAGTCGGAAAGAATGTGTATTACACGGTGAATCACCTGTGTCACATGGTCCTGGCCCTGAAGCCATTCGGCTGCATGCCGTCGTCACAGTCCGATGGAGTTCAGTCGGCCGTGATCAATCGGTTTAAAGAGATGATTTTCTTGCCGATTGAAACTTCCGGCGAAGGCGAGGTGAATGCCCATAGCCGTGTACAGATGGCTCTTGGTGAAGCTAAAGCGAAGGCTCGGGGTGAGTTTGAGACCGTTCTCAAGTCAACCGGCAAATCTCTCGACGACATCCGGTCCTTTGTCGCGGACCATCCGCAGTTAAAGCGTCCGTTCTATCACGTGCCTCATCAGCCCGGCATTGCGGGAACCGCTGCGCAGTTTGTGCTTCATGTCAGTAACTTGATGGATAAACGGAACCGCTTCTGGCGTGCTTCGCGGCGGCCGTCCCTTGAACCTACAGTTGCTGCGTGAGGCCCCATGCACGATCATCATAGCCGTTACACAGTTGGACTTGATGTCGGGTCGACCACGGTTAAGGCCGTGGTCGTCGACACTGAAAGCGATGAGATCGTCTGGCGTGACTATCAGCGCCACGAAACCAAGCAGCCGGAAAAAGTCTGCGAATTTCTGGGGCGAATGGAAGCCGAAGCAGGAATCACGCAAAAGAATACACGGGTATTTATTACGGGCTCCGGGGGCGGAACACTGGCCGATCTGATCGGCGCCAAGTTTGTTCAGGAAGTGACTGCCGTTTCTCTTGCGGTCGAGAAGATGCATCCGGAAGTGTATTCGGTGATCGAGTTAGGCGGCCAGGATGCCAAGATTATCGTCTTCAAGCCGGATTCTGAAAGCGGGCGCAAGAAAAAGATCCCCTCGATGAATGATAAGTGCGCCGGCGGGACCGGAGCGGTGATCGATAAGATCAACGCGAAGCTTAAAATTCCGCCGGATGAGTTATGCAACCAGGGATATCACGGAGTTAAGCTGCACAAAGTCGCCGGTAAGTGTGGAGTGTTTGCGGAGACCGACATCAATGGCCTGCAAAAGGAGGGAACTCCGCCGGATCAGCTGATGGCTTCGCTGTTTGAAGCGATTGTTTTGCAGAACCTTACCGTTCTCACGCGGGGACATACTCTGCGGCCGCATGTTTTGTTACTGGGTGGTCCGAATTCATTTATTCGCGGAATGCGCGAAGCATGGCAGGCGAATATTCCGCGAATGTGGAAAGAACGAAAAGTCGAAATTCCCGAAGGCGCGACTCCGGAAGAGCTCATCAAAGTCCCGGAGAATGCGCAATATTTCGCGGCCATCGGCGCGGTTGAGTTCGGCAAGGACGAAGAAGATTGCGTCGGATGTTATCGCGGGACGGACCGGCTGGTGCATTACATGGAGATCGGCCGGCAGGAAGAAAAAGCGAAGTCGGGCGGGAAGGCTTTGGTCGACTCTGACTCCGAACTACAGGAGTTTAAAGAAGCTTATAAACGAAAGAAGTTTATTCCGGCGGAGTTTAAGCCGGGAGAAACGATTCAGGGATTTGTTGGCGTCGACGGCGGATCCACTTCGACGAAAGCTGTCCTGGTGTCAACCAACGGCGACATTTTGTGCAAAGCATACCAGCTTTCGAACGGGAATCCGATTCAGGATACGATCGAAATGTTCGAGGCCCTTCGCGTTCAGGTGGAAGGCAAGGGCGCGCGGATGGAAGTGCTCGGGGTAGGAACCACCGGTTACGCGAAGGATGTTCTCAAGGATACTTTGCAAGCGGACGTCGCGTTAGTGGAGACCGTGGCTCACACGGAATCGGCGATGCGATTTTATGACGATCCGCATGTGATTGTCGACGTGGGTGGCCAGGACATCAAGCTGATCGTGCTTAAAGACGGGCGCGTGAAAGATTTCAAGCTGAACACGCAATGCTCGGCCGGAAACGGATATTTTCTGCAATCGACGGCCGAGGGTTTTGGATTGAAGGTCGAGCAGTATGCCGATATCGCGTTCTCCGCGCAAACCATGCCGGTTTTTGGTTACGGTTGCGCGGTCTTCATGCAGTCCGACATCGTGAATTTTCAGCGGCAGGGCTGGCGCGCGGAAGAGATTCTGGCGGGACTGGCCGCGGTGCTGCCGAAGAACGTTTTTCTCTACGTGGCGAGCATTCCCAATCTCGCGGCGCTCGGGTCGCGATTCGTTTTGCAGGGCGGCACGCAGAATAACCTGGCAGTGGTGAAGGCGGAAGTCGATTTTATCCGCTCCAGTTTTCGCGCGGGCGATAAGCGGCCGGAAATTATCGTGCACGAGCATTGCGGCGAGTCGGGCGCGATCGGCGCGGCAATTGAGGCGCTGCGATTGTGGCGAAAAGGGCGCCAGACGACGTTTATCGGCCTGGACGCGGTTCGCAACATCACCTATCGGACCACGCGCAATGAAAATACGCGCTGCAATTTCTGCAAGAACAATTGCCTGAGAACGTTTATCGACATCAATACCGGATCGAACGATTTTGTTTCGATGACCAAAGTCTCCAAAGTTCCGCTGAATGCCGGCGAGCAGCGGCTGATCATCGCCACGTGCGAAAAGGGAACGGTCGAGGATGTGAACGACATGCGCGGCATCAAGGCCGGGCTGGATTCGATCAAAGATGCCAATCCCAATTTCGTGGATATCGCCGCGCACGACGCTTTCAAGATGCGGAAAATCGAAAGTGTCGCCGATCCGATTCCCACGCGCGCCTGGACCAAAGCCACGAAGGACCGGGTCGCGCTGATGAAGTCGCGATCGCAGTTGCGCATCGGCATTCCGCGCGTGCTGAACAATTACGTTTACGCGCCGTTGTTCAACGGCTATCTGCAAAGCCTGGGCATTCCCGCGGAAAACATCATTTATTCCGATTTCACCAGCGGCGAGCTGTACCGCGCAGGGTCCAGCCGCGGCGCCATCGATCCGTGCTTCCCGGCGAAAATCGGGATCGCGCACGTACACAATTTGATTTTCCTCAAGGGCCTGCGCAAGCAGTTCAACATTATTTTCTTCCCGATGGTGGACGTGCTGCACACCAACCTGGTGAATCTGCAAGGCTCGAATGCGTGCCCGACGGTTACGGCGTGTCCGAATACCGTCAAGGCCGCCTTCACCAAAGAAAGCGACGTTTTCGCCGAGCACGGGATCAAATATATGGATCCGCTGCTGAACTTCCAGGACCGGAAGCTTTTCGCGGACCAGATGTTCAAGGCGTGGGGCCCGGTGCTGGGTCTTTCGATTGAGGAAAACCAGCGGGCGATCGAGGTGAGCTACAAAGCTCTGGCCGATTACGAAACCGCAATGGGCAAGCAGGCGCGCGCGGTTCTGGATCAGCTAGAGCGCGAGGATCGCATCGGAATCGTGATGCTGGGCCGGCCGTATCATCACGATCCTGGCCTGAACCACGAAATCATGGAGGAATTTCAGAAGCTCGGCTATCCGATTTTTTCGCAGAGCACGCTGCCCACGGACGAAGATCTGCTCGAACGGCTGTTCGGCGAGGAAGTTCGCGCGGGTGTGATAAAAAATCCGCTGGACATTTCGGACGTGTGGAAGAATTCCTATTCCGCCAGCACCAATCAGAAGGTGTGGGCCGCGAAGTTTACGGCGCGGCATCCGAATCTAGTTGCGCTCGAAATTTCCAACTTCAAGTGCGGCCACGATGCGCCAATTTACGGCGTGATTGAAGGAATTATTGAGCGTTCCGGCACACCTTATTTCTGCTTCAAGGACCTGGACGAAAACAAGCCGGCCGGATCAATCAGGATTCGCGTGGAGACGATCGACTATTTCCTGCGGCGCTACCGCGAGGTGGTCATCGAAAGGCGCGAGACGGAAGCGCAGATCGAAAAGAGACTTGCCGAGTTGGAAGCGGAATTGCTCCGGAATGAAGCGGAGCTGGTTGTCTCCTGAGTAACGGCCCGGAGCACGCGCGGACCGCTATTGTTCAAGGAAAGGCGGGCTGCTATGTTCGGCGGAAGAATTACCCTGTTTAAATTGATGGGGTTTGAGGTTCGCGTCGACGCGAGCTGGATCATCCTGGCGTTTCTGATCACCTGGACGCTCGCGGTCGGTTATTTTCCTTATCAGGACCGGGGCTTGCCGCAAGCCGATTACTGGTGGATGGGCGTGGCGGCGGCGCTGGGGCTGTTTCTTTCGATCGTGGTGCATGAGTTCGCGCATTCGGTGGTCGCGCGGCACCGTGGCCTGCCGATGGAAGGAATTACGCTGTTCATCTTCGGCGGAGTCGCGGAGATGAGCGGTGAACCGCCCAACGCGCAGACGGAATTTCTGATGGCCGCCGCGGGACCGCTGACCAGCATCCTGATCGGCTTTATTTTTTACGGGATTTATCGCGCCGCGCCGGCTACCTGGCCGCGGCCCGTGGTGGGCGTGATTCATTACCTGGGCTGGCTCAACTGGGTGCTGGCGGTTTTCAACTCGATTCCCGCGTTTCCGCTGGACGGCGGGCGCGTGCTGCGCTCGGCCATCTGGAACTCGACCAAAGATTTGACCCGCGCGACGCGAATTTCGGCGAAGATCGGGGAAGCGTTCGGGATTGTGCTGATCGCCCTGGGAATTGTTCAGCTCTTCTTCGGGAATTTCGTCAGCGCGGTGTGGTGGTTCATCCTGGGTCTGTTTTTAAAGAACGCGGCGCAGCAATCGTATCAGCAGCTGGTTCTGCGAAGCGCGCTGGCCGGTCAACCGATCAGCCGGTTCATGCGAACGGACCCGGTGACGGTTCCGCCGAATATCTCCATCGACGATTTGATCAACGACTATATTTACCGCTATCACTTCAAGATGTTTCCGGTGGTTTCCGAAGCGCACCAACTTAATGGCTGCATCAGCACCAATGACGTAAAATCGGTGCCGCGCGAGGAGTGGCGCCAGCACAGCGTTCAGGAAATGATGCGGCCGTGCTCGATCGACAACACCATCTCGCCGGATGCCGACGCGGTGGCGGCTTTGACCAAGATGAGCAAGACCGGGTTAAGCCGGCTACTGGTGGTCGATCACGGCCGGCTGGTGGCGATTCTGGCGTTGAAGGACCTGCTCGATTTTCTGTCGCTCAAGCTGGACATGGAAGGTCCGCCGCGGCCCAGGCAGGCTTGAAATGGCGCCGTTCGGGCGATAGTCCGAGAAAGTATCCGCGGTCGAAGAGTTTCTCTGCCAGAACAGAATCGACGCGACCACCTGGTCTTGAAATCTTTGCGGCTGCCAGATCTCGGCATTCACCGGCTCTTTTTCGAGTATGAATCGCGTGCCCGGGCCGACTCTGGCGAGAAATCCGGCGAACGTCACGGTGTGAACCACTTCCGCTTCCACCCGGGCCCAATGAAACCCGGCTTTATCCACCCACAGCTTCCCTTTCATTCCGGTCAGAACCTTCGCTTCGTGATTCGGAGGCACATAATCGGGCTTAGGCTCGGCATCGAGCACGTAGACGGGATGGCCGGACCATGTACCTTCGCCGGTCAGGTGGAAGTTGAACGCGACTTCCATCTGGGTCATCAGAATGTGATCGTGTTCGCGATCCCGGCGGTAGCGGTCGATGCGGACGCGGCGTTCCGACGGCGTTTCAGCGCGGCGCCGCGCCAACTCGTGGCTTTCACGGTCGGCTTCCTGCTTCTGCCGCGCTTCGGAAAGCGGGTGCCCGTCGATGCCGATCAGGCGCTTGTACGGCGAGCCATCCATCAGGAAGACTTCCCAGGTGCGGTCGACCAGGGCATTGTCGTGTTTATCGATGTCGCGCTCGACGTGGGAAAAGGATGGTCCGGCTTTCCAGTCCCGTTCATTGGCTTCGACGGAGCGATGAATGATTTCCGCCGCGGTTAACTGGGTCGCCGCATGGGAACAGAGCGGAAACCAAACCGCGAATGCGCACCGGGCGACGCAGCTATTCCACCTCACATTAAATTGGACGCTTGGCGGGCGGGAACCTTGCACGATTTCTCGCCCGCGCAGTGCGTTTAAACGTTGTGAGTGCGCCGCGGACGGGAACCGGTCTGGACACGTTCGTAATCGCGCTCCTGCTCACCTGGGTCGCCGGGTGTATCGAAGCGGTCGGCTGGGCGCGCGGGCGGTCCTTCACGTCGGTTTCTTGGTCCAACAACGCGAAGGCGCGTTCGGCGCTGGCCAGCGCGCCGCTGCGGACGTGCAGCACGCCAATGTACAGCAGGGGGAGGGGAAACGAGCCTTAGAACGGAGCCCGACGCCTAGCGGCCGCCGAAAAAACAAAGAAAGCCGGGGTTCGGCGAAACCCGGCTTTCCGGAAAAAAACCTGCGCGCACCTGACCGCTAGGCAACATGCTGCGCGCGATAGCGGGCCAGAATCTCATTCATCTGGTCCTTCAGGCGCAGCTTCTGCTTCTTCAGGCGAACCTCTTCCACCTTTTCCTGCTCGGTCAGGTGGTGCTTGTTTTCCAGTTGTTCCAGTTCTTTATGAAACTGGGCATGCTGGGAAGCCAAGCTGCGAAACTCTTCGCTGGTCGCCATCAGGTGCGCTTTCAGTTCATCTTGCGTGTTGGTCTCCATCAAACACTCTCCTTTGGTTTGTGAGAGCCACGCCGAGTCTGATTTAAAGGGATTTTGTCGGGCTCGGTGGGTCGTAATCATCAGTCATCGCAGCCGGTCACCGATGGCCGGCCGCACCATGACGATATCATGAAAAAAAACTCATGACAATAGCCATCTCGGGCGGATCGAGGTAGTAATCGGGACGTCGGCCGGTCGCCCGGAAACCCATGGATTCATAGAGCTTAATTGCTGCCTGATTGGACTCGCGAACCTCTAGATACCAGTTCCCGCGGGCGCCGGAAATCTCCGCCTCGAGCAATTTTTTTCCGATGCCGCGACGGCGCGAGGCCGGGTCGACCACCACATTCAGGATCTCCCGCTCGCCGGGCGCAATCTCGCGTGAAACCAGAAAACCGGCGACGCAGCCGTTTTGTATTGCCACGCGGCAGTCGTAGCTCAGGTAACTTTCGGGAGGCCAGCCGGACCCTCCCTGAATCGCGCCGATGGCCGGCAGATCCGCGGCCGTCGCGCGACGGATCAGCGTCGAATCGCCAGCCATAAAATCACCACGCCGATCAGCGGCAGCGCCGCCATACTCAAGAAGACTGTGTGAAAACCCGCGCGATCCACCATCGCACCGATCGCCAATGAAAAAGGCGCCTGCATCAATCCGTAGGCCGAGGTCAGCGCGGCTACGCCCAGCGCGGCCCGGCCAGGGCCGAACAGATCGATCGGAAGCGCATAAAGATTCGTGGACGCCCCCAGCGCCCAGAACGCGCTCAAGCTGACCATTGCGGTGGCCCAGATCACGCCGGGCATCAGCGGGACAGCGGCGGTCGCGATCAGCGACGCGATGGCGAAAATCCAGCAGGCACGCATCCGCGCGGCGATGACGTTCACGCCGTTGCGAATCCAGCGGAACGCCATCCAGGCGCCGGCGAATCCGCCGAAAGTGCCCGCAACCGGCGGAATCCAGGCATAGCGCGCGTTGGCTTCCTGCTGCGTCAGGCGCCACTGCTCGACATAATAAAGCGTGGTCCAATTGGTCCATAATGTGTAAAGCGACATGATGAAAATGGTGGAAATGACCAATCCCCAGAGCCGCCGGTCGCGCAGAAGTTCTTGAATTTGTAGCGTGGATTTTTTGGTTTTTTCGGGATGCGCGGGGATCTTTTTCGCGGTCAGCAGCCACAGCGGCACCCACAGGAAGCCCAGCGCGCCGCAGACCACGAACGCCCCGCGCCATCCGTAATGCGGAGCAAGCAAGGCGACCATCAGCGGCGCCGCGGTCAGGCCCAGGCTGATGCCGATCTGGTTGAACGCGGTTCCGAGCGCCAGCTCGCGCGGCTCGAGATAGATTCCGTTTGCTTTTCCGAACAGCGGAATGCCGCCCGCTTCCGCGATGCCCAACGCCGTTCGTGATGCGAGGACCCCGCCAACGCCGCGCGCCAGGCCGGTGGACGCGCCTGCCACCGACCACGCCAGCACCGCGACGGCGGTTCCGATATTCAACCCGACACGATCGATGAACCATCCAGCCACCGGCGCGGCCACCGCGTAGAGCAGCGAAAAGACGGAAACGATTTTTCCGTAATCTTCATTGGTCAGGTGAAATTCGAGCCGCAGCGCGGGAGCGGCGGCGGCCAGAAGCTGGCGGTCGAGGTAATTCAACGCCGAGCAGAAAAGAAAGACACCGATAGCGATCCAGCGCAGCGGAATCCGCGGCATTACGGAAATTCCACCAGGGAAATGTCGCCTACCGTGTTGAATTTCGCGTCGGTTTTTACGGTGTAAGTGAGTTTAATTTTTCGTTGCGGACGGGTGATTCCGCAAGCGAATTTGACTCCCTGATTGCTGTCGACCGTCAGATGATTGGGATCGCGGATCAGCAGACGGATGGTCCCGCCACCGTCCATGTGAACCGTTAGCCGCAGCGGACCGCCGGCCAGGCAATCGACCCGTGTGAGCGTTCCCGATAATTTTTCTCCGTCCGGATCGCCCCACCACTGCTGCGGTTTTTCACCCGGCGGCAATCCGCCGAGTTTCTTATTTTCGGCGTCTTCGGCTGCGTGGATTTCGGCCGCGGCGGCATCTTTGATTTTTTGCAGCTCGGCCGCCTGCTCCGCGGCAATGCGCTTCTTCTCGGCCGCCTCGTAAGCGGCGCGCTCGGTTTCGGTATCCAGCCGGACTTTCTCGATCCGCGCGCGCGCGGCGGCGTCCGGCGCGGCGCGCATCGCCGCCGACCAGGACTTATCGGAGTCGGCATAAAGATGCGCGGCAATCTGCGCTTTGGCGAGCGCCTGCCAATACTCCGGATTGCGCGGCTCCAGCTTCGCCGCATCTTGCAAGTCCTTCACCTTGGCCATCGGATCGGTTTCGAGATCAGCCAGGCGAAGGTGCGGCTCCGCCCAGCGCGGGTTGGCCTTCATCGCCAGTTCCAACGCCGGACGCGTGCCTTTGGCGGCCAGTCCACGCGGGCTTTCCGGCGGAAAATTCTTGCCGCCCGCCGCCAGTTCCGCGAACAATTCGTCGAGCGCCTCTTTGCTCACCGGTTTTTCAACGAAATCGGTGTTGGGATTGATCGCCTCGCCGTCCACCTCCGAGGCCGGAAAATTTCCCGCGCGAACATAATCGTCGACTTTCTCGTCAAGCTGCTTCGGCGTCATGCCGTAAGCATTGCGCGTCGCCAGATCCGCATCGCCCAGGCCCTGCAAATTGTTCAGGTACACGCGGATTTTGCCGCTGTAATCGGCTCCCGTGGCCAGAAGCTGGATTTTCGCCCATTCATGCAGACGATCCGGCGGAAGCTCGCCCGAAGGCAATGGCGCGCCGAGCATCACTTTGGTCCCCTTGACGCTGATGGTCGAAAAAAGATCGCACAGCGCCGTTTCGGTCGGCTGCGGCAAGTGGCCGGAGTTCTGATCGATCAGCAGGCGCGTCAGCCCGCGCAAAAAATCCTGCGGCATGGGACGATCCGAAGTCCACGCGCTAAGCATCGCCGAACCGCCTTCGATCAACGGCTGGCTCAACGCGTGCGATGCATACTGTTTGGTGTTCGAAAACAGCACCACGTCGATGGGCCACACGGTTTGAAGCTGCTTTTCCTGCGGCCCGCCGACGCCCAGGCTGTCCTGCCCCAGCAGCACGCCCAGCGCGTGGCGAAGCTGTTCCATTTCATTCAAGCGATCGCGCGCGGATTTATCGCCGGCGTCGCTGATGACGCGGAACGGTCCCATGTTGTATTCGATCCAGCCGGCCTGCGCGGACGCCGTGAGAAGAATAACAAGAACAGCGCGATACATCCTTCTCTTATAATGTCACGGGCGCGGATCAGCGGATCACGATCGAATCGACCTTCAGGACTCCATTCTCGATGGTACCCGTGACCTGCGCCTTCAGATCCTGCACCCTGGTCGAGCGCTTCAGCGCCGCCAAAGCCCGCGCATTGCCTTCCGCGTCGAATTTCAAGAAGGTCCCATCGGCCTGCTTCAATCCGTAGCCGAATTTGGCGCAGGAGATGGCGCATTTGCGGGGATGCGTGGCCAGCGTGTTGTCTTTGCACATGGTGTCGACCAGGGTTCCGGTGAAAGTTTTTGCCGGCGAAGCCGTTACCAGGAATGAAGTGAAGAGAACAAAGAAGAAAGCGATATGTTTCATTAATATTATTATGGCCATGCGCGGGCCGCGGTACCAAATGAATCAAGGATTTCGCGTTCGCTATTGCGCCACGCCGTTTTCGAGTTTATACTGCTTTTTTTGATGGCTCAGGCGACCATATTCCGCGAAGAGTTCGATCCGCTGGCGCCGCAGCGCGAAGCAGCTCTGTTCTACGGCCTGTTTCTGCGCGGGCATTCGGCCGAGGCGCTGCGCCGCGACATCGATCTGCCCAAAAAGCTGATCGACAAGCTGATGCGCCGGCATCGCAATGAGATCGCGGTGCGGGAAAAACTGCAGCGTGTTTATCAGTACCGCAAGCAGGTTCTCGCTGTTTTTGACGAACTGGTGACGCGGGAGCGTACGCGGGAAAGAGTCCAGTAAATGCCGCGGACGGCCATCGCGCCGCTCCTTTCGGTGCGTCGCGGCGCGGCGGCGATCGAATTTTATAAGGCCGCCTTCGGAGCTTGCGAATCCTACCGGGTGGACGCTCCGGATGGCGCCGTGGTGGCGCGGCTATCGGTGGATGGCGCGGAGTTCTGGGTTGCGGACGAATCGCCGCAACACGGCAATTTCAGCCCGCAGACGCTCGGCGGCGGCACCGCACGGATGATCCTGATGGTCGAGGATCCGGATGCAGCCTTCGAGCGCGCCGTAGCGGCGGGCGCGGCTACGGTCTGGCCGGTCGGCAATCGCCACGGCTGGCGCCTGGGACGGGTCGCGGACCCGTTCGGTCACCACTGGGAAATCGGCAAGGAACTCGCCTAAAGCGGCTCAGGCAGGTGCAGATTCGCCTTATTCAGCGCCTTTTCCAGCATATCCATCGCTTCGGCTTCATGTAATCCGCGCGAGGTGGAAAATTCCGTAATCAGCATGTGCCGCGCCCGGTCCAGCATTTTCTTTTCGCGGAAACTCAGCGGCTTGCGCGATTGCAGAATCAGCAGGCTCTTCATCACCTCGGCGACCGCCAGCAGGCTGCCGTCTTGCATCTTTTCCGAGTTTTCCTTGAAACGATCCTTCCAGTCGGTGTGGCGCAGGCACATCCCCTCGGAAAGAAAGCTGATCACGCGGGCAATCTCACCGTTACGCGTGACTTTTCTTAAGCCCAAATCTTCCACGTGCGAAAACGGAACCATCACGGTCAAACTGTTGTAAGTGATCCGCAACAGATAAAACCGTTCATAGTGTCCCGCAAACGCGCGACTGCTGATATTCTCAATCGTCGCAACCCCATGATTGGGGTAGACGACCTTCTCACCAACTTGAAACGTCATGGTCGGACCTTTTGGCCTCTACTTGTAACTAAAACTCTTCCCTCACTCAAACGCGCATCGCGAAAGAGAATCTTAATCGGAGTTTAATCTCCTGTCAACAGGAAAGTGTCATACCGCTGGCCGGATCTCCCAATTATTATTTGGTTCGGTGCTCGCGATTGCGGTGTGCTTTGGCGAATCAGTTAGGATGAAAGAACAAGTCGATGGAAGCCGCCAAGCTGGATCTGAAAAAGACCGTTCACCTGCCCCGCACCGATTTTCCGATGAAAGCCAACCTCGGCCAACTCGAGCCGAAGCTGCTCGATCATTGGGCCAAAACGGGTTTATACGAGCGCATTCGCGAATCCCGCGCCGGCCGTCCGCGTTACGTTCTGCACGATGGACCGCCCTATGCCAATGGGAATATCCACCTCGGCACCGCTTTCAACAAAGTGGTGAAGGACTTCATCGTTAAATCGAAGACCATGGAGGGTTTCGATTCGCCTTACATTCCCGGGTGGGATTGTCACGGATTGCCGATTGAGAGCCGGGTCGATAAAGAACTGGGGCCGAAAAAAGCCGCGATGTCGCCCGCGCAGATCCGCGAGGCGTGCCGCAAATACGCCGAAAAATATGTCAATCTGCAGCGCCAGGATTTCGTCCGCTTAGGCGTTCTGGGCCGCTGGGAGCGGCCGTATCTGACCATGACCGCGCATTACGAATCGGTGATCGCCGGCGCGTTCGTCGAATTTCTCGATCGCGGTTACGTATATAAAGGATTGAAGCCGGTGAACTGGTGCATTCATGATCGCACCGCGCTGGCCGAAGCCGAAGTCGAATACGAAGATCACACCAGCCCGTCGATTTACGTTCGATTTGCGCTGGTTTCCGATCCCGGCGCGATTTCGCCATCCTTGGCGGGCCATCGGGTCTGGGGATTGATCTGGACCACCACACCTTGGACGATACCGGCCAACATGGCGATCGCCTATCACCCCAACTTTAACTACCTCGCGGTGAAAGTTCGCGACGACATTTACATCGTCGCCGAGGAACTTCGCGACGCGGTCGCAAAGGAACTGGGATGGGAGGACACCCAGGATATCGTTCTCTTCAAGGGTTCGCGAATGGAGGGGACGGTTTTCCAGCACCCTTTCATCGAGCGAAAATCGCTGGGAATTTTGGGTGAACACGTGACCCTCGAAGCGGGCACCGGCGCGGTGCATACGGCTCCAGGACATGGCCAGGAGGACTACGAAATCGGCCAGAAATACGGCATCGCGGTGTATTGTCCGGTCGACGCCGCGGGCCGATTCTATCAGGCCGAAGGCGCTGACGGAAAAATTCCCGAACCATTGCTCGGCAAGACCGTTTGGGAAGCCAATCCCATCGTCAATGATCTTTTATCGCATCATCACGCGCTGCTGGCCACGCGAAAAATTCAGCACAGTTATCCGCACTGCTGGCGCTGTCACAATCCGACCATTTTCCGCGCCACCGAACAATGGTTTATCGGCATGGACCGCAATGATCTGCGCGCCCGCGCTCTGGAGGCGATCAAAAGCGTGAAGTGGATCCCGGCCTGGGGCGAGGAGCGCATGTCCAACATGATCGCCACGCGTCCGGACTGGTGCGTTTCCCGCCAGCGCTTCTGGGGCGTGCCGATCACAGTGTTTTATTGCGACGGCTGTCAGGAGCCGTTCACCGACCGCGCCGTGCTCGACCGCGTGGTGGCGCTGTTTCGCGAACATTCCGCCGACGTGTGGTACGAAAAATCGGCGGAAGAACTGGCCGGACCGGAGGCAAAGTGCGCGAAATGCGGATCGAAACAATTCCGCAAGGAAATGGATATTGTGGACGTGTGGTTCGAATCCGGGTGCAGTCATCTTGAAACGTTAACGCCAGAAAATGATCTAGCCTGGCCGTCGGATATGTACCTCGAAGGCGGCGATCAGTATCGCGGATGGTTCCACAGCTCCCTGCTGGTCGGCGTGGGATTAAGAAACGCGTCTCCGTATCGCGAATGCGCGACGCACGGCTGGACGCTCGATGAATCCGGCCACGCGATGCACAAATCCAAGGGCAACGCCATCGAGCCCGATGAAATCATCAAACAAGGCGGCGCGGAATTGTTGCGATTGTGGACGGCGTCGGTCGATTTCACCGAAGACGTGCGATTGTCGAAAACCATTCTCGACCGGATGGTCGAAGCTTACCGCAAACTGCGCAACACCTTCCGCTACGCTTTGGGAAATCTGAACGATTTCGATCCGGCGCGCGACTGTGTGCCCGCGGATCGTATGCTCGAAATCGATCGCTGGATTCTGGCGCGGACCGAGGATTTAATCCGCCGCTCCCGCGCCTGGTATCGCGAATTCGCGTTTCATAAAGTCTATCGCGCGGTGTACGATTTCGCGACCACCGATTTGAGCGCGGTCTATTTCGACATTTTGAAGGACCGCCTGTACACCTCAGCCACGCGGAGCCGGGCGCGGCGCAGCGGGCAGACGGCGCTGTATCGGGTTCATTACGCGTTGACGCGATTGCTGGCGCCGCTGCTGTCGTTTACGGCGGAAGAAGTCTGGCGCTTCACCGCGAAACCCGCGGATGCGCCGGAATCCGTGCACATGGCGCTGTTTCCGGAGCCGGAAGAAGTCGCATCGGGGCTCGATGCCGCGACGCTCGCAAAATGGGACCGGCTGATGGAAATTCGCAACGATGTTTTAAAGGCCCTCGAAGAAGCGCGGCAGGCGAAGTTCATCGGCGCGCCGCTCGAAGCCCGAGTCCGTTTGCAGGGCTACGACGTCGCCGGATACGAAGCGCAATTGCCGTCGTTATTTATCGTGTCCCAGGTAGCGATCGATCCGGGTGCGGAAAAACGCGTCACCGTGGAGCGCGCCGACGGCATTAAGTGCGAGCGCTGCTGGAAATACTCGACGCTGGTCGGAAGCGATGCTGAGTTTCCGACGGTCTGCGACACTTGCGCGGCGGCCCTGCGCGAAATGAACGGCGGCGCACAGTGAGTGGCATAAGCCGCCGGGCTTGTGCTGTTCGCGGCGCGATGTTTTACCGTCAGGAGCGCAAGCCTGGTGGCTTACGCCACTCCGAGGAACCTGCCGATTGACGCATCGTCTGCAATCGGCCTCCATCATCGCGGGCGTAGTGTTGCTCGACCGGCTGACGAAAATCTACATTCGCACCCACGTCTCGCCGTGGGACGTGATCCCGGTGATTCCCGGATTTTTCAATATCGTCCACACCGAAAATCCCGCAGCCGCGTTCGGCGTTTTTGCCAATCTCTCGCCGGAGTGGCGCCGCCTGCTGCTGATCGGCGTTTCGGCCGCGGTTGCCGTCATTGTCGGCTATCTGTTATTCCGCGCGCCGCGCAGCGGTGAAACCAACATGATGCGAATCGGCTTCGTCCTGGTGGTCGGAGGCGCGCTGGGAAATTTATGGGATCGCCTGTTTCGCGGCACCGTGACCGATTTTCTCCAGCTCTTTTTCGGCTCCTACGAATTTCCGTCGTTCAACGTCGCTGACAGCGCGATCACCATCGGCGCGGCGCTGCTGCTGATCGATCTATGGCGATCGGGGCGGAAAAGCCCCGCCCGTCACGACGGGGGTTCTAGCGGGGTGCTGGAAAAGGGGACAGACCGCTCTTAACCTACAGGCGGCGAGAGAGTAGTCTGTCCCCTTTTTCAGCACCCTGCTGGACCGTCGAATCCGGTAAAGTAAGCCGGTCCGCGGAAAACCCGACCGTGCTCCAGACGAGCAGACCCTTAATGCCCGCAGCCTTCGTCCGGATTGCCGCGATGAAACAGCTTGTGCTTGAGATCCGGCCAGAATTCCTTGAGCACCTGCGAAAACGCGTCCGTCCCGACATATTCGAGCAGCTTCACCGTATTCGCCGACGCAGTGCGATCGTCCGGCTCCCAGATGTTCGAAAGCGCCGCAGCCGACGCGTTGCCGATCCATTCGGAATAATTGAATTCTTTGCGGCCATCGTCGGAATCGGTGACGATCACGCGCGTCAATGCGTACCAGGCGCGATACCACCGCCGGTACTGCGGACCGCGCCGGAAATAGCGTGGGTCCTGATGAAACACGACCGGCAGAAAACCTTCGGTCATCATGTTGCCGATGGCCTGGTCCGCGTAATTGGTCACCAGGCGGTGCGCGTAGCCTTTCACGCCCTGTCCGAACGAGGGTTCGTCGTCGGTCAACTGATCGAACCCCGCGTAGGCCGCCGAAAGCAGGATCAGCGGATAATCGAAAGAGTCCTTCACCGCGATGTGCAGCTTGTGCCCCGCGCTGATAGCTTCGCCTTCGTCGCAGGAGCTGGCCGTGCGGTAATTCGGCAGCACCCCGAAAACGCGCTTACCGCCCGGAGGCTCTTCTTCCTGTTTTTTGTCCGGCGCCGCGGGAACGGCCGGGTCGGATCGAGGCGTCGCGGGGGCATTCTGCGGCGGCGCGGGAGCGTTCTGGTTCGGGTCCGCGCAGGCGGGGTTGAACAGATCCGGATTGTAAAAACCCCGCGCCGAAAGATCGTGCGGCGCCACATTGTCGTCCTGCACGGATTCCTGCGCCAGACCAGGAATACCCGCCAGTGCCGCGGCAATCGTAATTTGCGCGCTCCAGCGCGCCAACGAATTCATATATATATTGAGACCTTAAAGCTTAAGATGCTGCTTATCTGCATCCGGTTACTTCAGTGACCTTCCAGATGGTCGATGCGCCACTCGCGCGCCGCGCGGCGCACCAAATCCATGGCCACATCGATATGCCGGTACGCCGCGTCGCGCCACGCCATGGCCCGGCGATTTTCTTCTTCCGCGGCCAGATCGCGGCGCGCGCTTGCCAGCAAAGCCATGGCTTTGCGCAGCCGCCCGGGACGATCGAGACGGGTGTCTACCGGAGGATGATCGATGATGTCTTTACGATCGATAACCGCGGCGCGGTCGATTTCGCCGATCGCGCGGCCGATCTCCGCGTCCACTTCATGCAGACGGAGCATCACCTTCGGCTCGTCGTCGACATGCAACATAAGTTGCGCTGCCCGCAGATCGCTGCGCGCCTTCAGATAATGAGGATGCCGCCCCTGCGCCGACGCGACCGCCAGCGCCAGCACACCCACCCCCACCAAAATATTTCTCATCCGTGGTCCTCTGTTTACTGTTGTATGTACCGCTTAAAATCTTCCGGCCGGAAACAATGCGCCAACGCGGTTTCCTGCGTGATTCGTCCGCTGCGAACCATTTCGGCCAGCGATTGTTCCATGGTCGTCATGCCGGCCGCACGTCCGGTTCCGATCGCGCTGTAAAGCTGGTGGTCCTCGCCCTTGCGGATCAGGCTGCGCACGCCGCTGGTGGCGGCCATAATTTCCACCGCCGGATATCGCTTGCCGCCTTCCGCCCCGGGGACCAGCTGCTGCGCGACGATCGCCAGCAAGGCCAGCGAAAGCTGCTGCCGGATCTGCGGCTGATTGCCCAGCGGAAACGAATCGAGAATGCGTGAAACCGCCTGCGAAGTATCGTTGGTATGCAGCGCCGAAAGCACCAGGTGGCCCGTTTCGGCGATGGTCAGCACCGTGGCGATGGTCTCCTGATCCCGCATTTCGCCCACCAGGATCACGTCCGGCGTCTGCCGCAGAATGCTGCGCACGGAGCTGGCGAAATCCTGCGTATCATGCCCCACTTCGATCTGCTCGACAATCGAATTGCGGTTCGTATGTACGTATTCAACCGGATCTTCGATGGTCACGATATGATCGTGCCGCGCGGTGTTGATCAGATCGAGCAGCGCGGCAAGCGTGGAGCTTTTTCCGCAACCGGTCGGCCCGGTGACCAGAATCAATCCCTGCCGCGCTTCGGCGAAGCGTCGCAGCGTGGCGGGAAGATGCAGCGATTCGAGCGTCGGAATTTTCTCCGGCAACAGCCGCAGGCTGGCGGCGAGCGAGCCACGCTGATAATGAATATTCGCCCGAAAGCGGCCGATGCCGGCGCGCGTAAAACACAAATCAGACGATTTGTTTTTTTGTAAATCCTGGCCCTGCGCCGGAGTCAGCAGCGGCAGAAGCATGCTGCGCGTATCTTCGGCGCTGAGCGGAATGCCCGCGGTGGGCGAAAGCAGCCCGTTGATGCGCAGCGCGGCCGGAGCGCCGGCAATCAGCAGAACGTCGCTGGCATTCCGCCGGGCAGCCTGCGCCAGCAGCTCGTCAAGCGTGCCGGAAGGGTGCGGAGCCGCCTCCCGGGAAGCCTGCGCGGCGCGGTTCAGGTCGGCGACAATCTGCGCCAGCTCATTCTCGTACCCGGGCATCTCTCCAGTATGACGCGATCCGGCCGCATCCGTTATACAGATAAACTAAAACCATGGCCCACAAAGAGATCCGCTCGGGATTCCGGTTGAAACCGGGGTCGAAAATGCGCCTTAAGGATTACGATCCGGCCTGGACCGGCGGGCGCGACGCCAAACAGGAGGACGAAAAACTGCTGTCGCGCAACCTGGAGCGGTTGACCGCGGCGCAGGAGCTGTTGTGGTCCACCAAAAAGTACGCGCTGCTGGTCGTGCTGCAAGGGATGGATACGGGCGGGAAGGATGGCCTGATTGCCCACGTAATGAGCAGCATGAATCCGCAGGCCTGCCACGCGTATCCGTTCAAGCAACCGGCCGAAGAGGAGCTCGACCATGATTTTTTGTGGCGCTACCAGCGCTTTCTTCCGGCGCGCGGGCAGATCGGGATTTTCAACCGCTCCTATTACGAGGAGGTCCTGGTGGTGCGCGTGCATCCGGAATGGCTGGAGCGCCAACATCTGGCCCGGCCGGTGCGCGGCAACGAACTCTGGGAAGAACGTTATCAGGATATCAACCATTTTGAAAAGCATCTGGCGCGTAACAACACCATCATCGTCAAATTTTTTCTGAATATTTCGAGAAAAGAGCAGAAAAACAGGCTGCTGGCGCGCCTTGACGACCCTAAAAAACAATGGAAATTTTCCGCGTCCGACCTGGCCGAGCGCGGCTACTGGAAGGATTACGCCCGCGCCTACGAAAACGCGCTCGGCGCCACCAGTACGGATGTCGCGCCGTGGCACATCTTGCCGGCCGACCACAAATGGGTTACGCGATGGCTCGCATCGGAGATTTTGTCCGAGGTGATCGAAGCGCTCGATTTGAAGTTGCCCAAACCGACCAAGGAGCAGTTGGCGCTCATCGAAAAAGCGAAGAGCAAGCTCCATGCCTGAGCGGCGGCGGAAGCCTAAATTGGCGTCGGGTGAGACAGCGGCAGATGCCCGCCGCGCAAGGCCAGCGCGACAATGATTCTGGACCATCCGATAAATATCAGGTTGACGCCGACGAACACGCCGAGCACCCAGAAGGCCGTCGCTGGCCATCCGCCCCACACCAGCACGCCCAGCGCGATGGCCAGCAGTCCGCTGAACATGGTCCATCCCCACTGGGGCATGCGCAATGCGAAAGCCGCCACCACGCGAACAATCCCGCTGACGATGAAATACGATGCCAGCAGCAGCGTGATCACCAGCGCGCCCGCCGCCGGACTGCGCAGCAGAAGCGCGCCGGCGACGATCGCCAGGATCGCCTCCACGAAGTACAAAATCACGTGGCGTTCGTGATGCCGCAGCGCGTGGATCGCCTCAATCGCTCCGCCGATGATCAACAGCCATGCGATCACGAAAATGGACACGGCCGTGAAAAAAATCGAATAAGCGACGGCGAAAATTCCCCACAAAAGAAGAATCACGCCAAAGGTCAGCATCCATCCCCAGTTATGCCGCAGATTTTCGATTGCTTCGCTCATGCCTGTTAGATTCCGGAACGCAGGCCTAAGCTTCAGCCCGGAAACGTTACGTCTCGCGCCGGCTTGTCGTCGCGCAAACCCAAAAACACCGGCTGGCGAAGCTTATGATCGTCGGTCCATTCCTGGTAGGCGATCTGCGCCACCAGCTGCGGCTCCAGCCACGTCACCGATTTTTCCCGCGGCGGATCGGCCAGCGGCGATTTTTCGCGAATCAGCGGCTGAAACTTGCGCCACAGCGCGGCCAGGGTTTTCCGCGTGAAGCCGGTGCCCACCTTGCCGGCGTAACGCAATTTGCCGCGGTCGTGCGCGCCCAACAAGAGTGCCCCGAAATGTTCCCGCGATCCGCCGGGCGCGGTGTAGCCGGCGATCACGAACTCGTCTTCCTGATGCACCTTAAATTTCAGCCAGCGCGTGCTGCGGCCTTCGATGTAGGGCGAAGAAAGGTCCTTGGCGACCACCCCTTCGAAGCCACGCCGGCGGGCGATTTTGTACGCTTCGAGGCCATCTTCGGCAAGCAGGTGCGATTCGAACAGCACGCCGTCTTTGATTATTTCGTGCACCGCCGCGCGCCGTTTTTCGAGCGGCAGCCGCCGCAGATCCCGGCCGTCCAGGTACAGGCAATCGAACACCGCGGCCTTCGGCTCGGCGCGGACGTTTTGCAGCAGCTGAAATCGCGAAACGCGTTTTTCGTCGAACACCACCACTTCGGTGTCCAGCAGAATTGTTCGCCGCGGCAGCTTCGCGACCGCCTGCGCCACGCCGGGATAGTTCGCCGTGCGATCGATCCCATTGCGCGAAACCAGCGTCACACGCGCGCCTTCCTTGTACGCCAGAATGCGATAGCCGTCGTATTTTTCTTCGTAAATCCAGCCCGGCTTTTCCAGCGGCTGGTGCACCAAAGTCGGCAGCATCGGCGAGACGCGAAACCGGATTCGATCCGTCACGCCGGATCGCCTTTCGCCGCTTTGGCGACATCGCCGCCATGTTCCGCGGCGATCTCCCGCAGCAATTTTTTCGAAATGGCCGACCGCGGCTCGGCCGTCAAAATCTCTTCTTTCGACGCGTACTCGTCGCGGTGCTTGATCAGCAGCCAGCCGCGCGCCGTCCGCACCAGTACCCAGGAGCCTTTGAGTTTCTGGCCATGCAGCGTGAATTTCAGATCGCCGCGCTTGAGCGCTTCGTCCACATCGGCAACTTCCGGCGTCCACGTTCCGCGATCCCACACCATCACCGTTCCGCCGCCGTATTCTCCCGCGGGAATAACCCCTTCAAACTTCGCGTATTCGATGGGATGATCCTCCACATGCATCGCCAGCCGTTTCACCGCAGGATCGACGGACGGCCCTTTCGGCACGGCCCAGGAGAGCAGCACGCCGTTCCATTGCAGCCGAAAATCGTAATGCAAATGGCTGGCCTGATGTTTCTGAATGACGTAAATGAGTTTCTGGCGCGGCGCGGCGGGTTTGCCCGACGGCTCGCCGGTCCGCTTGAAATCGCGTTTGCGCCGGTATTCATCGAGGCTCATGCCTCGATGACAGCACGAAATCGGCCTCGCCGGAAAGCCCTGACCGTCGACGGTTACGGCCGCCCCGTTCGCTCTGGCTGGAATCGGCGGCGATGGAACCGCGACCGGCAGGGAGCGGCGAGCGGCCCCCGCCGGCCTTTCAGTCCCGCCGCATTCCGGACAGCAGACGCAGCACCAGCAGATCGGACGGCTGGAACGTCGTCGCCGGAACGTTGGTCAGATCTTCATCGCGATCCACCACATGGCTGCGGATCATCGTCCGCAACTGATCAATGGAGATCCCCAGCTCTTCGGCTGCTTCTTGTTCGGAATATTGCGACTTCCCCGTTCTGGTCAGTTGCATCTGATCGAGCACTCGTCCTCAATTCGATTTTAGAGAACACCCGCCATTCGGCCCAATCGGTAAGAGCGCTTATTTATGCTACGGTATCGCCTGACATACTGGAGTACTAAGGTGTGTCAACGGGCGAAAACGGGATTCATTTCCCGAGAGTCGATAGATTCTGCTCGCCGGTTTGATGAGCTTCGATGCGCACCTTCTGCGCGCGAGCATAATACGGCCGGATCACCGATGGATTCGCGTATTCCACGCCTTCCACGCTTGCGAGCGCAAACAGAAAATAATCGCCGGCGCGGACGTTCTGAAAATCGAAGCTGCCGTCGCTGTCGGTCTGAAATCCGCGATACGCCGCCGATTCGCTGGTCTCTTTTACTGGCGCGAGCACCACCAGCGCCGCCGGAACCGGCTTGCCGCCGTTCATC
This sequence comes from Bryobacteraceae bacterium, assembly GCA_035507655.1. Taxonomy (GTDB): domain Bacteria; phylum Acidobacteriota; class Terriglobia; order Bryobacterales; family Bryobacteraceae; genus Palsa-187. Next base: position 58,407 of record DATJNW010000100.1, on the reverse strand, counting down.
ACCAATCCCTTGTACCGTCCGGTTTCATCGCTGGCGACGATGTTCAGCTTCGCCGACGATCCCTCCGTCAGATCGATGACACCATCCCGCACCGGCGCGCCTTCGACCGAAACCTGATCGGCGAAAAATCCCTCCGCGCTGCCGATTTCCGGCCGGTATTTCGCCACGGCCAGACTTTTCCACGCGAAGCTCCCGTCGGCCTCCAGGGCGCGCGCCTGGGCGAAGCCGGTTTCCTGATTCACCATGCGAACGTACAACGGCTTTTGCGGCCGAGCGCCGGGATTTTTGAAAATCACTTTGCCCGAAACCGACGGCGCAGGCTGTGGCGCAATCTCGATGGTCTGATCGCCCGCGCCGACGTCGATCGGCTTGCGCATTCCGTTATACCGAACCGTGTAATGCCCGGGAGGAACTCCCTCCATCTCTTGAGCGTAACTTTGCTGGACCACGCTTTCGACGCCATTGACCCCTTCGCCGTACAAACTGATCAATCCGGAGCAGCGCGGCGCGCCCGTGCAGGTGAAATGCAGATTTGCGCCAGTCATGGTGCGCATCGTGAAATCGGCCTGGATCTCCGCGCTGGCCTTCAGCACCACCGGCGACGCTCCGCTCGCATCCGAAGCGTTCGGATAATAACAGGGCGCATAGCCTGGCGTCGGCTCGCCTGGCGGGCGAATTGTTCCGTCCGGCAGAATGCCGCGATTGATGCGAAGCGTCTGCGCATACCACGGCTCGCCCGTCGCGATCAGATAATAGGTTCCCGTCGCCACCGGGCCGAAGCGATAATTCCCGCGATCGTCGGCGCGCGCCCACGATAAAGTGCTCGCGTGCCGGCGCCCGTTGATGATCGGGTTGCGGATCAACTGCACCAGCGCATCGGCCACGGGATCGCCGCGATCGTCGAGCACTTGTCCGTAAATCGCTCCCGGCGCGTACCACTTAAAGATCAGATGCGCGGTATCCTGCTCCGGTCCGGTGATGACGGACGACCCGAATCCTCCGCCGAACGGCTGCCGCCATCCGAGTCGTTCGCCGAAGAACGAAAATTTTCCCTTTGGCGCATTGAACGAAAATTTCCCATCCTCGCCGGTGACCATGTTCATCGGCGGATGCGTGCTGAGCACCACGCGAACGCGCCGCACCGGCGATCCGGTTTCCGAATCGACGACAATCCCGGCCACAGGAAACGTCTGCGCGATGGCGGCAAGCGCAGTCAACGCGAGCAGGGCGATTTTCATTTGGCGATGCTCGTCAAGGTGACTTCGCTGGTTTTGCCATCCTCGATTTTCACGCTGACGCCGCCGGTGAGGGATTGGAGGAATGCAGGGTTGCGAAATTCCAGGTACTCCGGGCTGGAAACCGCATAAAGAAGATAGTCCCCGGGCGCCAGGTTCGCGAACGAAAAATCGGGCGAACCAGCGCCAATGCCCGGTCCGCTCATCATTGGTCCGGCGGATTCACTAAACACTGGGACCAGCAGCACGCCGATTTCCGCAGGAGCCCGATCGATTTCCAGCTTGCCGACGATTTCCCCGCCGCCCGATTTCACGGTGATCTCAATTGGTGCAGGCGCCGCGCCGGAGGAGATCACGAATTGAGGGCTCGCCAGGAGGTCCACTCCGGCGGACCGAATCGACAGGGGATACCCATTGAAGCAGCTCACCTCCATGCGGTATCGGCCTGCAAAGAGATTCGGGATCGTCACTTCACCGTCTTTCTCGCGCCTTGCGATGAACCCTCGAAGCCCGACCGCGTTCGAGCCTCCGCTATCGGTGTGGAGGGCCACGCTGCAGCCAGGAGGGCCGCCGTAACCCCGCGGATCATCATCGTCCGACGCCTTCGGCAGCGGCCCGACCACCTGCTCGAGCACCTGCACCGTCACCGGCGGCGCGAGCATCACCGAAACATCGTTCACATCCGCCCCGCCGACCGTCACCGGCACTTCGCCTCGCGTCTTCTGCCCCTGCTGCGCGCGCAGAACGTAGCTACCCGGAATCACGTCTTCAATCTCGAATTTCCCTGTCGTCCCATTCAACGTCGACCGGCTCACCGACAATTCCTCATCGCCTTGCAGCAGCGTGAAGCTGACCGTCTCGTGCGGCGTGAAATTCTGTACCGTCCCGCGAATCTTGAAGGACGGCGCCAGCGTCAGATTCATATCCGCGCGAGCTTCGGTTCCCGCGCCAATGACAAGCGGCGTCGCTGAATTCAGATCCGAGCCACCTCCGAAATACGCCGGCGCGAAACTTTCCCAGGTATCGGTGCGCGTCGAGCTGGTGCCGACATACATATAAGTCCCGCCGTTTTTGCCGGTCGCCTTGATGTAATACTTTCCCGGCGCGAGATTCCAGATCCGGAATACGCCGCGATCGTCGGTGCTCACCGTGCGATTCATCGTGATGGTCCGATATCCGTCCATCACTTGAACGCTGATCGCGGCGACCTTCGCCCGCGGCACCGGATCGCCGTATTGATCGGTGATTTTGCCTTCTATCGATCCGAACGGCGCCAGCTTGATTTGTACGCCGGAAACCGATGCGGTCAGTTTTTCAATTCGCGGCGGCCGGGTCGCGGCGTCGGCAAATGACGCGTTGAACCCCGGTTTCTGCGCACTTAATTGATAGGAGCCCGCGGCCAGTCCGGTAAATTCGAATTCGCCTGCGGACCCGGCGAACGTGGTCTTGGGAGTGGGCGGCATCACGGGCACGTTCCCGCTGCGCAGTTGATCCGTCGACGGCACTGGTCGAGCGCTCACCAGCGCATTCTTCACCGGCTCACCAGTCACCGAGTTCACCACCGACCCGCTGATCGAGTAAGTATCCTGCGCGGCCGCGATCGCGCTCAACAGGATGACCGCAAAAACCTGAAAAGCAGGTTTCCCCGCCATAATCTGCTCAAGAATATCACAGCAATTCTGACAATTTCACGAAATTCGGTGGCGCACGCACTCTTGCGTGCCGTGTCGCGACTCATCGCGACACCCCCGCGCGCGAAGCGGCATCGACAAAAGTGTCGATGCGGCACGCAAGAGTGCGTGCGCCACGCGGCAAGCTTGCGCTTGGCCTCTGCCGCCTGCGAATCTGAGGTCATGCGGATGGTCGCGGGAATTCTGCTGCTGGCGGCGACGGCGTTCGCCCAGCTTACGGCCGAGCAGAAACAGCTCAATATCGAGTCTTTCGAAAAGGTCTGGAGCACCATTCGCGATAAACATTGGGAGAAAAATCCCGGCGGGCTCGATTGGCAGGCGATTCATGAAGAATACCGGCCGAAAATCGAGCAGGCCACTTCCACCGAACAGGCTCGCCAGGTGATGCGCGACATGATCGCACGGCTGCACGAAACGCATTTCGCCATTTTTCCGGGAAGCGTCTACGAAGACGTCGGCGCGGAAGCTGCCGCTGGCGGCAATGGATCGCCGGGGTTCGATACGCGGGTGCTGGACGGGCAGGCGATTGTGACTTCGATCGACGCGGGATCGTCAGCGGAAAAGGCCGGAGTCCACACCGGATGGGCGGTTCTGCGCGCAGGCGGCAAAGATCTCACGCCGGTGATTCAAAAACTCAAAGCCGTGCCGGAATTGCACGAGCTCACGCTCGAACGCGCGGTCGAAACCGCGCTGAGCGGTCCGCAAGGCGGCGAATTGCCCGTCACTTTTCTCGATGGCGAGAATCACGAACGGTCGATGAATCTGCGCCTCGATCCACCGCGTGGCGAGCCGTCGCATTTCGGCAATCTGCCGACCGAATATGTCTGGTTCGAATCGAAAAAAATCGGCAACGTGGGTTATGTGCGGTTTAATCTGTTCCTCGATTTGGTCCGGGTGATGGGCCGCTTCGGGAAGGCCGTGACGGATTGCAAAACCTGTGACGGTTTCATCATCGATCTGCGCGGCAATCCCGGCGGCATCGGCGGGATGGCGATGGGCATGGCCGGATTTCTGGTGGATAAACCGGATCAGAAGCTCGGCACCATGTACATGCGCGGCGTGACGCTCAAATTCGTGATCAATCCGCGTATGGGCGCCTTTGACGGACCGGTGGCCGTGCTGGTGGATGGCTGTTCGGCGTCGACGTCGGAGATTTTCGCGGGAGGGTTGCAGGATCTCGGCCGCGCGCGCATCTTCGGCACGAAAACGGCCGCGGCGGCGCTGCCGTCGGAGATCGAAAAATTACCGAATGGCGACGGTTTTCAGTACGCCATCGCCAATTATATTTCCGAAGGCGGCAAAGCACTGGAGGGCAACGGCGTCACGCCCGATGAACAAGTGACGCTGACGCGCGCGGCGCTGCTCGCCGGACACGATCCGGTGCTGGACGCTGCGTTACAGTGGATAAAGAAGCAGAGGGACCGGAAATGACTCGACGATTCGCGGGGATTCTTTTATGCGGCGCGATCTTGACCGGGCTGGCGTTGGCGGATGATGCGCTGCCCAAGGCGGAAACCATCCTCGACCATTTTGTGGAAGTGACCGGCGGAAAAGCCGCCTACGAAAAACACAAATCGGAAGTGATGACCGGCACCGTCGACATGAGCGCGCAGAACGTGAAAGGAACGCTGACGCGCTACTCGGCGCCGCCGGATAAAACGTACACGGTGATGGAGTTGGACGGCGTGGGAAAGATGGAAGAAGGCGCGGCGGGCGGCGTCGCGTGGGAGAACAGCCCGATTAGCGGGCCGCGCGTAAAGACCGGAGAGGAAAAAGCCCAGTCGCTGCGCGAAGCGGTGTTCAACGGTCCGCTGAACTGGCGCCAGATGTATACCAAGGTGGAAACCGCGGGTGTGGAAACGATCGACGGCGAGGATTGCTACAAAGTGGTGCTGACGCCGGCCGACGGGCCGCCGGAGACGCAATATTACCAGAAAAAATCGGGACTGGCGGTGCGCATGGTCACCACGACGTCCACGCCCATGGGCGATTTTCCGGTGGAGCAGGATCTATCCGATTACAAGAGTTTCGACGGCGTGCTGATGCCGACCAAAATGGTGGAGAAAATCGGGCCGCAGCAGTTTCAGATCACCATCGATTCGGTGAAGGTAAACCAGGATGTTGCCGCGGACCAGTTCAATCCGCCGGCGGACGTGAAGGCGCTGCTCGAAAAGAAGTGACGGCCGAATTTCCGGTTCAGCACCCTGCTAGGACAGCCATTCCGTCGTCACGCCAACCAGGAGCCGCCCCAACAGCAGCGCCGCGTCGCGCTCGACCTTTTCGAGGATCTGCTCGGCGTGGGCCTGGTCGCCTGAAACCGTCGCCACGGCGACCAACCCGCGCTGCCACAGGTCCTGATAATCGATCTCGGCCACCGACACGTTGAACTTGCTGCGCAGCCGGTCTTTCAAGCTCTTGACGTAATGACGTTTGTCTTTTAACGAATGCGATTCCTCGAGCCGCAGCTCCAGAATCATGACGCCGATGCTGGGCATTTATGTGCCGGGCACTTTAAACCAGCGCTTCGCTGGCGACCCGCTCGGTGACGAACGCTTCAATCACGTCGCCGGGCTTGATGTCGTTGAAATTCGCCAGGGAGATGCCGCACTCGAAGCCCTGCTTCACTTCGCTTGCATCGTTCTTGAAGCGCTTCAGACCCAGCACCTTGCCGGTATGGATCACCACGTTGTCGCGCAGCAGGCGAACTTCGCTGTCGCGCGTGATCGATCCGTCCTGCACCATGCAGCCGGCCACCGTTCCCACCTTGCTGATGCGGAACACTTCGCGAACCTGCGCGCGACCCTTGTAGACTTCCTTGAACACCGGCTCGAGCATCCCGGTCATGGCGCGCTTGATCTCGTCGGCCAGCTCGTAAATGATGGTGTGCAGGCGGATGTCGACTTTTTCCTGCTCCGCGACGGCCTGCGCGGTGCGCTCCGGCCGAACGTTGAAGCCGACGATGATCGCGTTCGACGCCGAAGCGAGCAGAACGTCGGTCTCGGTGATCGCGCCGACACCGGAATGCAGCACGCGAATCTTGACCTTGTCGGTGGAGAGCTTTTGCAGCGTATCGGTCAACACTTCCGCCGTGCCGCCGACGTCGGTCTTGAGAATAATGTTCAGCTCTTTCGTCTCGCCTTCCTTGAGCTGATCGTGCAACTGATCGAGGGTGATGCGGTTGGTCTTCGACATCGCCGCTTCGCGCGCCTTGCTCTCGCGATAAATCACGATCTGCTTGGCCTTGGCCGTATCGGTGACCACTTGCAGCGTGTCGCCGACCTCGGGCAGCGATTCGAGGCCGATCACTTCAGCGGGCATCGACGGAGGAACTTCGCGAATCGGCTGGCCGCGATCGTCAAACATCGCGCGCACGCGTCCGAATACCGAGCCGCAGATGAAATAATCGCCCACGTGCAGCGTGCCATTGCGCACCAGCACCGTCGCCACCGGACCGCGCCCGCGGTCGAGCTGCGCTTCAAGAACCGTTCCCATCGCCGGCCGCGCCGGATTGGCCTTCAGATCCTGCAAATCGGCCACCAGCAGAATCATTTCGAGCAACAGATCCAGATTGGTCTTGGCCTTCGCCGAAACCGGAACCATTACCGTGTCGCCGCCCCAATCCTCGCTGAGCAGGCCGCGGTCGGCGAGCTGTTGCTTGATTCTTTCCGGCTGCGCGTCCGGTTTGTCGATCTTGTTGATGGCGACAATAATTGGAACCTTGGCGGCTTTGGCGTGGTCGATCGCTTCGAGCGTCTGCGGCATTACGCCGTCGTCAGCCGCCACCACCAGCACCACGATGTCGGTGACCTTGGCGCCGCGCGCGCGCATTCGCGTGAACGCTTCGTGGCCGGGCGTGTCGATAAACACGATATTCCGGCCGTTTTTCTCGATATGATACGCGCCGATATGCTGGGTGATCCCGCCCGCTTCCGAGGCGGCCACGTTGGCCGAGCGGATGGCGTCCAGCAGGCTGGTTTTTCCGTGGTCGACGTGGCCCATAATGGTGACCACCGGCGGGCGCTTTTCGCGGTCCTTCTCGACCTCGGCTTCTTCCATCTCCTGCCGCGTTTCCTGTTCGTAGCTGACTTTATTGGTCGATGCGCCGAAGTCGCGCGAGACCTCTTCCGCCAGCTTCACGTCGAGTGTCTGGTTGATGGTTGCGAAAATTTTCTTTTCGAACAGCCGCTTGATCACCAGGTTGGCTTTGACGCCCAGTTTTTCCGAAAGCTCCTTCACGGTGACGCCTTCGGCGATGGTAATTTCGCGGTCGACCGGAGGCGGCACGAACGATTCCGAGCGCCGCATCACCGGACGGATCCGACCCTCTTCTTCCTCGCGCCGGCGATCGGTGCGTCCCGCACCGGGCTTGGTCGCGTGGCGGCGGCCGGTATCGGTCGGAACCGTGGCCGGTTCGGCACGCAGCGGCGAGGTCGGATGCATCGCGCGGCCGCGTCCGACGGGTCCGCGTCCCGGTCCGCCGGGAGCTTGTCCCGGTCCGCCCGGACCACGCGATAACGGTTGTCCCGGCCGCACCGGACCCTGATAGATCGGCCTTCCCGGCACCGGACTCGCCGGCCGGTTCGCCGGCATCCCCGGCCGCGGCGCGGCGGGCATCCCCGGCGCTCCCGGACGATGTGTCAATTTCGCCACCAGATCCGGCCGCGGAGGAACCACCGGCCGTGCCGCGGGCTGTCCCGCTAAATTCGGTTTCGCCGGCGGACGCAATGGTCCGCCTCCGCCAACCGGCTGCGGACCTGCCGGAGCAGCCTGCGGAGCCGGCGCGCCCGGCCGCACGTTAGGCCGCGGAGTAGGAATGCTCGGAGGCGCGGGCCGTCCAGGAGCTGCCGCGGGCGCTTTCGGCAGTTCGCCGACGCCCGGCGGAAGCGGCTGCCGTGGACCCGATAAAATTTGCCCCGGCTTCGGAGCAGGAACCGGTTTTGCCGGAATGGCCGCCCCGCGCGCCGGTGGGGCAGGCGCGGGCGGCGCGGTCTGGACCGGCGCTGATGGAAGCGGAGCCGGGGGCGCGGGCACCGGGTGCACAGTGGTGCTCGCCAGCGGCGGACGCAGCGGGTGAATACGGACGGGAGCCGGCGGCACCGCTGCTTCTTCCGTGGTTTCCTTTCGAGCTTCGAGCGAGGCAGGTTCAGGTTTGGCGGCGTGCGGCGCGGGTTCCGGCGCGGGCGCCTTCGTCTCGGCCGCTTCCGCGGGAGCCGCGGTTTCGGGTTCGGCCTCAGGCGCGTGGACGGCGCCGTTTTCTCCCAAAGCTCCGCCTAACCGGCGACGCACCTCGAGCGCCACGTCATCGTCGAGGGAACTCGAGTGAGTTTTCTTGTCCGAAACTCCCAGCTCGGGCAGCAGTTCGAGGATCACGTTCGGCTTCACCTCCAGCTCCCGAGCCAGCTCATTGATACGGATTTTGCTCATACAGATCCGACCCGGCGTAAACCTCCTGCTGCCGGGTCATCGGATAAACCTCTCCTTAAGAAGCCTCACTCGTTAATCACCTCGCGGGGCTCCGTTTGCTCCGTGTTTTCTATCCTAACAGATTCGTTTTCCGGGTCCGCCTCCTGCTCTACCGTTTCCATTGCCGGCTCTGCACTTTTTATTGCCGGCTCTGCCGTGGTTTCCATTGCCGGCTCTGCCGTGGTTTCCATTGCCGGCTCCGCCGCGGTTTCCATAGATGGTTCGAATTGACCATAATATCCGTTCACGGCCAACTGAATCAGTTCGATCGCTTCCGGACCGATCTGAATTTCCTCAAGCTGTTCCGGCGTCATCGACCCCAGCCGCTCTACCGTTGGCACGCCGGCGGCCATTAATTTTTCCACGATCGTTTCCGGCAATCCATGATCGATCAGCACCGAAACCGGCGCGCCCGGCACCACCAGGGCCATCTGCGACTCCACTTCCTGCCGCTTTTCTTCTTCACTCTTGATATCGATGCGCCAGCCGAGCAGCTTCGCCGCCAGCCGCACATTCTGACCTTTTTTCCCGATGGCGAGCGAAAGCTGCGTATCGTCGACGATCACTTCCATGTGCTTTTCCGTGGGATCGAGAATCGTCACGCGCGAAATTTTCGCGGGACTCAGCGCGTGCGTCGCAAACACCACCGGATCTTCGTTGTACTCGATGATGTCGATCTTTTCTCCGCGCAATTCGCGGATGATCGACTGCACGCGCATGCCTTTCATGCCCACGCACGCGCCCACGCTATCCACGTCGCGATCGCGGCTCGACACCGCGATTTTGGTGCGCTCGCCCGCCTCGCGCGCGCAGCCTTTGATCACCACCGTGTTGTCGTAGATTTCCGGAACTTCCTGCTCGAACAGGCGCATTACCAGCTCCGGCGCCGCTCTCGAAACGATCACGCCCGCGTTCTTCCCTGCCTTTTCGACGCTCTTGATCACGCAGCGGATGCGGTCGCCGACGCTGAAACTTTCCAGTTTCGACTGCTCTTTTTTCGGTAGCCGCGCCTCGGTTTTTCCGAGGTCCGCCACTAAATCCTGACCCTCGATGCGCTTGATTACGCAGGTGACCAGCTCGCCCACGCGGCCGGAATATTCGGAATAAATGTTTTCCCGCTCCGCTTCGCGAACTTTCTGCAGGATCACCTGTTTCGCCGTCTGCGCGGAGATGCGGCCCAGCGCGTCGGTCGGTTTGGCGAAGCGAATTTCCGCTTCCAGTTCCGCCGCCGGATCGATTTCGCGGGCTTGCTTCAAAGAAATTTCCTTATCCGGATCGGTCACTTCCGGCACCACCCGGCGCACGCCGAAAATATGGATGGCGCCGGTCTGCTCGTCGAGATCGGCCACCAGGTCCTCGGTGGTGCGGAAATGTTTGCGCGCGGCCACCAGCATCGCGTCCTTGACCGCGTCCAGGATGATTTTCGGATCGATGCCTTTTTCCTTGCTCAAAATTTCGATGGATTGATAAATCGTTCCCAAGCTGCTCATATAAAATTCCGTTGTCGATGAATTCGGGCGTTACCACTCGAACTTAAGGTTCGCCTTTTCGACCTGTTCGAGCGGAAACTGAACGCTCCGCCCCGGGGACGGCTCGAGGGTGATGATTCCCTGCGTGAAGCTCTTCAAATCGCCCACCCAATGGCGCTGATTTTCCACCGGCTGCCGCAGCACGACTTTCACTTTTTGCCCCACGAACCGTTCAAATTCGCGCGGCTTGGTCAATTTGCGCTCCAGTCCGGGTGAGCTGACTTCCAGCGTATAACCCGCGCCTGGGACCACGTCTTCGACGTCCAGAATGGTGCCGACGTTCTGCGAGATGTACTCGCAATCGGCGTGCGTGACGCCCTCCGGTTTATCGATAAAAATGCGCAGCAGCCGGCTGTGCCCGCCGCCCAGCAACTGGACCTCGACAATTTCCAGGCCCACGTCGCCGGCGACGCGCTCGGCGATTTCCCGAACTTTTTCGACGATAGCCGCGCGGTCCGCCATAATTTTCCCGGTAGCCGTAAATCGCGAGCAATAAAAAAGTGGGCTTTCGCCCACTCCAATTGCCCGACACCTGACTTGAGTATAGCACCCGCGCGCTACTTTGGCTTTTCTCCGTGCCCGTTCAATCCATTCCGCTGGTCGAGCCAGTTGGTTTCAAGCATCGCGTGCGATTCTCGAAATTCGTTTTGCAGCTCCCTATGGGATCCGTGTCAGCGGGTTGTGAGCCATAGCCCGTGTGCGAGTTTATTCGTTCATCTGACGCGAGAATACCATGATAAACTCGACCGACGATGCTCACTCTCGCCGCCATTCTCGCGATTTTCGTCTACGGCATGATCGCCGCGATGCTCGGCACCATCCTGCCGGACCTGTCGGCGCGCTTCAAACTGACGCCGCAGCAGAACGGGACCATCGCGTCGATGCAGGCGCTGGGGCTGATCATCGCCTCGGTCGGCGTGGGGCCGCTGATCGATAACGAGGGCAAAAAAGCCGGGCTGGTTCTGGGGCTCGCCATTATCACGGCCGCGTTGTTTCTTCTTCCCAAATCAGCCGGTTATTCGCACCTGATTTTTCACCTTTTCCTGCTCGGATTGGGCGGCGGAATCATCGTTACAGGCGCCAACGCGCTCGCCGGCGACGTCGATCAGTCGCATCGCGCCGTCGCGCTGAACCTGGTGAACATTTTTTTTGGACTCGGCGGAATGCTCACGCCGTTTCTTTCCGCGAATCTTCTGAATCGGAACTCATTCCGGCTGTGCTACCTGGTGGCCACCTGCTCGGCCATCACGCTGGCGATTCATATCGCCACGCCGATGCCTCCGCCCAGCGGCGGCGCGAGCTTCGTTTTTTCGGAAATCGGACCGGTGCTGGGCAAGCCGGCGTTGTTTCTGTTCGCGCTGATGCTGTTCCTTTATGTCGCCTGCGAGGTGGGCGTGTGGAACTGGCTGGCGCAACACCTGATCGCGCAGGGTCTCCCCGAATCGCGCGCGCTGAACATTCTGTCGCTCGGTTTCGCGCTGGGATTGCTGGTGGGACGCGTGGTCGTTTCCCGAGTCCTGCTCTCGGTTTCGCCGGAAAACGTGACGCTCGGCGCGGCGGCGCTGATGGCCGTCACCACGTTCTGGATGCTGCGCACCACGCGTTACGCCGGCGTCGCGGTGTTTTTTGCCGGCATCGCCATGGCTCCCGTTTTTCCGACGGTTCTGGCCATGGTCGCCGACCGCTTCCAGACGATGACCGCCACTGCGCAGGGCGTAGCCATCAGTTCCGGATGGATCGGCCTGGCAGTCAGCTCGCGCGTGATTGGTTCCATCGCCGGGGGCGATCCGAAGCGATTGAAGACGGCGCTGTTGGTGATTCCCGCGGCTTCGCTGCTGATTGTCGCGGTGAATCTGACGCTGCGCGCGCTCTAGCGAGGGTGCTGAAAAAAGGGGACAGGCCGCCGTGACGCGGCGCTAAACGGAGCGCGTAAACGTCTGACTGATTACTGCTGGTCGCCGCTCGCGGGATCTTTCTTCGGCGCGTCCGGCAGGATGAACGTCGTCTCGCCAGGCCGCAGCAGCTTCAGCTGTTTCCGGATCTCCATATCCTGCTCGCTCGGACTTTCCTTGAGCAAGCGGATATGCTCCCGCCGCCGGTCATTATCGAGCGCCATGGCCGCATTTTGTTCCTGAAGTTGCCGGATCTGCCGGTGTTTTTCCTCGAGCGCCTGAACGCCCTGCGGTCCGCGCAGCGCCATCCATCCGTAGGCTCCGATGAACGTAAGCGCTAAAAGGAATCCTCCCCGCCGAAACAAACGTTGCAACATAATCCTTTATAAACCGGATTTCAAAAAATTACCAGACGCGTGCTATGCTTCTCGTGTTAACGCCGTATGCGCCAGGAACCAGGCTCCAAGCCAGCCTGTCCGAAATGCGGATCGACTGATATACGCCGTTCCCGCGGCGAAGGCCTCGTCGCCATGATGGCCCGCATTTTTGGCCGTTGGCCGTACCGCTGCCGAAGCTGCCGGGTGAAATTTTATCGCTACTCAAACCCGCCCCACGAGCACGACCACGATTAGCCAGCAGAGTGCTGAAAAAGGGGACAGACTACTCTGTCCCCGCCTGTAAGTTATTCATGCCGCGTGCGGCCATGGCCGTGGACAGAGCGGTCTGTCCCCTTTTCAGCACCCTGCCAGGATCGATTAGCCCCGTCCGAAACGCCTCGAGATTCTCTGCGCGATTACTTGCCGCCGCCGGGCAGCACGAACAAGGAAAAATGCGCCAGTACGCGGCCGATCAGGCTGTCGCGCTCGGAAAGATTCACCCAGGCGATTTTTTGCGGATCATCGACGTCCTCAAAAAATCCGATTCCGCCGCGATGCAGGCGCTTGTCGCTCCAGGAGCTGATCACCTGGCCGTTCAGATAGGTGATGAAATGATCGTCCTGCACGCTGACCCGTACGCGATACGTCTCGCCGCGCGCCAGGGTCAAAGGCAGCGGCAGCGCCACGCGATCCCATTCGCGGCCATCCATCACCACGTAGCGCACCAGACCCGCGTTGGGCAGCGGACCCGGCTTGGTGATCATGAGCTTGGTGGCGTAATAATTCCGCTCATCGGAGGCGCGAAACACCCAGCTGAGACTTCTTTTTTCGAGTGCGCCGCCGAACTCCATCTGGTAATTCTGCATGGCCGTCGACCGGCTCCAGAGGCGCAGCACCGGAGCGGCGGCGGAAATAAAGCGCGATTCGGCACGCCGCGGATCGTCGATGCGGTGCAGCGTCGCGCTGCTCCAGCCCTGCCAGCCGCGCGAGAAATCCTGATGCAGAGTGATCGGCGCGCGCGCCCGCACCGCGTCGCTGATGCCGTCGCCGATGCGCTCAAACAATCCCCGCTTCACCGCCGGATCGAGCGTCACCGGCGGGAATGACGTTCCATTGCCGCCGCCCGGACCGGGCAGCAGAACGGCCGCCACCAGCAGCCCGCCGACGGTCAGAAACGCCGCCATCGACGCCGTCTGCCCCGCCGTACTCCCGTAGCGCGGAGTCGACTTTCGCTTGGTGACGGTCCACAGCTCGATCTCTTCCTCGTCACGCAGCGCCTGTGCGGACGCCAGACGGGCTTCCTGGCGATGCGCGGTGCAACAGTACTGTTGATCCACCAGGGATCGCAGCAGGCCGATCTTTTTTCCGCATAGAAAGCAGAGCATGCCGTCTGTCCTAAGAATTACAGCCCGATTCTACCAGTAACCTCTCGCGCGCTAACTGTACTAAGTGAAGAAAAACTAGGGTCTTGCCAGTCCTGGCCAATAGGTTCTAAGGTGTACAATCGAGAGAAGCTGGTTAGTACTTTAGCCTTCCCGGTTACTGGACCCCTCAATGAGCGGACCATTCGAGCCGTTCCGGATCCCGATTGAAGATGTATTGGACTTGCATAACGTTTCACCGCGGGATGTAGAAGACGTGGTTGAGGAATATCTGAGCGAGGCAAACCGGCTGGGGTTGAAGGCCCTGCGGATTATCCACGGCCGTGGAATCGGAGTCCAGCGTGAGACCGTGCGGCGCGTGCTGGCGCGGACGCCGTTTGTCCTTTCTTATGGCGACGCGCCGGCCGAAGCGGGCGGATGGGGCGCCACAGTCATTACTCTGCGCTGAAGCCGCCTGCTACAATCGAACGTTCATGTTCCGCAAGGTTCTGGTCGCCAACCGCGGTGAGATCGCGGTGCGCATCATTCGTGCGCTCAATGAGTTCGGTATTTCGAGTGTAGCCGTTTATTCCGATGCCGACCGCGCCTCCCCAGCCGTTCGTATGGCCGGTGAAGCCGCGCATCTGGGCCCGGCGCCGTCCTCAGAAAGTTATCTCAGGATTGATAAGATCATCGCGGCGGCCGAACGGCACGGCGCGGACGCGATCCATCCCGGTTATGGATTTTTGAGCGAAAACGCCGAATTCGCCGAGGCCTGCGCCGCGGCTGGAATCGTGTTCATCGGACCGCCCGCCGCCGCCATCCGCAAAATGGGATCGAAAACGTCGGCCCGGCAGGTGGCCATCGGGGCCGGTGCTCCGGTGGTGCCGGGAACGAAAGATCCGCTCGGCGAAATCGGCGAAGCGAAGCGGATTGCGGCGGAAATCGGCTATCCGGTGCTGCTCAAAGCCTCGGCCGGCGGAGGCGGAAAAGGCATGCGCCGCGTGGATCGCGAAGTGGACCTCGAATCCTTCCTGCGCGATGCGCGAAGTGAGGCGCTGCGCGCGTTTCGCAACGATGAAGTGTATGTCGAGAAGCTGGTGATGGAGCCGCGGCACATCGAAATTCAAGTGCTCGGCGACCATCATGGCAATTTGATCCATCTGGGTGAGCGCGAATGCTCCATTCAGCGGCGGCATCAGAAGGTGATCGAGGAGTGCCCGTCGCCGGTGATGCTGGCCCATCCCGAATTACGCGCGAAGATGGGCCATGCCGCGCTGAAAATCGCCCGCGCGGCCGGCTACGCCAACGCCGGAACCATGGAATTTCTGGTGGATCGCGACCGCAATTTTTACTTCCTGGAAATGAATACGCGTCTTCAAGTGGAGCATCCGGTGACCGAGCTGGCGACCGGCCTCGACCTGGTTCACTGGCAGCTGCGCATCGCCGCAGGCGAGCCGCTGACCATCCATCAGGAAGACGTGCGCTGGACCGGATCGGCCATCGAGTGCCGTGTTTACGCCGAAGATCCCGCGAACAATTACTTGCCGTCGCCGGGGAAGATCAGCCATCTGGAACAGCCGTCGGGACCCGGCGTTCGCGTCGATTCGGGCGTGTACGCGGGCTGGACGGTGCCGCTTGAATACGATCCGATGCTGGCCAAAATGGCGGTTTGGGCGCCGTCGCGGGAAGCGGCCATCGCCCGGATGCGGCGCGCGCTGGGGGAATACGTGGTGGAAGGAATTCGCACGAATCTCGCGTGGTTTGACCAGATTTTCGCCGATGAGTCGTTCCGCGCCGGCGATTTCTCCACGGCATTTCTGGATAAATTTCAGCCGCGCGGCGCTGAACCTGCGGATCTCGAAACGGAAGCGGTCGCCGTGCTGATCGCGTCTTTGCGCGAATCGGAACCGCAGGCGCCCGCTCCGGCCCGGTCGAGCGCGTGGCTCACCGCCGGCCGCGCTGAAATGATGCAATGAAGCTGGACGCCAATGTCGACGGCCATGCGGCGAAGTTTCAGGCCGATAACGGCCGTCTTCGCTATGAGCGCGACGGCGAGGCGATCGAGCGCGAATATTCCATCGCTTCGCTGGGCGCGCAAAGCTATAGCGTTCTGATCGGCGGACGAAGTTATTCCGTTGTTT
Source organism: Bryobacteraceae bacterium (assembly GCA_035507655.1). Taxonomy (GTDB): domain Bacteria; phylum Acidobacteriota; class Terriglobia; order Bryobacterales; family Bryobacteraceae; genus Palsa-187. Next base: position 42,715 of record DATJNW010000100.1, on the reverse strand, counting down.
CCGCCAACGGCGCGATTCGCGTGAACGGGCGCGCTTTTTCAGTCGAGCTTTTCGATCCGCGCGAAAGGCGAGGCCATGGGCCGGGCGGGACCGGCGAAGGGCGGCAGGACATTGTGACGCCGATGCCGGGAAAAATTGTGCGCGTGCTGGTCGCCGTGGGCGATGCGGTGGACGCCGGTCAGGGATTGGTTGTCGTCGAAGCGATGAAGATGCAAAATGAAATGAAGTCGCCCAAGGCCGGCAAGGTGGTCGAGGTGAAAACCAGACCCGACGCGACCGTCGCGGCCGGCGAAGTCCTCGTCGTGATCGAATAAACGTGATCGAATAAAGTGGTCATCGTATGGCCGACCAAAATTGCCTCAAATGCGGCGGAACCGGCTGGCGAATCGTCGAGCGCGCGGGATTGTCCGGCGCCGAAAAGTGCGACTGCGTTTCCATCGGACATTCCGAGGCGCTGCTGGAAACCGCGCGCATTCCGCCGAATTATGAACGCGCCACGCTCGATACCTTCGTCCTGCCGCGCGACAACCCGGTGGCGAGCGCGGGATTGGGCAGCGCATTGCTGCACGCCAAAGGATTCGCGCGCGATTTTCCGGCGGTCAATCCGCCCGGGCTGCTGTTGATCGGCGAGCCGGGAACGGGCAAAACGCATTTAGCCGTCGGCGTAATGAAGGCGCTGCTCGAAAAAGGCCACGAGTGCGTGTTCTTCGATTATCAGAATCTGCTGGACCGCATTCGTTCCAGCTACGATTCCGCCTCCGGCACCAGCGATCGCGCGGCGTACGCGACGGCGCTCGATTGCGACGTGCTGCTGCTCGACGACCTGGGCGCCCATCGCGTCACCGAATGGGTGGAAGATATTGTCACGTCGATCATCACTTCCCGCTGCAATCATCGCAAGCCGCTGATCGCGACGACCAATCTTCCCGATCCGGAAATTACGGGAAAAATCGTCGATTACACCGGCGCGGGCGGCGTGGCGGTTTATAAAAAAACGCTGACCGAAGCGATCGGCACCCGCGCGCGGTCGCGTCTGTTCGAGATGTGCAAGGTGATCAAGATGCAGGTCACCGAAGACTATCGAATCAAGCACGCGCGGTAGCCGCGGTCCAGTAGCGTAGGCCCTCAGGCTTGCGTAACCGCGATTATGTGGCGCGCGCACTCTTGCGTGCCGGCCTGGAGACGATGGCGCCGATACGAGGATTCAGCGATCACCGCGCTGTGGACGCGGTTCCGACGGCTGCGGCCTGCGTGGCTCTCCGCCGATGTTCCACGCCGATCGATCGCAGAATGTAGGATAATCGCCGCCGGTCCAATCCGCTCGCGGTGAACAAGGGAACAAATGACCGGCTGGCGTGAATCTCCAGATCGAGCGGAAGCGCGGCGCCGGGGAGCGGCACGCGCCAGCGGAAATCTCCGCCGAAAAACTCCCGGCGCGCGACCGGCCGCTCTTGGGCGATCAACGTCAGCTCCTGTTTTCTTCCGCGCCATGGAGGAATCCAGCCCTCCATCACCAGAACTCTTGGCGCGCCCGGCGGCAGCAGGTAGCGGAACCGGTGGCCTACCCAGCCGTCGCCGTACCAGCGCTGCGCCCGCAGGATGGTCCGCCCGATCACGTAGCCGCTGGCCCGCGTGAGCAACGCATTGAGCGGCGCCGGCCATCCCGCGGCCATCGTCGCGCAGGTTTCCAGGCCATAAACGATCGCGCCCGGCGGATAGCTCATTCCGGTGTGCCCGCGCAGCAGGCGCGCGATTTCCCGCGCGCGCGCCATGCCGCCGGAAGACGATTTGGCCGCCGCGTGCTCGCGCAGACAGCCCATGTAATCGGGAATATATTGCAGCGGATATTTTTTGCCAATGCGGATCAGCAGGTCCCAATCCATGGCGAAGTGCAGATCTTCCCGCAGATCGCCGGCGGCATCGATCGCGCTTCGCCGGAAATACGCCGTCTGTTGCAGAATATAGTCGGAAAGATAGACGAGCTTCCACAGATTGAACGGTTCGGTGCAGGGAAATCGCCGCTTAATTTTTCCTTGCTCGTCGATCAGGTAGCCTTCGCCATACACCGCGCCCGCCTGCGGATTTTCCTGAAGCGCGTCGACCGCATGACGGACCGCGCCGGGCAGAATCAGGTCGTCCGAATTGAGCCAGAACAGAATCGATCCGCGGGCCATTCGGAAACCTTTGTTGATGGCGTGCGATTGGCCGCGGTCGGGCTCCGAAATAAAGCGCAGGCGCGAGGCGTAATCCTTCACCACCGCGGCCGTTTCATCGGCCGACCCTCCATCCATCACGATGTATTCTAAATTCGGATAATCCTGCGCCAGAACGCTCTCGATGGTGGAGCGGATGAAGCGGCCGTGATTGAAGGACGGCGTGACGATGCTGACCAGCGGCTCCGCCATTTAAACGGCGAGCGCCGAAGTGCAGGCCGGGCAGCGCCGCGCCCCCAGCGGAATCGCGGTGCAGCATTCCGGGCAGGTCTTGGTGGTGACCGCAACCGGCGCCGGCTTAAACAACCGGTTCACCTGTTTCACCACGATGAAGATCACGAACGCGATGATCAGAAATTCGATCACCGCGTTGGCGAAGACGCCGTAGTTGATCGTCGGCGCAGCGGCCTTTCTGGCGTCGGCGAGGGTGTCGTAATGCTGGCCGTTCAACGCAATGAAGAGATTCGAAAAATCGACCTTGCCGACAAACAGGCCCACCACCGGCATCATAATATCGTTCACCATGGACGTGACGATCTTGCCGAACGCGGCGCCGATGATGACGCCGATCGCCAGGTCGAGCACGTTTCCCCGCATGATGAATTTTTTGAATTCCTGGAACATAAAGTCTCCTTCGCGCTAGGGAGTCTGCTGAAAAAAGAGGAGCAGACTGCTCTGTCCCCGTCCGTAATCTCTTCATTCCTTGTAGCACAGCGGCCGTGGATAGAGTGGTCCGTCCCCTTTTTTTCGTCCTGAGTTCCAGGGACGGCGGGTTTCAGCCGGCTTCCGGGCGAGTTTGCGGAGCTAAAGCTCCGCGCGGGATGAATCCCGCCCTCCAGGCGCGCGGGATTGTTAAAATTGGGTGATGGCGAAAAAGGCCCCGCTGATCACCGTGATTTGCCCCTGCTGTCAGGGGGAGCTGCACATCGACCCGGTGACGGCGGCGGTGATCCGCCATAAGGAACACGTGAAACCGCCGTCCATCGCGGATTTCGAGACGGCGGTGCAGCGCATGAAGGGCGAAGAAGGACGGCGCGAGGATATTTTCAAAAAGTCGGTGGAGGCGCACAAAAGCCATCACGACGTTTTGAGCAAGAAATTCGACGAAATGCTGAAGGTGGCCAAGGAAAATCCGGACGAGCCGCCGCCCAAGCGCGACATCGATTTCGATTGATGGACGGCGCTCCCGTTGGAAACTACAGATGAATCGGCCCGTCGCCGTCACCGCGCGTCATGTGGACGCCGGCGCCATGCGGATCGATCTGCCGCAACAGCGCCGAGAGCGGCACCGAGGTCAGAAAAAGATAATTCGACGGACCGCGTAGAAATCCCGCCTGGCGCAGCGCCGCGCCCCAGGCGGTGTGCGACTGGTTCGAGAGCAGCAGATCGACGCCGCGCCGCTCCAGCACTTGCGCGGCCATGAAAATCACCTTGTGCGCGTCTTCCGGCCGCGCCAGCACGTCGATAATCGATCCGACGCGCATGTCTCCGAAATATTTGTTCCGCGACATCCGGGTGTCAAGCACCACCGCCCACCCCACTACGCGTCCGCCATCGACGATTCGCAGACGGAGGAAGCGGTCGTCCTCGGCCGGATAAAGAATGTTCAGAACCCGCGCGTCGCGCACTCCGACCATGGCGTAACGGGGATGGCACTCGCGCCATAAGTCGGTGGCCCAGCCGGAAAATTCCGAAACCTGCTCCGTCCAGCAGGATTCATAACGCCGCGGATTGGGACTCAAGGCCAACTTCGCCGCTTTCACTCCCATCCACCCGATTCCGGAAAATGCGGCCAGATCCAGAGCCAGTTTTTTTGCCGGCGAGTTGCGCAAATGCTGGATGTTGCGCAAAAAACGAAGCGCGTTGCGCACCCGGAAATAAAACGGCACCTGGCGCATCTGCCAACCCATGGCGACCAGCATTTTCACGATGGCGCCGTTCGGGTCGCCCATGCCCAGGCCGTAAGAAAGCGGCTCGCGCTGCAAGGCGTCGTTGACGATTTTGGGTCCCACCAGGCTGTAGCGTTTATCGAGAATTCCTTCGGAGATGGGCATCTGGCAGGCGCCGACCGAGCGGATTCGGCCGCCGAGGGAGAATTCCTGGTACTTGAAGGTGTAGGCGCCGCGCACACAGCCGTCTTCGATGGCCAAAAAAATTTCCTGATAAATTTCGCGCCCGTCGATCTTCGGCAGCCAGGACGCGCGCGGCGTCTCCGGAACCTGAAACGGGATCTTCGCCGGAGCCATGCGGCGATTGAAGTCCGCGACCGGCTCGGTGAACTCCGAAGTGTAAGGCTGAATCCTGATCGGCACGCGAACCGGCTCCTAATGCGCGTCTTCGATCGCGACGCCGTACTTCCCTAGAATCTCCCGCGCCTTGCGATAACTCGACAAATCGATCACATCGTCGGCGGTGAGCAGCACCTCGAAGGCCGCTTCAATCTCGGCCACCAGGACCATGTGCGCGGTGGAGTCCCAGCAGGCGACCGGTCCGTAAGCCATTTCCTGAATCGCCGGATCGAGCGGGATCGCGAAAGCGTTGGCGAAGGCCTGTTGCAGCTTCGCTTCATTCGATTGAATTTCGGTCAGCGTGTTCGGGGTCGATGCACTCATAACGTTTTGTCCTCGCCAAATTCGTTAGGGGAATAAATCCCTTCGCGCCGGAAAACCAGCACGGCGGTTTTACAAAGAATCAAAAAATCCAGGGCCGGCGAAGCCCGGTCGATATATTCGAGTTCCCAGCCGATGCGCTCCTTCCACGGAATCGCGTTGCGGCCGTGAATGGAGGCCAGGCTGGTCAGTCCCGGCTTCATGGATCGCTTCCTGCGATAATCCTCGCCGTCGAGTCCCGCGGCGCCCGGCGTGTCGGGCCGCGGACCCACCACGCTCATCTGGCCTTTCAGAATGTTCCAGAGCTGCGGCAGTTCGTCGATCGAGGCGTCGCGCAGAAAGCGTCCCACCCGCGTCAGCCGGGGATCGTTTCTGCCGACGAATTTCGATCCGTCCGGATTGCGGATCTCGGCCGCGTGGTGCTCCATGGTGCGGAATTTGTAAATCGTGAACAGCTTCCCATCCTTGCCGAGCCGCGTTTGGCTGAAAAAAACCGAACCTTTGGAATCGAGCTTGATGGCCAGCGCGATCAGCGGAAGAAATGGAAATAAAATCGCAATCCCGGCCCCGGACACCGCGACATCGAATGCGCGCTTCAGCCAAAGATAACTTTTGCCGGCGGCGGATTGGCGGCTCGCGCGAGTCTCCACCGCCGCCCCGACAGCGTGCTCCTGATCCACTTTTCAACGCCTCCGAAAACGGCCCTCACCGGCTGGTGCACGAGTCCTGCCAATGTTTTCTGACGTGATAAACGGTTGGGCAGCCGCGCTTCGCGCTACATCTCCACCGCCCCGGGAGCAACCAAATTCCACCTAACAGCATGGCCTTTCCAACCCGCGCGAGGGAACATGGTGTGCAACGTCGCACGGTAGAGCACCTTCGATTGGTATCGCGTTTGCTTTATTCGACGCGCGGAACTTGGTCTGGTTGGCGCGAGATGAAGGGTACAAGGCTGGGGCCGGGGTTTCAACGATGACCGGAGGGAAGAAATGGTAGTGAGACCCGGTGCGGCCAGAGAGCCGTTCGAGCGTGGTGTCGTGATCCTTTCTTTCGACACCGAGCAGATCTGGGGTTATGTCGACCTGTTCGACGAGCAACAGTTTCTTAACCGTTATCCCAAGGCGATCGAAATCCACGAGTACCTTTTGCGGCGTCTGTGCGAGGCCGGGATCAGCAGTACCTGGTTTCTGGTGGGCGCGCTGGCGCTTGACGCGAGCGGCGGCGCGGGCGACAACCGCTTCAGCGGGCTGCCCCGAGCCTGGATCGCACGGGTGCGCAGCGGCGATCAAGCGAGCGCCCCGCTGTGGTATCGCCGCAGTTTCGTCGAGCGTCTGCGCGATTCCCAGCCGCACCAGGAGATCGGCATTCACGGCGGATTGACACACCTCATCTGGACCCATTCGAACACCACTCCCGCGGTCGCCACCCGAGAGTTAACGCGAGCCATCGGCGCATTGAGCGAGTTGGGTGTGCGCGCGACGTCGTTTTCTTATCCGCGCGATCAGGAGGCGTACCGGAGTCTGCTCGCGGCCAATGGCGTGCGCTGCTATCGCGGCCGTCTACAGGTCCGCGCGCATTTGTTGGGGCGAACTTTCCGTGGACGGCTGCTGCGCGTCGCCGACGAGATTCGCCGCGCCGCTCCGGTGGTGGTGTGGCCGGAAGAAGTGCTGCCGGGGTTGTGGAACGTCCCGTCGTCGTTGTTCTTGTACCCGCTGGGCCGCACGCGGACGCGTTTTGTGAGCGCGCGAACGCGGGTCCAGCGCTTCGCCCGCGGCGTGGAGGAAGCGGCTCGCCAGCGCGGCATCTTTCATTTCTGCCTGCACCCCGAAAATCTGGCCGAGCATCCCTGCGGATTGTCCCTGCTTGATGATTGCCTGGCCGAGCTGGTGAAGGTTCGCGATCGCGGCGACGTGGAAATACGGACCGTCGGCGAAATGGCGCAGCGCATGGAACAATTGAAAAATGAGTGTTTCGCGCCGGTGGGCGGTCCGCAACGGGCGATCAGCGCATCGTGAACGGCGAGCCGCGAGCCGGTCCGGTACTCTGGACGGGAACTCCGTATCATTCCGGAGCGTCAAAAACAACAGCCTCCTGCTAAAGTGATATTAAGCCTCGATGGAAAAAGTTGAAACACGTGTCGGGGCGGATTATTTTGAGAATTCGAGGTAGTTGCGTTCCATGAACCAGCGGTTGGCCCTTGCCGCCTTTACGTTGCTGGCGACTTTCGCCGTGCGCGCCGACGACCTTCATCCTCCGAAGGCCGGAAAAGTCGAAATCATGCATCTCAAAGATGTTAAGCCGGGGATGCACGGCGTCGCCTGGACCGTTTTCAGCGGAACCGAGCCGGAGCCGGTGCCGATCGAGATTGTCGGCGTCTGGAAAGGACAGCTCGGGCCGAAACAGGACGTCATTCTGGCGAAGATGGGCGGCAAAGCGGAACGGACCAATGTGGCCGCGGGCATGAGCGGCAGTCCGGTGTATATCGACGGCAAGCTGGTGGGCGCGGTGGCGCTGCGCTTCAGCGTTTTTTCCCCGGACGCGATCTGCGGCATCACGCCGATCGAGCGCATGCTGGAGATTGAAGATTTCGACCAATCCCGTCCCGCCGATGCGCGGACGCCGGTTCACAGGCCGTCGCAACGGGCCGATGCCGCGGAGGTTCCTGGCGAGCTGCTGGGCCAGCTGGTGGCCGCCGGCGCGTCGGGAACGCTGCCGCAGCGCGTGCCCACGATGACGCCGATCGACACACCCCTGGTGTTATCCGGATTCAGCCAGGCTTCGATCGACGCGTTTCAACCGCTGTTTCAGCAGGCGGGCATCGTCGCGGTGCAGGGCGGATCGAGCGCGTCGCAGTTGAGCATGAAACCGGCCGCGGATTGGCGGACCGCGCTTAATCCCGGCGACGCGATCTCAGGAATTCTCGTTTCCGGCGATATGTCGGCTACCGGCATGGGAACCGTGACCTATAACGACGGCAAGAGAGTGCTCGCCTTCGGGCACCAGTTCTTCGATCTGGGTCCGCTCGACATGCCGATGGCGAAAAGCGAAATCCTGATGGTGCTGAGCTCCGCGTTTCAGCCGACCAAGTTCGGCAACGCGACCGAAGTGGTCGGCGCGCTGAAGCAGGATCGCTATAGCGGCATCATGGGCGAACTGGGCGAGGCCGCGCCGTTCATTCCGGTAAGCGTCAAACTGCGTTCGCATAACGCGACGGGCGCGGTGTTCAAGGAAAAGGACCTGCACTTTAACGTTTTCGTCCACCAGAAGTGGACCCCGTTCCTGATGATGCTGACGCTGTTCAATTCACTTCAGCAGATGAACGAGTACGCCGACGAAATGACTTATCGCATGAGCGGCGATGTGCACCTGAACGGCGCGCCGGATATCAAAGTTTCGACGATGCTCGCGCCCAGTGAAATGCCGGTGCCTCCAACGATGGCGCTGGCCGGCTGGTGGGGCGATAAATTCAATCGCCTGTTCCTGAATCCGGTGGACACGCCGAAGCTGACGCGCGTCGATGTGGCGGTCGATCTGCTGCCGGAACGCCGGGTGGCCACGGTCGAAAACGCGTGGACGCCGTCGACCGAAGTGGAAGCGGGCAGCTCCATTCCGGTTAAAGTTTTCCTCCGCCCTTATCGCGGCGAACTGATTGAACGTGATGTGACGGTGAAAATTCCCGCGGGAATTCCGCGCGGCGATCATCGCATCGTATTTTCCGACGCCGACACCATGAATCGCATGCAGCACGCCGCGGCCGCGGAAAATCGCTATATGAACATTCCCGAGACGGTTTCGCTGCTCAATCAGGAGCGCGGGAACAACCAGCTTTACGTATCGCTGGTGGAAGGCCGTCCGACGTATTATTCCGACGACAAGACGCTGCCGGCGCTGCCCGCGTCGATTCTGAACGTGCTTGAAACCGAGCACACCGCCAGCCGCGCGCTGATCGGTTCGCCGGAAAGCGCGCAGGAGCAGTTCGCGATCCCGTTCGACCAGGTGGTCAGCGGCAGCTATTCGCTGAAAATCACGGTTAAGTAACTCACTCATGAAAATTCCGACCGTTGTTGCCGCACTGGCATGCGCCGCGGCATCCGTCCAGGCTGTCGAAACCAGAACCTGGCAACAGGCCGACATGGCCGATTTTGAAAGAGGCGACCTGACTCGCCTTTCCCTTTCGAGCGACGGCCGCCTGACGCTGGCGCCCGCGCTCAAAGAGATTTTCGATCCTTCGATCACGTTTTTGTGGACCGTCGCGCGCGATTCCAAAGGCAACCTGTACGCGGGCGGCGGCGGGCTCGGCGGATCGAAAGCCAAGCTGGTGGAAGTCACCGCTGCCGGCCAGACGAAAAAGCTGGCTGAATTCGACGCGCTCGCCGTGCAGGCCATCGCCATCGACGCGCAGGATCGCGTCTACGCGGCCACCTCGCCCGACGGCAAGGTGTATCGCGTGGACGCCTCGGGAAACAGCCAGGTTTTTTTCGATCCGCACGCGAAATACATCTGGGCCATGGCTTTCGCCAAATCGGGCGATCTGTTTGTCGCCACTGGCGATCAGGGCCTGATCTATCGCGTCGCGCCATCCGGCGCTGGCACCGTATTTTTTAAAACGGAAGAGACGCACGCGCGATCGCTCGCCATCGACGGCCACGACAACCTGATCGTCGGCACCGATCCGAGCGGCCTGATTCTCCGCATCACGCCCGCCGCAAAAAGTTTCGTGTTGTATGAAGCGCCGAAGCGCGAGATCACGGCCGTGGCGGTCGCCCCGAACGGCGAAATCTATGCCGCCGGGGTCGGCATGAAAACAGTGTCGGCTCCGCCGCCGCCCGCGCCTTCGCCAATTCCCAGTGCTTCGCCGGCCGCTGCCCCCGCGGGGCTTTCGATCACTCTGGCGCGCACCGCGGCGCCTCCGCCGAGCTTCGGATCTTCGCCCGCCTCGATCACCGGCGGCTCCGAAGTGTATCGCGTCGAAGCCGACGGCTACACGCGCCGTGTGTGGACCAACACGCGCGACGTGGTGTACGCCATCGCCTTCGATTCGCACGGCAAGCCCTGGATCGGCACCGGCAATCGCGGCGCGATTTATCGCCTCGATTCGCCGGAAGCCTACACGCGTCTTTTGAACGTGGCGCCGACGCAGGTCACCGCGCTATGCACCGCGCCCGATGGCCGCATTTACGCGGTCACCGGCAATATCGGGAAAGTTGTTTCCATTGGTCCCGAGCTGGAATCTTCCGGCACCATCGAAAGCGATGTGTTCGACGCCGGCGCATTCACCTATTGGGGGCGCCTGGACCACTCGAGCGGCCTGAACGATGCCGGCTCGATTGTTTTTGAAACACGCAGCGGCAACGTGAACCGTCCGCAGGAAAACTGGAGCGAATGGGCCAGGCTCAACGCCGGCCAGATCGTTTCGCCCGCGGCGCGGTTCCTCGAATACCGCGCCACGCTCAGCGGACCCTCCGAGCTCGATGAAGTCGACGCTTTCTATCAGATGAAAAACGTCGCGCCGGTGCTGAATGCCGTCGAAATCACGCCGGCGAATTACAAATTCCCGGCGCCGGCCGCAACCGCCGCCGCGACGCCCGGCGCATTGAACCTTCCGGCGATCGGCCGCGAGCGTTCGCTATCCTCGAACCCCGCTCCCGCGCCCGATTCCGGCTCGTCGCCGTCGCTCACCTACTCGAAGGGCCAGATCGGCGCGCGCTGGATGGCCAACGATGAAAACGGCGACACGCTTTCTTTCAAAGTGGAAATACGCGGCGTGAAGGAAACCACCTGGCAGCTTCTCAAAGACCATCTTCGCGATCATTACTACAGTTGGGATTCGACCGCGTTTCCGGATGGCAAATACGTGCTGCGCGTGACCGCGTCGGATGAGCCGTCGAATCCGCCCGCGCAGGCGCTGACCGGGTCGCTCGAAAGCGATCCGTTTTTGATCGACAACACGCCTCCGGAGATCACGGCTTTGCAAGGCGTCGCCAATGGAAGCAGAATCGAAGTGACCTTCCACGCCCACGACGGCTTGAGCACTATTTCGAAAGCGGAGTATTCGGTGAACGGCGGCGATTGGCTGATGGTCGACCCGGTCGGCCGTTTGAGCGATTCGAAAGATGAAAATTACCGCTTCACCGTGGATCGCGCGGCGGGCGAAAACACCATCGCCGTGCGCGTCAGCGACGAGTACGACAATCAATCGGTTGCCAAAACCGTCGTCAGGTAGCTTCCGCCAGCAGCTTCGTTAACGGATAGCGCCGCGCGACCGAACGGTGAAACCGCCGGTCGGCGGCGGAGCGTTTCAATCCGCCGTAGACTTTGTCGCGAATATTTTTCACCGTAAGATTCGCGGTTCCATTGTGGCGCCGGAAACGGTTCCGGAAAGGATCGCGGAATTATGCTCGCCCAGCCCCGGCGCGTGACCGTGCGTCTCACCCGGAGTTTCGCTCAGCGCAGGAATTGGCGATGACGAATAATCCGCTATCGCGTCCTTCAAATTCCGCACCGGCGCTACGCAGCAGTCTTTCGCGCCCAGTTGCGCGAACCACTCCTCCGCCGTCGCCTGCAAAAATTTCTCAGCGAGAACGCGTTTCACTTCCGATTGCCGCGGCTCCTCCGCATATTGGTCCACGATCAGTTCTTCGCATCCCAACTCGCGGCACAGATTTTCCCAGAACTTCGGCTCCAGCGCGCCCACCGTCACATAAGATCCGCCCGCCGCCGCGTAAATCTGATAGCACGCAAAGCGCCCGCTGAGCAGATCGTTGCCGCGCTCCGGCGCTTTTCCGCTGGCGCGATAAGACGAAGCCGGAACCGTCATCAGCGCGGCCGACCCGTCGAACATCGAAACGTCGACGCGCTGCCCTCGTCCGGTGCGATGCCGCGCTTCGAGAGCCAGCAAAATTCCGATCACCGCCTGCATCGATCCGCCCGCCAGGTCCGCGATCTGAATCCCGGCGAGCACCGGCGGACCGTCCTTGGCGCCCATCATATCGAGCACGCCGGACAGAGCCAGATAATTTACGTCGTGCCCGGCGAGCGCCGCAAATTTTCCCTCGCGCCCATAACCGGTGAGCGCGGCGTAAATCAATCGCGGATTCATCTCGCGCAGCGCCTCATAGCCCACGCCCAACCGGTCCATCACGCCCGGCCGGAATCCCTCGATCAGCACATCCGCGCGCGCCGCCAGCTTCAGAAAAACTTCTTTCCCGCGCGGATCTTTCAGATCAATCTCGACGCTCTTCTTTCCGCGGTTGGTCGACTCGAACACAGCGCCGGTGAATTGCCGCGCGTAATCTCCCACATCCGGCTGCTCAATTTTGATCACCTCCGCGCCGAAATCGGCCAGCCACTGGGTCGCCACTGCGCCGGGCAACAGCCGCGTCAAATCCAGCACAACGATTCCGTCAAGCGCCTTCATTGCCGCGTTTTCACCATCAGCAGCGCGGTGTACACGATCACCGGTTTGTCTTGCTGATTCAAAACCGTATTCTCAAACGCGACCACGCCGCGCTGGGCGTTCTTCAACTGTTTTTCAAGCACCTTGCGCGAAAGCCGCACCGTGTCGCCGATGAACACCGGCGCGACGAAGCGCAGCTTATCGACGCCGTAAAAGGCGACGATCGCGTCAAGCGAGTCCGTCATCTGCATCATCAATCCCGTCGAGATGCTGAAAATCAACGCGCCATGCGCGATACGCCGGCCAAACGGTCCGCTCCTGGCGTACTCTTCATTCACGTGCAGCTCCACGAAATCGCCGGACAGCCCCGCGAAATTCACGATGTCCGATTCCGTGATGGTGCGCCCGCGCGAAACCGCCACGCTGTCGACGGCGTAATCTTCAAAATACAAAGCAACCCTCCCAAGTAGGTATAATCACATTTTCTATGCGCAATAAAGTTACGATAGTGGGCGGCGGGAACGTCGGCGCGAGCTGCGCCTTGAATCTCGCCTTCAAAGAAATCGCAGACGTCGTTCTGGTGGACGTGGTGGAAGGCGTGCCGATCGGAAAAGCGCTCGACATGCTGCAAACTGGCCCCATTGAAGGTTATGACGTGCGCGTCACCGGAGCCAACGATTATGCACCAACCGCAAATTCCGACGTGGTGGTCATCACCGCGGGTCTCGCCCGCAAACCGGGAATGAGCCGGGACGATCTGCTGCTGGCGAATTACGAAGTGGTCAAATCGGTGACGGAACAGGTGGCGAAGCATTCCCCGAACGCGATTCTGGTGCTGGTGACCAATCCGCTGGACGCGATGTGCTGGGTCGCCTACAAGATTTCCAAATTCACGAAAAACCGCGTGATCGGAATGGCCGGCGTGCTCGATTCGGCTCGCTTCCGCGCCTTCCTCGCCGCTGAATTGAACGTTTCCGTCGAAAATGTTACGGCCGTGGTGCTCGGCGGGCACGGCGACACCATGGTTCCGGTGGTGCGTCTGTCGAACGTCTCCGGCATTCCGCTCATGGAGTTGATGCCGCAAGAAACGCTGGACAAAATTGTGGAACGCACCCGCACCGGCGGCGCTGAAATCGTCAAATATCTGAAAAGCGGCAGCGCGTACTACGCACCCGCCGCGGCCGCGGTTGAGATGGTCGAGTCGATTCTGAAAGACAAGAAAAAAGTCCTGCCCTGCGCCGCGTATCTGGAAGGCGAATACGGCATCCACGGACTTTTCGTGGGGGTTCCGGTGAAGCTCGGCCGCAACGGCATCGAAAAAATCTACGAGATTCACTTGCAAGAAGCAGAAAAAGCGATGCTCGCCAAAAGCGCCGCCGCGGTGCAGGAAGTGGTGGATGTGATCAAGCCGAAAATCGCGTAAGCCGCGGCGTTTTGCCTGTTCGCGGCTTGTCCCGGCGGCTTACCTTACTCGATCCCCATCTGCGCCAGCCGATACCGCAGCGCATTTCGCGTCAACCCGAGCAGTCTCGCCGCCTGACTCTTATTCCCATTGGCGCGCTTCAGCGCCTCGCGAATGATCGACTGCTCGTATTCGTCAAGCGTCACGCCCTCCGGCAGGAAATGATCCGCCGCGGCCATCGGACGCGACCGCGCCGCGCCCATCTCGATCTTCACATCTTCGGCTTCGACGCGCGGCCCCCGCGCGAGCAGGATACTTCGCTCGACCACATTCTCCAGCTCGCGAACATTGCCCGGCCAGTGATAACTCATCAGCCGTTCGAGCGCGCCTTCGCTCACCTCGCCGCTGAATTTTTTCGCGAAATGATCCACCAGGAAAGGGATGTCTTCCTTCCGCTCGCGCAGCGGAGGAATATTCAACGGAACCACGTTCAGCCGGTAATACAGATCCTCGCGAAAAGTTCCGTTCTCGAGCGCCTCCCGCAAATCGACATTGGTCGCCGCCACCACGCGTACGTCGGTATGCAGAACTTTGTTGCTGCCCAGCCGCTCGAATTCGCGATCCTGAAGCACGCGCAATAATTTCACCTGAATCGAAGGCGGCACGTCGCCGATCTCATCCAGAAAAACGGTCCCTGTATCGGCTTGCTCGAATTTTCCCGGCTTCGAAGTGTTGGCTCCGGTGAACGCGCCTTTTTCGTAGCCGAACAGTTCGCTTTCCATTAAATTTTCCGGGATCGCGGTGCAGTTGATTTTGACGAACGGCCGGTCGCGGCGCGGCGAATGCTGATGAATCGCGCGCGCGATCATATCCTTGCCGACGCCGCTTTCCCCGCACAACAGCACCGTCGCCCGCGTTCCCGACACGCGAGACACGGTCGCGAAAATGTCCTGCATCGCCGGACTGCGCCCGATGATATTCTGAAACTGATATTTTTCTCCCAGCGCTTCGCGCAACTCGCGATTCTCGTCGCGCAGCTTACTCACTTCCAGCGCTTTTTCGACGACGACGCTCAGGTGATCCAGCGAAAATGGCTTCGGAAGAAAATCCACCGCGCCTTTTTTCATCGCCTCCACCGCGTTTTCCACGGTGCCGAAGGCAGACATCACGATCACCGGCGCATGCGTATTCTGCGCGTTCAATTTTTCGAGCAGCGCCAGACCATCCATGCCCGGCAATTTCAGATCGGTGAGAATCAGATCGACGTCGCCCGCGTACTTGATCCCGTCTTCCGCGGTTCCCGCGGCCTTCACTTCATAGCCCACCGAAGAAAGATGCACCCCCACCACGCGGCGCAGTTTTTCTTCGTCTTCGATCACCAGAATCGTTTTTCGACTCATAAATTCCTGTCCGTGTGCGAAGAAAGGGGTCAGGCCGCTCTGTCCGCGGTGGCGATGCGGCGCAAGCAACCAGTTACATCCGGGACAGAGTAATCCGTCCCCTTCTTCCGCATCCTCTATTGTCGGCGAACGGGCAGAAAAACGTGAAACACGCTGCCCTCGCCCGGCGTGCTTTCCACTTTGATCTGCCCGCCGTGTTCGTCGACGATCTTCGAACAGATCGCCAGCCCCAATCCGACGCCCTCCGCCTTGGTGGTGAAAAACGGATTAAAGATGCTCTCCAGATTTTTCGGCTCGATGCCCGACCCGCGATCGATCACCGCAATCTCCGCCATTTCGCCCGCCAGCCGCGTCTTGACCGTCACCACCCCGCCCGGCGGACTGGCCTGCGCGGCATTGGTGATCAGATTCAGAATCACGCGCTCGATCAGCTCCGCGTCGAAAGCCACCGGCGGAATATCCGGCGAATAATTTTTATATACGGAAATATTCGAGCGCTTTTCCCGTTCAAATCGCTCGATTACATGATCGAGCATCGCCGCCAGATCGCCTTCGACCAAACGCAGGCTCTGCGGCCGGGCAAAATCCAAAAAGCGCGTGATCAGGGAGTTGGTGCGGTCAACTTCTTCCTTTATATATCCCGCCATTTCCCGCGCGATTTCATTTTCTTTTTCCACATTGCGCGCCAGCAGCTCGGCCGACGTTTTCATGGTGCCCATCGGATTGCGCAGCTCATGCGCCAACCCGGCAGTCAATTGCCCCAGCGCCGCCAGCCGCTCCGAACGCCGCACCTGCGCCTCGGCCTCCTTCAAGCTCCGATTCGCCGCCGCAAGCTGTTCCGCCGCAAGCTGATATTTGGTCGCCTCCTCGCGTTTCCCTTTGGCCAGCTGATGCGTCGCGTAGCTCACCAGAAACAGCGATGCGTAGCGAAGCACCAATTCAAATTGGCCGTCGCGTCCGAACGCGATCGGGTCGGGAAAAATCCGGTTGAAGACCCACAGCCAGATCAGCAGGGAAGCATTTTCGGCCGCGGCGATGATCGCCACCAGCGCGCTGCCGAGCAGTCCGAAAGTGCTCGCCGCCGAAACCACCGGCAAGAACAAGAAGAACCAATAACTGGAATTAATGGGCATTTCTTCCGGAAAAGGCTGGCTGAAATACATCAGCGGATAACAGAGCGCCAGGTTCAGCGCGATCGCCAGCTTCGCCCCGATGTGGGGCTCCAGAACCTGCACCACGCCGATCGCCATCAGGCACGTAATCACCACCGGATCGTGCATTTGGCCGAACACCGCAATTGCGGCGAACAGCAGCAGCCACACGAAATCCTGAACGCGAAAATAGCGGCGCCAGTTCATATCGCCACGAATTGCAGGAAAAGATCCACCATTCTTCGCGCCGCCGACGCCGGCAGACCATGCGGCGCGCCCTCGAAAATTTCCAGTTCCGCGCGCGCCGGAATCAGCTTCAACGCGGCTTTGATTTCCTCGGCCGAGCCGAACGCGTCGCGCGTTCCGTGCAGGAACAGCGCCGGCGTCTGCAATTTCGCGAAATGATCGGTTCGCGCCCGCTCCGGCTTGCCCGGCGGATGAAGCGGATAAGACAGCAGCAGCAATGCGGCGGCGAGCCGCGGATTTTCGGCCGCGGCGAGGGTCGTCTGCCGGCCTCCATAAGAATGCCCGCCGAGAAAAATCTTTCCGTCCGCAATCTCGCGCAGCGCCTGCGCCGCGCGTTCAATCCCTTCGCGATCCCGCGCCGCCTGCGCCGGAAACGGCGGACCTTTCGCCCGCGCCTGCCGGTACGGCAAATCAAAACGCAGCGCGCTCCATCCCGCCTCGGCGAATTTTTCGGCTAGCGCCTTGAGCAGCGGGGCGTCGCAATTCGATCCGGCGCCGTGGGTCAGGGCAATGGCGGGCCGGGGACCTGCTCCACCGGCCGGCTCATGCAGCCAGCCCCGAACCATTTCCTGTTCAAAACGTTTCAATGCCGATCTCGCCCTTTCCCCACACCGTCTGCCGCCCCACGCCGGTGTGCCGTCCGATCTCGAGGTACGGAAGAAACTCGCCCAGCTCGCCTTCGTACTCCGCGAATCCGCTGAACCCTCCGATCGAATGCCGCTGTCCGGTCGATCCGCTCACCCGCTCCGCCGCGATGTTTTCAATTTCGCACTGAGTCATACGAATCCGCGCGGCGCGCCCGCCGGTCGCAGGGAAGTCGATCTTCAGCGGTCCCGCTCCATATAACGCCCGCAGCGTGCTGATGCGATCGCGCAGCCGCGCCCACAACACGTCGAATTCGGGACGATCCGCGCCCTTCAGTTCCGTCGGGGTCAGGAATCGCACGCGCAACGAACCGCGACCACCGGGAACGGCCAGCCCTTCAAGCGGCATGCTCACTTTCCGGGTTTCGATCGAGTCCAGCAATGCGAACCGGCCCATGGCTTGCGAGAGATCCGGCATAGCGCGCGAATCGAAGACATTTAAGCCCACACAAAAGCTCGCGCCAGCCGGGATGGACGCGCCCTCCAGATGCGCGGCGCGCAGCACGAACGGCCGCGGACGATGGCGCAACCCGCTCGGACCCTCCGCAGCAGACGGCGCAAACCATTGCTGGTAAGCGTCTTCCGAGAGAATCCTCAAATTTTTCCCGAGCGCGCCGCGCAGCCGGTTTGCAGCCGTCCCGCGCGGAAAATCGAGCGCAGCCAAGGCGCGGAAATGAAATCGCAGCGCCCAGAAATCGAATGTATCGGCCAATCTCAATCTTAACCCTTATACTAAAAGTGAGTGTCTTTCAGGCTTGGAATCGACTATAAGCCCCGCGGCGATCAGGCCACGGCGATCGAAGCGCTGGTGCGCGGGGTCAAAGATGATGAACAGCACCAGGTGCTGCTCGGAGTCACCGGATCGGGCAAAACCTTCACCATGGCCAAGGTGATTGAGCACTTCGGCCGTCCCGCGCTGGTGCTGGCCCACAACAAGACCCTGGCGGCGCAGCTATATCAAGAATTTAAGACGTTTTTCCCGGCAAATGCCGTCGAATATTTCGTCAGTTATTACGATTATTATCAGCCCGAAGCTTATATACCCGCGGGCGACGTGTATATCGAAAAAGAAGCGACCATCAATGACGAACTGGACAAGCTGCGTCTTTCCGCCACGCGGTCTCTCTTCGAGCGCCGCGACTGCGTGATCGTGGCCAGCGTAAGCTGCATCTACGGCCTGGGTTCGCCCGAAGCGTATTACGGAATGCTGTTGATGCTCGAAAAAGGGCAGAAAATCGAGCGCCAGGACATCACCTCGCGCCTGGTCGACATTCTCTACGAACGCCACGAAGGCGATTTCAAGCGCGGCACGTTTCGCGTGCGCGGCGACGTGATCGAAGTTTTTCCCACCTACGACGACAACGCCTACCGCATCAGTTTATGGGGCGACGAGATCGAATCGCTGGAACAGATCGACCCGCTCACCAGCCAGGTGAAACAAACCTTTCTGCGCTTGCCGATTTATCCCAAAACGCATTACGTGATGTCCGCGGAAACGCGGTCCAATGCCCTGCGCAGCATCGAAAACGAGCTCTCCTGGTGGAAAGAAGAGCTGGAAAAACAGGGCAAGCGGATCGAGGCGCAACGCCTGTATCAGCGCACCATGTTTGACCTGGAAATGATCCGGAATATCGGATATTGTCATGGAATCGAGAATTATTCCCGGCATTTTTCCGGACGTCTGCCCGGCCAGGCGCCGCCCACGCTGCTCGATTATCTGCCGCACGACGCGCTGCTGTTCATCGACGAAAGCCACCAGACCGTCCCGCAGCTTCGCGGCATGTATCACGGCGACCGCTCCCGCAAGGAGACACTGGTCAAGTTCGGATTCCGCCTGCCGAGCGCGCTCGATAACCGTCCGCTGACCTTTGAAGAGTTCGAAAATCGCGTTCATCAGATCGTCTATGTTTCAGCGACGCCGGGTCCATACGAGTTGACCAAAACGTCTGGCGTGGTGGTGGAGCAGATCATTCGCCCGACCGGTCTGGTTGATCCCGAAATCGACGTCCGCCCGATCCGCGGCCAGGTGGACGATCTGCTGCACCAGATCCGGCTACGGGTCGAACGCAACGAACGCGTGCTGGTGACCACGCTCACCAAGCGCATGGCCGAAGATCTTTCCGAGCATTACAGCGAAGCCGGCGTGAAGTGTGCTTATCTGCATTCGGAAGTTTCCACGCTCGATCGCGTCAAAATTCTACGCGACCTGCGCCGCGGCACCTACGACGTCCTGATCGGCGTGAACCTTCTGCGCGAAGGCCTCGATCTTCCCGAGGTTTCGCTGGTCGCCGTGCTCGACGCCGATAAAGAAGGTTTCTTGCGCTCGGCCGGATCGCTGATTCAGACCATGGGCCGCGCCGCGCGCAACGTGAACGGCCGGGTGGTGCTGTACGCCGATGTCATGACCGATTCGATGCGCCGCGCCATCGACGAAACCATGCGCCGCCGCACGTTGCAGCGCGCCTACAACGAGGCCAACAATATCGAGCCGCAGACAATTATCAAGCCGATCGACGCTACGCTGGTCGCCGTGGCTGAAGCCGATTACGTCACCGTGCCGCTGGAACCGGAAAGCGAAATCGAAGCGCTTCCGCCGGAGCGGATGGAAGGCTACATCGCCGAGCTCGAAGAACGGATGCGCGAAGCGGCGCGCAAATTCGACTTTAAAGGGGCCGTGGAATTTCGCGAGCGCATCAAAAAATTGCGCGCCCAGACGGTCGGCGCCGCAGTTTCGTGAAGACGCTGGAAGCCGGCCTGATCAGCGCCGGCGGTTTTTCCAAATCTTTTCTGGCGCGCATGCCGGCGGTTCTGCGCACGCTCGGCCCGGTGAAAGCGACCTCGTTTCGCGTGGCCCGGCGCATTACCAACGCCGCGCGCGCCGGCCATCCGGTGGAAACCTACGCGGCCTTGGGCGACCGCGCCTTGCTGTGGATCGCGCTGCCCGAGGCTGCGCTCGATCGCGTGCTGCGCGACCTTTCCGCGGAAGCGTCGCTCGCGCGAAAAATGATTGTAATCTGCGCCACCACGCGCGGCAGCGCGGCATTGCGCGCGCCGGGCAGCATCGCGACCCTGGATGCAATTCCCGGCGATGAACGTACGCTGGTGGCCGAAGGGCATCCCTCGGTTCTGCGCGAAATTCGCCGCATCGCCGCGGACGAACAGCGTAAGTTGATCGAAATTCCGCCCGGCGCAAAGGCGGCTTACCTGGCGGGCGCGCATCTGGCCTCCAACCTGCTGCTTCCCTATTTCAGCGCCGCTGTCGAAATGCTCCGCGAGGCCGGGTTTTCGCGCGGGCAGGCGACGCGCATCGCCGAAGGCCTCGGCGCGCGCTCGCTTCGCTCCTACGCCAAAGCCGGAACGAAGGCCTGGAACACCGCGACGGCCCTGGACCTGCACGCGTCGCGCGAACGCGACCTCGCCTCGATTCGCGCCGCCGATCCGCGGCGCGGGCGGTTATATGAGCGGGCGATCGAACAGGCGCTCGAATATTTCAAAGATTGACCGGTTTTCTTAAGAGCGATGCAGGCGCCCGCGCCGGGTGAAGCAGCGTAAGACGTCAGGCGCTCGACGCGCGCCGCTTACGTAAAACAATCAAAATGGTCGACGCGGTTAATTCCCCGGAACGCCGAAATAGGGCACCCCGGCCTGCGTCATCATTTTATTCAGCGCCGGAACGTCCGCCGCCAGACGGTTCAATTCCGCCGTGTCTTTTTGCAACTGCGCCGAACAATCCTGCGCCTCGGCCATCTGATGCGACGTTGGCGCGCCGGTGTAATTATCGATCTGCCCCAGCAGCCGCGCGATCTTCTGCGTCACTGGCGGCGGAGTGTAGCGGGGCGGCGCACCGGCTCCTCCACCGAATCCACGGCCGCCATTGGCCGATTCAAATCGATCCGCAACGGTCTTCGCCCGCGCCAGCAGACCGTCCGCCGATTTCTGGATCGACTCCGGAATTTTCGGTGCGTCCGGCTGTTTCCAGCTGTCTGTCAGATCGCTCAGCGAGTTGCGAATCGCCACCGCTCGCCGGCGCGCGGCGTCGGCTTCGCGCGTCAGCCGCACCAGCGTGTCGATGGTCTGGCGACGCTTCTCGCGATCCGACGGCGAAACCTGAATGCGCGGATCCTGCTCCACCATCACCGTTTTCGAATCGCTGCTGCCGCTCATCGCCACGGTCACGGTATAACTTCCCGGCTCGACCAGCGGACCGCGATTTCCCAATCCCCCGCGTCCACCACCGCCGCCGCGCCCCGCCGGCGGACTGCCGGCGCTCCGTTCCACGCCGAATTCCGTATCGAGTTCGCCGCCGAATCCTGCTTCCGGATTCGTTTCCGGCGTAGCCGCAGCCGCTCCGCCGCGCCCACCGCGGCCACCACCCCCGCGGCCGCCGCGACCAGCAGTTTCCGGCGCGACCGCCGCATCGTAGCGAAGGTCCCAGGCGATGCGATTGATCTCGCCGCCGGTCGCGCGCGCGTTGAATTGGCGCACCCGATTGCCCGATTTATCCGCCACCGTCACCCGCATTTGCCCCGAATTTTTCGCATAAACATCGAGCAGCAGACCGGCCGGCGCATTCGGCGCGAAAAACAGCGCCGATCCGATGAACCCGCGATAATCGGCCATTTTCCATTCGATCGCGGGACGCGTGTCGAACAATTTCAGATCGCTGGTCAGCACCTGCGGCGTCATCTGTTCGAGCGCGCTGATATCATCCATAATCCAGATCGACCGGCCGTGCGTCGCCAGAATCAGATCGTGATCGCGCGGCTGAATCTGAAGATCGAAAACGGGAACCGTCGGCAATCCGTTCTTCATCTGGTGCCAGTTGTGCCCGCGATCGAAGGTCACGAACAAGCCGAACTCGGTGCCGGCAAACAGCAGATCCGGATTCACCGGATCTTCGCGAATCACGTGCACCGTTCCGGCATCGGGCGGGATGCCGCTGGTGATTTTCTCAAACGAATCGCCGTAATTGTGCGTGACGAAAATATAAATCCCGTAATCGGCGCTGCGATGATTGTCGAAGGTCACATACACCGTGCCGGGATCTTTGTGCGACGGCTCGATTCGGCTGACGTATCCGCCCTTGGGCAGACCCATGATGCGGCTGACCGCGTTCTCCCACGTTTTGCCGTCGTCGCGCGACATCTGCAAATTGCCGTCGTCGGTTCCAACCCACAGCACGCCGGCCTTCGCGGGCGATTCAGCGATCGCGGTGATGCACGGCCACGCGGCGATGCCGTCGCTGGGCGATAACTCGTCGGCTTGCACCTTGCCCATGATCGCCATTTTGGTGCGATCGGCGTTGGTCGTCAGATCCTCGCCGAGCACCTGCCAGGTATCGCCGCGGTCGGTTGATTTGAACAGGTGATTGCCGCCGTAATAAATGGTCTTCGGATCGAACGGCGAGATCATCAGCGGCGAATTCCACTGGAAGCGGTAGCGCGGCGCCTGATCGTTGGGCTCCTGCGGACGGATCGATTTGGATTCGCTGGTTTTCAGATCGCGGCGAATCAAATTGCCGTCCTGCGATTCGGAATAAATAATGTTGGGATCGCTGGGATCGATGCGATTGTAAAAACCGTCGCCGCCCTGCACCGAAATCCAATCGTCATTGCCGATGCCGAGCGTCTGCGCGGTCGAGCTCGGCCCGCACCAGTTGTAGTTATCCTGCAATCCGCCGCAAACATGGTACGGCTTCTGAAAATCGTAGGCGACTTCGTAAAATTGCCCGACCGCAAAATTATTGATGTGCCGCCACGCGCGCCCGCTGTCATAGCTGACCCACACGCCGCCGTCGTTGCCGATCAGCAGGTGATCCGAATTGTGGGGATCGATCCAGATGGCGTGAACGTCGCTATGCACGCGCTCGAATCGCGCCTGTGTAAACGTCCGCCCACCATCTTCCGACATATAAATATTCACGCCGCCCATCCAGATCCTGTTTTCATTGTCCGGATCGACGCGAATCTGGCTGAAATAGCTCGGCCGCGGATCGGTATCGCTCATGTGGGTCCAGGTTTCACCTTTATCTTCCGAGCGATAAACTCCGCCTTCTTTCGCGTTCTGCACTTCCGCGTATACAATGTTGGGATTTTTGCGATAAACGTCCAGCGCGCAGCGCCCCAGGTCGCCCGAAGGCAAACCGTGCGTCATGCGAGTCCAATGCGCGCCGCTGTCGACCGAGCGATACAATCCGCTGCCCGGCCCGCCGCCATTGAAGCCGAACGCGGTGCGCCGCCGCTGATACATTGCGGCATAAAGAATATTGGGGCTTTGCAGATCGATGGCGATATCGGTCGCGCCGGTGTCTTCGTCGATGTACAACACCTGCGTCCAGGTCGCGCCGCCGTCGGTCGATTTATAAACGCCGCGCTCTTTATTCGGTCCCCAAAGATCGCCCTGCGCGGCGACGTAAACAATATTCGGGTCCGCCGGATGAACCACAATGCGTCCGATGTGGTGCGTCTCTGCGAGTCCCAGATGAACGAACGTCGTTCCACCATCCATCGATTTATAAACGCCGTCGCCCCACGACGAGCTTTGGCGGTTGTTGGCCTCACCCGTGCCGACGTAAAGAATCGACGGATTCGAAGGCGCAAGCGCGAGATCGCCAATCGAAGGATTCGGTTGATTCTCGAAAATCGCCTTCCATGTCGCGCCTCCGTTCACCGATTTGAAAATCCCACCGGCCGCCGCGCCGACATAAATAATTCGCGGATCGGATTCAACCACCGCCAGATCGTCGATGCGTCCGCCCATTTCCGCGGGTCCGATGCTGCGAAACTTGAGATTCTGAAGCGCCGTATCGAAAGACGGCTGAGCGAAGGCGGCACTGGCGAAAAGCAGCGGAACAATGATCTCTCGGAGGTTCATGGCTGATTATTGTACATCACTCGCGATTTTTCGCAATTATTCCCGCGGATTTGTGGGGCGGGCGGGCGCGCCGCTCGCCTTTTCCTGAGCCCGCCGCAGCCTGGGAGCCCGCCCCACAACATGTCGCGACGTATCGCCCGCGAGGCAGGATACAATATGAGGCCAATGCATCGCCCTCTTGTGCTTTTGTTCCTTGCCGCGTCGGCTGCATCCGCGGCCAGCCCCACCGCCGAACTTCTGCTGGAGCTGATCCGCGTCGATACCAGCAACCCTCCGGGAAATGAGAACAAGCTGGATCAACTGCTGGCGGCCAAGCTGCGGCCGCTCGGCTTCGAAATTCAAATTTTCCCGACGCCCGTAGCGGGAAAAACGCACCTGATCGCGCGGCTCAAAGGCGACGGCAGCGCGCGGCCGGTGCTGCTTGCCTCGCATGCCGACGTGGTCGGCGTCGAACGCGATAAATGGAGCGTTGATCCCTTCGCCGGCGTGATCAAAGCGGGCTACATTTACGGCCGCGGCGCCATCGATTTCAAGGGCGGCGTGGCCGTATTCGCCGAAGCGGTGATGCGTCTGGCGCGCAACAAAATTCCGCTCAAGCGCGACGTCATTTTCATGGTGGAAGCGGACGAAGAAGGCATGCCCTACAACACCACCTGGCTGGCGCAATCGCAGTGGGACCAGATGAACTGCGAGTTCGCCCTGAACGAAGGCGGCTGGATCATGAAACGCCCCGACGGCAAGGTGCGCTACGTGAGTATTTCGACCGCCGACAAATCGTCCATCACGCTGGTGATGACCGCGCACGGAACCTCCACCCATTCCTCCATGCCGCGCCCCGATCAAGCGATTTTCCGTCTGGCGAAAGCGCTGGCGCGCCTGGCCGATTACCAGACCAAGCCGGAACTGACCGCCAGCACTCGCCAGTTTTTTCTGACGCTCGCGAAAACCAGCGAGCCGCCGATGTCACAATATTTCTTCGACCTGGTGAACAGCAAAGATCCCGCCGCGGTGGCGCGCGCCGACCGGGAGATCAGCAGAGACGTGCTGTTGCACGCGATCATGCGCAACACCATCGCGCCGGTTCTGCTGAACGCCGGTTTCCGCAGCAACGTGATTCCCGGATCGGCCGAAGCGACCATCAACATTCGCGCCATCCCCGGCACCACGCCCGAAGACATGATCGCCGAATTGAAGCGCGTGGTGGCCGATCCCGACGTGGACATCGCCGTACCGCGCGCGGGCGCTCGCGGCGTGTTGAGCGAACACTCCGCGCCGGCGTCTTCGACCGGCACGGAACTGTACCGCGCGCTGGTTGATAATGCGGGCAAAGTGTGGCCGGGCGCGCCGGTGACTCCGTATCTTTTTCAAGCGGGCACCGACGCGATGGCCTGGCGCAATCGCGGCGTGCCGGTCTATGGCATTTATCCCTACCCGATCAGCAATGACGATCTAAGCCGCATGCACGGCAACGACGAGCGCGTGCCCATCGATTCGCTGGAGCAGGGAACCAATTTCGTTTACGGAACGCTATTGCAGGTCGCCGCGAAGTAGGCCCGCCGAAACCCGTGCCTGTCAGGGCAGAGCTACCACGAAATATCCCCGCGCGTCAGCAGGAATAGCGGCTCAGTACCAGAAATTGTAGTATTCTCGCGTCTTTTATTCGCAATTTTGATCGCCCATAATCGAACCACTTCATGAATTCGATTCGTTTAGCTTCGGTTTTATGGGCCGCTTGTCTCTGCGCGGCCGGGCCGATCTACAATGTCGTCGATCTCGGCACGCTGGGAGGCGCCAGCGCGCAGGCCTTCGGACTCAGTTCCAGCGGCATCGCCTCCGGAGCGGCAACCACGGCCTCCGGTTATACTCACGCGTTTGTCAATAACGGCTCCGGCATCACCGACCTCAGCCTCAACACCAGCGCCAGCGAAGGCGGCGCTGCGGCAGTGAACGCATCCGGCCAAGTCGCCGGAACGGCGTACATAAACGGCCAGGCCTACGCGACCCTGTGGATGGATTCGACCACGCAGGCCATCGCCGCCGCCGGGTCCTATGCGAATGCCATCAACAATGCCGGCCAGGTGGCGGGCATGCTCACCAGCGACGGCCAGGGCAACGCGTTCGTGACGGAAAACGGCGCGGGGGTCGATTTGGGAGCTTTGCCCGGCGGAACGTGGTCTTCTGCGTATGGAATCAATGACGCGGGCGACGTCGCCGGTTATGGGCAGGTTTCCGGCGGAGATTTTCGCGGATTCGTATGGTCGCCGCAAACGGGATACACGATTCTCGGCACGCTTGGTGGCGCGAACAGCTACGCGATGGATCTCAACGATTCCGGCGAAGTGGTGGGCAGCTCGCAAACCGTGAGCGGTTATCTGAACGCGTTCCTGTATTCGGACGGCTTGATGCAGGATTTGGGGACACTCGGCGGTTCCTCGAGCGACGCTTATGGAATCAATTCCGCGGGCGACGTGGCCGGCTATTCCTATATCGCGGGCGACGGCATGACGCACGCGTTTCTGGACGAAAACGGCGTGATGCTCGATTTGAATTCGCTGCTCGATACGCCGGGCTGGATCATCACCGCGGCTTACGCGATCAACGACAGCGGCGAAATCGCCGGAACCGGAATCTTCGACGGCGTCGAGCACGCCGTCCTGCTGGTGGACCCTCCGGGCGCGGACACGCCCGAGCCGGCGACGATCGCTATGGCGATCACCGCCCTGGCGCTTCTCGCTCTGTTTCGGCTTCGGCCTCTTCAGCGCCTGAAGGCCCGGCAGCCTGAGCGTCGGCGATAATGTTCCGCGCTTCGGCCGCGTGTTCCCTGGCGACGCGCACTTCCCATCCCAGGTTCGGGAACTGGGCGTTTTGTCCCGAGATCACCACCTCGATTCCGTTGGATTCGAGCAGGCTTTTTATGGTCAACGCCTCCGCTTCGTTTTCGCCGCCATCACAGGTGCTGTACACCGTCTCGAAATCGAGGCTCGCCGATTTATCGGGCTTGGAGAATTCATCTTCGGGCATGTGTTCTGCCGCGATCAACTGCTCCGCGCGAGCGCTGTCGGCCGCGGCCACGCGCACCTCCCACACGCCTTCGGGCACTCCCGGCGCATCGTCGTCGAGCACGGTCGGGGAAATCCCCGCATCGCGCAGAATCTCGGCGATCGCCATGGCGTCTTCTTCCGCGCTCTCGTCGCCGGATCGGAAAACCGTTACTAATTCGTCCATCACTCCGAGCTTAGCGCGTTACGAGGATGCTCGAAAGCCGCCGAGCCCTCGATCCACGCTCGTATGCTTAAGAAAGCCTGGTGGGGCAGGCCATCGTTTTTTGTCGCCTGCCGGCTCCACGACTGTTAGACTAAAGGTATGGAAGAAAACGGAAAATTCGTGTGGTTTGTGGCGGGGGCAGCCATCGGTGCGACCGTCGCTCTTCTTTATGCGCCGAAATCCGGAAAAGACACGCGACGCCTGATCCAGCGGAAAACGCGCGAGGGCCGCGAAGCCATCTCCGAATCCGGCCGCGAGTGGATGGATAAAGGGCGCGAGCTGTACGAAAAAGGTTTGCGCGTGGCTGATGAAGCGGCGGATCTGATCGAACGCGGACGCCGCATCGTCGAAGGCTAGATTCCCGGGGGATTCATGACCATCGCTGCACCGCGGCGGCTTGCCGCATTTAAGAACGAGCCTGTCTCGGCATTTTTGAAACCCGAAGAGATTCGCGCCGCGCAAGCCGCGCTCGAAAAAGTGCGCGACGAATTCCGCCGCGAATACGAGCTGTGGATCGCCGGCGCGCGCCACAAAACCGGTGACCTATTGAACAGCGTGAACCCCTCGCGGCCGTCGGAAACTGTCGGCCGCCATCATCGCGCCGATGCCGCGCTGGCCCATCGCGCGATCGAAGACGCGCACGCCTATTTCGCCGAATGGAGCCGGACGCCGGCGGAGACTCGCGTCGAGCTGGTGGTGCGCGTGGCCTCCATCATTCGCGAGCGCAAGCTCGAATTCGACGCGTGGCTGGTTTCCGAAGCCGGAAAAACGTGGCCCGAAGCCGACGCCGACGTCAGCGAAGCTATCGATTTTTGCGAATATTACGCGCGCCAGATGCAGCGCCTGGCGCACCCCGATCCGGTGGTGCAGCTGCCGGGCGAGCACGATGAAATGGTCTATCTGCCGCTGGGCGTGGGCGTGATCATTCCACCCTGGAATTTCCCGCTGGCGATTATGACCGGGATGAGCGTCGCCGCGCTGGTCACCGGCAACACCGTGGTGATCAAGCCGTCGAGCGAAACTCCGACGATCGCCCAGAAGCTCGCCGAAGTGCTGCTCGAAGCCGGATTCCCGCCGCGCAGTTTCGCGATGTGCGTGGGCAGCGGCGCGACCGTCGGCGATCTGCTGGTGGAACATCCCAAGACGCGCTTCGTTTCCTTCACCGGCTCGCGCGATGTCGGCCTGCGCATCAACGAATTGGCCGCCAAACCGCGCAAGGGCCAGATCTGGATCAAGCGCGTGATCGCGGAAATGGGCGGCAAGGACGCGATTATCGTCGATCGCGAAGCCGATTTGGATAGCGCGGTCACCGGCGTGGTGCAGTCGGCATACGGCTATCAGGGACAAAAATGTTCGGCGTGTTCGCGCGCGATTGTCGATGAAGCGGTCTACCAGGAGTTCGTCGAAAAGCTTCAAGCGAAGGTTGCGGCGCTGACCGTCGGCCCGTCCGAGCAGCCAGCCAATTATATGGGCCCGGTGATCAGCGCGGGCGCCAAGAAAACCATTCTCGATTACATCGAAACCGGCAAACGCGAAGGACGTCTGGTCACCGGCGGGGATGCCGCGCCGGGCGACGGCTATTTCATTCAGCCCACGGTGATCGCCGACGTCGATGCGAAGGCGCGAGTTTTCCAGGAGGAAATTTTCGGGCCGGTGCTGGCGGTGACCAAGGCGAGCAATTTCGATCATGCGATGGCGCTGGCCAACGACACCGAGTACGGCCTGACCGGCGCGCTGTATTCCAAAAATCCCGAAAAAATCCGCCGCGCGAAGGAAGAATTTTTCGTCGGCAATCTATACATCAATCGCAAATGCACGGGAGCGATGGTCGGCGCGCATCCCTTCGGCGGATTTAATATGTCCGGCACCGATTCGAAAGCCGGCGGTCCCGATTATCTGCTGCAATTTTTGCAGCCGAAATCGATCGGCGAAAAGTTGCCGTAGGGTGACAAACGTGGGTAGGCTCGCAACCCGCGGCGGATTCGTAATCCGCCTCTCCGTTTCTAACGGGTTGCACGAAAAAACTCCGCTTCGTTTTTTTCAGATCTGACGCACGGCATACAATCAGAAAATGCGGCTGAAAATTTTGCTTCTCCCGGGCGATGGCGTCGGCGCTGAAGTGACCAGCGCGGCCGTCGAGGTTTTGCAAAGCGTGGCCGCGCGATTCGGTCACGATCTCGAATTTTCCGAAGGTCTCATCGGCGGCGTGGCGATTCAAAAAACCGGTTCGCCGCTGCCCGAAGACACACTGAACAAAGCCGCCGCCGCCGATGCGACGCTGCTCGGCGCCGTGGGCGCGCCCGATTTCGATTCGCTTCCGCCCGAAAAGCGCCCGGAAAAAGGACTGCTCGGGATTCGCAAGGCGCTGGGGGTATACGCCAATCTGCGCCCGGTGAAAGCGTGGCCGTCGCTGATCGGCTCTTCACCCCTTAAGAACGAGGTTGTGGCTGGAACCGACCTGCTGATCGTTCGCGAGCTCACCGGCGGACTGTACTACGGCCAGCCGCGCGGCTTCGAAGGCGAGCGCGCCATCAACACCATGTCTTATTCGCGGGCCGAAATTGAGCGAATCGCGCGTAAGGCCTTCGAACTCGCGCGCGGGCGGCGCAAGAAAGTCACCAGCGTCGACAAATCGAACGTGCTCGAAAATTCGCAGCTGTGGCGCCGCGTGGTGACCGGCGTTTCGCGCGATTATCCGGACGTCTCACTCGATCATCTGCTGGTCGACACTTGCGCCATGCAACTGGTGCTGAATCCGCGCCGCTTCGACGTCCTCGTCATGGAAAATATGTTCGGCGATATTTTAAGCGATGAAGCCGCCGTGCTCGCCGGATCGATCGGCATGCTGCCTTCGGCCTCGGTCGGCGACGGCAAAGGTTTTTATGAGCCCGTACACGGCTCCGCGCCGGATATCGCCGGCCAGAACAAGGCCAATCCGTTCGGCGCGATTGGGTCTGCCGCGGCAATGCTCGATTATTCGTTCGGACTGGCAAAAGAAGCGCGCGCGATTGAAGAAGCGATCGGCCACGTGCTCGACTCGGGACGTGTGACCGCGGATTTGAAACCATCGCATCCGGTGGGCACATCGGACGTGGCCAAAGAGGTTTGTAAAGCTGTTGCCAGCGGACAGGGGACAGGAGCCGGCGTGTGAAAACGATCATTGAGAAAATTTGGGACCGTCACGTTGTCGCCGGGCGCGAAGGCGCGCCCGCGCTGCTCTATATCGACCTGCACCTGGTTCACGAAGTCACTTCGCCGCAGGCTTTCGACGGCCTGCGCCGCCGCGGACTGAAAGTCCGTCGTCCGGACCGCACCATCGCCACCACCGATCATTCCACGCCGACCACGCCGCGCGGCCTGCCGATCCTCGATTCCATCGCGCGCGCGCAAGTGGAGACGCTCGAAAACAATTGCCGCGAATTCGGCGTGCAATGCTACGGCCTTGCGAGCGACCGCCAGGGCATCGTCCACGTGATCGGCCCCGAACTCGGCCTGACCCAACCCGGCATGACCGTCGTCTGCGGCGATTCGCATACGGCCACGCACGGAGCTTTCGGCGCGCTCGCCTTTGGCATTGGCACCAGCGAAGTTGAACACGTTTTGGCCTCGCAATGTTTGTTACAAAGGCCGTCCAAAACGTTTGCCGTTCGCGTCGATGGGTCGCTCAAAAACGGCGTCACGGCGAAAGACATCATTCTCGCGCTGATCGCGAAAATCGGCATCGGCGGAGGCACCGGCTGCGTTTTCGAATATTGCGGACCGGCGATTCGCGCGCTTTCGATGGAAGAGCGTATGACCATTTGCAATATGTCGATCGAAGGCGGCGCGCGCGCGGGATTGGTCGCGCCCGACGAGACGACGTATCAATACATCGCCGGCCGTCCGTTCGCTCCAAAGGGGGCCGATTGGGACGCGGCGATCGCGCAATGGCGCACGCTTCCGTCCGGCGACGGCGCGAAATACGATCGCGAAGTTTCGATCGACGCCGGCTCGCTCGAACCGATGATCACCTTTGGAACCAACCCCGGAATGGGCATTCCGATTTCCGGCGCGATTCCCGATCCCGACGCCGCGCCCAACGCGCTCGAACGCGATACGCTGGCGAAAGCGCTGCGCTATATGGATCTTCAACCGGGCCGGCCACTCGCCGGTCACAAAGTGGACGTGGTGTTCATTGGAAGCTGCACCAATTCGCGCATCTCCGATCTGCGCGCCGCGGCCGGCGTGATGAAAGGCCGCAAAGTCGCGCCTAACGTTCGCGTGCTGGTGGTGCCCGGATCGCGGCAGATCAAGGCGCAGGCCGAAGCCGAAGGACTCGATCGGATTTTCCGCGAAGCCGGCGCCGAGTTTCGAGAAGCCGGATGTTCGATGTGCATCGGAATGAATGGCGACATCATTCAGCCCGGCGAGTATAGCGTTTCGACCAGCAATCGCAATTTCGAAGGACGCCAGGGCAAAGGCGGGCGGACATTTTTAGCCAGCCCGCTGACCGCGGCCGCCGCGGCGATCACCGGAAAAATCACCGACGTGAGGACGCTCTTATGATTTTGTTAAAAAAGAGGACAGACTACCCTGTCCCCCGTCCGAAATCGGACCGAGCGGTCTGTCGCCTTTTCTAATACTCTCTATGAATTTCACCACGAAGACCGTCGTGCTCGCGATCGACAACATCGACACCGATCAGATCATCCCGGCGCGGTTTCTGAAAACGATTTCCAAGTCCGGCCTTGGCGATCAGTTGTTTTACGACTGGCGCTACGACGCCAACGGCGCGCCCAAAACGGCTTTTATTCTGAACCGGCCCGAAGCGAAAGACGCGCAGGTGCTGGTCGGCGGCGATAATTTCGGCTGCGGCAGCTCCCGCGAGCACGCGCCCTGGGCGCTCGTGCAATTCGGATTTCGCGCCGTAGTCAGCACCAGCTTCGCCGATATTTTCAAGCAAAATTCGCTCAAGAACGGTTTGCTGCCGATCGTTGTTCCAGCCGGTGTTCACGCCGCGCTGGTTAATTCTCCCGGCACGACCGTGCACGTCGATCTGGCCGCGCAAACGCTGACCCTGCCCGACGGCCGCGCCATCCCGTTTCCGATCGACGCGTTTTCTAAATACTGCCTGCTCGAAGGCGTCGACGAATTGGGTTATATTCTTCAACAGGAACCAGCCATCGCGGCGTATGAAGCACGAGCCGGCCGCGGACCGGTATACTAAAAGCTTGCCGAAAATTTCAAAATCCAGCGAGCGGCGGATGGGAGCCACGCCCGTCAGGGCAGGGCTTTCCGACTTTTTCGAGCAAGCTGCCAAGTGCGAGTCGCACGATTTATGAATAACTTTCTCCGATTTTCTGTGATCCCCGTTTTGGCGCTGGCGTTGAACTGGGCCACGCCATCGCACGCCCAGGTGAAGGCCGTGAAAGGCCGCCAGGACCTGATCGACCGCGGACGCTACATTGTCGAAAGCGTGGCGATGTGCGAACAATGCCACACGCCGCGCGACGCGCAGGGCCAACCGATTCGCGACCGCTGGCTGATGGGCGGTCCCACACAGCTTCACGCGAGCTATCCCTCGGCGGATTGGGCCGTGATCGAGCCGCGCATCGCCGGCACGCCTCCCGGAACCGACGAAGAGATCATCCGCCTGCTGACCACCGGCATTTCGCGCACCGGCCGTCCGCCGCGTCCGCCGATGCCGCCGTTCCGCATGACGCACGACGACGCGGAAGCGGTGCTGGCGTATTTAAAATCGCTGCCGCACTAATGTCCCGGTTTGTGGGGCAGGCCCTCGGCCTGCGGCCGGCGCGCCGCCCTCTTCTTGCGGAAACCGCTAAAGCCGGCGCAATTTATTTGAGCGTGATCACCACATTCGGCTGCGTGGACGCAGCGTTCACCGCCGCCATCAGCGGCTGATCACCCGTGCCCAGCCCCGATGGAAGCGTGAAATTGATTTGAAAAAGCCCCGGTTCGGTGCTGATTCCGGCAAATGACGGCGTCACCGTCTGGCCGTTGATGGTCAGAGTGATTGTGCCGGTCGCTGGCGCAGGGCCATCCGAAAACGCTTGCCCCGCGGGAACCGCCGGATTGGTCGGCCCGAATCCGCTGCCAAAGAGCACCACGCTATCGCCCGCGGCCGCCGGAACGGTCGTGTAGCCGAGCGAGGTTCCGGCCGGCCCGATAATGTCGTAAGAACTCGCTCCGCTGCCGAGCGCGCCCGATCCGTCCGGGCGCAGAATGATTCCGGCGACGTGTTTCGCATCGCTTAGCAGGCTGAACACCGGACTCTGAGCAGCGAGCGTCACCGTTGCCGTCGCGGACCCGTTCGGACTGCTCACCGTCACGTTGACGCTGCCGCGCGTCGAATCGTCGGGAGCTTCCAGGTTGATCAGCGTCGGCGATGCATAAGAAAGATAGGCGGGCTTGCCGTCAATGCTGACGGTGGTGCCGCCGAGGCTCGTCGGATAATTGCCCGTCCAGTTCACGGGCATCGATCCGGCAATCAAATTGTTGCCGTAAATCGAAACCCACGCTCCGGGCTGGATGGTCGACGTGAGGCCGTAGATCGGGACCACGCCGCCCGACTGGATCGAGGGCGCGGGCGCGAGCGGAGTGCTGGACGTCAACATGCGCACCGCCGAATTCGCCTCATCCGCTATATAGATGTTATTCCCGCTGATCGCCAGACCCATAGGCCAGCAGAGCTGCGCCGATTTGGCCGCTCCGCCGTCGCCGGTATAGCCGCAATTTCCGTTTCCGGCGATGGTGGTGATGATGCCGGTGCCCGCCGCAACCATGCGGACCGCGTTGTTGTACGTATCCGCGATATAAATGTTGCCGATCCCGTCCACGGCCACGCCCACCGGACCGCAGCTTAATTGCGCGCTGGTCGCCGGACCGCCGTCGCCCGAATAGCCGAGGGTTCCATTGCCCGCGATCCGCAGCAGCGTTCCACTGGCCGTCACCTCATGCACATAGCAGTCCGCTTCGGCAAAATAAATGTTCCCCGCCGCGTCGACCGCGATCTGTTGCGGCGGGCCGATCGACGCGTTCACCGCCGGACCGCCTTCACCCGAGCAGCAATCCTGTCCCGTGCCCGCAATCGTAGTGATGACGCCGCCCGCAACCTTGCGAATCCGGTTCACCGCCGAATCGGCGATGTACACATTGCCAGAAGCATCGACGGCCACGCCCAGCGGACCGGATAATTCGGCCTGCGTCGCCGGTCCGCCGTCGCCCATGCCGCCGGGCGCAGATTCCGCCTGATTGTTGCCGGCGATGGTTTTGATGGCTCCTCCGGAAACCTCGCGCACCACGTAGTTCAGATAATCGGCGATGTAGATGTTGCCCGAAGGGGTCAGCGCGGCGGCTTCCGGATTGTTCAGGCGCGCGCTGGTGGCCGGCCCGCCATCGCCCGAATAGCCGGCGACCGCCGCGGTGCCCGCAACCGTGCTGATGTAGCCGAGAGATGAAACTTTAAAAACACGGTTCAACCCCGAATCGACAATATAGAAATTTCCGCTGGCGTCCACCGCGACTCCCGTGGGCGTGCTGAGCTCAAACAGGGTCGCGAGCCCACCGGGATTCGTGTCGGCTCCCGCGCCGGCAACGGTGGTGATGGTGAAGCTCTGAGCGTGCGCAAAGGAACCCGCGAACAGAGCCGCGATCACAGTGGCGCCAATGCGCAGGAATTTTGGTGTCATCGGTAGCGTCCAAACATCGCGTTTAGACGCAAGCGGCGCGTCTCTTGTTACCGTTTTAATCCGCCGCCGCGTCGGCCGAACGCCCGCGCCGCGCAGCCACCAAATTGGTCGCGCGCAGCAGAGAGTCGAACGTCCCCGCATCGGTCCACCATCCGTCCAGCACGGCGAACGTCATCGTCCCCTCCGTGATATAGGCATTATTCACGTCGGTGATTTCCAGCTCCCCGCGATGCGAAGGTTTCAGGTTTCTGCACTTATCGAACACCGAAGCATCGTACAGGTAAATTCCCGTCACCGCGTAATTGCTTTTCGGATTCGCGGGTTTTTCTTCGATCCCGATAATCCGGTCGCCCCGCAATTCCGCAACGCCGAAGCGCTGCGCGTCGGAAACTTCCTTCAAGAAAATCCGCGCCCCGCGTTCGCTCCCCCGAAAATCCTCCACCGCGCCGCGAATCGTGCCTTCGATCAGGTTATCGCCCAGGATCACGCAGACCTGATCGCCGTCGGCAAAATGTTCGGCCAGCGCCAAAGCTTCGGCGATCCCGCCTTCGCCCTCCTGATATGTGTAATTCAGGTGTTTTAACCCGAATTCCTTGCCATTTCCCAAAAGTCTCAGAAAATCTCCGGAATTACGTCCGCCCGTGACTAATAAGATGTCGCGGATTCCGGCGTCCACCAGTGTCTGAATCGGATAATAAACCATCGGCTTGTCATAAACCGGCAGCAGATGTTTATTGGTGATTTTAGTGAGCGGGAACAGGCGGCTGCCCGACCCTCCCGCAAGTACGATACCCTTCACACCGACCGAGTATACCACTCACGGCGCCGCCCAGATCTCGCGTCCCGGCTGAAGTTTGCGCCGCGCCCACACATAGGTGAACTCGGCGCCCAGCAGGAAAATTTGCGCCGCGTAGTAAACAAAAAGAGCCGTCGCCACAATCGACCCGGCCGCGCCGTAAGTCGATCCCACTCCGACTTTCGTCAGATACAAGCCGAGCAGCGCCTTGCCAAATGTGAACAGCAGCGCACTCGCCACCGCTCCCGGCCACAAAACGTGCCACGGCAGATAGAGGTCCGGCACAAAGCGGAAGATCAGCAGAAAAATCAGGGTCAGCACCACCAGCGATGCGGCAAAGTTGCCGATTTCGAGCACCCACGACGGCACCGGCATCAGGTTTCGGAAGAACTGGCTGATCACCGAAACGGCCGCGGTCGCCAGCATGGACGCCAGCAAAACCACCCCCGCCGCCAGCACCAGAACGAAGGCGAAAATCCGTTGCAGCACGATCCCGATCAGGCCGCGGTTCTTCGGATGCACCTCCCACATTCGGTTGAGGTCGTCGCGCAGCTCCAGAAACGCGCTGGAAGCTCCGAACAGCAGCGCCCCGATCGCAATCGCCGCGGCCACGCCGAAATGATGCGGCTGCCGCGCGTGCAGCAGAATGGAATCGAGAAGCGAGGCGCCCTTCGGCCCCAGCGCCTGTGACGCGAAATTCGCAATCCTGCCTTCGGCCGCCTGCCGGCCCAGAAAAATCGAGCCGATCACCAGCGCCAGCACCGCCAGCGGCGCCGCCGAAAGCAGGGTGTAAAAGGCCAGCGCCGCGCCCAGACGCTGCCCGTCATGACCGTTCCAGCGCGAAAATGTGGTGCCGATTACCGATAGCGCACTTCGCATCGCCGCCTGTTTCTTCGGACTCCCGCCCATTTCTTCCTTTGCAAGTTTGATTCCCCGGCAATGAAACAAGCTACAAAACTGCGCATCAAACGATAGCCGGGTGTCTGCGGCACAGCGGCGGACCGGAGGTATGCCAACGAGCGGTCAAACGGCAACACGATGGATCGGAATCGGTTGCGTTCTGGTCGCGAGCCTTTCGGCACGCGCCCAGTCGCCGTTTGAAGGCAAGCCGATCATCGAAATTCGCTACCAGCCCGCCGACCAGCCGCTGTCGTCCGAGGATCTGAAACGTGTCGCCGTCTTGCGGCCCGGCACGCCGCTGCGCTCGGCCGAGGTCGCCGAGGCGATCGATCGTATGTTCGCCACGGGACGTTACCGTGACATTCGGGTGGATGCGGCCGAACGCGGCAACGGCATAGTAGTCGTCTTCGAAACCACCAGTGAGCGCTTCTTCGGCCACGTGGAAACCACCGGCAAAATCTCCAGCCCGCCCAACGCCGCGCTGGTGGTCAACGCGGCGCAGCTTCCCTTGGGCGGCGTGTTCGATGCCGGCCTGCTCGCCGCCGCACAAAAGAACATTCAGCGCCTGTTCGTCAGCAACGGCCTGTACGAAGCTCGCGTTCACCTGGAAACTTCCGACCAGCCGCAGCAGCAGGTCAGCGTGCGGATCGTGGTGGACTCCGGCCCGCGCGCCCGTTATCAGATGCCGCAGATTAACGGCGACGCCAAGCTTTCCGACGCAACTATCGTTCACGCCACCGGCTGGCGTTGGCCGGTCATCCATCTGTGGAGGAAAGTCACTCAGGCGCTGACCAGCCAGGGAATTGAAGGAATCGAGAAAAAATATCAAAAGGAAGACCGCCTGACCGCCACGGCGAGTATCTCCTCACTCGACTACGATCCCGAAACCTTGCGCGTAAAACCTGCGCTTGAAGTCAGCGCCGGTCCGAAAATCCGTATCCGTATGCCGGAAGCAAAGGTTTCGCAAGGCCGTCTCCGGCGCTACGTTCCGATTTACCAGGAAGGCGCGGTCGACCCCGACCTTCTGGTGGAAGGCGAACGAAACCTTCGCGACTATTTTCAATCCAAAGGCTACCCCGACGTCGACGTCACTTTTCGCCAACTTCCCCCGCAGGACGATCAGCAAACCATCGAGTACTTCATCAGCCACGGTCCGCGCCGCAAACTGGTTCGCGTGGAGATTGTGGGCAATCACTATTTCGATCTCGCCACCATCCGGGAGCGAATGTACCTCGAACCGGCCTCGTTCTATCAACGCTGGGGGAGATATAGTGACTCGTTTCGCTCGAGGGATGAACAGAATATCGTCGACTTATATAAGGCCAACGGTTTTCGCGATGTAAAGGTCACTTCGCGCCTCCAGACGGATTACCGCGGCAACGCCTCGCAAATCGCGGCGATCTTCTCCATCACCGAAGGTCCGCAGTGGCGCATCTCCCGCTTCGATGTCAGCGGGCTGGAACACGTCGGCGGCGCCAGACTCGCCGCGATCCTCAACGCCGGCGCCGGACAACCGTACAGCGAGTTAGCCATCGCCGAGGACCGCAGCGTTATTCTCACAGCTTGTTCGTCGAGTGGCTTCCGACAGGCCACGTTTCACTTCACCACCACACCCGCCGCCGCACACGAAGTCAACCTGGCTTATCGCGTCGACGCCGGCTCTCAGGAATTCGTTCGCGACGTGATCGTCACGGGATTGAGAAGCACCAAGCCGGAGTTGGTCAAGCGTCAGATCACCATCCACCGTGGCGATCCATTGTCGCTGCCCGCCGACCGCGAGATACAACGAAGTTTATATAACCTCGGTATCTTCGCCGAGATTGACACAACCATCCAGAATAGTGAAGGCGATGACCAATATAAATATGTTCTCTTCGATTTCACCGAAGCTCACAAATACACCCTGAATGTTGGAGTCGGCGCCACCATCGCACAGCTCGGACCCACCACTACAGCCGTCTCGGAACCTGTCGGCGCCACCGGTTTCAGCCCACGCGTTTCGCTCAATATGAATCGCCTGAACGTGGGCGGTGTGGGACATACGATTGCCGTCCAGACGCTCCTTTCCACACTTGAACAAAGAATCGGCGTCAGTTTTATCGTCCCGCGCCTTTTTAATGATCCGTCCCGTTCGGTGACTTATAGTTTTCTCTACGACACCACCCGCGATATCCGGACCTTTTCGTCTCACCGCGAGGAAGGGTCCGTCCAGGTCGCGCAAAAATTCACCCGCCGTACCCTCGGACTGTTTCGGTTTGCCTACCGCCGCGTCAGTGTCAGTGACCTGGTTATCCCCGCGCTACTGGTTCCTCAGTTCTTGCAGCCGGTGCGGATTGGAATCGTTTCCGCGAGTATCGTTCAGGACCGCCGCGACGATCCCATTGAGCCGCACTCCGGAATGTACAACTCCGTCGATTTCGGCGTAGCTTCCAGTGCCTTCGGCTCGCAGCGCAGCTTCACGCGATTTATGGTGCGCAATGCCACTTATACCCGCCTCGGCAAGAATCTCGTATTAGCCCGCCAGATCGTGTTCGGCGCCATTCTTCCCTTCGATGTGCCCGCGGGAGTCACCGAGGCCGAAGCGGTGCCGCTTCCCGAGCGCTTCTTCGGTGGCGGCGACATCTCTCTCCGTGCTTTCCCGGAAAACCAGGCCGGCCCTCGCGACACCGGTTCACCAGTGGGCCCCGGCGGAACCGAAACCGAGCCGACCGGCTTCCCTCTTGGCGGCGACGCCGTGCTGATCAGCAATGTCGAGCTTCGGTTCCCTCTGATCGGACGGAATATCGGCGGTGTGTTGTTCCACGACGCCGGTAATATTTATCGGAGCATCGGCGATATCTCGGTTCGTTATCATCAAAACAATCCGGAAGACTTCAATTATATGGTTCAGGCGGTCGGCTTCGGTATTCGTTATAAGACGCCGGTTGGCCCTCTGCGTGTGGATTTGGCCTACGGCCTCAACCCGCCAAGCTTTTACGGCTTTTCCGGCACGCTTCAGCAATTGTTAGCCTGCAATCCGAATCTGCCGCCCGGTGAGTTACCAACCCAATGTCAACCGAGGTTGCAGAGCATCAGTCACATTCAGTACTTCTTTTCCATCGGGCAGACATTCTGATGCGTCTTCGGGTTTTGGTCGCGATTTTCACTCTTTCCACAGCCAAGGCCGTCCTGATCGATCGCATTGCCGTGGTTGTCGGACGTGCTCCCATTCTCGATAGCGATATCGTTCGCGACATTAGAGTGACGGCGTTTCTCAACCATCAGCGTCCGGACTTTGCTTTGACTTCCCGAAAGCAGGCCGCCAGCCGACTGATTGATCAGGAACTCATCCGCCAGCAGATCCGTTTCGGCGGATTTCCGGTCGCCTCGCAACAGGAAACCACTCAGCTTTTGAAGCAGATCGAGCAGGATCGCGGCGCCCGCTTCAGCGCGGTGCTGGAGCAGGACGGAATCAGTAAAGCCGAGTTACGCGACCGTCTTTCCTGGCAGCTCACCGTTCTGCGATTTATCGACGCCATGTTTCGCCCCCAAGTCATCGTTTCCGACGCGGATGTCGAAAAGTATTATCAATCCCATCGCGATCAGTTCGACTCTAAGTCGCTTTCTGCCGCCCGTCCCGCCATCGAAACGATCATCTCTGGGGAAAAACTCAACGCCTTATTCGAAAGCTGGCTGGATCAGACGCGCAAGTCGACGCGAATAATTTACCTGGAGAAGTCTCTCGCGTGATTTCCAGAAAAGTAATTATCCGTCTCGTTCTGAGCTTGGCGATCGTGCTCGTGCTTTTGATTACTACGGCCATTCTCGTGGTACGCTCCCGGCGTTTCGGAAACTACGTTCGCGAACGCCTGATTTCCTACATCGAACGGTCAACCGGGGGCAAGACTCAGATAAATTCCTTTCGCTTCGACTGGCATACCCTGACGGTAACCATCGCCGGTCTCACCATACGCGGAACCGAGTCTGCCGCAAATCCTCCGCTGTTCGAAGCCCCGCAGATTGTTCTCCGCCTCAAGTTGTTTTCCTTGGGTCATGCCGTCGATCTTGCCTATTTGGGGGTAGATCGTCCCTCGGTGAACATCCTTGTTTTTCCGAATCACCAAACCAATCTTCCGGCGCCGCAAAAGCCCTCAGCCGGCCTCCAGAAGGACCTGAGGTCGGTAATTGATTTGGCCATTCAGCGGTTCGATATCACCAACGGCACGATTCATTTTGCCGATCTCAGCGTCCCACTTACTCTGCATGGAAGCGATTTTCTTGCCTCCCTTTATTATGATCGGGCGCAAACGCAATACCGGGGTCAGATCAGTACTTCAATGATCACGCAATATCGCTCCGTCATCACGTCCCGCGTGGTCGTCCCGGTTTCAATAGGGCGTGACACGATTACCGTAACAAATGCGCGACTCACTACGCCGCGTTCGAATCTTGTCGCCAACGCGAGATTGTTCAACGTCGCGTCCGCCCAGGCGCTGGTCGATGTATCCGCGCACGTCAGCTTGGCCGATTTGCAGATGGCCACCGGCGCACCGATTCACCTGAATTCGACCGGGCCGCAATATGTGAATCTCCGGACCACTCTGACGGCGGCTTCAAAAGGTATTGTGCTCCAGTACGCCTCACTGGACTTGGGTAAGTCTTATATCATTGCCGCTGGCGACGGCAACACCGAGGCTTCTTTTCACGGCTCTATTTCTTTTGACGAGCTGTCTCATCTGTTTGCTGCTCCGCAGCTCCCGGCTGGGACCTTAACTCTGTCCGGCCAGGGCAATCTCGTATTTCCTGACTATTCGGTACGCGCCTCATTCGCCAGTCATGACTTGAGTTTCAAATATGATCACATCGGTGAAGCGGATTTGTCCGGATTGGTCGCGGCCTCGCCGGCTTTGATTCAACTGTCGCAGCTCGACTTGCACGTCATGGGGACCAGCCTTTCGGCCAAGGCGGCGATTCACGATCTTCGCACGGTAGTCGCCACGGCCAATTTCCGCGGACTCAGTGTATCTCAGGCGAGCGAAATTGGATTCCACCGTAATCTCGGCTACTCGGGCAGCATTTCGTGTAGCCTTCAGGCTAGAGGACCCATTCGGGCGCCGTCCATCTCTGCGGATCTTTCCGTCGTGCCGATACCTACTGGGGTTCCGCTTTCTGGCCGCCTTCAAGCCGATTACAACAGTTCGACCCGCATAATTGCGATTTCCCACTCGCACTTCGTCCTTCCGCATTCGAGAATCGAAGTCAGCGGCCAGCCGGGCCGTCAAGCTCTACTGACTATTCATTCTCGGAATGTGGTCGATTTTTCGCCACTCCTGGCGACGCTCTTTCCATCTCATCCGATCGCTCTCACCAGCGGACTCGCTTCGCTGAGCCTCACCGAGCGCGGCCCCCTCGATCATGCTTCGCTCTCGGGCTCTGCCGACCTGACCAACTTTGTTGTGGACGGACGCCGCTTTGACACCTTAACAGCCAGCGTCAACGCATCCCCCTCTGAGCTCCACGTCACCAGCGCAACTCTCGACCGCGGCGCATCCCACGTCGGCTTTTCATTCTCTTTGGGCCTCGATCACTGGAGGTCTCGGCCCACCGAACCACTTGCGGCGGAGCTTACCATTCGGAATGGCCGGCTTTCCGATTTTCTGAGTCTCGTGGGCGAGCAAACACTTCCCCTGGAGGGTCAAGTCACCTCCGCGGTTCATCTCAGCGGAACACTCGACAATCCGCGAGGCGATGTCGCCGTTCATATCACCAACGGTACGATTTATAACGATGCTTTCAGCGACGCCAGCATCGCCGCCGATTTGTCAGATCGCTTGATCACGGTCAAAACTTTCGACGTAACCACTCCCGCCGGTGAACTTCATCTTCAGGCGTCCTTCGCGCATCCGCCAACCGACCTGACTAAGGGTAAGGTGCGTGCGCAAGTCAACACCTCCGCAATCGACCTTAGCCGCGTCGCCACTCTTCAATCCTATCGGCCCGGCTTCGCTGGAACTCTACAAATCAGATTGTCGGTTGAGGGAACTCTTTTCGCCTCGCAGAAGATATGGTCGGCATCTTTTATCCGTGGTGATTTAGTCGCCGCCAATCTTCGCGACCACACGCATGACTACGGCGACTTGAGTCTGGCGGCAAA
>DATJNW010000099.1:0-8158 GCA_035507655.1 Bryobacteraceae bacterium | reverse complement strand
ACGCGTATAACGCAAGCCTGACGGCTTACGCCACTTCGCCGGCGGATGCTGATTTTTTTTTGCGTGTCTCTCAATCGGCGCGATGGAATAAGCCGACGTAAGCGGCCTTCCCGCGAATGTGCCCGGCCATCGCCTGCATGATCTCCGTGCGGATCGCCTGCACGTTCGGGTTCGGCTCCTGCGGACCTTGCGGGTTCACTTTTACGTCGATCATCGTATCCAACGCGTACAATTGCAGAATGTAATGATGCAGCGGACCGGAGGCCGGCGCGCCCGGTCCGCGATAGCGTGATCCGCTCACGCTGATCTGCCGCGTGCCGTCCGGAAGCTCGAATCCGTCGGGCTGGCCTTGCGCGATGCCGGTCGCTTTCGCGGGAATGTTCCACAGCATCCAGTGCAGAAGAGCATCGGTCGAGCCATTCACCACCGTATCCGCGTCGGTGAACGTCAACACGAAACTCACGGTGCCCTCCGGCGGAGCGCTCCACTCGATCGCCGGCGAAATTTCCGGACCCGACTGGGTATAGCGCGACGGAATCATTCCGCCGTCGGGCCACGCGGTGGTAATCAGCGTCAGGTTCTGGATGCCGCCGCGTCCGCCGCGCCCGCGCCCGCCGCGACCACCCCTGCCGCCGCGCGACTGACCGAGCGCCAGTCCGGCGACCGCCAACAATACCAAAATCCAGCGCATAAAAATTTATCTCCGAAACTCCGGATGAGCCTTCAGCCACGCGTCGTAGCGCATCCGCAGCGTCTTCACCGGATCCAGATCCTCGCCCGGCTTGATCTGAAATTGCGGACCCATGTTCGGCTGCGAAACAGTGATATACATCGCGTATTTTCCGTTGTTGTGCGAATTGGGCGCGCTGGCGGGACCGTTGGTGTCGCCCGGATCGGCGGCCAGAATATAGGCGACCAGTGAGGTTCGCCGGGTACAGGGAATGTCCTTCGATTCGGGTGGAACCGCGGGAACTTCGCAGGTGCAGCGGCTGTCGCCACCGGCCGCATCGGCCGCTTCCATCGCCGCCATCACCCGATCGGTGACGCCGCCCGAGGCGGCCAGGAACGCCTTCACTGCTTTCGGCACCACCTGATCCGACCGCAAAATATTTCCCTGGATCGAATAAAAAATCTCGGTTCCCGGAACCTGGCCGTGCAGGTCCTGGGTGACGAATCCGTTGCTTAATCCGGAATGCCCGGCCATGCGGCCCTGCAAATCGACGATACCGAATTGCCGGCTTTGAAAGCCCGGGTCCTCGCTGAGCATTTCGATGATCCGCGCCGGATCGGCGCCGCGCTGCAATTCATCGAACACCAGCGTCTGGTTCTGGTGCGTGGCCGAATCGACGCCGGCTTGGCACGCCGCGACGCCTTTGCCCGGCACGACCACCGCCTGCACGTCTTTCAAAAAATCGTCGGTGGTGCCGGTGCAGGTGGACGAAGAAATCACCACGCGTCCGGTGCTTCGATCCACCGCGACCACCGACCACGTGGCGAACGCCGAAGCCTCAAAGACGCACAGCAAAAACAAAAAGGATCGCATAACTTAATCTTCCAGAGGATGCCCCAAAACTCCCGACT
Source organism: Bryobacteraceae bacterium (assembly GCA_035507655.1). GTDB lineage: Bacteria > Acidobacteriota > Terriglobia > Bryobacterales > Bryobacteraceae > Palsa-187. Next base: position 6,577 of record DATJNW010000099.1, on the reverse strand, counting down.
ACCCGCTTGCTGGCGCGCCCTGCTCAGCAGCGTCGAACAGCGTCGAACAGGGCCGCGGCCATCAGGAAGCGGTTTTTTGAATTCTTCAGCATCCTGTTTCAGAAACAGCCGGAGTTGAGATTGTACAACAAAAAAACGGCGTGCGACACTAACCTTAGGACTATGAAGTTTCTGTTGCCGCTGGTTGTTCTCCCCGCCGCGCTGGTCGCGCAAGGTGTTTCGGCGGATTGGGATGTGTCGAAATCGGTCGCCAGGCTGTCGGCGCAAGCCGCGCGACTGAAGCCGATTCTCGATCAGTTGACGCCGCAGAAATGGGTCGCCAAAGGCGCGCCGCAGACCTACGTGCAGCAGTGGAAAAGCGCCGAAAACGAGCTGACCTACCTGGTCCAGTCGGCGCAGGCGCTCGAAAAACAGCCGGAGCGGCTGACGCTGGCGCTGGATACTTATTTCCGGTTGCAGGCGCTCGAAACGGAATTGGACTCGCTCGCCGACGGCGTGCGCAATTATCAGAATCCGGCGGTGGGCGATCTGCTGCTGGGCGTGCTTGAAGAAAATTCGTCGAATCGCGACGCTCTGCGCCAGTACATCACCGATCTGGCGGCGCAGAAGGAACAGGAATTTCAAATCGTCGATAAGGAAGCGCAGCGCTGCCGCGGAATTTTGACCCGCCAGCCCGCGCCAAAAAAGCAATGACTGAAATAGCCACCTTCACCTGTAATATCTGCGGCGAACCCTCCACCGAGATCTGCGTTTACTGCACCAAGGACGTTTGCCCCAATCATCGCTGCGAAAAATGCCAGCGCTGTAGCGACTGCTGCCAGTGTGACCTGGAGCGCATGCAGCGCGCATGACGCCACGCGGCGTTGGCCGGACGTCGCGAAAAATTCTAGTCCACGGCCATCGCGGCGCGCGCGCCCTGCGGCCGGAAAATACGTTGCCCGCGTTCGAGTACGCGATTGCGATCGGCGTGGATGCGATCGAGCTCGATCTGGCGGTGACCAGGGACGACGTGATCGTCGTTTCGCACGATCCGCATCTGGCGCCGCCGGTGTGCAGCGGTCCGCGGCCCGGCGCGGCGATTCGATCGCTCACGCTCGGCCAGGTTCGCCTATGGGACTGCGGCAAAATTCGCAATCCGGATTTTCCGAAACAGACGCCGATTCCGGGAACGCGCATGCCGGCGCTCGATGAAGTCTTCGACCTGGCCGCGGGCGGCCAACTTCAATTCAACCTGGAAATGAAGATTTTCCCCGACCATCCCGAGTTGACGCCGTCGCCCGAAGAATTCGCCGCGCTGCTGCTTGATCGCGTGCGCGCGCATCGCCTGGAACAGCGTGTGCTGCTTCAAAGCTTCGATTTTCGTGCGCTGCACGCGATGAAGAAGCTCGCGCCGGAAATTCCGCGCGCCGCGCTGTGGGAAGGCGGGGATCGCGATTTCCTGTCGATCGCGCGTGAAGCCGGCGCCGGCGCGGTTTCCGTGCGCTATCCGCTGGTGACGCCCCAAAAAGTTCGCGCCGCGCACGCCGCCGGACTCCAAGTGCTCGCCTGGACCGCCAACACGCCCGCCGATTGGGAGTCATTAGCTGACGCGCAGGTGGACGCGATCATCACTGACGATCCGGCGGAATTGATCGCTTTTCTGAACAAGAAAGCCCTGCGCGGCGATTTCTAATCGGCCCCCGTGCGGCTGCGCTGCTGATTTTCGAGGATTCAGCAACGTGTGCCAGCATGCCCCACGTGCTTCCCGCAGCTCACTGGCCCGAATTGGTGATCTTCACCAGCGGCCGCTGGCGCTCGGGAACGTCGGCCTTCAGGGTTTGCGGCGCGCGGAAAAAATCGAAGTACGAAACATAATGCACGCAGCTCACCGTGCAGTACGGCGCGCAGGATTTTTCGGTGAGATATTCGCGGCGAATGTCTTCGCGCGTGTATTGATCCAGCGGCTTGGCCGGATAACCGCGCTGCTGCGAGCAGTAATGCACCAGCCCGTCCTCGCAGATGTACATGTAGCGGGCGCCGGCGCGGCAACGCCACTGGTTCGGCTTTCCCTGCGCGATGGCGTCCTGGAAAAAATTGAGCCGCGCGAAATGGCGATTCTCCATCGCTTTCATTTCGTGATAGACGGCGCGTTCCCGGTCGCCCAGCGGGCGAAGCTGGCCGTCGCCGTCGTGAATGATGCCGACCGTCGCCGAAAATCCCAGTTCCAGCGCGCGCTTTCCCACCACCAGCGCGTCGTCGGGATTATGAATCCCTCCGCCGACCACCGAATTGATGTTCACGTGAAATTCGGCGTGCTCGGCCAGGACTTGCAGCTTCTTGTCGAGCACCTTCAGGCTCTTTTTCGAGACGTCGTCCGGCATCACGTTATCGATCGAAATCTGCATGTGATCGAGGCCGGCGCGATTCAGCCGCCGCACCCGGTCCGGCGTCAACAGGTAACCGTTGGTGATCATGCAGGCCAGAACGCCGCGCCCGCGCATGGCCGCGATGATTTCGTCGAGCTGCGGATGCAGCAGCGGCTCGCCTCCGCTAAGCGTCAGGATGCTCGTGCCCAGGTCGGCTAACTTATTGATTCGCGAGACCATGATCTCCAAGGCCACGGGCTTTGAAAAATCGTCGTATTCGTTGCAGTAGGTACACGCCAGGTTACATCGCCGAATGGGGATGATGTGCGCCATGATCGGATGGCGCGTCGACATCGCGCCCTTGGCAATCAAACGCAACTCCCTCATTCGCCGCGTGAAAGACTTCAAACCGCGACGCAGTCTAAAGGCTCGCTCTGGCATCAGGAACTTACCTTATTTAAGCACATGAAACGCGATTCATAAACCGCGATACCGTCTTTGGCGATTTTCGCGGTCCGAACGGCTTGCTTGCCCGGCTAACCGGTTAGATCGTATGTACCTGAGAGTATTTCTCCCGACCTCGCACTTATTCTTGTGTTGGCTCCCTTACCGATTCTTCTGATAGCCTTCTTCGCCCAGGCTGGACCTGATCCGGACATTCTTCAGGTCCACGTGGTCGACGGCGATGGCGCGGTCTATCCCATCGGCAGCCGCGCAACCCGCGGCGTCACGGTTCTGGTCACCGATGAAACCGGGAAACCCGTCGACGGCGCGACCGTCAGTTTCCGGCTGCCCGACGACGGCCCCACCGGCATTTTCGCCAGCGGATCGCGCACCGAAATCGCGACCAGTCACGCCGACGGCCGCGCGACTGCCTGGGGGATGCAATGGAATCGCACGCCGGGGTCGCTCGAGGTTCGCATTACGGTGGTCAAGGGGCACACCCGAGCCGGCACCGTGACCCGGCAATTCCTGACCGATTCACCGGCGGCGGCGAGTGCGCGGGCTGGTCCGCGGCGCTGGCATAAATGGCTCTGGATCACGCTGGCGGTCGCGGGCGCGGCGGCCGGCGGGGTCGCGGCGACGGCGCTGACGGGAAAAACGGCGCCGGCGGCGCCGTCGGCGACATTACAGATCGGCGCGCCGACCATCAATCTGGGGCGGCCATGAAAAAACGGCTGGAGCGGCGGAAGCCGAGTTTTTCAGCGCGTGTGACCGTTCCGGTTTTTGTTTTGGCGCTGGCGATTTCAGCCTGGGCGCAATCCGGCCTGGACCGGCCGCCAATCGGAATGATGCTCGACGCAACGGGCGCGGCGCGGCCGGTGTCGGGTCTGCCGGGAAGCGCGAGCGTGGCCGATCCTACAATGACCGGCGTGGTCGCGCTCGGGTGCGGGTCCTTTTGTTTGATCAAGACCAATTCGTCGCTGATCGCGGCGGGGCAAAGCGTCGCGGCTTCCGCGGGTCCGGCGTTGTTCGCGTTCGATTCGTCGGGCGCGTTCGTGTATTTTTCGCAAACCAGGCAGCTCGCGCGCTGGCAGTCCGGCCAGCTCACTCCGGTCGATTACAACGTTTCCGGCGAAATTGTTTCCATCGCCTCGGTCGGCGGCGTCCCGCAATTCGCCACGCGCCAGGGCGGCGAAATTCAAGTGGTGAGCAACGACGGTGCAGTGATGGACGTATTTCCGCGCGGCGTGGGCCCTTTGATGCTGCTCAGCGACGGGGTATTGTTTTCGACCGGCCGGGCGGTGGTATTGCGGAGGCCGGGCGCGTCCGACATTGAATTTCCTCTGGCGCGCGCGATTTCGTTCACGGCAATGTCGCCGGATTTCATCGAAGTTCGCGCGGCGGCCGCGATTTTCGCGCTGCGCCTCACGCCCGGCCGCGAACAGCTGTTCGAGTTGCCGCAGCCTCTCACCACGCAGCCTCAGCTCAGCCTGTTTACTTTCGATGGCGCCACGGAAACGCCCGTCGGCGCGACTTATAATTACGGCGACATCACCGACGGCGCCAGCTCCGCCGTGCGATTCCGCATCTTCAATAACAGCACCTCCGGGATCGAAGTTTACGGACCCGTGGTGAGCGGCGCCGGATTCGCCATCAGCGCGATCAACGGCACGCCGCCGGTGATCATTCCTCCAGATTCGAGCACGCTCAACTTTTTCGAGTTTAGCGTCACCTTCAGCGCCGACGGCCTCGCGCCGGGAAATTACAGCGCCAGCCTGCAAATCTCCGGACCCTCCATCGCCACCATCAGCGTTCTGCTGCTCGCCACCATGCCGGGAACGTCGTCCCAGCCGGGGCAGCCGCCGGCGGTCACGGTGCTCAACGGCGCGGGATGCTCGCCGAATGGCGTCACCGCGGTCGCGTTCGCCAATGTGAATATCGGCTCGATCGGATTATGCAATTTCACCTTGACCAATCTCAATTCGTTCCCGATCACGATCTCTGCCATTACCGTGACGGCAAACTCCGGCTTCACACTTCAGCAGGCGCCCTCCATGCCGTTGATCCTGAATGCCGGTGAGTCGACGGCCTTTACGGTTCAATTCACGCCGGTCTGCGGGCCAAGCCCGGCCTATAGCGGCGCGTTGAGCATCGTCTCGACTTATTACCCGGGCGGCAACACCTATCCGCTCAGCGGCAACGGGATCACGCTGCCGCTCCCAACGCCTTCGCTGGTCTTCGACGCGCAGAATTTTTCGAGCGTGCAGCAGCATACGCTGTCGATCTCGCTGCCGTCGCCTTCGGCGTGCGGCGCCAACGGCTACGTGAATCTGACGTTCACTCCGGCTGCGAACCTTCCCGACGATTCGACCATCGCCTTCATGAGCGGCAGCACCCGCACCTTGCCGATTTCGGTCGCCCCGGGCAGCGCGCAGGTGCTGATCGGCGGAAACGCATCAGCGACGTTCGCCACCGGAACCACCGCGGGCACCATTTCCTTCTCATTGAGCGGCGTCACCGTGAGCGGCGCCTCGCCCACTGCGTCCTTCACCATCGCGCCCGCGGCGATTTACATCGATTCGGCCAGCGCTTCAAACCAAGCCTACGGGCAACTGAACATCACCGTGGTCGGCTACGACAACACCTATTCGGCCGGGCAGATGACATTCACGTTTTTCGACGGGAACAATCAGCAGGTAGGCCAGCCCATTTCCGCGAATTTTACGTCCAGGTTTCAGGCTCTTTATGCGGGTCAGACGATGGGCAGCACATTTCTGATGCAGGTTTCCTTTCCCGTGACCGGATATTGTGTGCCGTCGACACTGACGCCGGATTGTCCGGCAAACCAGGTGATCGCGACGGTGCAGGCCACTCTGACCAACTCCGCCGGACAGACGCAGACGGGAACGCTGACCTTCCAGTAACGTGAAAGGGTGACGGTTGCGCTGACCATCGCCGGATCGGACCCGAGCGGCGGCGCCGGCATCCAGGCCGACTTGAAAACATTTCACCGCTTCGGCGTTTTTGGCGAAGCCGTGGTCACGCTGATCACGGTCCAGAACACGCGCGGCATCGAGCAGGTTCACCTCCTGCCCGCCGATCTGGTGGAAGCGCAGATCCGCGCGGTGATCGAGGACCTTCCGCCGCGCGCGGCGAAAACCGGGGCGCTCGGCAGCCGCGAAATCGCCGGCCGTATCGCTAAAATGGCGGAACAGTTTGAGTTTCCGCTGGTGGTCGACCCGGTGATGAGCTCGAAAAATGGAGTGAAGCTCGGCGGGCGCATGATGCCCTGCTTTTTGCTGACGCCGAATTTGGAAGAAGCTTCCACGCTCGCCGGATTCGCGGTAGACGATCTCGATTCCATGCGCCGCGGCGCGGAAAAGATTCATTCGCTCGGAGCCGAGAATGTTTTAATCAAAGGCGGACATTTGCGCGGCGACGCGGTGGATTTGCTTTATGCGCGCGGCGAATTTCACCAATTCCACGCCGCCCGCATCGACACGAGGAGCACTCACGGCACGGGCTGCGCGTACTCCGCGGCGATTACCGCGGAACTGGCCAAGGGAACCGCGCTGGTGGAAGCGGTGCGCCGGGCCAAGCAGTTTGTCACCGATGCGATCCGCACCAATCCGGGTTTGGGGTCCGGCTCCGGCCCGTTGAATTTTTTCGCGTAGCAGACGCTTCGGTGGCGCACGCACTCGTGCGTGCCGCATCGACACTCCTGTCGATGCTTCCTGACGCCCGCAGCGGCGTCGAGATAAGTCTCGACGCGGCACGCACGAGTGCGT
>DATJNW010000098.1:0-3965 GCA_035507655.1 Bryobacteraceae bacterium | reverse complement strand
CCGTGGCGCTGCGCGTCTTTCACCAGCGTCGCCGGATGATAAAAACCCATCGGCTGATTGTTCAGGATCGCGGCGGTGAACGCGGCCAGATAATGACATTTCAAATACGCGCTCGCGTAGGCGATCAGCGCGAAGCTGGCGGCGTGCGACTCCGGAAATCCGTAGAGCGCGAAAGAAGTAATCGACTGCACAATGCGATCCTGCGTTTCGCCGAGAATTCCGTTCACGGTCATGCCCGCGCGCAGTTTCGCTTCAATCTGGCGCATGCGCGCTTCCGAGCGCTTGAACCCCATGGCGCGGCGCAATTCTTCGGCTTCGCCGCCGCTGAAATTCGCGGCGATCATGGCGATGCGCAGAAGCTGCTCCTGAAACAGCGGCACGCCGAGCGTCCGCTTGAGCACGCCTTCCAGCGAGGGATGCAGGCACGCCGCTTCCTCGAATCCCTGGCGGCGATTCAAATAAGGATGCATCATTTTTCCGACAATCGGGCCGGGGCGGATGATGGCGACCTGCACCACGATGTCGTAAAATTTTTTCGGCTTCAAGCGCGGCAGACAGGACATCTGCGCGCGGCTTTCCACCTGAAACATGGCGATGGTGTCGGCGCGCTGAAGCGCGTCGTAAACCGCGGGATCGTCCTGCGGAAGATGCGCCAGGTCGACTTCTTCCCGATTATGCTCGCGGATGAGTTCGAGCGATTCCTCGAGCACGGCCATCATGCCGAGGCCGAGCAGATCCACTTTGATGAGCCCCAGATCGGCGCAATCGTCCTTGTCCCATTGAATGACCACGCGGCCAGGCATGGTCGCCGGTTCCAATGGCACCACCGAATCAAGCTGGCCCTGGCAGATCACCATGCCGCCGGAATGCTGGCCCAGATGGCGCGGCAGATTCTGCGCGGCGACATACAGCGACAAAAATTTCTGAATGCGCGCGTCGGCGAGATCGAATCCGGCCTGGCGGAATTGTTTTTCGGCGGTGTCGTCCGGATCCTTCCATCCCCAGGTGGCGACCAGCGAAGAAAGACGCGCCAGCGACGATTCGTCGAAGCCGAGCGCTTTGCCGATATCGCGCGCGGCGGATTTTCCGCGATAGGTGATGACGTTGGCGGTCATCGCCGCGCCGCGCGGGCCGTAGCGCTGGTAGACGTATTGAATCACGCGCTCGCGCTGATCCCCGCTGGGCAGATCGAGGTCGATATCGGGCCATTCGCCGCGTTCTTCGGAAAGAAATCGTTCGAACAGAAGATCCATCGCCACCGGATCGACCGCGGTGATGCCAAGCGAATAACACACCGCGCTGTTGGCCGCAGAACCGCGGCCTTGCACCAAAATTCCTTCGCGGCGGCAGAATTGGACCAGATCCCAGACGATCAGAAAATATCCGCCGAGATTCAATTTTTCAATCAGCGCCAGCTCTTTTTCGATTTGCTGCCGCGCTTTTTCGTGATACGGGCGATAGCGTCCGCGCGCGCCTTCATCGGTCCGTTTGCGCAGGAAGGAATGAATGGTTTCGCCCGGCGGCAGCGGATATTTCGGAAATTCGTAGCCGAGATCGGCGAGCGTGAATTGGAGGCGCTTCGATAATTCCACGGTTTCAGCGATTGCTTCGGGGAGATCGGAAAAAAGCTGGGCCATCGCTTTGGGCGATTTGAGATAACGCTCCGAATTTCTGGCCAGCAATCGGCCGGCTTCCATGACGGTGGTCTTGTGGCGAACCGCGGTCAGCGCATCGAACAACTCGCGTTCGTGGGGCGTCGCGTGGCGGACGCCGTTGGTGGCGACGAGCGGCAATTTTAACGATCGCGCCAGAGCGAGGACGGCCTGGTTGCGCGCTTCTTCGTCGCGCTGGAAGTGGCGTTGAAGCTCGGCGTAGACGTTGCGCGAGCCGTAGATGCTCATCAGTTTTTCGAAGCGGGAACGAAGCGGCGGCCCTTCGCCGGTGAGGCAGATTAAACCTTCGGCGAATTGGCGCAGCTCGTCTTCCGATGCCGCGGCTTCGCCTTTTTTGGCGCGCAGCTTCATCGAAGTGATCAGACGGCAGAGATTCTGATAACCGGTGCGCGTTTCGGCGAGCAGGGGATAAAGATGGCCGCCGGGTCCGGTGATTTCGGCGCCGAGGTGCGCGGTCATGCCGATTTTTTTCGCGGCCATGTAGAAGCGCGGCGCGCCGCTGACGTTATCGCGATCCATCAGCGCGGCGGATTCGTGATGGAGATCGGCGCAGCGCTGGACGAGGTCTTCGGGAAGCGAAGCGGCTTCGAGAAAGCTGAAGGCGGAGCGGGTGTGAAAATCGGCGTACATCGGGACAATAAACAGAGGCCGGTTATCCGAGGCCAGGCGCCAGTTACTCAGTCATAACAGCCTTCTAAAAACCAATGGGAGGCGGTGCGGAAAATTCGGAAGAGGGCGCCATCGGCGAGTTTTAAATCCCATTCGTCGCGATTCCATTGGTCCGGGCGCCACCATTCGCCGCTCGATCGCCAGGGGCCGGCGAGGCTGACGATTTTTCCGCCGAATAATTTTCGAGGGACGCCGTTTTCGGTTTCGACGCGCGCGGGAACGGGCGGGCGGAAATAACGAAACGCCAGCGGCGAATCGGGTAGCGACCATCCGGGGCGATAGCTGTTGCGCAGCTCCGGGATTTTGACGTTTTTCTCGCCGACCAGCGCGCGGATTTTGGCCAGCGTCAATTCCAGTTTTTCAGGTTCGGGAGCCGATGGCGTGAACAAACCGTGCTGGACGCGGCGCGGCGCGGTGGGTTCGACGATCAGCTTGATTTTTTGCGGCGGTTCGGAGAGCGGATGCGATTCGAGATCGTGCTGCACGAGCTTCAGGAGAAATTTGACGTCGCGCGTGGGAAACGGCAGACGCAGCGTGCGCGGTTCCTTGTTGAAGGTGAAATGCAGCGCCGCGGCGGCTTCGATCCGCGGACAGAGATCGACTAAAAAGCGATTGATGAGGAATAACAGCGGTTCGAGATTGGTGATGGCGTAATCGAGCTCGATTTGCTGTTCCTGAAGGATTTTTAGCGGCGCGGGTTTGAGCGGGCGATGGAGCGCGCCGCGGGCCAGTTGCTGAAGTTCGACGCCGCGCGGGCCGAGGCGTTCGGCCAGGCCGTTTGGCGGCAAATTGGCGAGATCGGCGAGGGTGCGGATGCCCCACAGATCGAAAATTTCAAAAATTTCGGGATCGGGCGGCAGGACGTCGATGGGCAGTTCGGCGAGCGTGCGGCCGGGATTTCTGGCGGCGATGATCGCGGCTTCGACGGTTTCGGCGATCGCGGCGCCGGGGATTTTTTGGATTTGTTCGAGCTGGCGCGGAGTGATGGAGAAAACGGCGGTGTGCTCGTCTACCATTTCGACAAAGGGCGAAAAAGATTCGGCCAGTTGGGGCGCGTCAGGCAGATGGATGCAGGCGAACACGAAGCGCCGTCCTTTCCTTGCCGAGGGGTTTGCGCGGGGTGATTTCGAATTCGGCGGCGCGCAGAAGATTGCCGTCGAAATCGGCGCGGCGGCGGGTCATTTCGACCACCAGAGCCGAGCAGGATCTGGCGAGCGGACGCCGCGTGATGACGGCCAGGATGGTTGGGGTAGGTTCGATGGCCCGGCGCCAGCGGAACCAGGTGGTGGCGGGGATGCGCTGAAGTCCGCGCTCCGGCGCGTCGGCCAAGTCGAGGGCGACTACGCCGAATCCGCCGGAGTGCAGGACCAGATCGGCGGCGCGCATGGCGTGTTCGACATTTTTGGCGCAGCGAATCCACTGGATTTTTTGGAGATCGGCGCCGGCAGCGGCGGCGGAGCAGGGGTCGAAGGAATCGGTGGAGTCGACGATCACGGCGAATTCGCCCTGGCCGGTGGCGTCGGCGAGGATGGAATGTAGCAAGCTGGTCCGGCCGCTGGAGGGTTGGCCGATGATTTCGGTGATGCGTCCGCGGGGGCATTGCGCCAGGCCGAGGGTTTCGGG